>JOBE01000005.1 GCA_000717735.1 Streptomyces griseoluteus | reverse complement strand
CCGCCCACCCCCTCTGCGCCGCCCACCTCCACACCCCGCCCCTCGCCCTCGCCGCCGCCGCCGACCTGGCCGCCTCCGCGCTCAACCCGTCCATGGACTCCTGGGACCAGGCACCGGCCGCCTCCGCACTCGAAGCACAGGTCACGGCAGCCCTCGCCGCCGAGATCCACCCGCAGGCCGACCGCCCCGACGCACTCGTCACCACCGGCGGCACCGAGTCCAACCAGCTCGCCCTGCTCCTCGCGAGGGAACGCCACGGCCCGGCCCTCCGTACCGTCGTCGGCGCCAACGCCCACCACTCCTTCCACCGCGCCGCCTGGCTCCTCGGCCTCCCCGAACCGGTGACCGTCCCCACCCCGAACGGCACCATCGACCCCGCCGCCCTCCACGAGGCCCTGACCACGCTCACCGGCCCCTGCCCCGTCGTCGTAGCCGCCACCGCAGGCACCACCGACGAAGGCCTCATCGACCCCCTCCCGGCACTCGCCGACACCTGCGACGCCCACCACGCCGACCTGCACGTCGACGCCGCCTACGGAGGCCCCCTCCTCTTCAGCCGCACCCACCGCCACCTCCTCGACGGCCTCGACCGCGCCCGAACCGTCACCGTCGACCTGCACAAACTCGGCTGGCAGCCGGCCGCCGCAGGACTCCTCGCCGTACGCGACACCGCCGACCTCACCGTCCTCGGCCACACCGCCGACTACCTCAACGCCGACGACGACACCGACGCCGGACTCCCCGACCTCCTCGGCCGCTCCCTGCGCACCACCCGCCGCCCCGACGTCCTCAAGACGGCCGTCACCCTCCGCGCCCTCGGCCGCACCGGCCTCGGCGCACTCGTCGACGCCTGCATGGACCGCGCCCAGGACCTCGCCGACCTCGTGGAGAAGCGACCGGGACTCGACCTGAGGGCCCGGCCCACCCTCACCACCGTCCTCTTCCGCCCCACCGACGCCACCGACGCCACCGTCGCCGCGATCCGCCGCACCCTCCTCACCGAAGGCCGCGCCGTCCTCGGCCGCGCCCACGCCGACGGCCGCCTCTGGCTCAAGACCACCCTGCTCAACCCCCACGCCACCCCCGGCGACCTGGCACAGCTCATCACCCTCGTGGAAGGCAGCACGCACCGATGACCGGCACCACTCCCCAGCAGGACCTCGACCAGCCCCACGACCTGGTGGGCATCGGCATCGGCCCCTTCAACCTCTCCCTCGCCGCCCTCGCCCACGGCATCCCCGGCGGCATCGCCGCCACCTTCTACGAGCAGAAACCCAGCTTCCAGTGGCACCCCGGCCTCCTCATCGAGGGCGCCACCCTCCAGGTCCCCTTCCTCGCCGACCTGGTCACCCTCGCCGACCCCGCCAGCCCCTGGAGCTTCCTCAGCTACCTCAAGAGCCGCGAACGGCTCTTCCCCTTCTACTTCGCCGAGAAGTTCCACATCCACCGCGCCGAATACGACGCCTACTGCCGCTGGGTCAGCGAACGACTCCCCGGACTCAACTTCGGCCACCAGGTCGACTCCGTCCGCTGGAACCCCGAACGGCGCCTCTTCGAAGTCGACTTCACCCAACTCGACACCGACGGCGAAGCCGAGGCCCTGGGCCGCGCCTACACCCGCAACGTCGTCCTCGGCGTCGGCACCGAGCCCTACGTCCCCGAGCCCCTCAAACCGCTCGCCGACGCCCCCGGCGTCCCCGTCTTCCACTCCGCCGACTACCTCGCCCACCGCGACACCCTCCTCGCCGCCGGACACGTCACCGTCATCGGCTCGGGCCAGTCAGGCGCCGAGATCTTCCTCGACCTGCTCAGAGCCCGCCCCGCCGGAGCCGAGAAGATCCACTGGCTCGCCCGCACCGAGGCCTTCGCCCCCATGGAGTACTCCAAGCTCGGCCTCGAACACTTCACCCCCGACTACACCCGCTACTTCCACGCCCTGCCCGAACCGGTACGCGCCGAACTCGTACCCCGCCAGTGGCAACTCCACAAAGGCATCGACACCGACACCATCGCCGCCATCCACGACGAGCTCTACCGCCGCACCCTGCACGGCGGCTGGCCCGACGCCGTCCTCACCCCCGGCGTCCGCGTCCGCACCGCAGGACGCGTCGCCACCACCCAGGTCGAACTGCACCTCGAACACCTCCAGCAGGGCACCCGCTCCCGCCTCACCACCGACGCCGTCGTCCTCGCCACCGGCTACCGCGAACGCCCCGTCGACCGCATGCTCGCCGGCCTCGACCCCTACCTCCGCCACGACTCCGCAGGCCGCGCCCGCGTCGACCAGCACTACCGGCTCGTCCTCGACCCGTCCGTCACCGGCGCCGTCCACGTCCAGAACGCCGAGAAGCACACCCACGGCGTCGGCGCCCCCGACCTCGGCCTCGCCGCCTGGCGCAGCGCGACCATCCTCAACTCCGTCACCGGCAAGGAGCCCTACCCGCTGCCCCGCCGCACCGCCTTCACCACCTTCGGCCTGGAAACACGACAGGCGCCGAGCGTCCCGGCCCAGGACCGGAAGCTGACGCCCCTCGTGCAGCAGTAGAAGCTAGAACACCGGCACACCGTCCCGGGTCAGCTTCCAGTCCACCGACGCGAACTGCCCCGGGTCCACCGTCCCCTTCGCCGTCACCCACTGGATGATCGTGTTACGGATCTCGTCCGAGTTCGCCCACAGCTGCGGGGCGTTCGCGATGTGCGGGAACGCCCCGCCACCGCTCGCCCGGTAGTTGTTCACCGCGAGGACGAACTTCGCCGCCGGGTCCAGCGGCTTCCCCTCGAAGGACAGGTTCACGATCCGCGACCCGGCCGCCTTCGCGATGTCGATCTCGTACGTCAGACCCGACACGGCGTCGTAGTTGTAGTCCGGCGTCCCGCCCGCGTTGGTCAGCTTCGCCGTGTCGACCGGCGCCCCCGCCGCGGTCTGGACGTAGTACCTCGCCGAGTACTCCAGGTACTCCTTCAGCTGGGCCCCCGTCATCAGACGCGCCTCGAGCGTGTTCTCGAACGGGTACAGACCGGCCGCGTCCTTGATGGTGACCTGACCGGCCGGGATCCGCGCCGTACGCGAGAAGCACGAGGCCTGCGACAGCACCGGCAGGGCCGCGTACGCGCCACCCGCGAGCGCCGCCTTCACCGTCTCCGCCTGCACGACGTTGATCAGATCGATGATCGGCTCGTCCTTCCACGGCGCGTCCGCCGTGGTCATTCCCACCGTCGACGTACCGATCACCTGGTTCACGTACGCGACGACCTTCTCGTGCTCGTCCGCGAGCAGCCCCGTGATCTCCGGGTCCTCCGCCACCGTGTTCGAGTTCAGGACCTGCGCGGCGACCTTCTCGACCACCCAGCGGCCCTTCTCCCACACCAGGTCGAAGTCGAACAGGGTGAGCCGCTGACCCCACTTCAGCGGCTCCGACAGGACGACGTCCTTCCCGGTCTCCTTGTTCTTCACCCGGTACTCCGGGATCTCGGTGTGCGCGTGACCGACGAGTATCGCGTCGATCCCCGGCACCTGCTCGGCCACGAGCCCCGCCGCGTTCTCGATGTGGGGGAGCTGGTCACCGTACGAGGACGTGCCGCTGGAGCCGGAGTGCGCCGAGACTACGACCACGTCCGCACCCATCGAGCGCAGCTTCGGCACCCACTTCGCGGCCTGCTCCTCAAGCCCCGGGAAGACCATCCTGCCGCTGACGTTCGCCTTGTCCCAGATGGCGATGCCCGGGTTCGTCAGACCCAGTACCGCCACCCGCACGTCCTTGCCGTGCGGGGTACGCAGGCAGTGCATGCTGTACGGGGGAAAGGCGGGCCGGAGAGTCTTGGCGTCGAGCGCGTTCGCGCCGAGCAGCGGGAAGTCGCACTGCTCCTCGAACTTCCGCAGCACCGGGATGCCGTAGTTGAACTCGTGGTTGCCGAGCGCGGCGGCGTCGTACCCGATGGCGTTCATGGCCTGGGCCATCGGGTGGACCGGGCCGCCGGCCTTCGTGATCGGATCGACCTTGGCGTAGTAGTACGACAGCTGCGTGCCCTGGATGGTGTCGCCGGCGTCGATGAGGAGCGTGTTGCGACGGCCCTTCGCCGCGCGGACCTGGTCGACAAGCGTGGAGATCTTGGCGAGACCGATGTCGTTGTGCGCCTTGTCGTCGAACTCCCGGTCCGTGAAGTAGTCCCAGTTGAAGACGTTCCCGTGCAGGTCGGTGGTGCCCATCACGGTGAAGGAGTACCGCTTCTGCGGACGCGGGCGGCCGGACCCGTGGGCCTCGGCGGGAACGGCGACGGCTCCGGCGACGGCCACTCCGGCCCCGGCGGCGGCCGAGCGCTCCAGGAACGTCCTGCGGTTCAGCGGCATGTGTTTCTCCCCTTTGGTTCTGTGACGCCCGCGCCGACCGTGGCGCACAACGCGCGTAGATTCTGACCCGGAGCGGCACGTCGGCAACAGCCCTACCGGGTTACGGAGTGGGAAAGTGTTCGGTGGACGATCGATACCGAACACCGAGGAGCCACGACGTGACACAGGAACACGCGACCCCCGACGCGCCCCAGGTGACCGTCCGCGGCGAAGGACGCCTGGAGGTCGACCCCGAGTTCGCCCGCATCTGGCTGACCGTCTCCGCACGCGGCACGGACCGCACCGCCACCCTCGCCGACCTCACCCGACGCAACGCGCGCGTACTCGACCTCGTCAAGGCGCACGGGGACACGGTCCAACGCCTCGAGACCGGCAGACTCTCCATCTCCCCCGAACTCGGCAAGCGTGGCCGCGGGGAACGCGTCCACACCTACGTCGGCCGGGTCCGCGTCACCGCCGAACTCACCGACTTCACCGCACTCGGCGAACTCGTCACCCGGCTCGCCGACCTCGACATGACGAGCGTCGACGGACCCTGGTGGGAACTGCGCCCCGACTCCCCGGCGTACGCAGAGGCCCGACGACTCGCGGTCACCGAGGCCGTACGACGCGCCCGCACCTACGCGGAGGCACTCGGCACCTCCCTCGCCTCACTCCTCGAACTCTCGGACGCGGGCCTCGCCGCACCCGGGGCGCCGATGCACCCGGCCTTCGCCGGAGCACCCATGGCCTTCGCCGCCGAAGGAGTCGGAGAGGCGCCCCCGCTCGACCTCGAACCCCAGCGCCAGACGGTCACGGCGGAGGTCGTCGCACGCTTCACGATGGCACCGCCCGCACTCTGAGACAGGGGCCACGGAGGCACCGAAAACGCTCATCGGAGCGCCCCTCCGCACAGATTCAAGACTTGTCAACAGCCTTTCACGGAAAGGTTGTTGAGTAGTCATGTCGCGCCAACTCGCTACCCATGGGTAAGCCCTAGGCTCGACCCATGCGCCGAGCGAAAATCGTCTGCACCCTTGGGCCCGCCACCGAAACATACGACCAGATCAAGGCACTGATCGAGGCCGGAATGGACGTGGCCCGCCTCAACCTCAGCCACGGCGGCTACGCCGAACACGAGGAGCGCTACCAGCGCGTACGCAAAGCCTCCGACGAGACCGGCCGCAGCGTCGGCGTCCTCGCCGACCTTCAAGGCCCGAAGATCCGCCTCGGCCGCTTCCGCGAAGGACCCGTACTCCTTGAACGCGGCGACGAGTTCGCCATCACCGTCGAACCCATGGAAGGCGACCGCACCTGCTGCGGAACGACCTACTCCGGCCTCGCAGGAGACGTCACCGCAGGCGAACGCATCCTCGTCGACGACGGCCGCGTCACCCTCGAAGTCATCTCCGTCGACGGCCCCCGCGTCAACACCCTCGTCATCGAGGGCGGCATGGTCTCCGACAACAAGGGCCTCAACCTCCCCGGCGTCGCCGTCTCCGTCCCCGCCCTCTCCGAGAAGGACATCGAAGACCTCCGCTGGGCCCTGCGCATCGGCGCCGACGTCATCGCCCTCTCCTTCGTCCGCAGCGCCCGCGACATCGTCGACGTCCACCGGATCATGGACGAGGAAGGCCGCCGGCTCCCCGTCATCGCCAAGATCGAGAAGCCCCAGGCCGTCGACAACATCGACGAGATCGTCGCCGCCTTCGACGGCATCATGGTCGCCCGCGGCGACCTCGGCGTCGAAATGCCCCTCGAACAGGTCCCGATCGTCCAGAAGCGCGCCGTCAAACTCGCCAAGCGCAACGCCAAGCCGGTCATCGTCGCCACCCAGATGCTCGACTCGATGATCGACAACTCCCGCCCCACCCGCGCCGAAGCCAGCGACGTCGCCAACGCGGTCATCGACGGCACCGACGCCGTGATGCTCTCCGGCGAGACCAGCGTCGGCCGCTACCCCATCGAGACGGTCCGCACGATGAGCCGCATCGTGGAAGCGGCGGAGGAAGACGTCCTCGCCAAGGGCCTCCCGCCCCTCACCGACCGCAACAAGCCCCGCACCCAGGGCGGAGCCGTCGCCCGCGCCGCCGCCGAAATGGGCGACTTCCTCGGCGCCAAGTTCCTCGTCGCCTTCACCCAGTCCGGCGACACGGTCAAGCGCCTCTCCCGCTACCGCTCCCCGATCCCCCTCCTCGCCTTCACCCCGGACCCGGCCACCCGCTCCCAGCTCAACCTGACGTGGGGCGTCGAGACGTTCCTGGGCCCGCACGTGGACTCGACGGACGCGATGGTGGCGCAGGTGGACGAGGAACTGTTGCGCATCGGCCGCTGCCGGCCGGGCGACGTCGTGGTCATCACGGCGGGCTCCCCGCCGGGCGTGGCGGGCTCGACGAACCTGGTCAGGGTCCACCACATCGGCGAGGACGACAGCCTCAAGCAGTAAGCCTTTTCCAACTTCAGTCTGAGCTGGCCAGATGGATGGTGAGGACGGCTTGGACCAGGCTCGCGATGCGGGTCGTCGAGCAACGGACCTTACGTAGAAGTCGCCAGGACTTCAGGTGGCGATAGCCGGTTCGGCCAGGGCCTGGATTTTCGCCTGAAACCGGTTGACGGCCTGCTGGCCGGTGGAAGGGGCCTCCCATCGGCCTCGGTAAGAGAGACGGCGCCGCCTGCGGCCTGGTAGCTCTTGTCCGCCCAGCAGTTGATGCCAGCCTCGGCGAGATCGTCGATGATGCCGTGTTCGCGGACGGCCCGGACGTCCTGGATAGCGCTGGCCAGCGCCGGTGAAGCCCACGGGAGGCGACCCGTCGGGTCGGCTATGACCTGCACATTCATGCCGTGTTTCTTGTGTTTGCCCGAATAGAAGGGACGGTAGGCGGGAATCCGGTCGATCGGCAGAAGCGTCCCGTCCAGAATCAGATGTGCCTTCATGGGTGCGGCCCGTACTGCACTGCCTTGGCGAGCGTGGGCGCGAGAGCGGCCAGGAGCTTGACGTCGACGTACCGGTAGACGGTCATGGTGTCGATCCCGAAACCGGCCGCAGCTGGGCATAGGGCACGCCAGAGGTGGACGGCGAGGAAGCGGAGGCAGGGCTGGACACGTCGACGACGGACGGGTAGGCAAGCATGCGAAGCCCTTGGTGGTCACGGTTCTCGGTTGAAAACCCAGGGGCTTCATCCGTCTGTCTTTTCAGGGTGAGGGCAGCCTTGGCGATGACCGTCATGCGGTTGGGGCTGATACGGGATCTGCGGAAGATCCGCCAGGACTTCAGCCGCGCCATGCCGCGCTCGACAGACGCTCCGGCCTGGGTATTTCCCACAAGGATACAAGTTCAGCAACTCCTCGGGAGGTAAAAAATGCGCCATCGATTGGCAGATTTTGACATGTAAATGACACTGATTCTGATCTATATTTCCTACCTGTCCAGCCCGATCTTCGAATGGGAAGAGGTTTGAGTCATGCATTCATTGCGCAATTCCGTGTATAAGACGTTCCTCGTGGCCGTTATTTCCGTTGCATTTATGGCAGGAAATGCGACCGCTTCGCAAGCCGCGAGTCGCGATTCCGGCTATGCGTGGGACACGTATAGCGATAACTGGGCCCATTTTCGCCACGGTTACGACCTTGCTGATGTGTACGACGGGGCGGATGACGGAACGTATGCACGCGGAAAGTTCACGAGCCCGTCTAAGAGCTATTCCTTCACGAACTATAATGGAAAGGGGTGGACGAACACGTTCTATCCGGACTTTCCCGAGGGGGAGCAGGTTAAGGTGGTGGCCTGCAGGTTCTCCAAAGATTCCGTCGAGTACGGATGTGGTGCGCCCTCGTACGGCGTTGCCTGATCTCGTAGTGAGATCGACCGGCTAGTGTTTCTTTCGAGCGAATTCTAGCCTCGCCGGGGGAGCTTTCAGAAAGCTCCCCCGGCGGCGTGGATTGTGAATTATAACTTCAATCAAACATTTGAAAGTCTATTCAAATATGGCGAAGTCTGTACTGTCCCTATCTGTAGCAGCCGTAGTCGCTTGCTTCCTTACTACGGCATGCTCAGGTCATCGTCCGGGTGTGCTGATTGAGGACGCCGCGTACGGCCGCCCGGGGGGCAATTTCCTCAAGTACGCCCCTAGTCTGATCGAAGGGGAAATGGTATCACGAGCGAAGGAGAAGCTTACTCGTGCCTGCCTTCAGAGGTTCGGATTTAAGGTCGGAAGTGGTGGACCGGTAATTCTGATCGATACTGGTGAGGCGAATGTTTTGCTCCGTTCTCAGGAGGAGGTAGCTTTCCGTTCGTTGAGTGACACCGAAAAGCTGGGGTTTCATCCCAGGAATGCGGTCATTGAAGGGTCTCGCAATTTTGACGATATCGCAGACATTGAAGCACTTGACGTGGTTTTGAATGGCACCCGGGATGGCCGGGCTTTCTCCTATAAGGGGAATTGGGTTACTAGGTTTGGGTGTGTAGGCGAGGCGGATGATTCCCTCTCTAGAGGGGTGAAATTCAATTTCACGCCAAGCTGGCCAGGCGGGGAAATGGATGCCATAAACATGCTTCTGGAGATTCGCTTGGAGGCGGAGAGGGGGTATGACGCGGATGTTCGCGGGAATGAGATTGACAATAAGTGGGCCAAGTGTCTGGAGTCTAAGTCTAGACTCTCTTACGGGAGTCCAAAGGAACTCGCTCGCGACCCGAAATGGCTCGAAACGGGTAGTCCTACGAGCCGCGAAAGGGAAGTTGCTTTTATGAGTCGAGAATGTCAGATGGAGGTGAATTACCTGAGAGAGTCCAGTAAGGTGAGGGAGGATATTGAGAGTAAATTGACTGCAAAATACCGACAGCGCCTTAATGCGATATGGATGATCTTCGAGGCGCGAATCAAAAATGCGGAATGCGTGTTGAGTGAAAAAGATGTCCGTGCTTGTTGACGTCAGCGCTCGCTCCTTCGTGCAAGTGCTTTCCGTTGCGACACTTCTGAACTGAAATTCGTGATGTCGGTCAGCTGTCCGTTCTCAAGCCGGTGCCGGTGAGGTAGCCGTCGATCAGGTGCGGGCGGTACTGAATCTGCTTGAGCTTGCGCTTGACGGCCCGGGTCAGCTGGCCGAGGTCAGCGGCAGCGAGGTTGCCGATGTCGCGCTTGACCAGCGACCAGACGCCTTCTTGGGGGCTGAGGTCCGGTGTGTAGGCCAGCAGCTGGAAGACAGTCAGCCAGTGGACGTTGGCCTCGAAGAACTCCTTCAGCGGGGGTACGAGGTGGATGCGGGCGTTGTCCCAGACGAGCACGTTCGGTCCGGCGAGCTGGATACGGGCGCGGACGATCAGATCGCAGAAGTCGCGCCAGGCGAAGCCCTTCGGCTCGCCCTTGCGGCTCCGGTACTCGCGGATCGCGTAGATCAGCCGGGATCGCTCGCCCGCCTTATAACAGGCCATGCCTGCCATCGAAACCCGGCCGGATCCCCGGCCGCGCACACGGACGACGGGCGTGTGCTCGATAGCTTCACCGCATCGTCGTCACGCTCTGAGGTTCCCCCGAGATGCGGGAGCGGTTGACTAGCTGGTCAGAGCGGGTCGACGAGGTTTCAGGTTCGCTTGTTCGGCCGTTGCTTGTTCGGTGTAGTGCTTCTCCTCGAATTCGATAGGGCTGAGGTAGCCGAGGCGTTTCTGGATTCGGCGGGGGTTGTAGAAGCCGTCGATGTACTCGAAGAGGGCGAGGTTCGCCTCGGCACGTGTGGCGAAGACGCGGCCGCGGACGCACTCGGTTTTGATCAGCATCCACAGGTTCTCGGCGAGGGCGTTTTCATACGAGTCCCCGACCGAGCCCATGGACGCTTGGATTCCCGCTCTGACCAGGCGTGGTGTGAGCTTGATGGCCGTGTATTGACAGCCTTGATCGGCATGATGGATGAGATTGCCGGGCTCGACTTCCCGGCTGGCCAGCGCGTACTCCAGCGAGGACAGGACCAGGTCGGCGTCCGCGCGGGCGGAGGTCTCCCAGGCCACCACCCTGCGCGAGAATGCGTCCCGGATCGCCGACAGCCACAACGGCCCCTCGTCCGTTGCGATCATCGTCAGGTCGGTGACCCACAGCCGGTTCGGGCCCTCGGCGGTGAAGTCGCTGTTGACGAGATCTGGGGCGAGAGTGGCCGCGGGGTCGCGGCGGGTGAAGCCCTTGCCGTGGGGGCGGGGGCTGATGCCGTGCAGGCCGGCCTCGTGCATCAGCCGCTCGACCCGCTTGCGGCCGACCACCTCGCCCTCGCGCTTCAGGACGGCGTGCACCCGCGGGGATCCGTAGACCCCGCCGGACTCCGTGTGGATCTCCCTGATCCGCCCGGTCAGCCCGGCATCGCGGCGGCGCCGTTCGCACGGCTCCCGCTCGGCCAGGCGCCAGCGGTAGTAGGTGGAGGAGGCGATGGACAGTTCCCGAAGGACGGGCTCGACCCCCAGATGCGGATGCTCGTCGAGCAGTCCTGTCACCTGGGCCGGGTCGGGTCGAGCTGTGCCGCGAAACAAGCCGAGGCCGTCCGCAGAACTTCGTTCGCCCGCTTGAGCTGCACGTTCTCCTTGCGCAGGGCCGCCAGTTCCTCGCGCTCGGCGGTGGTGAGCACATCACCACGCTCGCCGGCGCCGGCCTCGGCCTGCCGGATCCAGTTCCGCAGGGCCTCGTGGTGCACACCGAGATCCTCAGCCATACGGCGGATCACCGGCTTCGGCTCGGCAGTCCGGTACATCCGCACCGCACGCTCACGCAACTCCAGCGGGTACTTCCTCGGGGCAGGCATCCTCTGGGCTCCTCTCATGAGACCCATCTGACTCCCTGTCACCCATCCCTGCATCTCGGGGGAACCTCACTCGATGGCGCGGCGGGCCGCCAACTGCTGCCACGACCAGCCGTGCCGCTTCAGCAGCCGCCACGTGCCCTCGACCGTGTGCGACACGTGGAAGAGCCGGCCGATCAGTGTCTTCACCCTCGCCAGTGTCCACCGTTGGTCCGCCAAGCCATGGACCAGCGGCCCACGCTCCAACTCCCGCTCCAACCGAGCGATCTGCGTCTCGCTGAGTCTCGGCGATCTCTTGGACAGGGCTCCAGCCTCACCGCGCGTACGCCACTGTCGGCGCCACCGTGTCAGACGAATAGCTCCACGGCCGACTGACGTATCGGTGTAGGTGATCAGCGCTTGGGACCCACGTGCAGATCCATGAGCGCGACGGACGCCTTGCGGGCGACGGAGATGTTGTACGGCTTTCCGTTGCGGGTGCAGTGGGTCCACTCGATGCCCAACTTGTCGAGTGTGTCGGTGTAGAGCTGTCGGATGTCGTCCGAGACGTTGGTGAACCAGTACCGGGGGTACTCGTAGCGCTTGCGCTGCCCGTTCACGACGCGAGTGGTCCAGTTCATGGTCCGACAGCCGTCCGAGTGGATCAACCCGCGAACGAACTCCCAAGGGTGTGCGTTGACGATGTCCTGCTGCCAGGGCTCAAGGGCGATCTTGCGTTCGTGCTTCTTCCCGGGCCCGTGCTGAGGGAACATGCACGTCCAGTGCTTGGTGAAGGACTTCACCTCCGCGCATCCCTGCCTGAACCGCCGTCGCACGCTAGGCATCGGCATGACGCGGCGCATGGCTTCCTCGGCGGTGTCGATCAGCTCTGGCCATGAGGCGGTGCAGAAGATCGACAGGTGGTGCTGTCTCGGTTTGGAGATGATGTGGCCGTCACCGAGATATAGCCCAAGGAGATAGGCGTAGGCCGGCCTGTCGAATGCCCGCTCTGTGCACCGGGGGCAGTCCGTCGGGTGCTCATAGCGGACACCGCGTCTCCGCCGGTCTTCCGAAAGCCACCAACCGACCGTGCCGCGCGGCACGTTGAGTTGCTCGGCAACTGTCCTATTGCTCAGGCCTCGACGGAGGAGTGCGAGCGCTTCTTCGCGAATCGAAGGGTTGTGCTGCTCCATGTCGGCAGCTTGACCTGTCGGCGACTCGCCCGCCTGGAATCGAAGAGGTGTTCACTGTGACGAGTGAAGATCGCCAACCGTGCGCGATGCCTTGGAATCGAAGGTAAAGTGCCCCGGGTGGGATTCGAACCCACGCTGTATGGTGTTTGAGACCACTGCCTCTTCCGCTGGGCTACCGGGGCTCCTTCGAAACGAAGGCTGAGGGCAACCTGCTGTGCCTCAAACATACAGGACCTAGGTAGGCTCATGTAGCACTACCTGCCCCGCAACGAGGAGCCCCCGTGACCGCCCCCGAGTCGCCCCAGCCCGCCGACGACGCCGAGGCGCCGCACGTCCCGCCGCTGACGACCCGTGTCGTCATCGCCGAGGACGAGGCCCTCATCCGCCTCGACCTCAAAGAGATGCTGGAGGAAGAGGGCTACACGGTCGTCGGCGAGGCCGGTGACGGTGCCACGGCCGTCGAGCTCGCCCGTGAGCACCGGCCCGACCTCGTCATCCTCGACGTGAAGATGCCCGTCCTCGACGGCATCTCGGCGGCCGAGAAGATCGCCGGCGAGTCCATCGCCCCGGTCCTCATGCTCACCGCCTTCTCGCAGCGCGAGCTCGTCGAGCGGGCCAGGGACGCCGGTGCCATGGCGTACCTGGTGAAGCCGTTCAGCAAGAGCGACGTGGTGCCGGCCATCGAGATGGCGGTGTCCCGTTTCGCCGAGCTGCGTGCCCTGGAGAAGGAGGTCGCGGACCTCTCCCTCCGGCTTGAGACCCGGAAGCTGGTGGACCGGGCCAAGTCGATCCTGCAGACGCAGTACGGCCTTACGGAGCCGGCCGCGTTCCGCTGGATCCAGAAGACGTCGATGGACCGCCGCATGTCGATGCAGCAGGTCGCCGAGGCGGTCATCGAGGACGCCGAGGAGAAGAAGGCGGCCAAGGGCCAGTAGCCCAACCGTACGCGTACAGAAGAAGGCCCGCCCCACGTCACTGTGGGGCGGGCCTTCTGTCCTGGGTGGGGGTCAGTCCTCGCCGAGGTACGCCTTGCGGACGGACTCGTCGTGGAGCAGGTTCTGCCCGGTGCCGGACAGGACGACCTTGCCGATCTCCATGACGTGACCGTGGTCCGCCAGGGCGAGCGCGGCCTGGGCGTTCTGCTCGACGAGCAGGATGGTGGTGCCCTGGGCCTTCAGCTCGGCGATGGTCGCCATGATCTTCTGCATCATGATCGGCGAGAGGCCCATGGAGGGCTCGTCGAGCATGAGCAGCTTGGGCTGGGACATCAGGGCGCGGCCCATGGCGAGCATCTGCTGCTCGCCGCCGGAGAGGGTGCCGGCGGCCTGCTTGCGACGTTCGCCCAGGATGGGGAAGAGGTCGTAGGCGCGCTGGACGTCCTTGGCGATGCCGGCGGTGTCCTTGCGGAGGAAGGCGCCGAGGAGGAGGTTCTCCTCGATGGTCATCCGGGGGAAGATGTGCCGGCCCTCGGGGGAGTGGGCGAGGCCGAGGGAGACGATCTTGTGTGCGGGGATCTTGCGGAGGGACTTGCCCTCGAACTTGATCTGGCCGCCGACCGGCTTGAGGAGCCCGGAGAGGGTCCGCAGGGTGGTGGTCTTTCCGGCGCCGTTGGTGCCGATGAGGGTGACGACCTCACCGGCGTCGACGGAGAAGGAGATGCCCTTGACGGCCTCGATCTTTCCGTAGGCGACGCGCAGGTCCTCGACTTCGAGCATTGCGGTCATGCGTCGTTCTCCTTGCCCGAAGCAGGGTCGTGCGGGGTGTCCTCCGAGGCGGGGGCGGGCTCCGGGGTCTCGTCCTCGGAGTCCGGGGCCTCGTCGGCCGGTGCCTCGTCCTCGGCGGCGTCCGGGGCCTCGTCGGCCTCTTCGGTCTCGGGGGTCTCCGAGGCTTCCGGGGTCTCCTCCGTGGCCGCGTCCTTGGCCTCATCCTCGGCCGGAGCCGGAGCCGGAGCCGGAGCCGGAGCCGCAGCCGCGGCCGGGGCCGCCTCGACCGGCTCGCCCAGGTACGCGGCGATGACCCGCTCGTCGCTCTGGACGGTCTGGCTGTCGCCCTCGATGAGCTTCTGGCCCTGGACGAGTACGGCGACGCGGTCGCAGAGGTTGAAGATGAACCGCATGTCGTGCTCGATGACGAGGACGGCGATGCCCATGTCCCGGATGGCGAAGATGAGTTCCTCGGCGGCCCGCGTCTCCTGCGGGTTCATGCCGGCGGTGGGCTCGTCGAGCAGGATCAGGCCGGGGTCGCTCGCGAGGGCGCGGGCGATCTCCAGCTTGCGCTGCTCTCCGTACGGGAGGTTCTTGGCGAGGTGCTGGGCCTTGTCCTGGAGGCCGATGAACTCCAGGAGCTCCATGGCCCGCTTGGAGGCCTCCGCCTCGGCCTTCTTGAAGGCGGGGAGGCGGAGCAGCGCGGACCAGAGGCCCTGCTTCATGCGGGTGTGGCGTCCGACGAGGACGTTTTCCAGGACCGTCATGTTGTGGAAGAGACGGATGTTCTGGAAGGTGCGGGCGATGCCGGCGTCGGTGACCTTGTAGGACGTGGGCGGCAGGACCGTGCCCTTGTACCGGACTTCGCCCTCGGTGGGGACGTAGAGGCCGGTGAGGCAGTTGAAGAAGGTGGTCTTGCCGGCGCCGTTGGGGCCGATGAGGCCGACGATCTCGCCGCTGTTGACGGTGAGGTTCACGTCGCGGACGGCGGTGAGGCCGCCGAAGCGCATGGTGACCCCGCGTGCGTCGAGGACGGTCTCGCCGGTGGGCGCGGTGGTGGCGCCGGCGGTCTTCGTGGTGGTCGTCATGGTTCAGGCACCTGCCTTGGCGAGCGTGGCGGGCGTCTCGTCCTTCTCGTGGAACTCCAGCTGGTTGCGCCGGTTGGCGATGATGCCCTCCGGGCGGAAGCGCATGAGGAGGATCAGTGCGACGCCGAAGGCGAAGAGCTGGTACTCGCCCATGAACTGGAGCTTGTTCGGGATGAGGAAGAGGAGGGACGCGCCGACCAGGGGGCCGCTCATGGTGCCCATGCCGCCGAGGACGACGGCGGCGAGCAGGAAGGCGGAGTTGGGCGGGATGGGGCCGGCGAAGAGGTACTGCTCGGGGGTCACGGTGTAGGTGACGTGGGCCTGCACGGTGCCGGCGAGGCCGGCGAGGCCGGCGCCGAGGGCGAAGGCGATGAGCTTGACGCGGAAGCCGTTGATGCCCATGGCGAGTGCGGCGGTCTCGTCCTCGCGGATGGCGACCCAGGCGCGGCCGATGCGGGAGTCGCCGCTGCGTCGGAAGACGAGGACGACGACCGCCATGATCAGCAGCATCAGGAAGAAGTAGTTGGCGAAGCGTCCGATGGTGAAGCCGGCGATCGAGTGCGCGGCGCCGAAGTCGAATCCGAGGATGTTGAGGTTCGGGATCGACGAGATGCCGTTGGAGCCGTTGGTGATGTCGGGGCCGGAGGTGCCGTCGGTGTTCATGACCGCGATGCGGAAGATCTCGCCGAAGCCGAGCGTCACGATGGCGAGGTAGTCGCCGCGCAGTCGCAGGGTCGGGGCGCCGATGAGGACGCCGAAGACCAGGGAGGCTCCGGCGCCGACCAGGATGGCGGCCCAGAAGGGGAAGTGGACGCCGAACGGGGAGCTCGGGGCGCCCGAGACGAGGGCGGCCGCGTAGGCGCCGACGCCGAGGAAGGCGACGTATCCGAGGTCGAGGAGACCGGCGAGGCCGACGACGATGTTCAGGCCCAGGGCGACCGTGGCGAAGATCAGGATGTAGACGCCGAGCGTCGCGTACTGGTCGTCGGTCTGGGTGAAGGGGAAGAGCGCCGCGGCGGTGAACGCGCCCGCGATGGACAGGTTCTGGTGCTTGCTGGTGAGCTGCGTGGCCTGTGCCACGAGGCCCGACTTGCTGACGGCGGCGAAGCCGAGGCCGGCCGTGATCAGGAAGCCGAGGAACAGCTCGTCGTATTCGGTGCCGACACCGTAGGTGAAGACGCCGAGGGCGATGGCGAGGACGCCCGCGATGATCAGGATCTCGACGGAGGAGTGCATCGTCGGGAGCCGGCGTGCGGTGCCGGTGGTGGCGAAGGCGGCCCTGAAGGAGGCCCAGCCGTTGCCGGCGCGGTGCTTGAACTGGTCCCAGGAGGTGTCCTCGGGGTCCACGGGGAGGACCTTCGGCCGCTCGAAGGGGAGGGCGAGGGCGCCGAGGAGGGCGAGGAGGCTGGCGAGTGCGACGACCGCGCCGCCGGGCTCCAGGTTGACGGGGCCGCCGAGCTGGATGCTGATGGCGCCGACGGTGAACCAGGTGATGGCGAAGTTGGCGAGGGCGGCGAGCTTGAGGGCCGAGTCGCCGCCGGCCGGGGTCAGCCAGCGGGTGCCCTTGACGCCGTACGAGGAGAGGGCGAAGAGGGCGGTGAGTACGCCGGTGACCAGGACCTGCATCTGGAGGCCGGCGGGAGAGCCGTAGTACGTGAGGTCGCCGGGGAAGCGGGGGGTCCAGGTCCAGGCGAGGAAGCAGCTGGCGACGGTCAGGACGCCGCCGCCCAGGGTGAGGGCGCGGGCGGCCTTCTCCGGCACGAAGCCGATGAGGCCGGTCGCCTCGGCGGCGGGCTCGGGGGCCGTGGACGCCTTGGGGTTCTCGGAGATGGTGGTCATGGTGCTCACGCCCTGTCCGCGACGCGCTCGCCGAGGAGGCCTTGTGGCCGGGCGAGGAGTACGACGATGAGGAGTACGAAGGCCCACACGTCGGCCCAGGACTGGCCGCCGAGCTGCTCCATACCGGGGATGTGGCTGATGTACGCCGTCGCCATGGTCTCGGCGACACCGAGGACGACTCCGCCGAGCATGGCCCCGTAGATGTTGCCGATTCCGCCGAGGACCGCGGCCGTGAAGGCCTTGAGGCCGAGGAGGAAGCCCATCTTGTAGTCGACGACGCCGTACTTGAGGCCGTAGGCGACGGCTCCGACGGCGGCCATGGCGGCGCCGAGGGCGAACGCGATGACGATGATCCGGTCGGTGTTGACGCCCATGAGCTTGGCGGTGTCCGGGTCCTGCGCGGTGGCCTGCATGCCGCGGCCGACGCGGGTGCGCATCACGAAGAAGGCGAGGAAGGCCATGCAGATGGGGGCGGCGACGAGGAGGAAGACGTCGCCGGTCTGGATGGTGACGGGACCGAGCTCGATGGCGCCGCCGGGGATCTGCGGGAAGGTCCGGGCGGACTTGGCCTCCGGGTACCAGACCCATACGGCGTACTGCAGGGCGAGCGAGAGACCGATGGCCGTGATGAGCGGGGCGAGGCGGGGGCCACCGCGCAGCGGGCGGTAGGCGAACCGTTCCGCCCCGATGGCTATGGTGGTCGCGACGAGCACGGCACCGATGATCATGAGCGGCAGTGCGACCCACATGGTGGTGCCGCCGGGCAGGATCAGCCAGACCGTGAGGGCTCCGAAGCCGCCGGTCATGAAGATCTCGCCATGGGCGAAGTTGATGAGCTGGACGATGCCGTAGACCATCGTGTAGCCGACGGCGACGAGCCCGTACATGGATCCCAGTAGCAGGCCGTTGACCAGCTGCTGCGGCAGTTCGTTCACCGCATTGTCCTCCGAGACTTTCGACGGATGTGACACCGCGCGGGGAGCCAGGTGCGGCCCCCCGCGCGGTGAAGGTGGTGCTGAGTGGTGGGGTTGTCAGCGGCCGAAGGTGTCGGACTTGACCGGCTTGAAGGCGCCGCCCTGGACCTTGTAGACGGTCAGCTGCTTGTTGGTGGTGTCACCGAACTCGTCGAAGGAGACCTTGCCGCTCACGCCCTCGAAGGAGACACCCTGGACGGCCTCGACGACCTTGGCGCGGGCGTCGTCCGGGAGCTTGCCGCCGTTGCCGTCGACGACCTTCTTGACGGCCTCGATGATGGCCCAGGTCGAGTCGTACGAGTAGCCGCCGTAGGCCTCGTAGGCCTCCTTGTAGCCACCGTTCTTGTAGTCGGCCAGGAAGTCCTTGGCCGAGGGGAGGCTCTCGATCGGCGCGCCGACGGAGGTGGCGAAGTCACCCTCGGCGGCCTTGGCGCCCGCCAGCTTCACGTACTCCGGGCTGAAGAGCGCGTCGCCGCCGACGACGACGACCTTCGCGCCGGCTTCCTTGATCTGCTTGGCCAGCGGGCCGGCGGCCGGGTACTCGCCACCGTAGTAAACGACGTCGGCGCCCGAGGTCTTCACCTTGGTCGCGACCGCGGAGAAGTCCTTGGTGTCGGGGTTGATGTGCTCGGTGCCGAGGACCTTGCCGCCGAGCTTCTCGAACTCGCCCTTGAAGGTGCCCGCGAGGCCGGCGCCGTAGGTCTTCTTGTCGTCGATGATGAAGGCCTTGGTCTTCTTGGCCTCGTTGAAGACGTACTGGGCCGCGAAGGGGCCCTGGATGGCGTCCGTGGTGGCGGTGCGGAAGTACGACTTGTAGCCGCGCTTCTTGTCGCCGGAGGCCCAGTTGACGCCCTGGCTCAGGGCCGGGTTGGTGTTGGCCGGGGAGACCTGCGCCAGCTTCGCGTCGTCGAAGACCTTCTGCATGGCCTCGGCGACGCCGGAGTTCAGCGGGCCGACGACGCCGAGGACGGTCTTGTCGGCGACGAACTTGGTCGCGTTCTGCTGGCCGGCGGAGGGCTGGGCCTGGTCGTCCAGGGACTCCAGTTTGAAGGTCACGCCCTTGACGTAGGCCTTCTTGTTGGCCGTCTTGACCGCCAGGTCGGCCGAGTTCTTGATGCCGAGGCCGAGGGCGGAGAGCTCGCCCGTGAGGGGGGCGTCGAGGCCGATGGTCACGGTGACGTTGCCGCCGTCACCGTCCTTGGCCGCGCCGTCCTTGTCGTCGCGCGAACCACAGGCGGTGAGGGTGAGTGCTCCCGCGGTGACCGCGGTGGTGAGTATGAGCATCGAACGGTTTCGCACGAAGGGTCCTTTCCCTGGCGCGGCCCCCTCGGATGAGGCGGTGCCGTGAAGCTGCGGAGCGAGGGGTGCCGTTTTTGGAACGCCGGGCCGTACTGGGTTGGTACAGGGCCGTGCAGTAGGACGCGCCCGGCGGCGCGGTGACTGGCGGTGACTCTAAGCGCAGGTGGGGAGGGTCGGGGAGCGCCGAGGGAAGGATGTGACTGTCTTGTTATGCCGACGGGGAAAGAGTGTGTGCGGCGGGTGGGAAAACCGGGGCATAGTGGTCTGTAATGCGGTGTTCACATAGTGAGAACGCGCAGTTCCGCTAAGGGGCTTGAGTGAATCTTGGTCCTGTCGGGGACCTCGGCCGACTCTCCGGATATCGGACAGTGGCAGAAACCTCAGCGGACGGAACGGCTCGTCGGCCGCCGTCCGCTCCCGTGCCTCCCCGCCCGCGCGAACGTCACTCAGGGTGACGGTCGACGTCAGGGGAGCTGCACGTACGGCTTCAGGAAGGCACGCGCACCGGGACTGTCCAGTCGGTACGTCACATTGGTGGCGTAGCACGGCGAATCGCCGGTGATCGTGGTGGCGACCAAGGTGAACGTGCCGTTCAGCGTCGCGAAGTTGGGGCCGCCCGAATCGCCGTAGCAGGCGCCGCCGTTCCCCTGGGGCGCGGTCATGGCGAGCCGGATCCAGGCGGGGTTGAGCGCGTCGAAGGAGACCGGTGCCTTCATGCGGACGCCGCCGCCCGGGTGGGTGTGCCCGCCGGGGCCGCGCTTGGACTCCTCGGTGCCGTAGCCGGCGACCAGGAAGGGGGTGGCGTTCAGGCCCTGCGCGCCGAGGGCGTCGAGGGCGCCGGCCCGGGGGAGGGTCGCCGGGGTGAAGGACCAGCGGGCCTTCATGGCGGACGCGGGCAGTTCGATCACCGAGATGTCGTGGGTGTCGGAGGCCGGGCCGGGGTAGGCGGGGTGGTTGTGGGCGGTGCCCTCGACGGCCACGCTGCGGGCCTGGGCGGCCGGGTCGCCGGGGTGGGCGGCGGCGGCCCTGTCCAGGCCGGCCTGCACGTCCTGGTCGAGCGAGACGTGGAAGCGGACGTTGTCCGGCCAGTCCGTGGTGCAGTGCGCGGCCGTGAGGAAGGTGTTCGCGTCGATCATGGTGCCGGAGCAGACCCAGTCGACGCGGTCGGGCGTGGCGGGGTCGTCGTCGTTGTCCCAGGTCGCGACAAGTGCGCCGACCTCGGTGCGCTCGGGGGCGGGGGCCGCGTTGTACGAGTTGATCGCCGAGGCCGGGATCGCGGTGGCGAGGACGGCGGCGCAGGCGGCGGCGGTGACGGTGGTCAGCGCGTAGGTGGTGCGAACGGCGGTCACGAAGAACCCCTCGGTGTGTGAGTGGATCGGGTGTTCTCCTGTGGGGGAGGTTCGCCAGTGAAGCGGCTGTGGCCGCGTGGGGCAAGAGGGGTCGGGGGTAAGGAAGTTGAAGGGGGCGGAGAGGGGAACGGCGCGGCGCGGGAGGGTCGCCCCGTCCCGCGCCGCGCCGTGGTGTGTCGTCCGTCCCTGTGTCGGGGTGGGTGTCGCCCGCCCCGCTCGGATGGTCAGGCCCGTCCGGCCTCCGGCAGGTCGCCCGCGTCCTTGGCGGTGATCTCGCGCAGCATGCATGTCAGCCGGGCGGTGCAGACCCGCTTGTCCTGCTCGTCGGTGATCACGATCTCGTACGTGGCGGTGGACCGGCCGCGGTGCACCGGGGTCGCGACGCCGGTCACCAGGCCGCTGCGCGCTCCGCGGTGGTGGGTGCAGTTCAGGTCGACGCCGACCGCGATCTTCGAGACCCCGCCGTGCAGCATCGAGCCGATGGACCCGAGGGTCTCGGCGAGCACCGCGGAGGCGCCGCCGTGCAGCAGCCCGTAAGGCTGGGTGTTCCCCTCCACCGGCATCGTGCCGACGACCCGCTCGGCCGAGGCCTCCAGGATCTGGACGCCCATCCGGTTCCCGAGGTGCCCGGCGGAGAAGAGTGCCGGGAGGTCGACGCCCAGCGCCGCGTACTCGTCGATGACCTCCTGCGGGAACTTCACGTGCTGCTGTTCACCCATGGCCCGACTCCGTTCGTCTTCGTACGGCTGATCTTCCTGAGCTGCCTGAGCAAACGCTTAGGCGGAAGCGGATTCTTCCAGACGCACGATCACGGACTTGCTGGCGGGGGTGTTGCTGATGTCCGCCGTCGACTCCAGCGGCACGAGGACGTTGGTCTCCGGGTAGTAGGCCGCCGCGCATCCCCGGGGCGTCGGGTAGTGCACCACCCGGAAGCCGGGCGCCCGCCGCTCGCTGCCGTCCGTCCACTCGCTCACCAGATCCGCGTAGTCCCCGTCGGCGAAGCCGAGCGCCGCCGCGTCCTCGGGGTGGACCAGGACGACCCGGCGGCCGCCCTTGATGCCCCGGTAGCGGTCGTCCAGGCCGTAGATCGTGGTGTTGTACTGGTCGTGCGAGCGCAGCGTCTGCAGCAGCAGCCGCCCCTCGGGCACCCTCGGGTACTCGACGCGCGCCGCCGTGAAGTTCGCCTTGCCGGTCTTCGTGGGGAAGCGGCGCTCGTCGCGCGGGCCGTGCGGCAGCGCGAAGCCGCCCGGGTTCGCCGCGAGCCGGGCGTTGAAGTCCTGGAAACCGGGCACCACGCGCGCGATGCGGTCCCGGATCGTGGCGTAGTCCGCCTCGAACTCCTCCCAGGGGGTGGCCGAACCGGCGCCGAGGACCGCGCGGGCCATCCGTGCCACGATCGCCGGCTCCGACAGCAGGTGCGGACTGGCCGGCGGCAGGTTGCCGCGCGAGGCGTGCACCAGACTCATCGAGTCCTCGACCGTCACGAACTGCACTGTGCCCTTTCCACCGCGAGTGCTCTTCTGCACGTCCTTGTCGGTACGGCCGAGCGTGGGCAGGATCAACGCGCGCGTGCCCGTGACCGCGTGCGAGCGGTTCAGCTTCGTCGACACGTGCACGGTCAGGCGCGCGGTGCGCATCGCGGCCTCGGTGACCTCCGTGTCGGGCGTCGCCGCCACGAAGTTGCCGCCCATCGCGAAGAACACCTTCGCCTCGCCGTCGCGCAGCGCCTGGATCGAACGGACCACGTCGAAGCCGTGGTGGCGCGGCGAGACGATCCCGAACTCCTTGTCCAGGGCGTCGAGGAAGGCGGGCGCGGGCCGCTCGAAGATGCCCATCGTGCGGTCGCCCTGCACGTTGGAGTGGCCGCGCACCGGGCACACCCCGGCGCCCGGCCGGCCGATGTTTCCGCGGAGCAGCAGGAAGTTGACCACCTCGCGGATGGTCGGCACGGAGTGCTTGTGCTGGGTGAGGCCCATCGCCCAGCAGACGACGGTCCGCTCCGAGGCGAGCACCATCTCCAGGGCCCGCTCGATCGCGGCCCGGTCGAGCCCGGTGGCGGCGAGCGTCTCGTCCCAGTCGGCCTCCTTCGCCGCCGCCGCGAACTCCTCGAAGCCGTGGGTGTGCTCCCGTACGAACTCCTCGTCGACCGCCCCGGGCGTCTGGAGGACCAGCTTGTTGAGGAGCCGGAACAGGGCCTGGTCGCCGCCGATGCGGATCTGCAGGAAGAGGTCGGTGAGCGCGGCGCCCTTGAGCATGCCCTGCGGGGTCTGCGGGTTCTTGAACTTCTCCAGGCCGGCCTCGGGCAGCGGATTGACCGAGATGATTTTCGCGCCGGCCGCCTTCGCCTTCTCCAGGGCCGAGAGCATCCGCGGATGGTTCGTCCCCGGGTTCTGCCCGGCCACGATGATCAGGTCCGCCTGGTGCAGGTCCTCCAGGGAGACGCTGCCCTTGCCGATGCCGATGGTCTCCGTCAGGGCCGAGCCCGAGGACTCGTGGCACATGTTGGAGCAGTCGGGCAGGTTGTTCGTGCCGAACTCGCGGGCGAAGAGCTGGAGCAGGAACGCCGCCTCGTTGCTCGTCCGTCCCGAGGTGTAGAAGAGCGCCTCGTCGGGGGAGTCGAGCGCCCGGAGCTCCTCGGCGATGATCGCGAAGGCCCGCTCCCAGGTCACCGGCTCGTACCGCTCGCCGCCCTCCGGGGCGCTCCCCTTCTCCAGGAGCATCGGCTGGGTGATCCGGCCCTGCTGGCCCAGCCAGTACCCGCTGCGGGTCGCCAGGTCCGCCACCGGGTGCGCGGCGAAGAACTCCGGGGTCACCCGGCGCAGCGTCGCCTCCTCGGCGACCGCCTTCGCCCCGTTCTCGCAGAACTCCGCCACGTGCCGCTTGTCCGCCTCGGGCCAGGCGCAGCCGGGACAGTCGAAGCCGTCCTTCTGGTTGACCTTCAGGAGGGTCCGGGCGGTGCGCAGCGTCCCCATCTGCTCCTGGGCGATCCGCAGGGTGTGCCCGATGGCGGGCAGGCCCGCCGCGGCGTGCTGGGGCGGCGTGACCTGCGGTGCGTCCTGGACCGGGTCACCGACCGGCGGCTTGCTGACCATCGCGCTCTCCCTTGAGCGGTAATCCTGTGGCGTACGTCTCCGATCCTGTCACGCGGTACGGACAGCCAGGCACCTCCGCCGGTGTGGACGGGATTGTCGGTGGTCCGTGGCAGGATCGTCGTGTGGCCGAGACAGCATCGAAGAACCCCGCAGACACCCGCCCCCGCCTGCTCCTCATGGACGGGCACTCGCTCGCGTACCGGGCGTTCTTCGCGCTGCCCGCGGAGAACTTCACCACCGCGACGGGGCAGCCGACGAACGCGATCTACGGGTTCGCCTCGATGCTGGCGAACACGCTCCGCGACGAGGCGCCCACGCACTTCGCGGTCGCCTTCGACGTGTCGCGGAAGACCTGGCGGTCCGAGGAGTTCCCGGAGTACAAGGCGAACCGCTCGAAGACCCCCGACGAGTTCAAGGGGCAGGTCGAGCTGATCGGCGAGCTCCTCGACGCGATGAACGTGCCGCGCTTCGCCGTCGACGGCTTCGAGGCGGACGACGTCATCGCGACCCTCACCACCCAGGCCGAGGCCGAGGGCTTCGACGTCCGGATCTTCACCGGTGACCGGGACTCCTTCCAGCTGGTCTCCGACCGCACCACCGTGATCTACCCGACCAAGGGCGTCTCCGAGGTCACCCACTTCACCCCGGAGAAGGTCCAGGAGAAGTACGGCCTCACGCCCTCGCAGTACCCCGACTTCGCCGCCCTGCGCGGCGACCCGTCCGACAACCTGCCGGGCATCCCCGGCGTCGGCGAGAAGACCGCCGCCAAGTGGATCAACCAGTTCGGCTCCTTCGCCGAGCTCGTCGAGCGCGCCGACGAGGTCAAGGGCAAGGCCGGCCAGAACTTCCGCGACCACCTGGAGTCGGTCCGGCTGAACCGCCGTCTGACCGAGATGGTCCGGGACGTCGAGCTGCCGAAGACCGTGACGGACCTGGCCCGCGAGCCCTACGACCGCGGGGCCGTCGCGCTCGTCCTCGACACCCTGGAGATCCGCAACCCCTCGCTGCGCGAGCGGCTCCTCGCCGTCGACCCGGGCGCCGCGGAGGAGACCGCCCCGGCGCCCGACGCCGGCGTGGAGATCGACGGCTCCGTCCTCGGCTCCGGAGAGCTCGCCCCCTGGCTCGCCGAGCACGGCACCGAGCCCCTCGGCATCGCCACCGTCGACAGCTGGGCCCTCGGCACGGGGAACGTCAGCGAGATCGCGCTCGCCGCCGCCGGAGGAGCCGCCGCCTGGTTCGAGCCCAGCGCGCTCGACGAGGCCGACGAGCGGGCCTGGTCCGCGTGGATCGCCGACCCCGCCCGGCCCAAGGTCATGCACAACGCCAAGGGCGCCATGCGGGTCTTCCCCGAGCACGGCTGGAGCATCGCGGGCGTCACCATGGACACCGCCCTCGCCGCCTACCTCGTCAAGCCCGGCCGCCGCTCCTTCGCGCTCGACGCGCTCTCCGTGGAGTACCTCCACCGTGAGCTGGCCCCCGCGGCCGCCGCCGACGGGCAGCTCGCCTTCGGTGCCGACGACACCGCGGAGGCCGAGGCCCTCATGACCCAGGCGCGGGCCGTCCTCGACCTCGCCGGGGCCTTCGACGAGCGGCTCGCCGAGGTCGGCGCCCGCGAACTCCTCCACGAGGTCGAGCTGCCCACCTCGGTGCTGCTCGCCCGTCTGGAGCGGCACGGCATCGCCGCCGACCGCGACCACCTGGAGGCGATGGAGCAGCAGTTCGCCGGCGCCGTGCAGCAGGCCGTGAAGGAGGCGCACGCCTCCGTCGGGCACGAGTTCAACCTCGGCTCGCCCAAGCAGCTCCAGGAGGTCTTCTTCGGCGAGCTGAACCTGCCGAAGACGAAGAAGACCAAGACGGGTTACACCACGGACGCCGACGCGCTCGCCTGGCTCGCCGCTCAGACCGAGCACGACCTGCCCGTGATCATGCTCCGGCACCGTGAGCAGGCACGGCTGCGCTCCACCGTCGAAGGCCTGATCAAGACGATCGCCGCCGACGGCCGGATCCACACCACCTTCAGCCAGACCGTCGCCGCCACCGGCCGGCTGTCCTCCACCGACCCCAACCTGCAGAACGTGCCGGTGCGGACGGACGAGGGCCGGGCCATCCGGCACGGCTTCGTCGTCGGCGAGGGCTTCGAGGCCCTCATGACCGCCGACTACAGCCAGATCGAGCTGCGCGTCATGGCGCACCTGTCCGAGGACGAGGGCCTCATCGAGGCCTTCACCTCCGGCGAGGACCTCCACACCACGGTCGCCTCCCAGGTCTTCGGCGTCGAGCGGTCCGCCGTCGACGCCGAGATGCGCCGCAAGATCAAGGCCATGTCGTACGGCCTGGCGTACGGCCTCTCCGCCTTCGGCCTCTCCCAGCAGCTGAACATCGACCCGGGCGAGGCCCGCGGTCTGATGGACACCTACTTCGAGCGCTTCGGCGGAGTGCGGGACTACCTGCGCCGGGTCGTCGACGAGGCCCGCGCCACCGGGTACACGGAGACGATGCTGGGCCGCCGCCGCTACCTGCCGGACCTCAACAGCGACAACCGGCAGCGCCGAGAGTCCGCCGAGCGGATGGCGCTCAACGCCCCCATCCAGGGCACGGCCGCCGACATCGTGAAGGTCGCCATGCTGAACGTGGACAGGGCGCTCACCGAGGCGGGCCTCGCCTCCCGGATGCTCCTCCAGGTCCACGACGAAATCGTGCTCGAACTCGCCCCCGGCGAGCGCGAGCGGGTCGAGGCGCTGGTCCGCGAGCAGATGTCCGCGGCGGCCGACCTGCGCGCCCCGCTGGACGTCTCCGTCGGCGTGGGCCACGACTGGGACTCCGCCGCGCACTGACGCCGCCCCCGGGTCCGTACGGCACGCCACGCAGGCGCGCGGTACGGGCCCGCGTGCGTTCCGGGCCGCGGTCTTGCGCCAGGTGGACCAGTCGGGGGAGCGGTTCCGTACCCCCGCTCCGGAGACTGGGCAGCATGATCACGAGCCGCCGCTCCCGCCTCCGGGTTTGGGCCCTTCTCGGCGTCCTCCTCGGGGCGTCCGGCACCGCCTGGCCGGCCGAGGCACACCGGACGCCCGCACTCTGCACCTCGTCCCGCGAGCCCACCCTCGCCGCCCGCCTCTCCCAGGACATCGCGGCGGCCCTCAAGGGCCGCGACGGCACGGTCTCGGTCGCCGTCCACGACCCCCGGCGCGGACTGCGCTGCCGGCTCGGCGACACCCTGGCGTACGACTCGGCCAGCATCGCGAAGGTCCTCATCCTGCAGGCCGTCCTCGGGCGCGCCGAGGAGCTCGGCCGGGAGCCCACCCGTCTCGAGACCCAGCGGATGAAGGCGATGATCACCCGCTCCGACAACACCGCCGCCACCGCCCTGTGGCAGGGGCTCTCCCGCGCCCGGCTGAACAGGGTCCTGCGCGAGGCCGGAGCCCAGGACACCGTCCTCGGCCACGACCGTTACTGGGGCCTCACCCGCACCACGGCCCGGGACCAGCTCGCCCTGCTCGCCGCGGTCTCCCGCCGCACCGAGGCGCTGAACCTGATGGGCCAGGTGGTCCGCGACCAGGCCTGGGGTGTCACCGCGGGCGCGCCCCGCACGGTCAAGGTCCACCTCAAGAACGGCTGGCTGCCCCGGGCCACCCACGCCTGGCGCGTCCACAGCATCGGCATCGCACGGCCGGCCGCCCCCTCCGCGCCGGCGACCGACTACCGGATCGCCCTCCTCAGCCACGACAACCCCACCCTGCGGTACGGCGTCCGCACCCTGGAGGGGATCTCCCTCGTCGTGCACCGCAGGCTCTCCGGCGCCGCCGCCGCGCGCGGCTTCACCCCGCCGGAGAAGATCAGCGAGATCCCTGACGGGAGCGCTCCGCCCGGGGATCCCCGACCTTTCCCTCCGGCGCGGGGAGATTGGCCGGGACATCCGGCGCCGCAGTGGGCGCCCCTCGGAGCAGCCGCGCCACCGCCCCGTACAGCACGAGCCCGACGGCGAGCCCCGCGCCGGCCCCGAAGCAGGCCGTCGGAATGACGTCCAGGGGCGTCTCGATCCGGTCCCAGCCCCAGTACGCTGCCCAGCGCAGCACCCGGTGCGCGACCCCGGCGAGGACACAGCCGCCGATCAGCCAGAGCGCGAACAGCCGCCCGCGCCGTCCCGGTACCGGTACCCGGGCCGGCAGCTCCACGCCCGGACCCACGGAGCGCAGCGCCCGCGCGACGAACCAGCCCAGAAGCCCCAGGGCCAGCGCCGAACCCCCGTACTGCGCATAGAGGTAGACCGGGAACCCGGCCACGACATCGCCCAGGAACGGGATCGCCCGGGTGCCCCAGCGGTCGAGGTGGGTGAAGGAGTCCCACACCACATGGGTCGTCGCGCCGAGGATCGCGGAGAGAGCGAACCACCCTGCGAGCATCGCCGGGTGCCGGTCGCGCCAGACGCTGCCCCGGACCAGCCCGTACACCCGCCCGCGCCACCGGGCGGGCAGCAGCGCCACGAGCGGCTCACGCACCATCAGCCACAGCGCCACGAGCGCGGCGGTGATCAGGACGTCGGCGGTGACGATCCCCACGGGGGAGTGGGTGATGTCCCCGAGGACCATCGCCCCGGGGAACGCCGTGGCGGCGAAGTAGGTCATGTCGGGCGCGAAGGAGCCGGCGACGAGAGCCGACGCGACCAGGGGGCCGCGCGCGGTCCCGTTCCGGCGCAATCCGGGCAGCACGGCAGCGGCATGACTCAGCGTGAACGGCAACGGGAGCTCCCCCAGGTTCCGGTGGTGACGGCCGGAGTGTGGCATCGGCCGCAGTGCAAGAGGTGTCCGCCGCTCCACTCGGTTCCCGTCCGTACCTGGTCGGGGAGCGGCCGAGAGGTGACGAAAGCGTGAAACCCGGTCAGGCGCCGGTGTTCGACGGGCCGGAGTTGGCATAGGGTCGCCGGAGGTCTCACGCGGGGAGCGCGGGACCGCCGTCGAGGGGGAAGGGACCACGGAGATGTCAGCGCACTTGGGCCGCAGGCTGCGCAGGGGAGCCACCAGCGGTGCGGTGGTGGCCGCGGCGGTCGCCGCGCTCGCCGCCTCGCAGGCACCCGAAGCGATACCGCCGACCGCCGACAACGCCGGCGGGGACCGTGCGATCGGCGCCGGGGACACGGCGTCGCCCTCCGGCGACCACTCGGCGACGGGCGATTCCCCGTACTACACCGAGCTGCCGCCGCTGACCACGCCGAACAAGCCCGGCGCGAGCATCAACCTGCCGGTGATCACCGGGCCCGCCGAGGCCGGCATACCCGCGTCCGTGCTCTCCGCCTACAAGCGCGCCGAGCAGTCGATCCGCTCGACCGACCCCGGCTGCAACCTGCCCTGGCAGCTGCTCGCCGGCATCGGCAAGGTCGAGTCCGGGCAGGCCCGCGGCGGCCGGGTCGACGCCAACGGCACGACCTTCTCGCCGATTCTCGGCCCCGTCCTCAACGGCGTCGGATTCGCCGACATCTCCGACACCGACGGCGGCGCCTACGACAACGACGCCACCCACGACCGCGCCGTGGGCCCGATGCAGTTCATCCCGTCCACCTGGGCCACCTGGGGCCAGGACGCCAACAGCGACGGGAAGAAGGACCCCAACAACATCTACGACGCCGCGCAGGCCGCCGGTCTCTACCTGTGCGCCAACGACCGCAACCTCGCCCTCAAGGCCGACCTCGACCGGGCGATCCTCAGCTACAACCGCTCGCGGGAGTACCTCAACACGGTCCTGTCCTGGTTCGCGTACTACCAGCGCGGCACCCACCAGATCCCGGACGGCACCGGGGTGCTGCCGGTCGACCGCAGCGACGGCCCGCGGGGCAACCGTCCTACCAGCCCGCTCTCGCCCTCCCCGACGTCGCCCGCTCCCCAGCCGTCCACGCCGGGCACCCCGCGGCCGACCCAGCCGGGCGGGCCCACCGAGGGCAGCACGCCGACGCCGACGCCGCCCGCCCCGACCACCCCGCCGGTCACTCCGCCGACGAAGCCCCCGACCGTGCCGCCGGCCGTCAGGGTCGCGCGGCTCGCGCCCGTCGCGACGGGACAGCTCACCGCGGTCACCGAGAGCACCTTCGCCAAGTCCCCGGCGGTCGCCGCCCTCGACGCCTCGGGTACGCCGGTCCCCGGTGTGAGCATCCGCTTCGAGGTCACCGGCGCCACCGACACCCGCTTCTCCGGCGGCGCGACGACCGTCACCGTGACCACCGGTTCGAGCGGCATCGCCCACGCCCCCGCGCTGCGGGCGGGCCAGAAGGTCGGCTCGTTCACGGTCAACGCCACCGTCTCGGGCCGCACCATGAACGCGACCGTGTTCGCCGCGACCGTCACCGAGCGCCGGGCGGACGCGCTCGTCCGTACCGCCGATGACACCCTGTCGGCGACCACCGGCACCGCCTTCACCCCGAAGGTGCAGGTGAAGGCCACCGACAAGGGCGTGCTCGCCCCCGGTGTGCTCGTCACCGCCGTGATCGTCGCCTCGGCGTCGGACACCGAGGGCGCCGAGGGCGCCGACAGCCCGTACTTCAAGGACGCGGTGACGGGCGATACGTTCCGGACGGTCTCCCTCAAGACCAACGCGGACGGCCTGATCACGCTCCCCGCGCTTTTCGCGGGCGACAAGGCCGGCGAGTACGTGATCCGTCTGACCGCGCCGGGTGGCGGCAACACGGACGTCAAGCTGACGGTCACCGCTCCCACCTCGACGCCGACCCCGACCCCGACCCCGGAGCCGAGCCCGGAACCGACGTCGTCCGGCACCGAGTCGCCCGAGGCCTCCCCCTCGCCCTCGGCCTGACCCGGCCGCGCCCCAACGCCGCGTCTCCTTCCGCGCCGCCTCCCGTCTTCACCGGACGGCGAGGCGGCGCTTCGCGTTTCCGGCTCGGTGGTGGCAGGTGCGGTCGCGGTGTATCGCGGTGTCGCGGTGGCGGGCGTGGTGCAACGTGTTCTCATCTCGCGGTCACGTTGCTACGGTGCTCCCGCCCTGACGACCTATCAGATCGCTTTCCGGGAGGCCGACCATGCGCGCCCTCGTCGCCGCCGCCATCGGACTCGCCCCAGTCCTCCTCTTCGTCCTCCTCGTCTCCGTGGTCGATCTGCCGCCCGACGGCCCCACCTCGCCCAAGCCCCTGCTGACCGCCGATCCCGGCCCCAAGAAGTAGGGCGGCGACCGTGCGCCGCCGAGCCGGCCTCGTCCTCCTCGCCCTCGCCGTCTTCTGCGCGGCGATGGCCCCGACCCTGCGCTGGTACGCCTTCCCCCGGCTGGCGAAGATCCCGCCGAACCAGTACCAGGAGACCGTCCTGGAGGCGAAGCCCGCGACCCTCCTCAACTACTCCACGCTCCGGGCGGAGAAGGTCGACAAGATCACGATCATCCAGACCCTCAAGGGCAACGTGGAGGAGTCGCGGCGCATCGAACGCGACGCCGGACGCGACGTCGTCGTCTGGGACGCCCTCGCCTACATCACGGGCCCCGACGGCAAGATGGTCTCCAAGGTCCCCGAGCGGTACATCTTCGACGCCCACACCCAGGACCCGGTCCACGCCACCGGCGAGTCCGTCGACGGCGACCCGGTCCGGCGCGAGGGCATCGAGTTCAAGTGGCCCTTCCTCACCGAGAAGCGGGACTACCAGTACTTCGACGCCCAGACCCGCACCTCCGCCCCCATCCACTACAAGGGCACCCGCACCTTCCGGGGCATGGAGGTCTACTACTTCGAGCAGACCATCCCCTGGACCCGGGTCCCCATGCCCAAGACCATGCCGGTCAAGATCCCCCCGGAGGTCATCGCCGAATCCGGCCTCAGCCGCTGGTACACCACCAAGCGGATGTTCTGGATCGAGCCGGTCACCGGCGCCCCCGTCAACGGCGAGGAGATCCACAAGGAGGAGCTCCGCAACGCCAAGGCGCTGATGGGCCGGGACACCATCACCGTCTTCGAGGGACACGTGAAGATGCGCGAGGACTACGTCCGAAGCGTCGGCGAGATGGTCTCCTCCAACCGCCTCATGGTCCTCGTGCTCGTCTCCTACCTCCCCTGGAGCCTCACCGTCCTCGCACTCCTTTTCCTCGCCCTCGCCCTCTGGCTGGAGGCCCGCTCCCGACGCCCGGCACCGGAACCCGACGCGGCCCCGGTCACCCCTCCCGTCTGAGCCGCGCACTCGTGTGCCGCGTCGGCTCCGCCGTCGACGGATCCTCCGGCCACGGGTGCTTCGGATAGCGCCCCCTCAGCTCCGCCCGCACCGCCCGGTAACCGTCCCGCCAGAACGACGCCAGGTCGGCGGTCACCGCCGCCGGCCGCCCGGCGGGGGAGAGGAGGTGGACGAGCACCGGGACACCCGCCACCCGAGGCGTCTCGGCGAGCCCGAACATCTCCTGCAGCTTCACCGAGAGCACCGGCCGCTCACCCCCGTACTCCACCCGGATCCGCGAACCGCTCGGCACCTCGATCCGCTCCGGCGCCAGCTCTCCCAGCCGCCCCGCCTCACCCGAGGCCCACGGCAACAGCCGCCGCAGCGCCTCACCGGCGTCGATCCACCCCAGATCCGCCCGGCGCGCGGCCCGGGACAGCTCGGGCTCCAGCCACTCACCGGCCCGGTCGACCAGCGACTCGTCCGCCACGTCCGGCCACGGTTCCCCCAGCTCCCGGTGCAGGAAGGCGAGCCGCTCCCGCAGCTCCCCGGCCTCCCGGCTCCACCGCAGCAGACCGAGCCCCTCCCGCCGCAGGCCGTCGAGCAGCGCCTCCCGTACGAGCACGGGCTCGGCACCGGTCCCGAGCGGCCGGACCGTCAGCTCGACCGCGCCCAGCCGGTCCACCGAACGCGCGACCACGTCCCCGTCCTCCCAGCGGACCTCCTCGCCGGTGGACCGCAGATGACCGGCCGCCCGCCGCGCCATGTCCTCGTCCACCACGGCGGCCAGCCGCACCCGTGCCGTGGCGTCCCGCGCCGTACGGTCCGCCACCGCCACGGCCAGCCACGGAGTCGCCCGCAGCGCCGAGCCCTCCGCGAGCCTGGCCCCGCTCCCCGACACCATCAGATAACCCCCCTGCTCCCGGGCCCTGGCCACCCGCTCGGGAAAGGCCAGCGCCGTCACCAGGCCGGCCACCGCGTCCTCACCCACCGGCGAGCCGCCCCCTGCCGCGCCGCCCCCGCCGTTCACCGATTCGGCCGCCGACCGCTCCAGACGGCGGGCCTCCGCCTTCCACCGGGCGCCGTACCCGTCGGAGCCCCGACGTGCCGCCCGCCAGGCCGCCGCCAGATCGTCCCCGTAGTCACGCGGCGGCTCCTCGCTGAGCAGCGCCACCACTTCCGCCGCCCGCCGTGCCCCGACCTCCTGCGCACCGTCGAGCAGGGCACGGCCGAGCCGGGGGTGCAGCCCGAGCCGGGACATCCGTACCCCCCGCTCCGTCGCCCGGCCGGCCGGGTCCACGGCCCCGATCGACCCGAGGACCGACCGGGCCGCCGCCATCGCCCCGGCGGGCGGCGCGTCGAGCAGCGCGAGCCCTTCCGCCGTCGGATCGCCCCAGCAGGCGGCCCGCAGGGCGAAGTCCGTCAGGTCGGCGACCTTGATCTCCGGGGACGGGAAACGCGGCCTGCCCCCGTCGTTCGCCTCCGCCCAGCAGCGGTACACGAAGCCGAAGGCCTCGCGGCCGGCCCGGCCGAGCCGCTGTGTCGCCGTCGCCTCGGACACCGTCACCGTCGCCAGCGAACCGAGACCCCGGGCGTGGTCCGTACGCGGCTCCCGGGCGAGGCCCGAGTCCACCACGATCCGTACCCCCGGCACCGTCAGACTGGACTCCGCCACCGAGGTCGCGAGCACCACACGGCGCCGCCCGTTGGGTTCCGTGCCGCGCAGCACCGCGTCCTGCACCGCCGCCGGTGCCCGCCCGTGCAGCTGGAGCACCTCCGCGTCCACGCCGGCCAGCATTCCGGCCGTCCGGGCGATCTCCCCCGTGCCCGGCAGGAAGCAGAGGACGTCTCCCTCGTGCCGCTCCATCGCGATCCGCACCGTCGCGGCGACGTGCCGCAGCAGCGCCGGGTCCACCCAGGTGCCGTGGGCCGGCCGGACGCCCGCGGGGGGCGCCGCGAAGAAGACCCGGCAGCCGTGCCCCTCACCCTTGCTCCACACCACCGGAGCGGGTCCGCCGCCGTCCAGGACCGTGAGGAGATCCGCCCATGCCGCGGCGTCGCTCGTCGCCGACGCGGCGATCAGCTTCAGCTCCGGGCGCAGGGTGGCCCGTACGTCCACGAGGAAGGCCATCGCCGTGTCCGCGTCGAGGTGCCGCTCATGGCATTCGTCGAGCAGCACCACGTCCACACCGGCCAGCTCCGGATCGCGCTGGAGCCGCTGGAGCAGGATGCCGGTGGTCACCACCTCGACCCGGGTCGCCGGGCCGGTCCGTCGCTCACCGCGCACGGAGAACCCGACCGTCCCGCCGACCTCCTCGCCGAGCAGCCATGCCATCCGCCGGGCCGCCGCCCGCACCGCCATCCGGCGGGGCTCCGCCACCAGGACCCGCCGCCGCGGTCCGTCCCCTATGAGACCCGCGAGCGCCAGCGGCACCAGCGTCGTCTTGCCGGTGCCGGGGGGCGCGGACAGCACGGCCGTACCGCGCCGGTCGAGCGCGGCCAGCAGCTCGGGGACGGCATGGCGGACGGGGAGACGGTCGAGTGCGTCGTTTCGGATCACGCAGTCAGTCTCGTACGAGACGCGGATAGGTGGGCCCCGTTGTCCACAGGGCCCACCTATTAGTACGACAACTACGCCGCAGCTATGCCGTGCGTTCGCAGACGAAGATCGCCGTGCCCGGGATCAGGTTCCCCCGCAGCGGGGACCAGCCGCCCCACTCCTGGCTGTTCCACTCGGGCCACTCCGGCTCCACGAGGTCCACCAGATGGAAGCCGCCGGCCACCACGTCCCGCACCCGGTCGCCGATCGTCCGGTGGTGCTCCACGTAGACGGCCCGGCCCTGCTCGTCCTGCTCCACATAAGGGGTGCGGTCGAAATAGGAGGCCGCGATCGACAGGCCCTCCGGTCCCGGCTCGTCGGGGAACGCCCAGCGGATCGGATGCGTCACCGAGAAGACCCACCGCCCGCCCGGCCGCAGCACCCGCCGTACCTCCCGGAACACCCGCACCGGGTCGGCGACGAAGGGCACGGCCCCGTACGCCGAGCACGCCAGGTCGAAGGAGCCGTCCCGGAACGGCAGCGCCCCGGCGTCGGCCTCCACCAGCGGTACGTCCCCGCCGATCCGCAGCGCGTGCTGGAGCTGCCGGTGCGAGAGGTCGAGGGCCACCGGCCGGGCCCCCTGCGCCGCCAGCCACCGCGAGCACTGCGCGGCGCCCGCCCCGATCTCCAGGACGTCCAGGCCCTTCAGCGAGGAGGCGGGCCCGAGGAGCTCCGCCTCGGCCTCGTCCAGCCCCTCGGGCCCCCACACGAACCGGTCGTCGCCGAGGAAGGAGCCGTGGTCGTTCTGGTACTCGTCGGCGTTCCTGTCCCACCAGCCACGGCTGGCCCGGCTGCTCTCCGCGTCTCCCGCGTCACGCCGGGTCGCCTCCGCCTCGTCCTCCGTCGAGTGGTGAGCAACTTCGTGTTCGTACTCTTGGTTCATCTCGCCCGCCGATGTAGTTTGCGCTCAGTGCCGCCCTGCGGCGGACCCGCCGATGCGGCGTCCAAGGACACGAGTAGTGCCGGAGTTGAGCCGATCTGCCCCGGGTGCGCGCTTCGCGCATTGACCCTGTCCGGCCGCCCCCGTATGCTAAAGGTTGCGCTGCGGGCCTGCGCGCCTCAGACGGAGTAGGCCGCGCTCGTACCTGTTGTATGTCCCCTCGGTTTTCGAGGCACTTTTCCGTTTGCGGGAAGGGGCCTCATTGGCTGTCCGGCTTCTTGGTGCGATACGGGCTCTCGGCGTAGCAGTACCTACGACTTTCTGTCCGTAACCGGAGCCCTTACCCACATGACGAGCAGCACCGAGACCACCGCCACCACCCCGCAGGTTGCGGTCAACGACATCGGTGACGAGGAAGCATTCCTCGCCGCGATCGACGAGACGATCAAGTACTTCAACGACGGCGACATCGTCGACGGCGTCATCGTGAAGGTCGACCGGGACGAGGTCCTGCTCGACATCGGTTACAAGACCGAAGGCGTGATCCCGAGCCGTGAGCTCTCGATCAAGCACGATGTCGACCCGAACGAGGTCGTCAAGGTCGGCGACGAGATCGAGGCCCTGGTTCTCCAGAAGGAGGACAAGGAAGGCCGCCTGATCCTCTCGAAGAAGCGCGCCCAGTACGAGCGCGCCTGGGGCACCATCGAGAAGATCAAGGAAGAAGACGGCATCGTCACCGGTACCGTCATCGAGGTCGTCAAGGGTGGTCTCATCCTCGACATCGGCCTCCGCGGCTTCCTGCCGGCCTCCCTCGTCGAGATGCGTCGCGTCCGCGACCTCCAGCCCTACGTGGGCAAGGAGCTCGAGGCGAAGATCATCGAGCTGGACAAGAACCGCAACAACGTGGTCCTGTCCCGCCGTGCCTGGCTCGAGCAGACCCAGTCCGAGGTTCGCCAGACGTTCCTCACCACCCTGCAGAAGGGTCAGGTCCGCTCCGGCGTCGTCTCCTCGATCGTCAACTTCGGTGCCTTCGTGGACCTGGGTGGCGTCGACGGCCTCGTGCACGTCTCCGAGCTCTCCTGGAAGCACATCGACCACCCGTCCGAGGTTGTCGAGGTCGGCCAGGAAGTCACCGTCGAGGTTCTCGACGTGGACATGGACCGCGAGCGCGTCTCCCTGTCGCTGAAGGCGACGCAGGAGGACCCGTGGCAGCAGTTCGCCCGTACCCACCAGATCGGCCAGGTCGTCCCGGGTAAGGTCACCAAGCTGGTTCCGTTCGGTGCGTTCGTCCGCGTGGACGAGGGCATCGAGGGTCTGGTCCACATCTCCGAGCTGGCCGAGCGCCACGTGGAGATCCCGGAGCAGGTCGTCCAGGTCAACGACGAGATCTTCGTCAAGGTCATCGACATCGACCTCGAGCGTCGTCGCATCAGCCTCTCGCTGAAGCAGGCCAACGAGTCCTTCGGTGCCGACCCGGCCTCGGTCGAGTTCGACCCGACCCTGTACGGCATGGCCGCGTCCTACGACGACCAGGGCAACTACATCTACCCCGAGGGCTTCGACCCCGAGACCAACGACTGGCTCGAGGGCTTCGAGACCCAGCGCGAGGCCTGGGAGACCCAGTACGCCGAGGCGCAGTCTCGTTTCGAGCAGCACCAGGCTCAGGTCATCAAGTCCCGCGAGGCCGACGAGGCCGCCGCTGCCGAGGGCGCTGCCGCCCCGGCCGCCGGTGGCAACGCCGGTGCGGGCATCTCGGGTGGTTCGTACTCCTCGGAGTCGGACGACACCTCCGGCGCCCTGGCGTCGGACGAGGCGCTTGCCGCCCTGCGCGAGAAGCTGGCCGGCGGCCAGAGCTGAACAGGCTCTCCGCTGAGCGCTAGCCGCTAGCGAATCGAGGCCCGCTCCCCTTCGGGGGAGCGGGCCTCGGTCATTTCCGGGCCCGGCCGGTCGGTTCAGGGCGTGACGGGGATGTTCGTCAGGCCGTTCCCGCCGGTCACCGTGTTCGAGGCGTACACCGTGGTCGGGCAGGAGCCGCTCCGGTTGGTCACGTTGATCGCGAGGCGCTGCGGTCCGGTCGCGCCCGTCAGGTCCGCGTGGTTGTTCCGGAAGACGGTCCCGCAGCCCCAGCCGCTCTGCTGGCTGTGGGTCTCGAAGCCGTTGTTCGTCGTGTTGACGCCGGTGTTGTCCGCCACGAGGACGCCGTTGCCCTTCACGTCGACCCAGGAGTCGTCGTAGTTGGCGCCGGTCAGTCCGCGCCCGTCGAAGGTGTTGCCGACGATCCGCGCCCCGGTGGTGCCCTCCTTGATGTCGACGCTCTCGCCGCCGACGTCCGGCCCGATGACGTTGCCGAGGATCTGCGCGTTGTCGCTCCGGTCGCCGAGGGTGTTCGCGGAGCCGACGTAGATCCCCTCGCCCATGCCCCTGCCGTCGTTCCCCGTGTCGTAGATCCGGGAGTTCCTGATGACGCCGTTCCTGCTGGAGTTGCGGAAGTGCACGCCTTCCATGTCCAGGTCGTGCACGGTCACCCCGTCGATCACCACGTCGTTCGCGGCGTCCGTCATGATCCCCTTCTGGCCGCCGGTGACGGTGAGGCCCGCGACCGTCCAGTACGAGGCGCCGTTGAGGTGCAGTCCGTAGCCGCCGCCGGCGGTCAGGACCGCGCGGGAGGAGCCGGTCAGGGTGATCCGGGCCGAGGAGGTGCCCGGGGTCGTGGCCTTGAAGTTCCCGGTGTAGGTGCCGTCCGCGAGGCGGATCGTGTCGCCGGGGCGGGCGTTGGTGAGTGCCGTCTTCAGTTGGGCGGCGGTCGAGACGTCGACGGTCGCCGCCGAGGCGGGGGTGGTGGCGAGGGGGACGGCGAGGAGCGCCGGGAGGAGGGGGAGGAGCAGCGTCCGGGTGCGCATGGGGGATCCCTTCCGTGCGTGGGGGAGCGAGGTTGTTCCTGTATGTGCACGATGACCGAGATGCTGAACGCGATGCTGTCCCGAGACGGTAGGGAGAGGCTGTGGACATGTCAAGGTCTGGACCAGTGGCCGGAGTTCGCCACGCTCCGCCCCGGAAGATCGCGCGACGCGGGAATGGCGCTGCCGCACGAGACGTTCCCAGAGAGAACACGAGGAGGAGCGGTAATCGTGCTTGATCCCCAGGATTTGTACGAATGGGACGCGAAGGGTCTGGCCGTCGTCGACGTGGCGTTGGCGCAGGAGTCGGCCGGGCTGGTCATGCTGTACCACTTCGACGGCTACATCGACGCGGGCGAGGCCGGTGAGCAGATCATCGAGCGCGTGCTCGACACACTGCCCCACCAGCTGGTCGCCCGCTTCGACCACGACCGGCTCGTGGACTACCGCGCCCGCAGACCGCTGCTGACCTTCCGGCGCGACCGCTGGACGGCGTACGAGACGCCGTCCATCGAGGTCCACCTCGTCCAGGACGCCACAGGCGCGCCCTTCCTCGTCCTGTCCGGCCCCGAGCCGGACGTGGAGTGGGAGCGGTTCGCCGTCGCCGTCCGCCAGATCATCGAGCGCCTCGGAGTGCGCCTCTCCGTCAACTTCCACGGCATCCCCATGGGCGTGCCGCACACCCGCCCCGTGGGTCTCACGCCGCACGGCAGCCGCACCGACCTCATGCCGGGCCACCGCAGCCCGTTCGACGAGGCCCAGGTTCCCGGCAGCGCCGAGTCCCTCGTCGAGTACCGGCTCACCGAGTCCGGCCACGACACCCTCGGTGTCGCCGCGCACGTGCCGCACTACGTCGCCCGGTCGCCGTACCCGGACGCCGCGCTGAGCGTTCTCGAGGCCGTCACGGCCGCCACCGGCCTCGTCCTTCCCGCCGTCGCCCACGCCCTGCGGACGGAGGCCCGGCGCACCCAGACCGAGATCGACCGCCAGATCGGCGAGGGCGACGAGGAGCTGGTCGCACTCGTACAGGGCCTTGAGCACCAGTACGACGCGGTGGCCGGGGCCGAGACCCGCGGCAGCCTGGTCGCCGAGCCGGTCGACCTGCCGTCGGCGGACGAGCTGGGCCGCGAGTTCGAGCGCTTCCTCGCCGAGCGCGAGGGCGACTCCTGACCCGCCCGCAGTACGCCCAGGACATCCCCTAAGCTGCCGCTCATGCTGAAGGTGGGCCTGACCGGCGGGATCGGCGCCGGCAAGAGCGAAGTGTCACGGCTGCTCGTCTCGTACGGAGCCGTGCTGATCGACGCGGACCGGATCGCCCGCGAGGTCGTCGAGCCCGGCACTCCGGGGCTCGCGGCCGTCGTCGCGGCCTTCGGGGACGGCGTCCTCACCGAGGGCGGGGCGCTCGACCGGCCGAAGCTCGGCTCCATCGTCTTCGCCGACGCCGACCGCCTCGCCACGCTCAACGCCATCGTGCACCCTCTGGTGGGGGCGCGGTCGGCGGAGCTGGAGAGCAGGTCCGGCGCGGGAGACGTCGTCGTCCACGACGTGCCCCTGCTCACCGAGAACGGCCTGGCGCCGCTGTACGACCTGGTCGTGGTCGTGGACGCGTCCCCCGAGACCCAGCTCGACCGGCTCGTACGGCTGCGCGGCATGGTCGAGTCCGAGGCGCGGGCCCGGATGGCGGCCCAGGCCACGCGCGCGCAGAGGCTGGCCGTGGCCGACCTCGTGATCGACAACGACGGACCTCTCGGCGCCCTCGAACCGCAGGTGCGGAAGGTCTGGGACGAGCTGGAGCGCAGGGCCGCGAAAGCCGCCTAAAGGGCGGGCCGCAGGGCCCGACGCGGGCCTCTCGGCGGAATGCGGGGATGGGGTCCGGTGTTCAACCAGCGGATCGAGGGGAAGGATGCCATGGTGGCCGACAGAAACCCGGAAACGCATGTCATCGACTTCCGCGCCGCCGAGCACCTGCTGGCCGCGCGGGACCCTCGGGGCGCGGTGAAGCTGCTGGACTCGGTGATCGCCGCCCACCCCGAGAACACGGCGGCGCGTCTGCTGCGGGCCCGTGCGTTCTTCGCCGCCGCGCAGCTGCGTCCCGCGCAGCTGGAGTTCGAGCTGGTCCTGGAGCGCGAGCCGGACAACGCGTTCGCGCACTTCGCGCTGGCCCGTACCTTGGAGCGCTCGGGGCAGACGGCCCAGGCCACCCGTCACTTCCGCCTCGCCGCCGCGCTCGACCCGAAGCCGGAGTACCTCCAGGCGGCGGGGTTCGACACGGAGAAGTAGCGGCGGGGAGGGCGCTCAGCGGCGTCCCGTGCCCCCGTGGTCCGGTTCGTACGGCGGGATGTTCCGGCCCGGCTGCCAGTGCGGACCCTGGTGGAGGTGGCGCAGCACCATCGCCAGGTCGCACACGACCACCAGGAAGAGCACCCCGCAGGCCGCGGCCCAGCCGGGGCGGCCCACCAGCGAGAACACGGTCGTGCCGAAGGCGGCCCAGAGCAGTCCCCACACACTCAGCCAGAACCGCAGGCGCAGTGCGCTGCGCGCGGTCGCCGGCTCGTTCCCGGTACGCATGACGGTCACCGTCTCCCGTCGGAGCCTCTGGGGTACTTCCAGGATGGACCCCGGGACGGGGGCGAGGGAACCGGCGCCGGAGGTGGCCGGGCGCGCGCCTCAGTGGATGACGCTGTAGCTGCGCCACGGCAGGGTGCCCGGCACGATCTCATCGCCGCTGTTGGTGGGCAGGTACGTGGAGTCCTTGCCCTTACAGTCGCGCGTCGGGTACAGCACGATGTCGACCAAAGTGTTGTTCTCGACCTTCGTCGCACCGGTCGGGGCGAGGCGGTGGCAGCCGTTCACCGAGGGGCTCGTCACCATCACCCCCAGCTCACGCCCGGTCTCGTACTCGATCGTTCCCACGGCGGTGCGGCCCAGACCCGAACAACCGGCGACGGTGAGAGTGAGCAGCACGGCCCCGGTGGCGGTCGTGAGACGCCGGTGAACGGACATGGCGGATCCTCTTCTGTGGTGGACGCTGGGACGGATTCGGCGGTGATGCGGCGGTGGTGCGGTGGCGGGCTCCGTGGCGGAGGAGTTCCAGGCCACCTTCCCGCCCTCCGCGCCCGGTGTCATCCGCTGCTGGGCCGCCCGGGGGAGCCCGCCTGGCCGCTGTTGTCAGACCCCACCCGTAAGGTCGGAGGTCAGGTCGAGAATCGTCACCCGGCGGGAGGAGCGCGGAGCCGTGACACAGCCCTGGATCGCCGTCGCCGCCGTCTTCCTGCCGGCCGCGCTGCCGCGCGAGGGCCGGGTCGCCTTCTGGGCCCCGGACGGCGGCGCGCTGCCCGACCGGGCGGAGAGCGGAGCGGAGCGCGTCGAGCTGACCGTCGCCCGACGGCACGGCAGCGGCGCCCGGGAGCGCGTGGTCCCCGCCCTCACGCTTCCCGTCGACGCCGCGCTGCCCCACCTCGTCGCGGCCCGCCACCACCCGGCCGCCCACCCGGCGACCGCCGGCTGGGGAGCCGCCGCCCTGCACGCCTTGCACCTGGCGGCCCGCGGCCGGATGCTTCCGGGGCTGACCGCCGATGACCTGGACGCCTGGCGGGCCGGGCCCCTGGACGCCGACGACATCGCCCATCTGCGGGCGGTCGCCGCCGCCCTGCCGTACGAGGCGCACGCCGTGCCCGTCCCGGGGTCCGGGCCGCTGCGGCTGCCCGATCCCGAGGCGCTCGTCCGCGCCTTCCTCGACGCGGTCGCCGACGTGCTGCCCCGAACCCCGGCCGCCGCGCACGCGGTGGGGGCGCCCTTCGCCTCCCGCGAGCCCCAGCACCTGCCCCGCGCGCGGGCCTGGGCCGCGGAGGCGGCTGCCGGGATGGACGCGGGCGTCCGTGTCTCGCTCCGCCTGGACCTCTCGGCGTACGAACTCTTCGACACGGCCGCCGGAGACCCTGCCGACGAGGGAGACGAGGCGGACGAGAGGCGGGGCGGCGAGCGCCAGGCCGCCGCCGCGCTCCTCCAGGTCCACAGCCTCGCCGACCCGACCCTCGTCATCGACGCCGCGGCCCTGTGGGCGGGGGACGGCGAGCACTTCGGGCCCCGCGCCCGGATCGACGCCGTCCTCGCGCTGCGTCGGGCCGCCCGCGTCTGGGCCCCGCTCGCCCGGCTCCTGGAGCGGGACGTGCCCGATGTCCTCGCCGTCACCGAGGACGAGCTGTACGAGCTGCTCGGCCCCGCCTCCGCCCGGCTCGCCGACGCCGGCGTCGCCGTCCACTGGCCCCGCGAGCTGGCCCGCTCGCTCAGCGCCTCCGCCGTCGTCCGGGCCGGCCACACCGCACCCGGGTCCGCGACCGACGGCACCGCCTTCTTCGACAGCGAGGAACTCCTCCGGTTCAACTGGCAGCTGGCCCTCGACGGCGATCCGCTCACCGAGCGCGAGATGGACCTGCTTGCCGAGGCCCACCGGCCCGTCGTGCGCCTCCGTGACCAGTGGGTCGTCGTCGACCCCGACCTCGTCCGCAAGGCGCGCAAGCGGGAGCTGGGCCTGCTCGAACCGGTCGACGCCCTCGCCGTCGCCCTCACCGGCACCGCGGAGGTGGACGGCGAGACCGTGCCCGCCGTCCCCGTCGGGGCGCTCGCGGCGCTCCGCGACCGGCTCCTCGCGGGACCCGAGGACGTGCAGGCCCCGCCCGGTCTCACGGCCACCCTCCGTGACTACCAGCTGCGCGGCCTCGCCTGGCTCGACCTGATGACCTCGCTCGGTCTCGGCGGCTGCCTCGCCGACGACATGGGCCTCGGCAAGACCGTCACCCTCATCGCCCTCCATCTGCGCCGCGCCCGCCGGGCCCCCACCCTCGTCGTCTGCCCGGCCTCCCTGCTCGGCAACTGGCAGCGAGAGGTGGGGAAGTTCGCCCCCGACGTGCCCGTTCGGCGCTTCCACGGCGCCGACCGGGACCTCGACGGCACCGAGGGCGGCTTCGTCCTCACCACGTACGGCACCCTGCGCACGAGTGCCGCCCAACTCGCCGAGCGGGAGTGGGGGATGGTCGTCGCCGACGAGGCCCAGCACGTCAAGAACCCGTTCTCCGCGACCGCGAAGGCGCTGCGCGAGATCCCCGCGCCCGCCCGGGTCGCCCTCACCGGCACCCCCGTGGAGAACAACCTCTCCGAGCTGTGGGCGCTCCTCGACTGGACCACCCCCGGCCTCCTCGGCCCGCTCAAGGCCTTCCGCTCCCGGCACGCCCGCGCCGTGGAGAACCACGAGGAGATCGAGCACGAGGAAGCCGTCGAGCGGCTCGCCCGGCTCGTGCGGCCCTTCCTGCTGCGCCGCCGCAAGTCCGACCCCGGCATCGTCCCCGAGCTGCCGCCCAAGACCGAGTCCGACCATCCCGTCTCCCTCACCCGCGAACAGGCCTCGCTCTACGAGGCGGTGGTCCGCGAGACCATGGCGCAGATCGAGGAGGCGCGGGGCATGGCCCGCCGGGGCCTCGTCATGAAGCTGCTGACCTCGCTCAAGCAGATCTGCAACCACCCCGCGCAGTACCTGAAGGAACAGGCGCCGCGCGGCAGCGGCACCGCGCGGCTCGCCGGCCGCTCCGGGAAGCTCGCTCTGCTCGACGAGCTCCTCGACACGATCCTCGCCGAGGACGGGTCGGTGCTCGTCTTCACCCAGTACGTGTCGATGGCGCGGCTCCTCGCCGACCACCTGGCCGCGCGCGGCATCCAGACCCAACTCCTCCACGGGGGAACGCCGGTGGCGGATCGGGAGCGGATGGTCGACCGCTTCCAGGCCGGTGAGATCCCCGTCTTCCTGCTCTCCCTCAAGGCCGCGGGCACCGGCCTCAACCTCACCAGGGCCGGTCACGTCGTGCACTACGACCGCTGGTGGAACCCGGCCGTGGAGGAGCAGGCCACCGACCGCGCCTACCGCATCGGGCAGACCCAGCCGGTGCAGGTGCACCGGCTGGTCGCCGAGGGCACGGTCGAGGACCGGATCGCCGAGATGCTGCGCGCCAAGCGGGCCCTCGCCGACGCCGTCCTCGGCTCGGGCGAGGCCGCCCTCACCGAACTGACCGACCGGGAGCTCGCCGACCTGGTGTCCCTGAGGAGGCCCTCGTGAACACGGCAAGGGGCGCGCGCGGAGCCGCTCCCCGCCACGACGACCGCCGCCGCAGCTTCCCGCAGGTCGCGCCCCGCGAGGCGCCCGACGGGCGGTTCGCCGCGACCTGGTGGGGCAACGCCTGGGTGGAGGCGCTGGAGGACACCGCGCTCGACCCGGCGCGCCTCGCCCGCGGCAAGGCGTACGCCGGGCGCGGGCACGTCGACGCGATCACCGTCACCCCGGGCCGGGTGGTCGCCTACGTCCACGGCAGCCGCGCCCGCCCGTACCGCACCGAGATCAGGATGCGGACCCTCGGCGACGACGGCTGGGAGCGGTTCCTCGACGAGGCCACCGCGCGCCCCGAGCACATCGCGGCCCTCCTCGACAAGGACGTGCCGCACGCCCTGGAGGCCGTCACCGGACTGCTGCCGGCTCCCGGCGACCTCGTCCCCGACTGCTCCTGCCCGGACGACGGTTACCCCTGCAAGCACGCCGCAGCCCTCTGCTACCAGGCCGCGCGGCTCCTCGACGAGGACCCGTTCGTCCTGTTCCTGATGCGCGGCCGGGGCGAGCAGGAGCTGCTCGCCGAACTCACCCGGCGCAACGCGGCCCGGTCCGCGGCCGAGACGATCGCCGCCGCCCCCCTGATGCCGACGGTCCCCGCCCGTGCCGTGCTCGACGCGACGGAGCGGCCCGGGCCCCCACTGCCCCCTCCGCTGCCGGTGCCGGACCGGCCCGGCCGCCCCGCGGTGTTCCCGCCCGACCCGGACGCCCCCGATCCGCTCGCGCTCGACCTGCTCGCCGCCGAAGCCGCCGCCCGCGCCCACGTGTTCCTCACCACCGGACACGACCCGGTCGCCTCGCTCACCCCCTGGCAGGACGCCGTCCGCCTCGCCGCGGCGCACCCCGGTTCCGGTCTCACCGCCTCGACCCGCGCCCTCTACCGCGACCTGGCGTACGCGCTCGACCGCACCCCGACGGACCTCGCCCGGGCCGTCGCCGCGTGGCGGCAGGGCGGCGCGGCCGGCCTCGCCGTACTCGAAGAGCTCTGGGACCCGCCGGCGGGCCCGTTCGACCGTGCCAGACCCGCGCTGATCGCCGCCGACTTCCCCGCGTTCCGGCCCTGGCGCAACCGGCTCTCCACCGAGGCCCTCCAGCTCCGCCTCGGCCGGGACGGCCTCTGGTACGGCTACGAGTCGGACCCGGGGCGCGAGGACTGGTGGCCGCGTGGCGCCCCCGACGCCGACCCGGTGGGAGCGCTCACCGACCTCCTGGGGCGCTGACCGACACTCGAACGGAGTCCCACTCGATGGAGTGAAACCCGTCAACGACTGGATCCGGCACGTGCGTTTGTCGCGTTGATTCCGGTACGGGCACTTGCCCGCACATTTTCCGGAAGGCAGGAAGCCATGAGGCAGATTCGCCGAAGTGGTCTGGCCACACTGTTGGTCACGGGTGGAGCGCTCGCGCTCTCGGCGGGCGCCGCGCACGCCGATTCCGGCGCGCAGGGCGCCGCGGTGGGTTCGCCGGGCGTCGGCTCGGGCAACACGGTTCAGCTCCCGGTGCACGTGCCGGTCAACGCCTGCGGGAACACGGTCAATGTCGTCGGCCTGCTCAACCCGGCCTTCGGCAACAGCTGTGCCAACCGCTCCGCCGAGCCCGAGTCCGAGGGCTACGGCTCGGACGACGGCGGCGGCCGGTCCCACAAGGACCAGCCAGGTACCCCGCGCGGCGGCGAGCAGGCCGGCGGCTCCCACGGAGGCGGCACGCAGGGCGGCTCCTCCAACGGCGGCGGGTCCACCGCCGAGGGCCGTGCCGAGGGTTCGCCCGGCGTGCTCTCCGGGAACGGCCTCCAGCTGCCGATCGACCTGCCCGTGAACGTCAGCGGCAACTCGGTCAACGTGGTCGGCATCCTCAACCCGGTCTTCGGCAACACGGCGGTCAACGGCCCCGCGAAGCCCGCCCAGCCGATCGAGAAGCCGACCCCGCGCCCGCAGACCCCCGTCCGGAACGTGCCGGTCCCGCAGACCGAGACGGAGCGTGAGACCGAGCGCGAGACGCCCGCCCCGGCTCCCGCGCCGCAGGGTGAGACGAGCCGGGCCGCGCTGGCCGCCACCGGTTCCGAGACCCTCGGCTACGCCGCCTCCGCGAGCGCGGCGCTGCTGCTCGGTGGCGCCCTGCTCTATCGTCGCGCGCGCCGCACGGGCGACCAGGCCTGAGGGTCGCGTCTCGCGGTCCGGCCGAGGCGCGCTGACCCCCGAGCCGTCAGTCGTGTCCCCGGCCGTGGGCGTCCTCGCCACCGCGACGCCAGGCCCGGAGCACCGCCTCGATGGCGGGTGCGACCCTCGTCCGGGCCTGGTGTCGAGGAACCCCCGCCATCAGCAGTGAGTCGTACGGCGTGTCGACATGGCGTACGGAGGCGCGCACCGCGGCGGTGACGGCGCCGCGGTCGAGCGAGCGGCCCGCGGCCGTGCGCCCCACCCGCCCGCTGCCCTTAGCCGAGGCGTGGACGGCGATCTCCGTGGCCCGGTCCGCCGGGATGGAGGGGAAGAGCCGCAGGACCTCCGCCCGGAGGACCTCGGTGATCTCGGTGTCCTGAGCCGCTCGCCGTACCGCGTCCCTGGCCCGCCGTCTCGCCCGTGCCTCCGCGTCCGCGAGGCAGGCGAGTTCCGCCCCGGCGAGCGCCGCCTCCTCGACGAGGAGGCCCTGACGCTCGTACCGCGTACGGCGCCGGTTGTGCCGTACGACGACGGCCCAGAGGGTGCTGGCCTCCCGGGCGCGCCGGGTGAGGGCCGTGTCGCCCCGGCGCAGGAAGACGAGATGCCCGAGGTCGGCGCAGTCCAGACAGACCGGTGCGTTGAACTCGACGATCATCCGCTCCAGCGGTCCCTGCCGGCACTCCGAGCAGCGGGGGCGCCTGAGCGGTTCGACGACGACGGGTGCGACGAGGTCCATGTCCCCGCCCCGGTCAGCGGACGCCGGGTGCGGCGGCGGCGATGAACACGGCGAGCGCCTCCTTCGCCTGGGCGGAGCGGCGGGCGCGCTCCGCCTCCCCCTCCGCCTCGTGCATGCAGTGGGCCTCCTCGAAGGCGGCCTCCGCCAGTCGGCGGACCCGCGGGTCGTCGCAGACCAACTGGACGCGGAAGAGGGCCTGTCGGGCGGCGGTGCGTCGCCGGTAGGAGGCGTGGCGGGACTCCTCCGCCTCCTCGGAACCGGGTTCCTTCATCGCCCGGAACCAGCGGTCGTTCTGGCTGTGCCGGTAGTCGACGACGGCGCCCGCGTAGGCGCTGTAGGTCGCGATCCGCTCCTGGCGGAGCTGTTCGGTCCGGGCGAGCGAGGCGGTGCGCTCGGTGGTCCGCCTCTGGAACCAGTGTGTGGCGACAACGCCCAACAGGGTTCCCGCCACCGCTATCAACGCCACATCCACGACCGCTCGCCCCTCCGTCTCCCTCAGATCTCGGACCTGTAGATCATGACAGCCGAGGGGCGGGACGTCACTGCCGGTAGCCGCTCAGGAAGCGGCCGATGCGGCTGATCGCGGCGTCGAGGTCGTCGGCGTACGGCAGGGTCAGGATGCGGAAGTGGTCCGGGCGCAGCCAGTTGAAGCCCGTCCCCTGGACGACCTGGATCTTCTCGCGCAGGAGCAGGTCGAGGACGAACTTCTCGTCGTCGTGGATCTTGTGCACGGCGGGGTCGAGGCGCGGGAAGGCGTAGAGGGCCCCCTTCGGCTTCACGCACGAGACCCCCGGGATCTCGTTGAGCTTCTCCCAGGCCCGATCGCGCTGTTCGCGCAGCCGGCCGCCCGGGGCGGTCAGCTCGTCGATCGACTGCCGGCCGCCGAGCGCGGCCTGGATGGCGTACTGGGCGGGCGCGTTGGGGCAGAGCCGCATGGAGGCCAGCATGGTGAGGCCCTCCAGATAGTTCCTGGCGTGTTGCTTGGGGCCGGTGACGACCAGCCAGCCGGAGCGGAAGCCCGCGACCCGGTACGTCTTGGAGAGCCCGCCGAAGGTGAGGACGACCAGGTCGGGGGCGAGGGAGGCGGCCGGGTGGTGGACGGCCTCGTCGTAGACGATCTGGTCGTAGATCTCGTCGGCGAAGACCAGCAGGCCGTGGCGCCGGGCGAGTTCGAAGATGCCGTCCAGGACCTCCTTCGGGTAGACGGCGCCCGTGGGGTTGTTCGGGTTGATGACGACGATGGCCTTGGTGCGGTCGGTGATCTTCGACGCCATGTCGTCGAGGTCGGGATACCAGTCGGCGGACTCGTCGCACAGGTAGTGCACGGGCCTGCCGCCCGCGAGCGTGATCACCGCCGTCCACAGGGGGTAGTCCGGGGCGGGTACGAGGACCTCGTCACCGTCCTCCAGGAGGGCCTGGACGGCCATGGAGATCAGCTCGGACACGCCGTTGCCGAGGAAGATGTCGTCGACGTCCACGTCCGGCAGGCCCATGGCCTGGTAGCGCTGGGCCACCGCGCGCCGGGCGGAGAGGATGCCACGGGAGTCGGTGTACCCGTGGGCCTTGGGGAGCATCCGGATCATGTCCTGGACGATCTCCTCGGGTGCCTCGAAGCCGAAGAGCGCCGGATTCCCGGTGTTGAGGCGCAGGACGCTGTGGCCCGCCTCCTCCAGCGCGTTGGCGTGTTCGATGACGGGGCCCCGGATCTCGTAACAGACCTCGTTCAGCTTGCTCGACTGCCGGAACTCCATGTCCGACCTCCCCAAGTCCCCGGAATCAGTGTTGCTTGGTTTTACCAAGTTCGAGCTTGGAAAGTCCAACAACATGTCTAGACTGCGTCGCATGCCACGTCAGCCACGCCGCCGCAGCTACGACCAGCACTGCGCCGCCGCGCGCGCCCTCGACCTCGTCGGCGACCGCTGGACCCTGCTCGTCGTCCGTGAACTCCTCGCCGGGCCGCGCCGCTACACCGACCTCCACGCAGACCTCCCGGGCGTCAGCACGGACATGCTCGCCGGGCGGCTCAAGGACATGGAGGGCGCCGAACTCGTCACCCGCCGTCGACTGCCCCCACCCGCCTCGGCGTTCGTGTACGAGCTCACCCCGCGTGGCCGCGACCTGCTGCCGGTGCTCCGCGCCCTCGCCGCCTGGGGCGCGCCGGACCTGGGCGAGCCGCGGCCCACCGACGCGGTCCGTGCCCACTGGTACGCGATCCCCCTGCTCGGGGCGCTCTCCGAGCTCGGCGCGGGCGTCGTCCAGGTGACCCTGGACGAGGGCGAGTTCCACGTACGGGTCGGGGACGACGGGAGCGTCGCGTACGGGGACGGGGTGTACGGGGCAGGTACGGCGGCGGTGGCCGACGCGCGGCTGAGCACCGACGCGGCGACCTGCCGGGCCCTCGCCGGCGGGGAACTGACGCTCGCCGAGGCGATCGGATCGGGCCGCGCCACCCTCGAACGGACCGGGCCGGCCGCGGGGAACCCTCTGACGCCGGTCGCCGGGGTCAGCTGATCAGCTGTTCCGAATCCGCGGCCAGGGAGCGCGCAAGCCGGTCCCGGGCCGCGGTCTGTGCCGCGATCCGCGCGTCGAGGACGGCCAGCCGCTCGCGGGCGATCTCCAGACCGCGGGCGGACGGCGGGGTCGACGGCATGTCCCCGTCGAGGCAGGAACGGAACGCGGACACGTCGTCGAGGGTGAGTCCCGCGTCCAGCAGGTACCGGATGCTCGACACCCGGACCACCGCGCCCTCCCCGTACACCCGGTAGCCGTTGGCCGCGCGGGTCGAGGAGATCAGCCCCGCCGTCTCGTAGTGGCGCAGGGCGCGGGGCGACACCCCTGTCCGCCGGGCCAGTTCACCGATGCGCAAGGGCGCCACCTCCTCACGCAGTCGTATCACGCGACCAGCGCACCCCCGTCGACGGGCAGGACCGTGCCGGTCAGGAAGGCGGCGTCCGGCGCGGCGAGCGAGGTGATCGCCCAGGCGACCTCCTCGGGCCTGCCGATCCGGCCGAGCGGGGTGTGCGCGAGCTGCCACGCCCGCACGGCCCGCAGCTGCTCGGGGGAGAGGCCCATGTGGTCCGCGATCGGGGTCTCGATCGCGCCGGGGGCGACCGCCACCACCCGGACGCCGTCGGACGCGAGCTCCACCGCCCAGCAGCGGGTCAGGGTCTCCAGGGCGCTCTTGGTGGCCGGATAGAAGGAGTTGGACGGCCAGCCGCGCTGTCCGATCGTCGTCGTCACGTTCACCACGACGCCCCGGGACGTGCGCAGGGCGGGGACGGCGGCCTGGGTGAGCAGGACCGGGGCGACGAGGTTGGTCTCGAAGAGCGGGGTGATCACGGAGCGGTCGAGGGTGCCGAGCGGGCCGCCCGCGGCGACGCCCGCGTTGTTGACGAGCACGTCGAGTCGGCCGTGGTCGCTCAGCGCGGTACGGACGATCTCCTCGGCCGCGCCCTCCGCCGTGACGTCGGCGACGTACGGACGGATCCCGGGATGTCCCTCGGCGGTCTCCCGCAGCGGCTCCTTCCTGCGGCCGACGGCGACGACCGTCGCCCCCTGCCCGGCGAAGGCGCGGGCGGTGGAGCGGCCGATGCCGGTGCCCGCGCCGGTGACGACGACGACCCTGGTGGGTGTGGTGGTGTCCATGAATCCGATGGTGAAACAGTGACGCCAGTGACAAGGTCAAGCCGTGACCTGTGACCTGTGCCGAGCGGGATGAGCGGGATGCGATACGAGGCGATCACCTGGGAACGGCTGGCGGCGACCCTCGCCGGGCACGTCGACGCGGCCACCCCCGGCGACGGCGGCGACTGGCTCAAGGTCGGCATCGACGGTCCGCCCGCCGCGCCCGGCGGCGAACTCGCCGCCCTGCTCGCCGAGCAGCTGCGGACGCGCGGGCGCTCCGTCCACGTCGTGGGGACCGGCGGCTTCCTGCGGCCCGCCTCCCTCCGGTACGAGTACGGGAAGCGGGACCCCGACGCGTACTACGACGGGTGGACCGACATCAAGGCCCTGTGGCGGGAGGTCTTCGCTCCGCTGGAGCCCGGAGGCACCGGGCGCGTGCTGCCCGACCTGTGGGACCCGGTACGGGACCGCGCGACCCGCAGCCCGTACGTCACCCTGCCGCCGGGTGGGGTCCTCGTCCTGCACGGGCCCTTCCTGCTGGGTCACTGGTTCCCGTTCGACCTCACCGTGCACCTGCGGCTCTCGGCCGCCGCCCTGGCCCGGCGCACCGAGGAGACCTGGACCCTGCCCGCCTTCGCCCGGTACGAGACGGAGGTCGGCCCCACGGCGACCGCCGACGCCGTGGTCCGCGCCGACGACCCCCGCCATCCGGCCTGGACTGGCCTCGGCTCGTAGACCCGGAGGTGGGGAGGACCGGGCCCCGGCAGGATCGGGCCTCGGCAGGACCGGGTCCCGGCCCGGACGGAGGCGTCAGGCGCCGGCCGGGAGGGGACGCTGGAGGTCCGGTGGGCGGCCGCCCACCACGGTGACCGCTTCCGCGCCCGCGCGGCAGCCCGCCTCCGCCGCCCGCGCCGGATCCGCGCCCGCGAGCCGCGCCGCCAGGAACGCCCCGGTGAACGCGTCACCCGCGCCGGTCGAGTCCACCGGCCGCACCAGGGGCGCCGCCACCCGCGCGGTGACCGCGCCGCCCTCGGCGACCAGTGCGCCCGCCGCTCCGAGGGTGACCACCACCAGCGGGAACCGGCGGCTCAACTCGGCGGCCGCCGCCTCCGGTTCGCCGCGGCCGGTGAGCGAACGGGCCTCGTCGGCGTTGGGAAGCAGGACCTCGGCGCCCTCCGCCGCCGTCAGGAACCGGTCGACACCCAGCTCCGTCAGGAACCCCGCCGAGGCCGGGTCCACACTCACCGGTACCCCCGCCTCCCGTGCGTCCCGCAGCGCCCGCCGAGCCGTCTCCCGGCTCGGCGTGGCGAAGAACAGATAGCCGGACAGATGCAGCCGGGCCACGCCGTCGAGCAGGGCGGCGGACCAGTCGCCGGGGGAGAGGCGCAGCGCGGCGCCGCTGTCGGTGAGGAAGGTGCGCTCCGCCGAGGCGTCCACGAGCGCGATCACCGTGGCCGTCGCCGCTTCCGGGTCCGGTACGAGCAAGGGTCGTACGCCCGCCTGCCGCAGGGCCCGCTCGTGCCAGTCCGCCGCGTCCGTGCCCACCCGGCCGAGGAGCCGCACCTCGCGGCGACCGGAACGCGCGGCCCAGCAGGCCGCGTTGGCCCCGGCGCCGCCCGGGAGCGTCCGGATCTCCGCCGCCGTGTCCGTGGCCCGGGAGAGCGGGGTCCGGTGCCGGGCGATGACGTCGGTGACCACGTCCCCGACGACGAGCAGCGCACCCGCCGTCCGGCTCACCGGCCGTCCGCGCCGGGCGCCGCCGCCACGCCGTCCGCCCCCGCGCCGTACGCTCCCGCGATGCTCGCCGCGAGCCGCACATTGCCCCGTACCGCCGCCAGGTTGGCCTCCAGCGACGCTCCCTCCGTGTGCACCGTCAGGTATTCGAGCAGGAACGGTGTCACCCCCTGCCCCGAGATCCCCTTCTCCTGCGCCGCCGCCAGGCCTCCCGCGAGCACCCGGTCGTGCAGTGCGGGATCCAACTGCTCCGCCACGGGTACCGGGTTGCCGACGACGAGCGCCGCCCGGGGCCCGCCGAGCCGGTCCTGCGCCCGTATCACCGCGGCCACCTCCTCCGGCGTGCGCAGGGTCCAGTCCACGGGCTCTCCCGAGGAGGAGAGGTAGAAGCCGGGGAAGTGCTCCGTGCCGTACCCGACGACCGTCACCCCCAGGGTCTCCAGGCGCTGGAGCGTCGCGGGCACGTCGAGAATCGACTTGACCCCGGCACAGACGACGGTGATCCCGACCCGGGCGAGCAGCCGCAGGTCGGCGGACTCGTCCTGGGTCTCGGTCCACCCGCGGTGCACGCCACCGAGCCCGCCGGTCGCGAACACCCGTATGCCGGCCGCGTCCGCGAGCCAGGCCGTCGCCGACACCGTCGTCGCTCCGGTCGCGCCCGTCGCCAGGGCCGGGGCGAGGTCGCGGTGTCCGAGCTTGCGCACGGCCGGGTCCTCGGCGATCCGGGTCAGGGCGGCCCGGTCCAGGCCGACCCTGGCGGTCCCATCGACCACGGCGACGGTGGCGGGGACGGCGCCCCCGGCCCGTACCAGCTCCTCCAGTTCCAGGGCCACGGCCAGGTTGCGCGGGCGCGGCAGGCCGTGGGCGATGATCGTCGACTCCAGCGCGACGACGGGACGCCCCTCGTGGAGCGCCTCCCGTACCTCTTCGGACACCTGTGTGGACATGTCCCATTCCTGGCGCGACGACCCGTCCCGCAAACCTCGGCGGCGAGCACCGGCCACCCGGAGAGCCGTGCCTTCGGAATCCGTCACGGGTGCCCGAAGCGGTCGCCCGGACGGACGCGCCGCCCGCCGGACGCCGGGACGAGGGGCCGGTACGGATTTCGTCGTCCGCGCGGGACACGGCGCATCGTGCCTGGTGGGAGGGGAAGCGGAGGGGTGTCGTCCAGCCGGTCCCGGCCTCGGGGCGCCCCTGGACCACCGCTACAGTCACCGCCCATGACGACACATGACCAGCCCTCCTTCACCGTGCACATCCCGGACGCGGAACTCGAGACGGAGCCGCTCGACCCCGGCCAGATCGTCTCCGGCACGCCGGAGGTCACGGGCAAGGTGCTGTGGGAGTCGGCCGACGGCAAGCAGCTGCGCGGCATCTGGCAGATCACGCCCGGCGTCGTCACCGACACCGAGGCCAACGAGCTCTTCGTGGTGGTCTCCGGCCGGGCGACCGTCGCCGTCGAGGGCGGCGACACCCTGGAGATCGGGCCCGGCGACGCCTGTGTGCTGCGCGAGGGCGACCGGACGACCTGGACCGTGCACGAGACCCTGCGCAAGGCGTACCACATCAGTCTCTGAAGCCCCGGGTCCTGGGTGCCGTGGTCCCAGGATTCCGTAATCCATGACGGCAGAAGGTCTGGTAGGAAACCTTCCTGTCCACTAGCATCCCGGGGCAGCGGCTTGGCGCGGCGACCCTCCCGAGGGCGTGACGCGCTCAGTGAGAGCTCTGACCCGGCCGCCGAGCACCACCCCACCGCGTGGCGCCCCGAATCGCCACGGCCGGCCGCCCGTGCCCCCTGTCCCGGGGCGCGGGCGAACCGGTCCGCGCCCCCGCGGCGGCCCGTGGTGCGCCGCACCGGTGTCCAGCTCTCGCCGTCCCCCAGGCCAGGGAGCCCAGGTATGCGCCTGAACGCCTCCGCCCCACCACGCCCCACCGCCGCCCACCGACTTCCCCTCGTCCTCACCGCCGTCCTGATGCTCGTCGGCGGACTCCTGCTCGCCCTGCCGGACCGGGCGGGAGCCGCCGTCGACGTCCTGATCTCCCAAGGCAGGCCGGCCACCTCCTCCTCCGTCGAGGACAGCACGTTCGGCCCGGAGAAGGCCTTCGACGGCGTCTCCACCACCCGCTGGGCCAGCGCCGAGGGCGTCGACCCGCAGTGGATCCGGGTCGACCTCGGCCCCTCCGCCACCGTCTCCCGCGTCAAGCTCGTCTGGGAGGTCGCCTACGCCAAGGCGTACCGCGTCGAGATCTCCGCCGACGGCACGACCTGGACGAGCCTCGCCACCGAGAGCGCGGGCAACGGCGGCACGGACGACTGGACCGGACTCACCGGGACCGGCCGCTACCTGCGCGTGTACGGGACCGCCCGCGGCACCCCGTACGGCTACTCGCTCTACGCGGTCGAGGTGTACGGCACCGCCGGCACCACGCCCCCGCCCACCGGCGCCTTCACCGTCGTCGCGGCCGGTGACATCGCCGCCCAGTGCACGGCCTCCAGCAGCTCCTGCGCCCACCCCAAGACCGCCGCACTCGCCCAACGGATCGCGCCGTCCTTCTACCTGACGATGGGCGACAACCAGTACGACGACGCCCGGCTCTCCGACTTCCGCAACTACTACGACAAGACGTGGGGCGCCTTCAAGGCGCAGACCCGGCCCGTGCCCGGCAACCACGAGTCCTACGACCCGGCCGGCGCGTTCGCTGGCTACAAGTCGTACTTCGGCGCCATCGCCTACCCCCAGGGCAAGCCCTACTACAGCTACGACCAGGGCAACTGGCACTTCATCGCCCTCGACTCCAACTCCTTCGACGACGCCGCGCAGATCCAGTGGCTCAAGGACGACCTCGCGCGGAACACCAAGGGCTGCGTCGCCGCGTACTTCCACCACCCGCTGTACTCCTCCGGCGGCCACGGCAACGACCCCGTCTCCAAGCCCGTGTGGCAGATCCTCTACGGGGCCAAGGCCGACCTGGTGCTCAACGGCCACGACCACCACTACGAGCGCTTCGCCCGGCAGAACCCGAGCGGACAGGCCGCCTCCGACGGCATCGTCGAGATCGTCGGCGGCATGGGCGGCGCCGAGCCGTACGCGATCGAGACGGTCCAGCCCAACAGCCAGAAGCGGATCAGTGGTCCGTACGGCGTCCTGAAGCTGGACTTCACCGACACGACGTACACCTGGCAGTACGTCGGCGTCGACAACCAGGTCAAGGACACCGGCCCGACCTACACCTGCCACTGATGTACCTCGCGACCACCGGTCGCCGCGACGCGCCGCCCACCCCCTCGGGGGTCCGGCGGCGCGTCCCCGGCACCGTCCTCGCCCTGGGCGCGGTCAGCCTGGTCACCGACGTCTCCTCGGAGATGGTGACCGCGGTCCTGCCGCTCTACCTGGTCCTCGGACTCGGCCTGTCCCCGCTCCAGTTCGGGCTGCTCGACGGCCTCTCCACCGGCGCCACCGCGCTCGTACGACTCCTCGGGGGCACCGCCGCCGACCGGGGCGGCCGCCACAAACAGATCGGCGGCCTCGGCTACGCCCTCTCCGCCTGCTCACGGCTCGGCCTCCTCCTGGCGGGCGGCGCGACGGGATGGATCGCCACCGCCACCGCCATCGCCGCCGACCGGCTCGGCAAGGGCGTCCGCACGGCCCCGCGCGACGCCCTGATCACGCTGCACAGCCCACCCGAGGACCTGGGCCGCGCCTTCGGCACCCACCGCGCCATGGACACGGTCGGCGCCCTCCTCGGGCCGCTGGCCGCCTTCGCCCTGCTGTGGGCGACGGCCGACGCGTACGACGCCGTCTTCGCCGTCAGCTTCTGCGTGGGGGCGTTCGGCGTCCTGCTGTGGGTGCTGCTCGTCCCCGGACGGACGCGGGCGGAGCGGGGGACGCGGGGGTCCGCGACGAAGCCCGCCGCCGAACCGGCGGCGCCACGCGCGCGTGGTGGGCTCTTCGCCGGGCTGCGCTCGCCCGCGTACCGGCGGATCGTGCTCTGCGCCGGACTCCTCGGCGCCGCCACCGTCGGCGACTCCTTCCTCTACCTGCTGCTCCAGCGGCGGCTCGCGTTCGACGCCGTCTGGTTCCCGTTCCTGCCGCTCGCCGCCGCCGGCGTCTTCCTGCTGCTCGCGGTCCCCGCCGGACGCCTCGCCGACCGGATCGGGCGGCGGGCACCGTTCCTGTACGGGCACGGGGCCCTGCTCCTCGCCTACGGACTGCTCCTGGCCCCGCTGCCCGACACGGCGGTCCTCCTGGGCGTCCTCGTCCTGCTCGGCGTCTTCTACGCCGCCACCGACGGCGTCCTGATGGCCCTGACCGGCCCCTTCCTCGCCGAGGGACGGCAGGCGGGCGGCCTCGCGCTCGTCCAGACCGCCCAGGCGCTCGCCCGGGTGGGGGCCGCCGTCGCGTTCGGCGCCGTCTGGACCGCGGGCGGACCCGGGACCGCGCTCGTGGCGGCGCTCCTCGCCCTCACGGCCGCCCTGTGCTGTGCCGCGCGCCTGCTGCCCGACACCCCCGCGGACCGGAGCGCCCCGAGGACCTCCGCGGCCGCCGTCGTCCCCGAGCCCTCCGAGAGGACCGACTGACCCATGCCCGTACCGACCGGCGCCCGCCCGTCCACCCGCACGCGCGTGTGGATCCTCGTACTCGCCCTCCTGCTGCTCGGCGGCGGAGCCACCGCCTACACCCTGCGGGCCGCCTCAGGACGGGACGCCGCCACCGGCGCCGCCGACCCCGGCTTCACCCTCGACGCCGGCGCCGGCGCGCTCTACGTCCGGGACACCGCGAGCGGGCGCGTCGCGCGCGTGAACCCGTCCGCGTCCGGCGGCCGGGTGGTGGGCGGCCCCTCCTGCGACCGCTTCCACGCGGCCGGTGGAACCGCCCTCTGCCTCCAGCGCAGGCCGGGCGTACCGGCCCGCTCGTACGCCCTCGTGCTCGACCGGAGCCTGCGCGAGGTGCGGCGCATCGGCCTGCCGGGCATCCCCAGCCGGGCCCGGGTCTCGGCCTCGGGGAACATGCTCTCCTGGACGATGTTCGCGACCGGCGACTCCTACGCGCGCTCGTCCTTCTCCACCCGCACCTCGATCCTCGACCTGCGCACCGGCTATCTGGTGAAGAACATGGAGCAGATCCCCCTCACCCTCGGCGGCCGCCGCCACCACGCCCCCGACGTCAACTACTGGGGTGTCAGCTTCGCCGCGGACGACAACCGCTTCTACGCCACCGTCTCGACGGCCGGCCGCACCCACCTCGTCGAGGGCGACATGCGGAGCTGGTCGGCCCGGGCCCTCCGGGAGAACGTCGAATGCCCGTCGCTTTCCCCGGACGGCACTCGTATCGCCTTCAAGAAGCGGGTGTCCGACGGTCCGCGTGAGCCGTGGCGGCTGTACGTGTACGAGCTGGGGACCGGGCGCGAACACGCGGTCGCCGAGCGGCGCGGCATCGACGACCAGGCCCTGTGGACGGACCGGGAGACCCTCGCGTACGGATACGGGGGAGAGGTCTGGTCCGTACCCGCCGACGGCACGGGCGCCCCGCGCCGACTGGCGGGCGGGGCGTCCTCCCCGGCGGTTCCGCACCCGGGCTGACCCTCGGGCGGTCAGGCCTTCGGCTGCTCGGGTCTTCGGGCGGTCAGGTCTTCGTGCGGTCAGGCCTTTCGGAGGGAGCCGCGGAGGGCGAGCGCGGCCATCGGCAGCAGCAGGCACGCGGCGATCGCGTTCAGCGGCCCGTAGCCCGCCTTCGCCACGATCAGCCCCGCCGCGAGGCCGCCGACACCGGCCGCGGTGTTCATGACGAAGTCGGAGAGTCCCTGCACCGCCGCCCGCGCCGCCTGCGGCACCGAGTCCGTGAGCAGCGCCGAGCCGGACACCAGACCCGCCGACCATCCCAGGCCGAGGACGAAGAGCCCCAGGGCGATCCGGCCGTGGCTGGGTCCCGCCGTGCCCGCGACGAGCGCCGCCACACCGATGAGTCCGACCGCGAGCCCGATCACCGAGAGCCGCCCCAGCCGGTCGGACAGCCAGCCCATCAGGGGCGAGAAGGCGTACATGCCCGCGATGTGCCCGCTGATCACGAGCCCGATCAGCTGGATGTCCGCGCCGTGGTGGGTGAGGGCCACCGGGGTCATCGACATGATCGACACCATCGCGGTGTGCGAGCCGGCGACGGTGACCAGAGCGAGACGGGCCCGCGGGGACTCCCGTACCGCCCGCATCCCGGCCCGGAGCGAACGTCCTTCCGCCGCCTCGTCCGCCCCGGCATCGGCCAGCGCGCGGGCGGTGAGGAGCGGGTCGGGGCGCAGCAGCAGGGCCACCACGAGCGCCGCGATCACGAACACACCGGCCGCCCAGACGAAGGGGCCCGCGGTGGCGGGTATCCCCAGGCCTGCGACGCTCTCGCCGGCCGGCGCGGCGATGTTCGGACCGAGCACCGCCCCGATCGTGGTCGCCCACACCACCGTGGAGATGGCCCGTGCCCTGCGGTCGGGCGCGGCCAGGTCGGCGGCGGCGAAGCGGGCCGCGAGGTTCGCCGAGGATCCCGCGCCGAAGCCGACGAGCCCGACGAGCAGTAGCGGGAAACTCCCGACGACCGCACCGAGCACCGCCACCCCGGCCCCGAGCGCCCCGATCAGGTACGCGAGGACGAGTCCGGCCCGGCGTCCGCGCGAGGCCATCAGAGCGGCCAGGGGCATGGCGAGCAGGGCGGGACCCGCCACCGTCGCCGTCGACGCCAGGCCGGACAGGGCCTCGGAGCCGCTGACGTCCTTGGCCAGGACGGCGGACAGTGCGACGCCCGTGGCGATGCCGAGGCCCCCGAGGATCTGGGTGGCGATGAGTACGGCCTGGATCCGCCGGCGGAGAGCGGGCAGCTCGGTGTCGGTGACGGCCAAGGGCGCGGGTATGTGCCCGGGCGGGGCGGCGTCAGGGGCATCGGGGGTGCTGGTCACTTACCTGAGTGTGCCAGTCGCCCCACCTCAGGGGAACGCCCGCCGATACGTCGGAACGAGCGGCTCCACCCGCGACGAGGGACCGGCCGTCCCGCCCGCGACGAGAGACCGGCCGTCGGCACCTGGAGGCCCTCCGCTCAGAACAGCGGTGCGGGCAGCACGCCCTCGAGGGCCAACAACTGGCGCTTGGTCTCCAGGCCGCCCCCGAAGCCGCCGAGCCCGCCGTCGCTCTCCACCACACGGTGGCACGGCACCACCACCGGCAGCGGATTGGAGCCCATCGCCGCCCCGACCGCCTGAGCCGCCCCCGGCTGACCCACGCGCCGCGCCAGCTCCCCGTACCCCACGACCGTGCCGTACGGGACGCCCTCGGCCAGCTCACGAAGGACCTGCCGGTTGAACCCGGCCGTCAGACTCCAGTCGAGAGGCACGTCGATATCGCCCGGCTCGCCCGCGAAGTACCGGTCGAGGCCGCGTATCGCGCCCGCGAGCAGCCCGGTGGCGCGCTCGACCGGCTCCGCGCCGAGCTGCCCGTCGAGCCGGTCGAGCATCCGCTCCCGCCGCGCCGCGTCGGCGTGGAACTCCACCCGCACGAGCCCCCGCTCGGTCGCGGCGAGGAAGAGCGGCCCGATGGCGCTCTCCATGACCGTCCACTCCGCCGGGACGGCACGCCCGCCGCCCGTCGGCCCCGCTTCGATGTCCATGCCGACCACGGTACGACCCGCCACTGACAACGAGATCGGCGCACCGAGCGCTCCAAGCCCGCCGAGCGCTCCAAGCCCGCCGAGCGCTCCAAGCCCGCCGAGCGCTCCAAGCCCGCCGATCGCACCAAGCTCGCCAAGCTCGCCAAGATCACAGACCGGTCTCGCTCCGGTCTCACGAACGCCAATTCCCCGGTCACGTGGTCGCGGGCCCCCCGGCGCGCCATAATCTCGCCCGGTAGTACTACCCAGCGGTACCGACTGTTTTCGGACGACGTGGCACCAGGGGTGGAGGACACACGCTCATGCAGGGCACGGTCGACGGATTCAGTTACGGCCTCGTCACGCCGGTGGCGGCCTTTCTCATGGCGTGCCTGGGCAGCGCCCTCGGCCTTCGGTGCACCACGAGATCGCTCCGCCATCACGACAGCTTCAGGGCGGGCTGGCTGGTCCTCGGCGCCACCTCCATCGGCACCGGCATCTGGACGATGCACTTCATCGCCATGATGGGCTTCTCGGTCCAGCACGCGCCCATCAACTACGACCGCCCCATCACCTTCGCCAGTCTGGGCGTCGCCGTCCTCATGGTCGGCATCGGCATCTTCATCGTGGGATACCGCGGGGCCACCGCCCTCACCCTCGTCACCGGCGGCACCATCACCGGCCTCGGGGTGGCCACCATGCACTACCTCGGGATGGCCGGTATGCGCCTCCAGGGACGTATCGAGTACGACACGCTCACCGTCGCGCTCTCCGTGGTCATCGCCGTCGTGGCGGCCACCACGGCCCTCTGGGCGGCCGTCTCCGTACATGGATTTCTGGCCAGTCTCGGTGCCAGCCTGGTGATGGGCGTCGCCGTCAGTGGTATGCACTACACGGCCATGTCGGCGGTCAGCGTCCATCTGCACGGCACCGAGCCCGCCGTCGGCACCGGCGACACCGCCACCTCGCTCCTGCTGCCGATGCTGATCGGCCCTGCGGTCTTCCTCATCCTCGCCGCCGTCGTCGTCATGTTCGACCCGCTGCTCGTGATGGGCGACCCGGACTGGCAGGGGGCGGCGGCCCGTGCCCCGCACCGCCCCGGGGTGCCCGCCCCGCGCCACGTCCCGTCCTACGGCGAACCCGCCAACTGGAGCTCCCGGCCCGCCGGCCGTGCCGCCCGCAAGACCGCCGCCAGGGGTGGTCACCGCTCCCAGGACTGGTGATCACCGCCCGAGTGTCAGTGCCGGGTCGTACGGTGGTTGCATGCGGCCCGTTTCCAAGATCGAACGTTCGGTGGCGCCCTTCGAGGTCGTCAGCTCCTACCAGCCCAGCGGCGACCAGCCCACGGCCATCGCCGACCTCGAGCGGCGCATCCGCGCGGGCGAGAAGGACGTCGTGCTCCTCGGTGCCACCGGCACCGGAAAGTCGGCCACCACCGCCTGGATGATCGAGAAGCTCCAGCGCCCCACCCTGGTGATGGCGCCGAACAAGACGCTGGCCGCCCAGCTGGCGAACGAGTTCCGGGAGCTCCTGCCGAACAACGCGGTGGAGTACTTCGTCTCGTACTACGACTACTACCAGCCCGAGGCGTACGTGCCGCAGTCGGACACGTACATCGAGAAGGACTCCTCGATCAACGAGGAGGTGGAGCGGCTGCGCCACTCCGCGACGAACTCCCTGCTCACCCGCAGGGACGTCATCGTGGTCGCCTCCGTCTCCTGCATCTACGGCCTCGGCACGCCCCAGGAGTACGTGGACCGGATGGTCCCGCTGAAGGTCGGCGAGGAGGTCGACCGGGACCAGCTCCTGCGCCGCTTCGTCGACATCCAGTACACGCGCAACGACCTGGCGTTCACCCGCGGCACCTTCCGGGTCCGAGGGGACACCATCGAGATCTTCCCGGTGTACGAGGAGCTCGCCGTCCGCATCGAGATGTTCGGCGACGAGATCGAGGCCCTCTCCACCCTGCACCCGCTCACCGGCGAGGTCATCAGCGAGGACCGCGAGCTGTACGTGTTCCCCGCAAGCCACTACGTCGCCGGCCCCGAGCGCATGGAGCGCGCGGTCAACGACATCGAGCGCGAGCTGGAGGGCCGCCTCGCCGAGCTCGACAAGCAGGGCAAGCACCTGGAGTCCCAGCGCCTGCGCATGCGGACCACGTACGACCTGGAGATGATGCGCCAGATCGGCTCGTGCTCCGGCATCGAGAACTACTCGATGCACTTCGACGGACGCGAGCCCGGCTCCGCGCCCAACACCCTCCTCGACTACTTCCCCGAGGACTTCCTCCTCGTCATCGACGAGTCGCACGTCACCGTGCCGCAGATCGGCGCCATGTACGAGGGCGACGCCTCCCGCAAGCGGACCCTCGTCGACCACGGCTTCCGGCTCCCCTCCGCCCTCGACAACCGCCCGCTGAAGTGGGAGGAGTTCCAGGAGCGGATCGGCCAGACCGTCTACCTCTCCGCGACCCCGGGGACGTACGAGCTGTCCCGCGGCGACGGCTTCGTCGAGCAGATCATCCGCCCCACCGGCCTCGTCGACCCCGAGGTCGTCGTCAAGCCCACCGAGGGCCAGATCGACGACCTGGTCCACGAGATCCGGCTGCGCACCGAGCGGGACGAGCGGGTCCTCGTCACCACGCTCACCAAGAAGATGGCCGAGGACCTCACCGACTACTTCCTGGAGCTCGGCATCCAGGTGCGCTACCTGCACAGCGACGTCGACACCCTGCGCCGCATCGAGCTGCTCCGCGAACTGCGCGCCGGCGAGTACGACGTCCTCGTGGGCATCAACCTCCTCCGGGAGGGCCTCGACCTTCCCGAGGTGTCCCTCGTGGCCATCCTCGACGCCGACAAGCAGGGCTTCCTGCGCTCCGGCACCTCCCTGATCCAGACGATCGGCCGTGCCGCCCGGAACGTCTCGGGCCAGGTCCACATGTACGCGGACCGGATCACCCCGGCGATGGAGCAGGCCATCGACGAGACCAACCGGCGCCGCGAGAAGCAGATCGCGTACAACACGGAGCGCGGCATCGACCCGCAGCCGCTGCGCAAGAAGATCAACGACATCGTCGCGACCATCGCGCGCGAGGAGATCGACACCGAGGAACTCCTCGGCTCCGGCTACCGCCAGGGCAAGGAGGGCAAGGGCGCCAAGGCCCCCGTCCCCGCGCTCGCCGCGCACGGCGTCAAGGCCAGGGGCAAGGGCAAGGCCGGTTCCACCATGGAGCTCGGCGACCGGCCCGCCACGGAACTCGCCGCGATCATCGAGGAGATGACCGACCGGATGCGCGCCGCCGCGGCCGAGCTGCAGTTCGAGGTGGCGGCCCGGCTCCGCGACGAAGTGGGAGAGCTGAAGAAGGAGTTGCGCCAGATGAAGGAGGCGGGACTCGCCTGACCTGACGCGGTCCGGTGTGTTGCAAGACCGACACAAATCCGGACCGCGTCTCCGCGCTGTCAGTCCCCCTGCGTAGGGTGCTGGACAACCGCACGCACGGACAGCGGGGCGGGGAACGCAACGAGAGGGGCAAGCGCGTGACGGTCAACATGACCAAGGGTCAGGCCATCAGCCTGGAGAAGCAGGGCGGGGGCAGTCTCACCCAGGTACGGATGGGGCTCGGCTGGCAGGCGGCACCGCGCCGCGGTCTCTTCGGCAAGCGCACGCAGGAGATCGACCTGGACGCCTCGGCCGTCCTCTTCGCGGACAAGCAGCCGGTCGACGTGGTCTTCTTCCGTCACCTGGTCAGCGACGACGGCTCGGTCAAGCACACCGGTGACAACCTCGTCGGCGGCGCCGGCCAGGGCGGGGACGACGAGGCGATCCTCGTCGACCTCCAGCGGGTCCCGGTCCACATCGACACGATCGTCTTCACCGTGAACTCCTTCACCGGTCAGACGTTCCAGGAGGTGCAGAACGCCTTCTGCCGGATCGTCGACGAGACGAACGGCCAGGAGCTCGCGCGCTACACCCTGGACGGCGGCGGCAACTACACCGCCCAGATCATGGCGAAGGTGCACCGGGTCGGCTCCGGCTGGCAGATGACCGCCCTGGGCAACCCGGCCAACGGGCGCACCTTCCAGGACCTGATGCCGGCGATCCTGCCGCACCTGTAGTCGCGCCCGCGCGGCACACACCCACAGCTCCCGGAGGCGTCAGGCCACCGGGAGCTGTCCCGCATGAGTCACATAGGTCGATCCGGTCGATCCGCACCGGGAAACGCTGAGGGGACAGAGTCGATGACGGCCGAGCTGGTCCGGGGGCAGAACCACCCCCTGCCCGACACCCGCCTCGAGATCCGGGTGTCGGCCGGTCATCCCGTCCTCGCCGGAGCCACCCTCGGCGACGACCAGGGCCGAGTCCCCGGCGCGGAATGGATCGCGCACCCCGGCGCGCCCTCCCTGCACGGCGTGGTCGTGACGGGAGAGGCCGCCGCGGAGCACCGCCTCACCGTCGACCTGGAGGCGGTCCCCGGCGCCGTCCACCGGGTGTCGGTCCTCCTGGCGCTGCCCGGCGCGCGCGGAGCCGCCGGAGCCGCCCGTTTCGGAGCCGTCGCCGCCCCCCACGTCGTCGTGGCCGGCCACGACGGCTCCGAGATCGCCAGCTACACGATCACCGGACTCGACAGCGAGTCCGCCGTCGTCGCCCTGGAGCTGTACCGGCGCCAGGGCGCCTGGAAGGTCCGGGCCATGGGCCAGGGGTACGACGGCGGACTCGCCGCTCTGCTCGGCGACCAGGGCCTGGAGCGCCCCGCCGACCTGGCCGCGGCCATCCTGGAGACGGTCGCGCCCGGCCCCGCCCCGGTCGCCGCGCCGCCGCAGCGCGTCCCCGAGGCGGAGCGCGTATGCCACACCGCGCCGGTGACCTCGGCGGACGCGGCCGCCGGCACGCCCGCCCCTGTCACGCCCAGCCCCGTCACACCCACGCCTGTCACGCCCACCCCTGTCGCGGGCACAGGCGCCCCCGTCACAGGCGGGCCCACTCCGGCCACCGGCACGCCCGCCCCGGTCCCGTCCGGTGCGGCGCCGAGTGGCGGTCCCATCGACTACTCCCACCCCCGCCGCCGGGCCGCCACCCCCGCACCCGCGGCCGAGCCCCGGCAGGCGCCGCCCGCGCCGCCCGCGCCGGTCGCGGGGGACGCCTCGGGCTGGTCCATGGACGAGCGCCTGTACAACCAGGTGTGGGGCATGTTCGAGGACCTGGCCCGGACCGCCGCCGCCTACCGGAGCGCCTGCGAGTTCGCGGAGTCCAGGCTCGACCGGGAACTCGACGAGACACTCTCGGACTACCGGTCCCGGGTCGGCGGTGCGAACGACTCCGCGCGGGCCGCCGCCCGCGCCCGGCACGACGAGCTGGTGGAGCGGGCCCAGGCCGTCCTCGACCGGGACCTCGCCCAGCTCGCGGCCGAGTCCGCGGTCGTCGAACCGGCCCTGCCCGCCGCCTTCGCCCGCTGGGACAACCCCGTCTGGCACGCCTACCGCGTCCCGGCGGAGGAACCGATGGCCGTCCGGCTCGGCGACCTGCACCTCCCCGAGCGGTCGGAGCTGCGGATCCCGATGCTCGTCCGGCTGCCGCTGGAGCGGGGGCTGTGGGTGGACAGCGGGCGCGGGCGCTCCGAGGCGGCCGGGCTCCTCGACGAGGTCGAACTGCGGCGGCTCGCCCTGGACAGCGCGGTCGCGCACACGGCACGGCTGCTCGCGGCCCATCCGGCGGGCCAGTTCGCCGTCCATGCGGTCGACGCGGCCGGCGCCGGCGCCGCCGCGCTCGCGCCGCTGGTGGAGTCGGGTGTCCTCGCGGCCCCGCCGGCCCGGGGCGCGGCCGGGGTGTCGGCGGTCCTCGAACAGCTCACGGAGCGCGTCGACCTGCTGCAGATGGCGCTGCGGGGCGGGGCGGCCGACGCCCTGCCGCCCGGTCTGGACGGGGCACGGCAGCTCCTGCTCGTGCACGACTTCCCGCACGGCTTCGACGACCGGGCGGTGACCCGGCTGCGGTACCTCGCCGACGAGGGACCGTCGGTCGGCGTGCATCTGCTGATGGTCGCGGACCGGCAGGACGCGTCGGCGTACGGGCCGCTGCTCGACCCGCTGTGGCGTTCGCTGCTCCGGCTCACGCCCGTGCCCGACGACCACCTCGCCGATCCGTGGGTCGGCCACGCCTGGTCGTACGAGCCGCCGATCCTGCCGCCGGGCAGCGCGGTGCTCCGGCAGGTCCTCGCACAGGTGGCGGACGCTCGCCGGTAAACCGGCGCTGACCTGCGGTCTTGGCGGCTATTTGCCCTTCCCTTTACCTTCTCTTGGTCTTTCGGGTAGTCTTCTGGGTGCGGAGGGGAGTACTCCCCATTGCGCGGCGTACCCGTCAATACGGACGGATCCTCATCGATCCGATCCCGGGGCGTCGGCCCGGCGGCGATCGTCCGTCGCCCGGGTGGAAGAGACCTCCGGCAGCGACGACGCTGATCAAGTAGCCGTACGACGCCGGAGGCGCAGTGGACGTTTCAATGACTCTCTGGGTGCTGACCATTCTCGGTCTGGGCGCCCTGATCGGAGCCGACTTCCTCATCGGGCGCAAGCCCCATGACGTGTCGGTCAAGGAAGCCGGAATCTGGACGGTCGTCTGGATCGTGCTCGCCGCCCTCTTCGGCATCGGCCTGCTGGTCTTCGGCAACAGCCAGGCGGCGGGCGAGTTCTTCGCGGGCTACATCACCGAGAAGTCGCTCAGCGTCGACAACCTCTTCGTCTTCGTCCTGATCATGGCGAAGTTCTCGGTGCCGTCCCACCTGCAGCAGCGAGTGCTGCTCGTGGGTGTGCTGATCGCCCTGGTGCTCCGCGCCATCTTCATCGCCGCCGGTGCGGCGGTCATCGCGAACTTCTCCTGGATCTTCTACATCTTCGGCGCGTTCCTGATCTACACCGCCTGGAAGCTCGTCCAGGAGGCGCGTTCCGACGACGAGGAGGACGAGTTCGAGGAGAACCGTCTCCTCAAGAGCGTCGAGAAGAAGTTCGGCGTGGCCGACCGGTACCACGGCACCAAGCTGTTCATCCGGAGCAACGGCAAGCGGATCATGACCCCGCTCATGATCGTCATGCTCGCCATCGGCACCACCGACATCCTCTTCGCCCTCGACTCCATCCCGGCGATCTTCGGCCTCACCCAGGACCCGTACATCGTCTTCACCGCCAACGCCTTCGCCCTCATGGGTCTGCGCCAGCTGTACTTCCTGATCGGCGGCCTGCTCAAGAAGCTGGTCCACCTCAGCTACGGCCTGTCGGTGATCCTCGGCTTCATCGGCGTGAAGCTCGTGCTGCACGCCCTGCACGAGTCCGGGGTGCACGTCCCGGAGATCTCCATCCCGTTCTCGCTCGCGGTCATCTGCGGTGTCCTGGTCATCACCACGATCACCAGCCTCATCGCCTCCAAGAAGCAGGCGGAGCGGGAAGCCGCCGAGAGCGTGGCCGACGCCGACGACGCCGAGAAGGACAGCATCGGCGCCTGACGCGGCACACGGCGACGGCCGGCCGGGGTTCCCCCCGGCCGGCCGTCGCCGTTCCCGTGTCCGGAATCCGAGGTCAGGCCGAGGCCGGTGCGGGAGCGGGCTCACCGGAACGCTGCGGCAGCGTCTCCGGGAGGAGGGCGAAGCAGCCCAGGCTGACCAGGGCGACCAGGGCCAGATAGGCGGCGACGCCCCAGGGCGGACCGGAGCCCCCGTCGGAGAGGGCGGTCGCGACCAGCGGGGTCAGGGCGCCGCCGAGGACGCCCGCGAGATTGTAGCCGACGGCGGCGCCCGTACAGCGGACCCGGGGCTCGTACAGCTCCGGGAGGTACGCGGCGACCACCGCGAACATCGTGATGAAGGCGAGCAGCGCCCCCAGGAAGCCGAGGAACATCAGGAACGGCCGCGCGGTGTGCAGCAGGGCCACCATCGGGAACATCCACAGCGCGGACGCCGCGCACCCCGCGAGGCAGAGCGGGCGGCGGCCCCAGCGGTCGGCGAGCAGCGCCACGAAGGGCGTGGCCGCACCCTTGATCGCCACCGCCGCCATGACGCAGGTCAGCATCACCGTGCTGCTCACCCCGAGGTGCTCGGTGCCGTAGGCCAGGGCCCAGGTGGAGACCGTGTAGAACACGGCGTACCCGACCGCGAGCGCCCCGGCCGTCAGCAGGACGAGCCGCCAGTGGTCGCGGGCGATCTCGGCCAGCGGCGCGCCCGCGCGCTTCCCGGACGCCGAGAGCTCCTCGAACTGCGGGGTCTCCGCGAGGGAGGAGCGCAGCAGCAGCCCCACCGCCGCGAGCAGACCCGCGGCCCAGAACGGCACCCGCCAGCCCCAGGAACGGAACTCGGCGTCGCTCAGGCCCGCCGAGAGCGCCAGCATCACCCCGTTCGCCAGGAGGAAGCCGATCGCCGGGCCGATCTGCGGGAAGCTCGACCACAGCGCGCGCCGGTGGGCGGGGGCGTGCTCGGCGGTGAGCAGGACCGCCCCGCCCCACTCGCCGCCGAGCCCCAGGCCCTGGAGAAAGCGGAGGACGAGCAGCAGCACGGGGGCGGCGATGCCGAGCGTCGCGTACGTGGGGACGCAGCCGACCGCGACCGTGGCGCAGCCGGTCAGGAGCAGCGAGGCGAAGAGGACCGGTCGCCGGCCGTACCGGTCGCCGACATGGCCGAAGAGGACCGAGCCGAGCGGGCGGGACACGAAGCCGATGGCGAAGGTGCCGAACGCGGCGAGGGTCCCGGCGAGCGGCGAGAAGGTCGGGAAGAAGAGCGGCCCCAGGACGAGGGCGGCGGCGGTCCCGTAGACGAAGAAGTCGAAGAACTCGATGGCGGTGCCGACGAGCGAGGCGGCGGCGATCCGGGCCATGGAGGGGGCTCTGGGTGGCGACGGAGAGTCACTGAGGCGCATGTCGCGCCAACTACCCCGCAGGCATCCGGGTTACGGGGGCGTGCGGAAGCGCGCGGCTGCTCAGCCGTGTGCCCGGCCTCATCGACAGGATGCCGCTGGGTCCGCCGTGGCTACCAGCCGCGCTCGCGCCACGTCGCGAGGGACGGGCGCTCGTCACCGAGCGTGGTGTCCTTGCCGTGGCCCGGATAGATCCAGGACTCGTCCGGGAGCACCGCGAACAGCTTGGTCTCCACGTCGTGGATCAGGCTCGCGAAGGCCTCGGGGTCCTTCCAGGTGTTGCCCACCCCGCCGGGGAAGAGGCAGTCGCCGGTGAAGACGTGGGGGTGGCCGTGCGGGTCGTCGTAGACGAGGGCGATGGAACCGGGGGTGTGCCCGACCAGACGGCGCGCGGTCAGCTCGACCCGGCCCACCCGGATCGTGTCGCCGTCCTCGACGGGCACGTCGGTCGCGACCGGGATGCCCTCCGCGTCGTACGCGCCCGCGTACGTCACGGCGCCGGTCGCGGCGACCACCTCGGCGAGCGCCTGCCAGTGGTCGCCGTGGCGGTGGGTGGTGACGACGGCCCTGATGCCGTCGTCACCGATCAGCGTGAGCAGCGTGCCGGCGTCGTTGGCCGCGTCGATCAGCAGCTGCTCGCCGGTGGCCCGGCAGCGCAGCAGGTACGCGTTGTTGTCCATCGGGCCGACCGCGACCTTCGAGATCATCAGGTCCGTCAGCTCGTGCACGTCCGCCGGCCCGCCGACCTTCACCACTCCGCTGTACGTCATGGGATCAGCCTAGCTTCGCCCACCGACAGGGGTGCTACAGCGCGGGAAGCTTCGGAAGGGGGCCGCCCTTGGTCTCCAGGGCCGTGCCGTCGCGGCGGCCGGCGAGCCAGCCGAGCAGCTCGGGGGCGGGGCCCGTGACGGCGACGCCGCCGGCCGTGCCGCCGGTCGTCCAGATCCGGCCGTCGGCGGACCAGAGGGCCGTCTCCGGGACGCTCTCCCGGCCGGTGAAGCGCTCGGCGAGGAACTCGATCTCGCGGGTCACGAACTCCTCGGGCAGGTCTTCGAGCTCGTAGCCGACGCCCAGGTCGACGTGGTGCAGGTCCACCTCCACCCAGCGGCGGAAGGGGATCCGGGAGGCGCTGTCCGTGACGCCGTTGCGGAGCTCGACCGTGCGGCTCCAGTCGGCGGGCTCGGCGCCCACGGCCTGGAAGCGGTCCGCGGTCTCGCGCAGGTCGGCGAGGTGGACCTCGATCGGGCGGCCGGAGTCGCGCTCGATGTCCGCGTCGCGGGTGGCGGCGTCGGCGTACATGGGGCGGCCCTGCAGAACGTTCACCAGGGCGTCGGCGTTACGGGCGACGTGGGCGAGCACGTGGCCCCGGCTCCAGCCGGGCAGCCGTGACGGCCCGGCCGTCGCCGCGTTGTCCAGGGAGGCGGCCGCGGTCAGCAGCCTTTCGGTCGCTTCGCGGACCTGAATGAGGTCCCTCTCGTGGTCGATCATGGCGCCGACCCTAGTGGCAGCAGGGGTGTCACCACTCGTTCGGGTGAAGCGGTCTCCGGAAGACCGGAAATCGAATGTGCGTGCTATAAGCTCGAGGGAAGCATCCGGCATCCTTGAAGTGTTGGGTGTGCAGACACCTCTGCTCCGAAGACTTCAGCTCTGAAGGCATTCGCTCTCTGCAGACATCCGCTCTCTGAAGAAAGGTGCGGACCGGCGTGGCCGACCGTCTCATCGTCCGTGGCGCTCGTGAGCACAACCTCAAGAACGTCTCGCTCGACCTCCCGCGTGACTCCCTGATCGTCTTCACCGGGCTCTCGGGATCGGGCAAGTCCTCCCTCGCGTTCGACACGATCTTCGCCGAGGGGCAGCGCCGCTACGTCGAGTCGCTCTCCTCGTACGCCCGGCAGTTCCTCGGCCAGATGGACAAGCCGGACGTCGACTTCATCGAAGGTCTGTCGCCCGCCGTCTCCATCGACCAGAAGTCGACCTCGCGCAACCCGCGCTCGACGGTCGGCACCATCACGGAGGTCTACGACTACCTCCGCCTGCTCTTCGCCCGCATCGGCAAGCCGCACTGTCCCGAGTGCCGCCGGCCCATCTCCCGCCAGTCGCCGCAGGCCATCGTCGACAGGGTCCTGGAGCTCCCCGAGGGCAGCCGTTTCCAGGTGCTCTCCCCGCTCGTCCGCGAGCGGAAGGGCGAGTTCGTCGACCTCTTCGCCGACCTCCAGACCAAGGGCTACAGCCGTGCCCGGGTCGACGGGGTGACCGTGCAGCTGAGCGAGCCGCCGACCCTGAAGAAGCAGGAGAAGCACACGATCGAGGTGGTCGTCGACCGCCTCACCGTGAAGGACGGCGCCAAGCGCCGTCTCACCGACTCCGTCGAGACGGCGCTCGGACTCTCCGGGGGCATGGTCGTGCTCGACTTCGTCGACCTCGCGGAGGACGACCCCGAGCGCGAGCGGATGTACTCGGAGCACCTCTACTGCCCGTACGACGACCTGTCCTTCGAGGAGCTGGAGCCGCGCTCCTTCTCCTTCAACTCGCCCTTCGGCGCCTGCCCGGACTGCACCGGCATCGGCACCCGCATGGAGGTCGACCCCGAGCTGATCGTCCCCGACGAGGACAAGTCGCTCGACGAGGGCGCCATCCACCCCTGGTCGCACGGCCACACCAAGGAGTACTTCGGCCGGCTCATCGGCGGTCTCTCCCAGGCCCTCGGCTTCCGCACGGACATCCCGTACGCGGGACTGCCGCAGCGCGCCAAGAAGGCCCTGATGCACGGCCACAAGACCCAGGTCGAGGTCCGCTACCGCAACCGGTACGGGCGGGAGCGGGCGTACACCACCCCGGCCTTCGAAGGTGCCGTCTCCTTCGTCAAGCGGCGCCACACCGAGGCCGAGAGCGACTCCAGTCGCGAGCGCTTCGAGGGCTACATGCGCGAGGTGCCCTGCCCCACCTGCGAGGGCACCCGGCTGAAGCCGATCGTGCTCGCGGTCACGGTGATGGACAGGTCCATCGCCGAGGTCTCCGCCATGTCGATCAGCGACTGCGCCGAGTTCCTCGGCCGGCTGACGCTCAACGCGCGGGACAAGAAGATCGCCGAGCGGGTCCTCAAGGAGGTCAACGAGCGGCTGCGCTTCCTCGTCGACGTCGGCCTCGACTACCTCTCGCTCAACCGTGCGGCGGGCACCCTCTCCGGCGGCGAGGCCCAGCGCATCCGGCTCGCCACCCAGATCGGCTCCGGCCTGGTCGGCGTGCTGTACGTGCTCGACGAGCCGTCCATCGGCCTCCACCAGCGCGACAACCACCGGCTCATCGAGACCCTCGTACGCCTCCGCGACATGGGCAACACGCTCATCGTCGTCGAGCACGACGAGGACACCATCAAGGTCGCCGACTGGATCGTCGACATCGGCCCCGGCGCCGGCGAGCACGGCGGCAAGGTCGTCCACACCGGCACCTTGAAGGAGCTCCTCGCCAACGAGGAGTCCATGACCGGGCAGTACCTGTCCGGCCGCCGGTCGATCCCCACTCCGGACATCCGCCGCCCGGTGGACCCCGGGCGCCGGCTCACCGTGCACGGGGCCCGCGAGAACAACCTGCGGGACATCGACGTGTCCTTCCCGCTGGGCGTCCTCACCGCCGTCACCGGCGTCTCCGGATCCGGCAAGTCGACCCTGGTCAACGACATCCTCTACACGCACCTGGCGCGCGAGCTGAACGGCGCCAAGTCGGTGCCCGGGCGGCACACGCGCGTGGACGGCGACGACCTCGTCGACAAGGTCGTGCACGTCGACCAGTCGCCGATCGGCCGCACCCCCCGGTCGAACCCGGCGACCTACACCGGCGTCTTCGACCACGTCCGCAAGCTCTTCGCCGAGACGATGGAGGCCAAGGTCCGGGGCTACCTGCCCGGCCGGTTCTCCTTCAATGTCAAGGGCGGCCGCTGCGAGAACTGCTCCGGCGACGGCACGATCAAGATCGAGATGAACTTCCTCCCGGACGTCTACGTCCCGTGCGAGGTCTGCCACGGCGACCGGTACAACCGGGAGACCCTGGAGGTCCACTACAAGGGCAAGTCCATCGCCGAAGTCCTGAACATGCCGATCGAGGAGGCCCTCGACTTCTTCGAGGCCGTCCCGACCATCGCCCGCCACCTGCGCACGCTCAACGAGGTCGGCCTCGGTTACGTCCGGCTCGGCCAGTCGGCGCCGACGCTCTCCGGCGGTGAGGCCCAGCGCGTGAAGCTCGCCTCCGAGCTGCAGAAGCGCTCGACGGGCCGCACGGTCTACGTCCTCGACGAGCCGACCACCGGTCTGCACTTCGAGGACATCTCGAAGCTGATCAAGGTCCTGTCCGGACTGGTCGACAAGGGCAACTCGGTGATCGTCATCGAGCACAACCTCGATGTCATCAAGACCGCCGACTGGGTCCTCGACATGGGCCCCGAGGGCGGCAACGGCGGCGGCCTGGTCGTCGCCGAGGGCACCCCGGAGGAGGTCGCCTCGGTCTCCACCAGCCACACCGGCAAGTTCCTCCGCGAGGTCCTCGGCGCGGACCGGCTCAGCGACGCCGGAGGGACCGTACCCGCGGCCCGGGGGGCGAAGACGGCGGCGAAGAGGACGGCGGCGAAGAAGGCCCCGGCCAAGAAGGCGACCGCCGCCGACGCGACCGCCACCAAGGCGGCCGCGCCCGCCAGGAAGACGGCCACGAAGGCGACGGCCACGAAGGCCGCGGCCAAGAAGGCGACGACCAGGGCCCGCAAGGCCTGACGTCCGAGGCAGGGCCCCTGGCAGGGGGCCCTGCCTCAAGCATGCCCACCGCCGCCGGTATCGTCGGTTCGGTCACGCCTTGCCCCGATCCACCGTGGAGCGCCCATGTCCGGCCAGTCCAGCCGCCGCACCGTTCTGAAAGGCGCCGCCCTCGCCGGTGCCGCCGGGCTGGGAGTCGCCGCCTGCTCCACCGAGTCCAACCTCGGCCACGCCCAGGTGCCGACCCCGACCGCCCCGGTCACCCTCGGCGCCCCGGACGAGATCCCGGTCGGCGGCGCCAAGCTCTACCGCGAACAGCGGGTCCTGGTGAGCTGCCCGGCCAAGGGCCAGTACAAGGCGTTCAGCGCCCAGTGCACCCACGCCGGCTGCGTCCTCGACAAGATCGAGAACAACGAGGGCAACTGCCCCTGCCACGGCAGCCGCTTCGACGTGACGACCGGCAAGGCGCTCAAGGGCCCGGCCACCGTCCCGCTCCCCGAGGTCGCGGTCCGCGTCGAGAACGGCAAGCTGGTCGCCGGACCCGAGGCGACGACCCCCAAGGCCTGAGACCGACCCCCCACGCCTGAGAGCGGCTCCAAGGCCCGCGACGGCCGGGGGCCCGCGCTACGTCCAGTCCCAGTCGATCCCCAGGATCCCCGGGCGCACCCCCTGCTCCACGACATGCACCGTGCGGTGCCGGCCGCTCAGGGTCAGCTCCGCACGGCCCCCGCGCGGCGCGCCCGTCGAGGCCTGCGCGAACCTCCGGCACCGCAGCGGAAGCGCCGCCTCGTCGAAGCGCACCTGCAGCACGTACTGCCCGCCCGCGAAGCTGAACCCGCGCACGTACTCCCGGCTCGGCCCCGCCGTACCGTCCTCGAAGCCGTACGAGAAGAGGTACGTGTCCCCGGCCCGCAGCCGCACGTCGAAGAGCAGCTCCGCGACGAGCACCCCCGTCCCGGCGTGCCACCGCACCCGCCCGGTCCTGCAGTTCTCCACCGCCCGCACCGCCACCCGCGACGGGTCGCAGCCGGGGTCCCCGTGGTGGATGGCGAGATAGCGGTCCACGCCGTCCCGGTGCGCCCGCACCACGTGCTGCGACTCGCGCCCCACCAGCTCCCGCCCCGCCCCGATCCGCACCCGCTCGTGGTGCCCGACGGTGTGCAGTCCGCCGTCCGTCGGCGTCTCCAGCTCGGCGAGCAGCTCCTCGACCGAGCCGGACGCCTCCACGAGGGAGCGGTACGAGCGTGCCGCCGGGCGCTCGGCCTCGGCCCGCGCGACCGCGTCCTCCGCGAGCAGCCGCAGCAGTGAGTTCCCCGGGAGCTGGAGCACCTCCTCCAGGGCGCGGACCGCTTTCAGGGACTCCGGCCGCTGCGGGCGGCGGGCGCCCTGCTGCCAGTAGCTCAGACTCGTCACGCCGACCTTGACCCCGCGGTGGGCGAGATGGTGCTGGACCCGCTGGAGCGGAAGCCCGCGCACGGCGAGGGCGGTGCGCAGCGCCAGATGGAAGGGGCCGGTGTGCAGCAGCCGCAGCAGATCGGCCTCGGTGTGGCTCACGAGGACTCCTCGGTGAACATTCACGACGGGGGCGCGGACCGGCGCGCCGCGGGGGGCGGGCGGGCAGGTGGGCCGGGGGCGTCCGTTCACACCCGGGTCGCACCGTTCACAGCCCGATGTCACCCCGCATTGAAGCGTGTTGACCTGATCCGGACAACGGCCGATGCTCCTGACCAGCGTCCGGACGCGCTCCTCCACCCCCATCCCCACCCCCCACTCCAGGGAGGAACGCGATGCGCAGAAGAAAGCTGAACCTCGCGGCACTCGCCGCGGCCGCCCTCTTCCTCGTCCCCACCACCTCGGCCTCGGCCGCCCCCGTCGACGACACCGCCGTCCTCGGCTCCCACCGGCTGAACATCACCATGCAGGCCCAGCAGAAGACCAACTGGTGCTGGGCGGCGGGCGGCAACACGATCGCCACCTGGTTCGGCCGGAACTACAGCCAGAACCAGTTCTGCAACGCCGCCTTCGACCGTCAGCAGGGCTACGACTGCCCCAACTGGCAGGCCACGCTCGGCAACGTCCAGACCGGTCTGCGCTGGGCCGGGATCAACCCCGGCTCATACGTCGACGGCTGGCTGCGCTACTCGACCGTGCAGACGGAGATCAACGCGAACCGGCCCGTCGAGACCCGCATCCAGTGGGCGGGAGGCGGCGGTCACATGCACGTGCTGTACGGCTACGACGACTCCGGAAGCTGGGTCTACTGGGGCGACCCCTGGCCCTCCAGCAACCGCTACAACTGGGCCTCGCACGCCTGGTACGTCGACAACGAGTCGTTCTCCTGGACCCACTCGCTCTACCGGATCGGGGCGTGACGACGATGAACGCTCGTGCCACGGGTGTCGGCCTCCTGGCCGCCGCGACCCTCGTCCTCCTCGGGGCGCTCCCGGCGGCCGCCGCCGGCGGACCCCCGCCCGCGCCGACCCCCGAACTGGCCGCCTCGGCGCCCGGCACCCTGGACACCCTGGCCCGGTTCTTCGCCCGGGACGGGGCCGCCGCCCGCTCGGCGGCCGCGCCGCGCGTCGAGGGCGGGTCCGTGCCGGTACGGATCCTCTCCCCGGACTTCGTCGCCGGGAAGGCCGGTGCCCCGGTCGCCAGGACCGAGTTCCGCGCCAGCCGCGCCGTGGCGCCGGACGGGCAGAAGGCCTCGCTCTGGACGGTGAAGGGGTCCGGCGGCTGGCAGGTGGTGAACATCGCGACCGGCGACGACGAGATCCGCTTCGCGGAACAGGGCGGGCGTCTGCTGCCCGGCGGCCTCGTCTTCCGCGAGCCGCAGATCGACGCCTGGTACGTCCAGAAGGGCACGAAGGTGCTCCCGCTCGACGAGGACGCGATACGGGCCGTCGGCCGGAACGGGACGAGCCTCACCGCGTACCGGGAACGGGTCGCCCGCGCGTACGGCGACAAGCTGCCCGGCTCCGCCTACGCGGGGAAGGGCGCGGCCGGGGGCTACGGCCCGCAGGCCTCCGCGCCGGTGGCCGGGCCAGGGCCGGAGCCCGCGGTCACCGTCGCCTCGGCGACGGCGGGCGCGGGGGCGACGCTGGCGCTCGTGCTCCTCGCGACGGCGGCGGTACGCCGACGGCGAGGGTCCGCCGAGGCCTGAGGGGCACGGCGAGGCCTGAGCCCCCTCGCCGCGAGCCCCCGTCCTCCGGTACGGCGCCCCCTCGTCCAGGGCGCCGTACCGCCCGGGGCCGACACCCCCGCCGTCCCCGGCCACATGCACCCCCGCAGGCCCCGCCACGGGCATCCCGCCACCGGCACCGGCAACCGCCCCGCCGCCCGAGCCGAGCAAGATTCGCCATGCCCCGCCAACGAGCGGGCACGGCCGGAGTGTCGGTGCCCGCCAGTAGGGTGGGGAGCATGGCAGACCCCTCCAGCTACCGCCCCAAGCCGGGTCAGATCCCCGACTCCCCGGGGGTCTACAAGTTCCGCGACGAGCACCGTCGGGTGATCTACGTGGGGAAGGCGAAGTCCCTGCGGCAGCGGCTCGCCAACTACTTCCAGCCGCTCGCGAGCCTGCACCCGCGCACGGCCACCATGGTGACCACCGCGGCCTCCGTCGAGTGGACCGTCGTGTCGACCGAGGTCGAGGCGCTGCAGCTGGAGTACTCCTGGATCAAGGAGTACGACCCCCGGTTCAACGTGAAGTACCGGGACGACAAGAGCTACCCGTACCTCGCCGTCACCATGAACGAGGAGTTCCCGCGCGTCCAGGTCATGCGCGGCCACAAGAAGAAGGGCGTGCGCTACTTCGGGCCGTACGCGCACGCGTGGGCGATCCGCGAGACCGTCGACCTGATGCTGCGGGTCTTCCCCGTCCGCACCTGCTCGGCGGGCGTCTTCCGGAACGCGGCCTCGGCCGGCCGTCCCTGCCTCCTCGGCTACATCGGCAAGTGCTCGGCCCCCTGCGTCGGCCGGGTCACCCCCGAGGAGCACCGCGAACTCGCCGAGGAGTTCAGCGACTTCATGGCCGGCCGTACGGGGACGTACATCCGCCGTCTCGAGAAGCAGATGATGCTGGCCGCCGAGGACATGGAGTACGAGAAGGCCGGTCGGCTGCGCGACGACATAGAGGCGCTGCGCCGGGCCATGGAGAAGAGCGCGGTCGTGCTCGCCGACGCCACCGACGCCGACCTGATCGCCCTCGCGGAGGACGAGCTGGAGGCCGCCGTGCAGATCTTCCACGTGCGCGGCGGACGCGTCCGCGGCCAGCGCGGCTGGGTCACCGACAAGGTCGAGGCCGTCGACACGGCCGGTCTCGTCGAGCACGCGCTGCAGCAGCTGTACGGCGAGGAGTGCGGCGACGCGGTCCCCAAGGAGGTCCTGGTCCCGGCGCTGCCCGAGGACGCGGAGGCCGTCACCGCCTGGCTCACCGGCCGCCGCGGGTCCAACGTCTCGCTGCGGATCCCGCAGCGCGGCGACAAGAAGGACCTCATGACGACCGTCGCGCGCAACGCCCAGCAGGCGCTCGTCCTGCACAAGACGAAGCGAGCCAGCGATCTGACCACCCGCTCCCGGGCCCTGGAGGAGATCGCCGAGGCCCTGGACCTGGAGTCGGCGCCGCTGCGGATCGAGTGCTTCGACATCTCCCACCTCCAGGGCGAGGACGTGGTCGCCTCGATGGTGGTCTTCGAGGACGGGCTGCCCCGCAAGAGCGAGTACCGCCGCTTCCAGATCAAGGGCTTCGAGGGACAGGACGACGTCCGGTCCATGCACGAGGTGATCGGCCGGCGCTTCCGGCGCTACCTCGCCGAGAAGGAGAAGACGGGGGAGTGGGATCCGGAGGGCGTCGTCGAGGACCCGGAGGAGACCGGGCGACCCAAGCGTTTCGCGTACCCGCCGCAGCTGGTGGTGGTCGACGGCGGGCAGCCGCAGGTCGCAGCGGCCCGGCGGGCCCTGGACGAGCTGGGCATCGACGACATCGCGGTCTGCGGGCTCGCCAAGCGCCTCGAGGAGGTCTGGCTGCCCGGCGACGACGACCCGGTCGTGCTGCCCCGCTCCAGCGAGGGCCTGTACCTCCTTCAGCGCGTACGTGACACGGCTCACGACTTCGCCATCCGCTACCAGCGGTCCAAGCGGACGAAACGCATCCGGACCAGCCCTCTCGACGAGGTCCCCGGTCTGGGTGACACCCGGAAACGCGCGTTGATCAAGCATTTCGGCTCGGTGAAGCGGCTCCGGCAGGCGACAATCGAGCAGATCTGCGAAGTTCCCGGCATGGGCCGGAAGACCGCGGAGGCGGTCGTCGTGGCCCTCGCCCAGGCGGCCCCGGCCGCACCCGCCGTGAACACGGCGACAGGAGAGATCATGGAAGACGACGGGGGCGGCACGGCATGACCGCGCACGAGCAGCAGGACCGGCACGATGAGCAGGACGCGCAGGACCAGCACGACAGAGAAGGCGGAGCAGGACACGTGAGTACGGGCACGAAGGAGACCCCCGGCGACAACGGCGCCGAGGCGGCCATTCCCGAACTGGTGATCATCTCCGGCATGTCCGGAGCGGGCCGGTCCACCGCGGCGAAGTGCCTGGAGGACCTCGGCTGGTTCGTCGTGGACAACCTCCCGCCCGCGCTGATCCCCACCATGGTGGAACTCGGCGCCCGCTCCCAGGGCAACGTCGCCCGGATCGCCGTCGTCGTGGACGTCCGCGGCCGGCAGTTCTTCGACAACCTCAGGGAGTCCCTCGCCGACCTGGACGCCAAGCAGGTCACCCGCAGGATCGTCTTCCTGGAGTCGTCCGACGACGCCCTGGTCCGGCGCTTCGAGTCGGTCCGCAGGCCCCACCCGCTCCAGGGCGACGGGCGGATCACCGACGGCATCGCCGCCGAGCGCGACCTGCTGCGCGAGCTGCGCGGCGACGCCGACCTGGTGATCGACACCTCCAGCCTCAACGTCCACGAGCTGCGCGCCAAGATGGACGCCCAGTTCGCCGGCGACGAGGAGCCCGAGCTGCGGGCCACCGTGATGTCCTTCGGCTTCAAGTACGGCCTGCCGGTCGACGCCGACCTCGTCGTCGACATGCGCTTCCTGCCGAACCCGCACTGGGTCCCCGAGCTGCGCCCCTTCACCGGCCTCAACGAGGAGGTGTCGAACTACGTCTACAACCAGCCCGGCGCCAAGGAGTTCCTCGACCGCTACACCGAGCTGCTCCAGCTGATCGCCGCGGGCTACCGCCGCGAGGGCAAGCGGTACGTGACCGTCGCCGTGGGCTGCACCGGCGGCAAGCACCGCTCCGTGGCCACCGCCGAGCGCCTCGCCGCCCGTATCGCCGCCGAAGGGGTCGAGACCGTGGTCGTCCACCGGGACATGGGGCGCGAGTGAAGCCGTACCGACGGCGCGCCTCCACCCTCACGGCGCGGCGCACGCTCCGCAGGCGCGGCGCCCAGCCCAAGGTGGTCGCGCTGGGCGGCGGCATGGGCCTCTCGGCCTCCCTCGCCGCCCTCCGCCGGATCACCGGCGACCTCACCGCCGTCGTCACCGTCGCCGACGACGGCGGCTCCAGCGGCCGGCTCCGGGAGGAGCTGGGCGTACTGCCCCCGGGAGACCTCCGCAAGGCGCTCGCCGCGCTCTGCGGCGACGACGACTGGGGCCAGACCTGGGCCAGGGTCATCCAGCACCGCTTCCAGTCCAAGGGCGAGATCAACGGCCACGCCGTCGGCAACCTGCTGATCGTCGCCCTCTGGGAGCAGCTCGGCGACCCCGTGCAGGCCCTGGACCTGGTGGGCCGGCTGCTCGGCGCCCAGGGCCGCGTGCTGCCCATGTCCGCCGTACCCCTGGAGCTCCAGGCCCTGGTCAGGGGCCACGACCCGGAGCGGCCGGACGACGTGGACACCGTGTGCGGTCAGGCGACCGTGGCGCTCACCCCCGGCGAGGTGCAGTCCGTGCACCTCGTGCCGCACGACCCGCCGGCGGTGCCGGAGGCGGTCGAGGCGGTCCTGGACGCGGACTGGGTGGTCCTCGGTCCCGGCTCCTGGTTCTCCTCGGTGATCCCGCACCTCCTCGTGCCCGAACTGCTCGACGCCCTGGCCACGACGAAGGCCCGGAAGGTGCTCTCGCTGAACCTCGCGCCGCAGCCCGGAGAAACCGAGGGCTTCTCCCCGCAGCGTCATTTGGAGGTTTTGGGACGACACGCCCCTAAACTCGCCCTGGACGTGGTGCTGGCCGACGAGGCCGCCGTGCCCGATCGCGAGTCCCTCTCCGATGCCGCCAAGCGGCTCGGTGCCGCGGTCGAGCTGGCGCCGGTGGCCGGGCCCGACGGCTCCGCGAAGCATGACCCGGAGCTGTTGGCCGCCGCGTACGACCGTATTTTTCGGATGCATGGAAGGATCGGCCCATGGCGATGACGGCAGCGGTGAAGGACGAGATCTCCCGGCTTCCCGTCACCCGGACCTGCTGCAGGAAGGCAGAGGTCTCGTCGATCCTGCGGTTCGCGGGCGGGCTGCACCTGGTGAGCGGCCGCATCGTGATCGAGGCGGAGCTGGACACGGCGATGGCGGCGCGCCGCCTCAAGCGGGACATCATGGAGATCTTCGGGCACAGCTCGGAGCTGATCGTGATGGCCCCCGGCGGCCTGCGGCGCGGCTCGCGCTTCGTGGTGCGGGTGGTGGCGGGCGGCGACCAGCTGGCCCGGCAGACGGGTCTCGTGGACGGCCGCGGCCGCCCCATCCGGGGCCTCCCCCCGCAGGTGGTCTCCGGCGCGACCTGTGACGCGGAGGCGGCCTGGCGCGGAGCGTTCCTCGCGCACGGCTCCCTGACCGAGCCCGGCCGGTCCTCCTCCCTGGAAGTCACCTGCCCGGGTCCCGAGGCGGCGCTCGCCCTGGTCGGCGCGGCCCGCCGGCTCTCCATCGCGGCGAAGGCCCGCGAGGTACGGGGTGTGGACCGGGTCGTCGTCCGTGACGGCGACGCGATCGGCGCCCTCCTCACCCGGCTCGGCGCGCACGAGTCGGTGCTCGCCTGGGAGGAGCGGCGGATGCGGCGCGAGGTCCGCGCCACCGCCAACCGCCTGGCCAACTTCGACGACGCCAACCTGCGCCGCTCGGCCCGCGCGGCGGTCGCCGCCGGGGCCCGGGTGCAGCGCGCCCTGGAGATCCTGGGCGAGGAGGTGCCCGAGCACCTCGCCGCGGCCGGCCGGCTCCGCATGGAGCACAAGCAGGCCTCCCTGGAGGAGCTGGGCGCGCTCGCCGACCCGCCGCTGACGAAGGACGCGGTGGCCGGCCGGATCCGCCGGCTGCTCGCCATGGCCGACAAGCGGGCGCAGGACCTGGGCATTCCCGGGACCGAGTCCAACCTGACGGAGGAGCTCGACGACAGCCTCGTCGGCTGACCCGTTCCGTCCCGAACGGAACCCCGAACTCCGAGCTGCCGGTGCCCTTCTGAGGCACCGGCAGCTTTTTCGTACAGCCGCGAGGCACCCTTGACAGGCCCATGGGTGCCCATGAGCCTGGCGTCTGTTCACCTTCGGGGCAGACAACAGCAAGGGGGGCTCATGAGACGCAGAGCGAGATCGATCCTCGCCGCGGCTTCACTGCTGATCGCGGGAATGGCGGCGGCACCCGTCGCCGGAGCGCAGCCCGACGACAGGGACGGCGGCGACGCCTTCTCCGTATGGCGTGCCGAAGTCACCAAGGAGCAGGTCCCGCTGCTCCTGGAGGCCGGTGCGGACGCCCACGAGATGACCGAACAGGTCCCCGACAAGGGTTCCGCGACGGTCGAGCTCTTCCTCACCGGCCGGCAGGCCGGGCACCTGCGCGGCCAGGGCGTCGAACTCGCCCGGCACAGCCTGACCGCCCAGGCCGAGCGGCGGGTGGCCGCCGCGGGAGACGGGGTCTTCCGTCCGTACGGCGGTCCGGACGGGCTCAAGCAGGAGATCCTGGACACCGCCCGGGCGCACCCCGGGATCACCAAGGTCGTCTCCATCGGCAAGACCCTCAAGGGCCAGGACATCCTCGCCGTCAAGGTCAGCAAGGGTGCCCAGCGGGTCAAGGACGGCTCCAAGCCCGCCACGCTGTACCTGTCCAATCAGCACGCGCGCGAGTGGATCACCCCGGAGATGACCCGGCGGCTGCTCCACCACTACCTCGACGGCTACGGCAAGGACGAGCGGATCACCCGGATCGTCGACACCACCGAGCTGTGGTTCGTGCTCTCCGCCAACCCGGACGGCTACGACTTCACGCACGCCGCCCCCGCGAACCGTCAGTGGCGCAAGAACCTCCGCGACAACGACGGCGACGGGAAGATCGCCCCCGGCGACGGCGTCGACCTCAACCGCAACTTCGCCTACAAGTGGGGCTACGACAACGAGGGTTCGTCGCCCGACCCGGCCGACGAGACCTTCCGCGGCACGGGCCCCATGTCGGAGCCCGAGACGAAGGCCCTCGACGCCTTCCAGAAGCGGATCGGCTTCACGTACGGCATCAACTACCACTCGGCCGCCCAGCTCATCCTGTACGGCGTCGGCTGGCAGGTCGCCACGGACACCCCCGACGACGTGGCCCTCAAGGCCCTCGCCGGCACGCCGCAGAACCCGGCCGTGCCCGGTTACCGGCCGCAGGTCTCCTCGGAGCTCTACATCACCAACGGCGAGGCGGACGGACACGCCGCCAACGTCAACGGGATGCAGATGTTCACCCCGGAGATGTCGACCTGCGCCACCGCCTCCCGGGTCGACCCGAACGACGCCTGGAACCCGGCCGACTGCGCCTCCGTCTTCACCTTCCCGGACGACGAGAAGCTGATCCAGGCCGAGTTCGCCAAGAACATCCCCTTCGCGCTCGCCGTCGCCGAGACCGCCGCCCACCCGGACCGGCCCGTCTCCCCGGTCGGCATCGACGCCCCCGACTTCACCCCGAAGACCTTCACCACCTCCTACGCCCGCGGCGAGGAGCAGGAGGTCGCCGTCACCGCACGCAAGTCCCTGCGCGGCAAGACCCTGAAGTACCGGATCAACGGCGGCCGCACCCACAGCGAGGAGCTCGACGCCTGGAAGGGCGGCGAGACCTTCGGCGGCGAGGACAACCTCTACTTCGACGAGTACCGCGCCGAGGTCGAGGGCGCCGGGACCGGCGACTCCGTCGAGGTCTGGTTCACCGCCCGCACCCGCGAGGGCCGGACCACCGCCTCCGCCCCCTTCACCTACAAGGTGGCCGAGCGCCCCCGCGGCGACGTGCTCGTCCTCGCGGAGGAGGGCGGCACCACCGCCGCCCGGCACACCGCCGCGTACGTGAAGGCGCTCGCCGACAACGGCCGCAGGGCCGTCGTCTGGGACGTCGCCACACAGGGCACGCCCGACGCCCTCGGCGTCCTGTCCCACTTCCGTACCGTCGTCTGGTACACCGGCGCCGAGGCACCCTCCGGCGCCACCCAGCTCGCCGTCCGCGCCTACCTCAACGAGGGCGGCAAGCTGATCAACGCCGGTGAGAAGTCCGGCGGCCTCACCCGGATCGGCCGGGCCGAGTCCAACGACTTCGCCCAGTACTACCTCGGCGCCTACCACCGCGCGGGCCTCAAGAACCCCCCGGCGTTCGCGGGCACCGGAGCCCTCGCGGGCGCCGGCGCGAGCCTCGGCGCCGCCGCCGGCAACCCGCTCGACCACGCGGGCGCGTACACCGTCACCTCGGACACGCTGCCGCCCGGGGAGTTCCCGCAGTTCGCGAGCAGCTCCTCGGCCGGTGACTACCCGGGCGTCCGGATGCCCTTCGAGCCCGCCGAGGGCGCGTCCTTCGCCGCCGTCAAGCACGCCGACAACACCTGGGCGCGGCTCAGCAGGACCGTCGACCTCACCGGCGTCGCGGCCGGCGCCGCCCCGCGCCTGGACTTCCAGGTCAGCTACGACACCGAACCCGGCTACGACAACCTCGTCGTCGAGGCCCACACCGTCGGCCAGGACGACTGGACGACCCTGCCCGACAGCAACGGCGGCACCTCCGCCGAGCCCCCGGCCGACTGCGGCGAGGGCTACTACGTCCGCGGCCACCCCTTCCTCGCCCACTACCTCACCGTCGGCGAGGACGGCTGCGCGGCGACCGGTACCACCGGCTCCTGGAACGCCTTCACCGGCCCCTCCAACGGCTGGCGGCAGGCCTCCGTCGACCTGAGCGCCTGGGCGGGCAAGCAGGTCGAGCTGTCGATCTCGTACGTATCCGACCCCGGTACGGGCGAGATGGGCGCCTTCGTCGACGACACCCGCCTCGTCACCGGGACCACCACGGAGGCCGAGGGCTTCGAGACCGCCCTCGGCGCGTGGACCGTACCGGGCGCTCCGGCCGGCAGCCCCGGCAACGGCGCCGACTGGACGCGCTCCGCCGCTCTCTTCCACTCGCAGGCCGCCGTCACCACCCGTGACACCGTCCTCCTCGGCTACGGCCTGGAGCACGTGCCCGGTGCGGCGGACCGGGCACGACTCGTCGGCAGCGCCCTCGGGGCTCTCCGCCGCTGACGGAGAGTAGTCGGGACAAAGGTCCCACGACGGCCCGTACCCGTTGGTAGGTACGGGCCGTCGGCCCCTCACCCTCACTTTCCGGGCTCGTACGGATGCGCTGGATGTCACTCCGGGGTCCCCGGAGAGGTAGGGTCGTAAGCGGTCGGGGACATCCCTAAAAACAAAAATCTCGCCGGCGTCGAGCACACCGGCGTACCTAACGAGGAGATCGGTTCGTGACGATCCGCGTAGGCATCAACGGCTTTGGCCGCATCGGCCGGAACTACTTCCGCGCGCTCCTTGATCAGGGTGCTGACATCGAGATCGTGGCCGTCAACGACCTGGGTGACACCGCGACCACCGCGCACCTGCTGAAGTACGACACCATCCTGGGGCGCCTCAAGGCCGAGGTCACCCACACCGCCGACACCATCACCGTCGACGGCCGCACCATCAAGGTGCTCTCCGAGCGCAACCCGGCCGACATCCCCTGGGGCGAGCTGGGCGTCGACATCGTCATCGAGTCGACCGGCATCTTCACCAAGAAGGCCGACGCCGAGAAGCACATCGCCGGCGGCGCCAAGAAGGTCCTCATCTCGGCTCCGGCCAGCGACGAGGACATCACCATCGTCATGGGCGTCAACCAGGACAAGTACGACGCGGCCAAGCACCACGTCATCTCGAACGCGTCCTGCACGACGAACTGTGTCGCGCCGATGGCGAAGGTCCTCGACGAGAACTTCGGCATCGTCAAGGGCCTGATGACGACGGTCCACGCGTACACCAACGACCAGCGCATCCTGGACTTCCCGCACAAGGACCTGCGCCGCGCCCGCGCCGCCGCGGAGAACATCATCCCGACCACGACCGGTGCCGCCAAGGCCACCGCCCTGGTCCTTCCGCAGCTCAAGGGCAAGCTCGACGGCATCGCCATGCGCGTCCCGGTCCCGACCGGTTCCGCCACCGACCTCGTCGTCACCCTCGACCGCGAGGTCACCAAGGACGAGGTCAACGCCGCGTTCAAGAAGGCCTCCGAGGACGGCGACCTCAAGGGCGTCCTGGTCTACACCGAGGACCCGATCGTCTCCTCCGACATCGTCAGCGACCCGGCGTCCTGCACCTTCGACGCCTCCCTGACCATGGTCCAGGAGGGCAACACGGTCAAGATCCTCGGCTGGTACGACAACGAGTGGGGCTACTCCAACCGTCTCGTCGACCTCACCGTCTTCGTCGGCGGCCAGCTCTAAGCTTCAGGGCGGGCTTTCGATGTGAGCAGGGCTCGGGCAGCGCAACGCCGCGCTGTGCGAGCCCTGTTTGTGTGCTCCACCGCGTACCAAGGAGTCTGTGACAGATGAAGACGATCGACGAGCTTCTCGCCGAAGGCGTCTCCGGCAAGCGGGTGTTCGTCCGCGCCGACCTCAACGTGCCGCTCGACGGCACCACCATCACCGACGACGGCCGCATCCGCGCCGTCGTCCCCACGGTCAAGGCGCTCGCCGACGCGGGCGCCCGCGTCGTGGTCGCCTCCCACCTGGGCCGCCCCAAGGGCGCCCCGGATCCGGCGTTCTCGCTCGCACCGGCCGCCGCCCGCCTCGGCGAGCTGCTCGGCACGGAGGTGGCCTTCGCGACGGACACGGTCGGCGACTCCGCCACCGCCACCGTCGCCGGGCTCGCCGACGGCCAGGTCGCCGTGATCGAGAACCTCCGGTTCAACGCCGGCGAGACCTCGAAGGACGACGCCGAGCGCGGCGCCTTCGCGGACCGTCTCGCCACCCTCGCCGACGTCTACGTCGGCGACGGCTTCGGCGCCGTGCACCGCAAGCACGCCTCGGTCTTCGACCTCCCGGCGCGCCTCCCGCACGCCGCCGGCTACCTCATCGCCACCGAGGTCGGCGTCCTGAAGAAGCTCACGGACGACGTCCAGCGGCCGTACGTGGTCGCGCTCGGCGGCGCCAAGGTCTCCGACAAGCTCGGGGTCATCGACCACCTCCTGGAGAAGGCCGACCGCATCCTCATCGGCGGCGGCATGGCGTACACCTTCCTCAAGGCCCAGGGCCACGAGGTCGGCATCTCGCTGCTCCAGGAGGACCAGATCCCGGCGGTCCTGGACTACCTGAAGCGGGCCAAGGAGCGCGGCGTGGAGTTCGTCCTCCCCGTCGACGTCCTGGTCTCGTCCGAGTTCCCGGACCTGAAGACCAAGGCCCCGGCCCACCCCACCACGGTCGCCGCGGACGCCATCCCGGCGGACGAGGAGGGCCTGGACATCGGTCCGGAGACCCGTAAGCTCTACGCCTCGAAGCTCGCCGACGCCGGCACCGTCTTCTGGAACGGTCCGATGGGCGTCTTCGAGCACCCCGCCTACGCCGAGGGCACCAAGGCCGTCGCCCAGGCGCTCCTCGACTCCCCGGCCTTCACCGTGGTGGGCGGTGGCGACTCCGCCGCCGCCGTCCGCATCCTGGGCTTCGACGAGCAGGCATTCGGCCACATTTCGACCGGCGGCGGCGCCTCCCTCGAGTACCTCGAGGGCAAGCAGCTCCCCGGCCTCGTCGCACTGGAGGACTGACCCACACATGAGCACCCGCACCCCGCTGATGGCGGGCAACTGGAAGATGAACCTCAACCACCTCGAGGCCATCGCCCACGTCCAGAAGCTCGCCTTCGCCCTGACCGACAAGGACTACGACGCCTGTGAGGTCGCGGTCCTGGTCCCCTTCACCGACCTGCGTTCCGTACAGACCCTGGTCGACGGCGACAAGCTGAAGATCAAGTACGGCGCCCAGGACCTCTCGGCGCACGACTCCGGTGCCTACACCGGTGAGATCTCGGGCTCGATGCTGGCCAAGTTCAAGTGCGCCTACGTGGCCGTCGGCCACTCCGAGCGCCGCCAGTACCACGCCGAGAACGACGAGGTCTGCAACGCCAAGGTGAAGGCCGCCTTCAAGCACGGCGTGACCCCGATCCTCTGCGTCGGCGAGGGCCTGGACATCCGCAAGGCCGGACAGCAGGTCGAGTACACCCTCGCCCAGCTCGACGGCGGCCTGAAGGACGTCCCGGCCGAGCACGCCGAGACCATCGTGATCGCGTACGAGCCGGTGTGGGCCATCGGCACCGGCGAGGTCGCCACCCCCGAGGACGCGCAGGAGGTCTGTGGCGCGATCCGCGGGCGCCTCGCGGAGCTGTACTCGCAGGAGCTGGCCGACAAGGTCCGCATCCAGTACGGCGGCTCGGTCAAGGCCGGCAACGTGGCCGCGATCATGGCGCAGCCGGACGTCGACGGCGCCCTGGTGGGCGGCGCGGCGCTGGACGCCGACGAGTTCGTCAAGATCGTGCGCTTCCGCGACCAGTGAGTATGCGGTAGCGGAGTTACGTCGTACCCTAGCGGGGGTCGGGCAGGTGCCCGGCCCCCGTCCGTATAAGTCCGAGGAAGTTGGTCCAGCCGTGGTTATGGGGTTCTCGATCGCCCTGCTCGTCTTCAGCGGGCTGCTGATGCTGCTCGTACTGATGCACAAGGGAAAGGGCGGCGGTCTCTCCGACATGTTCGGTGGCGGCATGCAGTCGTCCGTCGGTGGCTCCTCGGTCGCCGAACGCAACCTGGACCGGATCACCGTCGTGGTCGGTCTGCTCTGGTTCGCCTGCATTGTGGTACTTGGTCTCCTGATGAAGTTGGACGGGTAACTCCGAACACTGGACGCGCGTTGGGCCTTACGTAGACTGGGGCATCTTCGAGCACCATCACGCAGGGAGTTACGACCGTGGCAAGTGGCAACGCGATCCGGGGAAGCCGGGTCGGAGCGGGGCCGATGGGCGAGGCCGAGCGGGGCGAATCGGCGCCGCGCGCCCGCATCTCCTTCTGGTGCTCGAACGGGCACGAGACGCAGCCGAGCTTCGCCAGCGACGCGGCGATCCCGGAGACCTGGGACTGCCCTCGCTGCGGCTTCCCGGCAGGTCAGGACCGGGACAACCCGCCGGACCCGCCGCGCACGGAGCCGTACAAGACCCACCTCGCGTATGTGCGTGAACGACGCAGCGACGCGGACGGCGAGGCGATCCTCGCCGAAGCCCTGGCCAAGCTGCGGGGCGAGATCTGAGCGTGGTGTGACGGTGTGACGAACGGGCCTTGCCCGCGAACCGAGTTCGCGGGCAAGGCCCGTTCTGCGTTTCCCGGTGTTCCGGGTGTTCCCGACGTGCCCGGCGACCGTGCACCACCGCTCTCCTCCCGACGCCGTCGTTCGCGCCTCGCCGTCGCGTCGTCGGCCCCCCTGATCAATTAGGTTTGGAGACGCAGCGGGGCAGACAAGCAGTACGAGAAGAAGTGGGCGATGTCCGAGATGAACAACGAAGGCCGCACCAGGCTCAACCGGCTGCCCGAGTGGGCGGCCCTCGGCAAGCACCGTGAGCAGCTGGGCGAGACCCATCTGCGCGCACTGTTCGCCGCCGACCCCGAGCGGGGCACCGGCCACACCCTCCGGGTCGGCGACCTCTACCTGGACTACTCCAAGCACCTCGTCACCGACGACACACTGACGCTGCTGCGCGAACTGGCCGCCGCCACCGGCGTGGCCGAGCTGCGCGACGCCATGTTCCGCGGCGAGAAGATCAACACCACCGAGGACCGCGCCGTCCTCCACACCGCGCTCCGCGCGCCCCGTGACGCCGTGGTGGAGGTCGACGGGGAGAACGTCGTCCCCGGCGTCCACGCCGTCCTCGACAAGATGGCCGCGTTCGCCGACAAGGTCCGCGCGGGCGAGTGGACCGGTCACACCGGCAGGCCGATCAAGAACATCGTCAACATCGGCATCGGCGGCTCCGACCTCGGCCCCGCCATGGCCTACGAGGTCCTGCGCTCCTACACCCAGCGGGACCTGACGCTCCGTTTCGTCTCCAACGTCGACGGCGCCGACCTCCACGAGGCCGTCCGCGACCTCGACCCCGCCGAGACGCTGTTCATCGTCGCCTCGAAGACCTTCACCACCATCGAGACGATCACCAACGCCACCTCCGCCCGCGACTGGCTCCTCACCGGCCTCCGGGCCGGCCAGGAGGCCGTCGCCAAGCACTTCGTCGCCCTCTCGACCAACGCCGAGAAGGTCGAGGAGTTCGGCATCGACACCACGAACATGTTCGAGTTCTGGGACTGGGTCGGCGGCCGCTACTCCTACGACTCCGCCATCGGCCTCTCCGTGATGATCGCCATCGGCCCGGAGCGCTTCCGCGAGATGCTCGACGGCTTCCACCTCGTCGACGAGCACTTCCGCACCGCCCCGCCCGAGGAGAACGCGCCGCTGCTCCTCGGCCTCCTCGGCGTCTGGTACGGCGCCTTCTTCGACGCCCAGTCGCACGCCGTACTCCCGTACTCCCACTACCTGTCGAAGTTCACCGCCTACCTCCAGCAGCTCGACATGGAGTCCAACGGCAAGTCGGTGGACCGCGAGGGCAACCCCGTCGACTGGCAGACCGGACCCGTCGTCTGGGGCACCCCCGGCACCAACGGGCAGCACGCGTACTACCAGTTGATCCACCAGGGCACCAAGGTCATCCCGGCCGACTTCATCGGCTTCGCCCGGCCCGTCACCGACCTGCTGCCCGGCCTCGTCGCCCAGCACGACCTGCTCATGGCCAACTTCTTCGCCCAGACCCAGGCGCTGGCCTTCGGCAAGACGCCCGAGGAGGTACGGGCGGAGGGCGTCCCCGAGGAGCTCGTCCCGCACAAGACCTTCCAGGGGAACCACCCCACCACCACGATCCTCGCCGAGAAGCTCACCCCTTCCGTCCTCGGCCAGCTGATCGCGCTCTACGAGCACAAGGTCTTCGTCCAGGGCGCGATCTGGAACATCGACTCCTTCGACCAGTGGGGCGTCGAACTCGGCAAGGTCCTCGCCAAGCGGATCGAGCCGGTCCTGACCGGTGCCGAGGGCGCCGAGGGCACGGGGCAGCTCGACAGCTCCACCGCCGGTCTCGTGACCACCTACCGCTCGCTGCGCGGACGGTAGAGGCATGACGGGGGAGAACGCGGTGCGGCTGCGGCCGCCCAGGAACGCCGTGGACGAGCGGGCCGTCACCTGGTGGCGGAGCCGGCTCCTGGCGACCACCGCCGTGCCGGTGGTGGTCCTCGCCGTCCTCGGCGCCCTCATCGGACCCGCCAGGTCCTGGCTGCTGATCGCAGCCGGTGCCGTGGCGGCCGTGGGCCTCGGCTGCGCCGCGTTCCTCCCCTCCTGGTGGTTCCGGGTGCACCGCTGGGAGGTCACCGACGACGCCGTCTACGTCCGCACGGGCGCCTTCTGGCAGGAGTGGCGGATCGCGCCGATGTCCCGGATCCAGACCGTCGACACCTCGCGCGGCCCGCTGGAGCAGCTCTTCCGGCTCGCCACCGTCACGGTGACCACCGCCTCCTCCAAGGGCGCGATCCGGATCGCGGGCCTTGACCACGAACTGGCCGCCGGTCTCGCCGAGCGGCTGACCGTCATCACCCAGGCCACCCCCGGGGACGCCACATGAGCGAGGACCGGGCCGTCGAGGCGTACCAGGACACCGACTGGCTGCGCCTCGACCCCCGTACGGTCCTCGTCCGGGTCGTCCTCTTCGCCGGCGTCCTCGCCGGAGCCGCGCTGCCCGTCGCCTTCGGACTGGCCGGATCACGACCGCTGTGGCAGGCCTTCGCCTGGGTCGCCGGGGGCGCCGCGCTCGCCCTGGCGGTCACCGTCGTCGCCGAGACGGTCCGCTTCCGCCGCACCCGCTACCGTGTCGGCCGCGAACGCGTCGAACTCCACACCGGACTCCTCGTCGTCCAGCGCCGCTCGCTCGGCCGCGAGCGCATCCGCAGCGCCGATCTCACCGCCAACCCCCTCCAGCGCGTCTTCGGCCTCGTCAAGCTCCGCATCGGCACCGGCGAGCACACCTCCGGCGGCGAGTCCACGCTCGAACTCGACCTGGTCACCCGGGCCGAGGGGGAGCGGCTCCGCCACGAACTGCTCGCCCGCGTCACCGCCACCGCCCCCGAGGATCCGGACCACGACAACGCCCTGGCCGTCCTCGACCCGCGCTGGATCCGCTACGCCCCCGTCTCCTTCGTCGCCCCCGCCCTCGGCGGCGCGGCGGCCGGAGCCGTCATGCAGGTCAGCGAGTGGTTCGGCGCCCAGGGGGAGGTCATCGACTGGATAGGGGACCGCTTCCGGGACGTCTCCGTCCCGTGGATGATCGTGGGCCTGATCCTCCTCGCCACCGCCGCCGGAGCCGTCGGCGCCCTCGGCCTCTGGGTCGAGATGTGGTGGAACTACCGGCTGGAGCGCGAGCCGGGCGGCACCGTACGGGTCTCCCGCGGCCTCTTCACCACCCGTTCGGTCTCCCTGGAGGAGCGCAGGCTGCGGGGGATAGAGCTGGTCGAGCCGCTCGGGGTCCGGCTGTGCGGGGCCGCCCGTGTCGACGCCGTCGCCACCGGTCTCTCCGAGAGCGGCGACGACCGGCACACCGACCTCAAGACCCTGCTGCCGGCCGTGGGCCGGGAGACGGCCGACCGCGTCGCGGCCCAGGTCCTGCGCGAGCCGGAGCCGCCGACCGGGGCCCCGCTCGCCGCCCACCCCCGCGCAGCCCGCACCCGGCGGCTGGGCTGGGCCCTGTGGTCCGTCGGCGTCCCCGTCGCCATCCTCGCCGTCCTCGGACTCCTCCTCACCCCGGTGCTGCTGTACGTGGCGGCCGGCTGCGCGGTCGTCCTCACCCCGGTCGCCGTACTGTTCGCCCTCGACGCGTACCGCGGCCTCGGACACGGCGTCAGCGGCGCCTACCTGGTGACCCGTTCGGGGACGCTCCGGCGCGCCACCGTCGCCCTCCAGCGCTCCGGTGTCATCGGCTGGACCGTCAAGCAGTCGTACTTCCAGCGGCGCGCCGGCATCCTGACGCTCACCGCCACGACGGCGGCCGGAGCGGGCGCGTACGACATCCTCGACGCGGGCCAGAGCCAGGGCCTGACCTTCGCCGCCGGGGCCGTACCGGAGCTGCTCGCGCCCTTCCTGGAGCCCGTACCGACGACCGAGGCCCGGTCCACCTGAGGGTGAACCGGGCCTCCGTGCGCGTCGATCAGGCCGAAGCCGGCGGATACAGACTCCGCGGCAGCTCCGAGGCCGCCGCCGAGTCGAGCAGCCAGAGCGTGCGCGAGCGGCCGTAGGCACCGGCCGCGGGGGCCTGCACCTCGCCCGCGCCCGACAGCGCGATGGCCGCCGCCTTCGCCTTGTCCTCACCGGCCGCGAGCAGCCAGACCTCCTTGGCCGCCCGGATCGCCGGCAGCGTCAGCGAGACCCGGACCGGCGGCGGCTTGGGCGCGCCGTGCACGCCGACCACCGTCCGCTCGGTCTCGCGGACCGCGGGCAGCTCGGGGAAGAGCGAGGCCACATGGGTGTCGGGACCGACGCCCAGCATCAGGACGTCGAAGGTCGGCACCCCGCCGTGGTCGCCAGGACCCGAGGCGGCGGCCAGTTCCGCCGCGTACGCGGCCGCGGCGGCGTCGACGTCCGCGCCGTACGGCCCGTCCGAGGCCGGCATGGCGTGCACCCGCGCCGGGTCGAGCGGCACCCGGTCGAGCAGCGCCTCCCGGGCCTGGGTCACGTTCCGCTCGGGGTCTCCCTCGGGCAGGTAACGCTCGTCGCCCCACCACAGGTCGAGCCGCGACCAGTCGACCGCGTCCCGCGCGGGCGCCGCACCGAGCGCCGCGAGCAGGCCGTTGCCGTTGCGTCCGCCGGTCAGGACGACCGAGGCGGAGCCGCGGGCGGCCTGGGCGTCCACGATCTTCGTGATCAGCCGGGCCGCCGCGGCCTCGGCCATCAGCTCCTTGTCGCGGTGGACGACCAGCTGGGGAGTGCTCACTTGGCCGCCGCCTTCTTGGCCGGTGCCTTCTTCGCGGCGGGCTTCTCGACGGGCTCGGCCGGGGCCGCGACAGCCTCGGCCGGTGCCGTGACGGCGTCCTGCTCCGGCGCGGGAGCGAGCGTCGCCGCCTCCTCGTCCAGCCGTTCTATGCCGAACTTGAGCGCCGTCGCGTAGGTGTCGTCCGGGTCGAGCCTGCGCAGCTCCTCCGCGATCAGCTCGGCCGTCTCGCGGCGCTTGAGCGCCACGCCGCGGTCCGGCTGTCCCTGGATGGAGAGCGTCGCGAGCGAGCCGTCGGGACGGTCGAGCACGATCGGTCCCGAGCTGGTCTCCATCCGTACGGACGTCAGACCGGGGCCCGCGGACGTCGAGCGCCGGACCGGCACCTTCAGCCGCTCGGCCAGCCACATCGCGAGCAGTTCGACGCTCGGGTTGAACTCCTCGCCCTCCACCTCGGCGGAGGTCACCTCGCACACGACCTGGTCGAGCGCGGCGGCGAGCATCGAACGCCACGGGGTGACCCGGGTCCACGAGAGGTCCGTGTCGCCGGGGGTGTAGCGGTCCGCGCGCGCGGTCAGCTCCTGGATGGGCTGCTCGGCGGCGTACGTGTCGGTCACCCGGCGCTGGGCGAGGGCGCCCAGCGGGTCGCTCGCCGGGTCGGTCGGCGCGTTGACCGGCCACCAGACGACGACGGGGGCGTCCGGGAGGAGCAGCGGCAGCACGACCGACTGGGCGTGGTCGACGACCTCGCCGTACAGCCGGAGCACCACCGTCTCGCCGGTGCTGGCATCGGCGCCGAGGCGGACCTCGGCGTCGAGCCGTGCCTTGGCGCGGTCCCGCGGCGAGCGCGAGACCCGCTTGATGACCACGAGGGTCCGCGAGGGGTGCTCGCGGGACGCCTCGTTCGCCGCCTTCAGCGCGTCGTAGGCGTTCTCCTCGTCGGTGACGATGACGAGGGTGAGCACCATGCCGACGGCCGGCGTGCCGATCGCCCGCCGCCCGAGCACCAGCGCCTTGTTGATCTTGGATGACGTGGTGTCCGTCAGGTCGGTCTTCATGGCCGGCGCCAGCTCCGTCCGTCTCGTGCGAGCATCTCGTCCGCCTCGACCGGACCCCAGGTCCCGGACTGGTACTGCGCGGGCTTGCCGTGCTTGTCCCAGAACTGCTCGATCGGGTCGAGGATCTTCCAGGACAGCTCGACCTCCTCGACGCGCGGGAAGAGGTTCGAGTCGCCGAGCAGGACGTCGAGGATGAGCCGCTCGTACGCCTCCGGGCTGGACTCCGTGAAGGACTCGCCGTACGCGAAGTCCATCGACACGTCCCGGATCTCCATCTGGGTGCCGGGCACCTTGGAGCCGAACCGCACCGTGACGCCCTCGTCGGGCTGCACCCGGATCACGATGGCGTTGCGGCCGAGTTCCTCGGTCGCGGTGTGGTCGAAGGGGGAGTGCGGGGCGCGCTGGAAGACGACCGCGATCTCCGTGACGCGACGGCCGAGGCGCTTGCCGGTGCGCAGGTAGAAGGGGACGCCCGCCCAGCGGCGGTTGTCGATCTCCAGCTTGACGGCCGCGTAGGTGTCCGTCTTCGACTGGGGGTCGATGCCGTCTTCCTCGAGGTAGCCGACGGCCTTCGCGCCGCCCTGCCAGCCGGCCGCGTACTGACCGCGGACCGTGGACTCGCCCAGGTCCTTGGGCAGCTTCACCGCGCCGAGGACCTTGGTCTTCTCGGCGGCCAGCGCGTCGGCGTCGAAGGAGGCGGGCTCCTCCATCGCGGTCAGCGCGAGCAGCTGGAGCAGGTGGTTCTGGATGACGTCACGGGCGGCGCCGATGCCGTCGTAGTAACCGGCCCGGCCGCCGATGCCGATGTCCTCGGCCATGGTGATCTGCACGTGGTCGACGTACGACCGGTTCCAGATCGGCTCGAAGAGGGTGTTGGCGAAGCGGAGCGCCAGGATGTTCTGGACGGTCTCCTTGCCGAGGTAGTGGTCGATCCGGAAGACCGCGTCCGGCGGGAAGACCTCGTGGACGACCTCGTTGAGCTCCTTCGCGGAGACCAGGTCGTGCCCGAAGGGCTTCTCGATGACCGCGCGGCGCCAGGAGCCGTTCTTCTGGTCGGCCAGGCCGTGCTTCTTCAGCTGCCGGACGACGAGCGGGAAGAACTTCGGCGGCACGGACAGGTAGAAGGCGAAGTTGCCGCCGGTGCCCTGCGCCTTGTCCAGCTCCTCGACGGTGGACTTCAGCTTCTCGAAGGCGTCGTCGTCGTCGAAGTCGCCCTGGACGAACCGCATCCCCTGGATCAGCTGCTGCCACACCTCCTCGCGGAACGGCGTGCGGGCGTGCTGCTTGACGGCTTCGTAGACCTCCTGCGCGAAGTCCTCGTCCTGCCACTCGCGGCGGGCGAAGCCGATGAGCGAGAAGCCCGGCGGCAGCAGACCGCGGTTGGCCAGGTCGTAGACGGCAGGCATCAGCTTCTTACGGGACAAATCGCCCGTGACGCCGAAGATCACCAGGCCCGACGGCCCCGCGATGCGCGGGAGCCGTCGGTCTGCGGCGTCACGGAGCGGGTTGGCTCCGTGGACTGCGCTCAAAGTGCTTACGCCTCCGAAGGTGCGAGGCGCTGAAGCTCCGCCTCGGTGGACTTGAGCAGGTCGTTCCAGGACGCCTCGAACTTGTCGACGCCCTCGTCCTCGAGGAGCTGCACGACGTCGTCGTAGCTGACGCCCAGCCGCTCGACGGCCGCGAGCTCGGCGCGCGACTGGTCGTAGGTGCCGCGGATGGTGTCACCGGTGACCTCGCCGTGGTCGGCGGTGGCCTCCAGGGTGGCCTCCGGCATGGTGTTCACCGTGCCGGGGGCGACCAGGTCCACGACGTACAGGGTGTCCTTGTACGCCGGGTCCTTGACGCCGGTCGAGGCCCACAGCGGACGCTGCTTGTTGGCCTGCGCCTTGTCGAGGGCGGCCCAGCGCTCACCGCTGAAGACCTCTTCGAAGGCCTCGTAGGCCAGGCGGGCGTTGGCCAGGGCGGCCTTGCCCTTCAGCGCCTTGGCCTCGTCCGTGCCGATGCCGTCCAGGCGCTTGTCGATCTCCGAGTCCACGCGGGACACGAAGAAGGAGGCCACCGAGTGGATCTTCGCGAGGTCGAGGCCGCGCTCCTTGGCCTTCTCCAGGCCCGCCAGGTAGGCGTCCATGACCGCGCGGTAGCGCTCCAGGGAGAAGATCAGCGTGACGTTGACGCTGATGCCGAGGCCGATGACCTCGGTGATCGCCGGCAGACCCGCCTTGGTGGCCGGAATCTTGATCAGGGTGTTGGGGCGGTCCACCAGCCAGGCCAGCTGCTTGGCCTCGGCGATGGTGGCGGCCGTCTCGTGGGCGAGACGGGGGTCGACCTCGATGGAGACCCGGCCGTCCTGGCCGTCCGTCGCGTCGAAGACCGGCCGCAGGATGTCGGCGGCGTCACGGACGTCCGCCGTCGTGATCATGCGGATCGCCTCGTCGACGGTCACCTTGCGGGCCGCGAGGTCAGCGAGCTGCTGGTCGTAGCCGTGACCCTCCGAGATGGCCTTCTGGAAGATGGACGGGTTGGTGGTGACACCGACCACGTGGCTCTGGTCGATCAGTTCGGCCAGGTTGCCGGACGTGATCCGCTGGCGCGAGAGGTCGTCCAGCCAGATCGCGACGCCTTCGTCGGAGAGGCGCTTGAGAGCGTCTGTCATGAGAATTGCATCTCCAATAAGTCGTACGTATGCGGGTCAGCGCGCGGCGGCGGCGATCGATTCCCGGGCGGCGGCGACGATCGCCTCCGGCGTGAAACCGAACTCGCGGAACAGGACCTTCGCGTCCGCCGAGGCACCGAAGTGCTCCAGGGAGACGATCCGGCCGGCGTCCCCGACATACCGGTGCCAGGTGAGACCGATGCCGGCCTCGACCGCGACCCGGGCCTTGACCGACGGCGGCAGGACCGAGTCCTTGTACGCCTGGTCCTGCTCCTCGAACCACTCCACGGACGGCATCGAGACCACGCGGGTCGGGACACCGGCGGCCTGGAGCTGCTCGCGGGCCTCGACGGCCAGGTGCACCTCGGAGCCCGTGCCGATCAGCACGACCTCCGGCTCGCCGCCTTCGGCGTCGAAGAGCACGTAGCCGCCCTTGACGGTGCCCTCGTTCGGCGCGTACGTCGGCACGCCCTGACGGGTCAGCGCGAGGCCGTGCGGGGCGCCCTTGCCGAAGACCTTGGTGTGGCGCTGCATGATCTCGCGCCACGCGAGGGCCGTCTCGTTGGCGTCGGCCGGACGGACCACGTTCAGACCCGGGATCGCGCGCAGCGAGGCGAGGTGCTCCACCGGCTGGTGCGTCGGACCGTCCTCGCCCAGACCGATCGAGTCGTGGGTCCAGACGTACGTCACGGGCAGGTGCATCAGCGCGGACAGACGCACCGCGTTGCGCATGTAGTCGGAGAACACCAGGAAGGTGCCGCCGTAGACGCGCGTGTTGCCGTGCAGCGCGATGCCGTTCATCTCCGCGGCCATCGAGTGCTCGCGGATGCCGAAGTGGATCGTGCGGCCGTACTTGTCGGCCTCCGGCAGCGGGTTGCCCTCGGGCAGGAACGACGAGTTCTTGTCGATCGTCGTGTTGTTGGAGCCGGCGAGGTCGGCCGAGCCGCCCCACAGCTCCGGGACGACCGCGCCGAGCGCCTTGAGGACCTGGCCCGAGGCGGCACGGGTGGCGACACCCTTGCCCTGCTCGAAGACCGGCAGCTTCTCGGCCCAGCCGGCCGGCAGCTCGTTCGCCTGGATGCGGTCGAACTCGGCGGCGCGCTCCGGGTTGGCCGTACGCCACTCGGCGAGCGACTTCTCCCACGCGGCGCGGGCCTCACGGCCGCGGTCGCCGAGCGCCCGGGTGTGCGCGATGACCTCGTCGGTGACCTCGAAGGTCTGCTCCGGGTCGAAGCCCAGGACGCGCTTGGTGGCCGCGATCTCCTCGTCGCCGAGCGCCGAGCCGTGCGCGGCCTCGGTGTTCTGCGCGTTCGGCGCGGGCCAGGCGATGATCGAGCGCATCGCGATGAACGACGGACGCTCGGTCTCGGCCTCGGCGGCCTTGATCGCCGCGTACAGCCCGGCCGGGTCCAGGTCGCCGTTCGCCTGCGGCTCGACGCGCTGCACGTGCCAGCCGTACGCCTCGTACCGCTTCATCGTGTCCTCGGACACGGCCGTCTCGGTGTCGCCCTCGATCGAGATGTGGTTGTCGTCCCACAGCAGGATCAGGTTGCCGAGCTTCTGGTGGCCGGCGAGCGAGGACGCCTCCGCGGAGATGCCCTCCTGGAGGCAGCCGTCACCGGCGATCACGTAGATGTGGTGGTCGAACGGGGAGGCGCCGGTGGCGGCCTCCGGGTCGAACAGACCGCGCTCGTAGCGGGCGGCCATCGCCATGCCCACGCCGTTGGCGACACCCTGGCCCAGCGGTCCCGTGGTCGTCTCGACGGCGGCGGTGTGGCCGTACTCCGGGTGCCCCGGGGTCTTCGAGCCCCAGGTGCGGAAGGCCTTCAGGTCATCCAGCTCGAGCCCGAAGCCACCCAGGTACAGCTGGGTGTAGAGGGTCAGGGACGAGTGGCCGGCGGAGAGGACGAACCGGTCGCGCCCGACCCACTCGGGGTCGGCCGGGTCGTGCCGCATCACCTTCTGGAAGAGGGTGTACGCGGCGGGCGCCAGGCTCATGGCCGTACCGGGATGGCCGTTGCCGACCTTCTGTACGGCGTCCGCGGCCAGGATGCGGGCGGTGTCGACAGCCCGCTGGTCCAACTCGGTCCACTCGAGGTCTGTGGTGGTCGGCTTAGTGCTCACCCTGGGTCAGGGCTCCTCTCCACATGTCTTGAGCCGGTGACTGAGGGTGTACCGGCGGTGTCGAGCCTACCCCCGCCGGAACCCGCGTCTTTTCGTATGCGCGCCCTCAAATGAGCGGACACGGCAAGACTGCCGCCGCCCGTGTGAGTTCGCCTCCCGAGGCGTGTCCACACCGTGGGACACACCCCCTCAACACGACCCCACCCCCGCGAAGATCGGTGTCTGGGCAACGTCTACAGTGGCGTGGTACGCGCAAGCTTCACCCCGCCTTCACCCGGGGAGCTTGCTGGGAATTTCTCTGTCAGGGGTGTGCGTGACGGCCGTCGAGTCCCGACCCGCAGGGGTCGTCTTGACTCCCAGCCCGGGGGGCCATCGGCCGTTCGGGGCCCGCGTCAAGGCATTCGTGGCGCTGACCAAGCCGCGGATCATCGAGCTGCTGCTCATCACCACCGTGCCGGTGATGTTCCTCGCCGAACAGGGCGTGCCGGACCTGTGGCTGGTGCTCGCCACCTGCTTCGGCGGTTACCTGTCCGCGGGCGGAGCCAACGCGCTCAACATGTACATCGACCGCGACATCGACGCGCTGATGGACCGCACGTCCCAGCGTCCGCTGGTCACGGGCGTCCTGACGCCGCGCGAGGGGCTGGTCTTCGGCCTCACGCTCGCCGTGGTCTCCACGCTCTGGTTCGGCCTGCTCGTCAACTGGCTCTCCGCGGCCCTCTCGCTCGGCGCGCTCCTCTTCTACGTCGTCGTCTACACGATGATCCTGAAGCGCAGGACCGCGCAGAACATCGTCTGGGGCGGCATCGCCGGCTGTCTGCCGGTGCTCATCGGCTGGTCGGCCGTGACGAACTCGATGTCCTGGGCAGCGGTCATCCTCTTCCTCGTCATCTTCTTCTGGACGCCGCCGCACTACTGGCCGCTGTCGATGAAGGTCAAGGACGACTACGCGCGCGCGGGCGTGCCCATGCTCCCCGTCCTGGCTTCCAACAAGGTCGTCGCCAAGCAGATCGTCCTCTACAGCTGGGTGATGGTCGCCGTCTCGCTGCTGCTCACCCCGCTGGGCTACACGGGCTGGTTCTACCTGGCCGTGGCCGTGCTCACCGGCGGCTGGTGGCTCTGGGAGGCGCACGCGCTCCTCGCCCGCGCCAAGGCGGGCGCCACGGGCGCGAAGCTCAAGGAGATGCGCCTCTTCCACTGGTCCATCACCTACGTCTCGCTGCTCTTCGTGGCGGTCGCGGTGGACCCCTTCCTCCGCTGACCCGCACACCGCCGGGCGGTACGCCGGTTTTGTGGCGGGGTGACCCGCTCAGATGATCTGTCCCGACCGACGGCCGGGTCACGTGGGATAGGCCACGTGGCCCGGCCGTCGTCAGTGGATCTACGCGTCGGTAGCATCGCTCTCATGGCAGAAACGAAGCAGGAAGAGCGCAAGGCGGCCAAGCTCGCCAAGGAGATCCAGGCCTTCTCCAAGGAGCACGGCGGCTCCGAGGGACACCTCGCGCACATCGGCCAGGCGGGCACCCGGATCGTCCTCGTCGGCACCGACGGCGGCTGGGGCGACCTCGTCGCGCCGACCCACGCGATCGCGCGACAGGCCGCCGAGAAGGCCGGGCTCACCCTCCACGAGGAGTTCGACGGCGAGTTCGCCGCCAAGGTGGAGACCGGCCCGTACGAGTGGACCCGGATGGCCGGAATCCAGATCGGCGGCCCCTCCAACCGCTGAGGCAACAACCTCGCGCGGGGCTCACCCGTTAGGACGTGTGGAGACGCGACTCGTCCACACAGGGAGCCCCCCGAGATGATCGACACGCCGAGCCTGGTGGACCAGTACTGCCACGGGGTGCTCCGTACGGAACTCGGCCTCGGCACCTTCGAGGCCCACCTCGGCGCCCAGTTCGGCGGGCGCACCGCGCTGCCCGCCACGGGCACCACCTTCTTCGACACCCAGACCGGCTTCGCGGTGCGCCGCTGGTGCCCGCCGCTGCTCGGGCTCGAACCGCACTGCCCGCCCGCCCGCTACCTCGCGCGCCGCCGCGAACTCGGGGTCGCCGAAGCGGGCCGGCGCCTGCTGCGCGCCTCCGGCATCGCGACCTACCTGGTCGACACCGGGCTACCCGACGATCTGACGGGTCCCGCCGAGATCGCCGCCACGGGCGCCGCCGACGCCCATGAGATCGTCCGCCTGGAACCCCTCGCCGAACAGGTCGCCGACACCTCGGGAACCGTCGAGGCCTTCCTGGCCAACCTCTCCGAGGCCGTCCACGGGGCCGCGGCCGGCGCCGTGGCCTTCGCCTCCGTGGCGGGCGTACGCCAGGGGCTCGCGTACACGCCCGAACCGCCGGGGCCCGGGGAGGTGCGCGGGGCGGCGGGGCGCTGGCTCGCCGGACGCCCGGCCGGCGGCCGGCTCACCGACCCCGTACTGCTGCGCCATCTGCTCTGGATCGCGGTCACCGCCGGACGCCCGCTGCAGCTGCACACCGGGGACCGCGGTCCGGCCTCGGTCGCCGACTTCGCCGCCGCCACCACGGGACTCGGCACCGACCTCGTCCTGCTGCACTCCTACCCGTACCACCGCGCCGCCGCGCGGCTGACCGGGGAGCACGCGCACGTGTACGCCGATCTGGGCCCCGTCCTCGCGCATACCGGGGCGCGGGCGGCGGCCGTGCTCGCCGAGGTCCTGGAACGGGCGCCGTTCGGCAAGCTGCTGTTCTCCAGCAGCGCCCACGGACTTCCCGAACTCCATGTGGTCGCCGCGAGCGTCTTCCGCGCCGCGCTCGGCCGCGTGCTCGGCGAGTGGGTCATGGACGGCGCCTGGTCGCGTACGGACGCCCAGCGGGTCGCCACGATGATCGGGGCCGGAAACGCGCGACGGGTCTACCGGCTCGCGGAGAGCCGGTAGACCCGTGCGGTGGGTGCAGGTCCTGCGGGGAGGTCAGGTGGCAGGTCAGGCCCGCACGGGCTCCGGCTCCGCCTGGGCCGGGATGCCGGCCACGGGGAGCGGACGCTCGCGCATGCTCAGGGCGAGCCGCAGCACCGCGATCCACATCAGCGAGGAGCCGAGCATGTGGACGGCGACGAGCAGCTCGGGGACCCCGGTGAAGTACTGGACGTATCCGATCCCGCCCTGGGCCAGCAGCACGATCAGCAGGTCACGGGCGCGCGCCCGGGTGTCGACCGGGGCGTCCACCACGCGGAGCACCAGCCACATCGCGAGCGCGAGCGCGCAGACGACCCAGGCGGCGATGGCGTGGAGGTGCGCGGCGTCCGTCCAGTTCCACGGCATGCGCGGGACGTCGCTGCTGTCACCGGCGTGCTTGCCCGCACCGGTCACCGTGGTGCCGAGCGCGATCAGCAGACCCGAGGTGATCGAGATCGCCCAGGACAGCTTCCGCACCGGGCGCGGTACGCGGGGGCGGGGGGCGGTGTCGCCCTCGGCGGTCCGGTGCCAGGTGATGACGGCGACCGTGAGCAGGGCGTTCGCGGCGAGGAAGTGGCCGGCCACCGTCCACGGGTTGAGGCCCATCCACACCGTGATGCCGCCGATGACGGCGTTGCTCATCACGATCCAGAACTGCGCCCAGCCCCAGCGGGTCAGGTTCCGGCGCCACGGCTTGGTGGACCGGGCGGCGATGATCGCCCAGCCGACGGCCGCCGACAGGACGTACGTCAGCATCCGGTTGCCGAACTCGATCACACCGCGGTAGCCCTGCTCGGGCGTCACGATCAGGCTGTCTTCGGTGCACTTGGGCCAGGTGTCGCAGCCGAGACCGGAACCGGTCAGCCGGACCGCGCCTCCCGTGACGATGATGAGCACGCTCATCACGACGGCGGAGAGCGCGGCGCGCCGGAGCGTCCTGGGGGACGGGGTCCAGCGCCTGGCGATGAAGGCGAGGGGGGTCAGCACGGGCCCTATCGTAGGGCGGCGCTTGTGCGCGCTTTCACGAGGGGGGCGTATATGGCGGAACGGAACCTTACGGTTACTCCCAGCGGAAGAACCGCGCCGCCGCCCCGAGCCCCAGGACCGCCCAGACCGCCAGGACCAGCGCGTCGCCCCAGGGCATCGCCGCGCCGCCCTGGAGGACCTCCCGCAGGCCGTCCGAGAGGGCCGAGATCGGGAGCAGCTCCAGGACCGAGCGGGCCGCGTCGGGGAACTTCTCCAGCGGGACGATGACCCCGCCGCCCACCAGGAGCAGCAGGAAGACCAGGTTGGCGGCGGCCAGGGTGGCCTCCGCCCTCAGCGTGCCCGCCATCAGCAGGCCGAGGCCGGAGAAGGCGGCCGTGCCGAGGAACAGCAGGAGCAGGACGGCGGCGGGGTTGCCCTGCGGGGACCAGCCGAGGCCCAGCGCGATCGCCGTCAGGAGCGCGATCTGGAGGACCTCGGTGACCAGGACGGAGAGCGTCTTGGCGGTCATCAGCGCCCAGCGGGGGAGCGGTGACGCGCCGAGGCGCTTGAGCACCCCGTACCGCCGCTCGAAACCGGTCGCGATGGCCTGGCCGGTGAAGGCGGTGGACATCACGGCGAGCGCGAGGACACCGGGGGCGAGGAAGTCGACGGCCTCGCCCGCACCCGTGTCGACGACGTCCACGGTCGAGAAGAGCACGAGGAGCAGCGAGGGGATGATCACCGTCAGGAGCAGCTGCTCGCCGTTGCGCAGCAGCATCCGGGTCTCCAGCGCCGTCTGCGCCGCGATCATCCGGCCGACGGGGGCGGCTCCCGGCTTCGGGAGGTAGGTGCCAGTGCTCACGACCGCGGTTCCTTGCCCGCCGGTTCCAGGCTTCATGACCTCAGCTCCTTGCCGGTCAGCTCAAGAAAGACGTCTTCGAGGGTGTGGCGTTCGACCGAGATGCCCTCGGGCATCACCCCGTGCTGGGCGCACCAGGTGGTGACCGTGGCGAGCAGCTGCGGGTCGACCGTGCCGGTGATCCGGTACGTGCCGGGCAGCGGCTCGGCGGCGGCCGTGCCGTCGGGCAGCGCCTTGAGCAGGGAGCCCAGGTCGAGTCCGGGACGTCCGGTGAAGCGCAGGGTGTTCTCGGCGCCGCCCCGGCACAGTTCCTCGGGGCTGCCCTGGGCGGCGACCCGGCCGGCGTCGACGATGGCGACGTCGTCGGCGAGTTCCTCCGCCTCCTGCATGAAGTGCGTGGTGAGGACCACGGTCACGCCGTCGGCGCGCAGCTCGCGGAGCAGGTCCCAGGTGGCGCGGCGGGCCTGCGGGTCGAGTCCGGCGGTGGGCTCGTCGAGGAAGACGAGCTCGGGGCGGCCGACGACGGCCATGGCGAGCGCGAGGCGCTGCTGCTGGCCGCCGGAGAGACGCCGGTAGGTGGTGCGGCCGCAGGAGCCGAGGCCGAGCCGCTCGACGAGGGCGTCCACGTCCAGGGGGTGGGCGTGGAGCTTCGCCATGTGGCGGAGCATCTCGTCGGCGCGGGCGCCGGAGTAGACGCCACCCGACTGGAGCATCACGCCGATCCGGGGGCGCAGGGCCGCCGCGTCGGCGACCGGGTCGAGACCCAGGACGCGGACGGTGCCCTCGTCGGGTCTGCGGTACCCCTCGCAGGTCTCGATCGTGGTGGTCTTGCCGGCTCCGTTGGGTCCGAGGACGGCGGTGACGGTTCCCGTACGTACGTCGAGGTCGAGGCCGTCGACGGCGGTCTTTCTTCCGTACCGCTTCACCAGACCGCGTACGCGGACGGCGCTGTCGGCACTGTCGACGGACTCGTTTCGCATGCCGGGAAGTCTAGAGAGCTTCCGGCGGTCCTCCGGTCGCGGGGCCCCGGGACAGGGCTCATTCGTCCTACGAATGATCATTTCCGCAGGTCAGGTAAGCCTTACCTGAGTGACGCACGGCACCGTGGTCACTTCCGGCGCCGCTTGTCAGTCCGAGATTAATTACGCAACAATGGCGTTGTGAAAAACGTTGGCGAGGCTCCGGTGGAGGAACTCGCGACCGGCGAGCGCTCGACGCGCAACCGGGTCGCGCGGTCGATCCTGGACCACGGTCCCTCGACCGTCGCCGATCTGGCCGGACGGCTCCGCCTCACCCAGGCCGCCGTCCGCCGCCACCTCGACTCGCTGGTCGCCGACAAGGTCGTCGAGGCCCGCGAGAAGCGCGTCTACGGGACCCGCGCCCGTGGGCGCCCCGCGAAGATCTTCGCGCTCACCGACTGCGGCCGGGACGCCTTCGACCAGTCGTACGACTCGCTGGCCGTGGAAGCGCTCCGCTGGATCGAGCGCTCCGCCGGTGGAGGAGCAGCCGGGGAAGCGGCCGTCGCCGCCTTCGCCCGGGACCGCATCGAGTCCCAGGCCGGCGCCTACCGCGAGGCCGTCGAGGCGGCCGAGCCCGCCCGGCGGACCGAGGCACTGGCCAAGGCCCTGACGGCCGACGGGTACGCTGCCACTGCGCGGAACGCGCCGGTCGGCGAGCAGCTCTGCCAGCACCACTGCCCGGTCGCCCACGTCGCCGAGCAGTACCCACAGCTGTGCGAGGCGGAGACGGAGTTCTTCTCCCGCCTCCTGGGAACCCACGTCCAGCGTCTGGCCACCATCGCCCATGGTGACGGCGTCTGCACCACGTTCATCCCGCACGGCGCCCCACAGACCACCGAATCAGCATCCGCAAGTACGGCCGGGAGGAACCCCGCATGACCACCGAGATCAGCCACCCCGAGCTCGAGGGCCTGGGTCGGTACGAGTACGGCTGGGCCGACTCCGACACGGCCGGTGCCACCGCCAAGCGCGGTCTGAACGAGGACGTCGTCCGCGACATCTCCTCGAAGAAGAACGAGCCCGAGTGGATGCTGAAGCTGCGTCTCAAGGGTCTGCGGCTCTTCGGCAGGAAGCCCATGCCGACCTGGGGCTCCGACCTCTCCGGCATCGACTTCGACAACATCAAGTACTTCGTCCGGTCCACCGAGAAGCAGGCCGAGTCCTGGGAGGACCTGCCGGAGGACATCAAGAACACGTACGACAAGCTCGGCATCCCCGAGGCGGAGAAGCAGCGCCTCGTCGCCGGTGTCGCCGCCCAGTACGAGTCCGAGGTCGTCTACCACCAGATCCGTGAGGACCTGGAGGAGCAGGGCGTCATCTTCGTCGACACCGACACCGCGCTGAAGGAGCACGAGGAACTCTTCCGCGAGTACTTCGGCACGGTCATCCCGGTCGGCGACAACAAGTTCGCCTCCCTGAACACGGCCGTGTGGTCCGGCGGCTCGTTCATCTACGTGCCCAAGGGCGTGCAGGTCGAGATCCCGCTCCAGGCCTACTTCCGTATCAACACGGAGAACATGGGCCAGTTCGAGCGGACGCTGATCATCGTCGACGAGGACGCCTACGTCCACTACGTCGAGGGCTGCACCGCCCCGATCTACTCCTCGGACTCGCTGCACAGCGCCGTGGTCGAGATCATCGTCAAGAAGGGCGGCCGCTGCCGCTACACGACCATCCAGAACTGGTCGAACAACGTCTACAACCTGGTGACCAAGCGCGCCGTCGCCTACGAGGGCGCCACCATGGAGTGGGTCGACGGCAACATCGGCTCCAAGGTCACCATGAAGTACCCGGCCGTCTACCTCATGGGCGAGCACGCCAAGGGCGAGACGCTCTCCATCGCCTTCGCGGGCGAGGGGCAGCACCAGGACGCCGGCGCCAAGATGGTCCACATGGCTCCGAACACCTCCTCCAACATCGTCTCCAAGTCGGTGGCGCGAGGCGGCGGCCGCACCTCCTACCGCGGTCTCATCGAGATCGGCGAGGGCGCCCCGGGCTCCAAGTCCAACGTGCTCTGCGACGCGCTGCTCGTCGACACGATCTCCCGCTCTGACACGTACCCCTACGTGGACGTGCGCGAGGACGACGTGTCCATGGGCCACGAGGCCACCGTCTCCAAGGTCTCCGAGGACCAGCTCTTCTACCTGATGAGCCGCGGCATGACCGAGTTCGAGGCCATGGCGATGATCGTGCGCGGCTTCGTCGAGCCGATCGCCAAGGAGCTCCCGATGGAGTACGCCCTCGAGCTGAACCGGCTGATCGAGCTGCAGATGGAAGGCTCGGTCGGTTAAGACCCGGCCGCCATCCGTACCGTCTTTGCGTAGTCACGAGGAAGAGAGCAACACGACAGCCATGGCTGAGGCTCAGAACATCCCCGCGGGTTCCACCACCGCGGGCTCGATCGCGGTGGCCGCCGAGTCCACCGTCGCCACGCGCATGAGCGCGCCCCCGTCCTTCGACGTCGCGGACTTCCCCGTGCCGCACGGCCGCGAGGAGGAGTGGCGGTTCACCCCGCTGGCCCGCCTCCGCGGACTGCACGACGGCACCGCCGTCGCCACCGGCGAGGGCGTCCGCGTCGAGGTCGAGGCCCCCGAGGGCGTCACCGTGGAGACCGTCGGACGCGAGGACGAGCGCCTCGGCAAGGCCGGCACGCCCGTCGACCGCGTCGCGGCCCAGGCGTACTCCTCCTTCGAGAAGGCCTCGGTCGTCACCGTCGCCAAGGAGGCCGTCCTCACCGAGCCGATCCGCATCGCCGTGCACGGCCAGGGCGGCGTCGCCTTCGGCCACCAGGTGATCGAGCTCGGCGCCTTCGCCGAGGCCGTCGTGGTCATCGACCACACCGGTGACGCGGTGCTCGCCGCCAACGTCGACTACGTCCTCGGCGACGGCGCCAAGCTGACCGTCGTCTCCGTCCAGGACTGGGACGAGAAGGCCGTCCACGTCGCCCAGCACAACGCGCTGGTCGGCCGCGACGCCTCCTTCAAGTCGGTCGTCGTCACCTTCGGCGGCGACGTCGTCCGCATCCACCCGCGCGTGCGCTACGCCGCCCCCGGTGGCGAGGCCGAGCTCTTCGGCCTGTACTTCACCGACGCGGGCCAGCACCAGGAGCACCGCCTCCTGGTCGACCACGACGCCCCGCACTGCAAGTCCAACGTGGCCTACAAGGGCGCTCTGCAGGGCCAGGACGCGCACGCCGTCTGGATCGGCGACGTGCTCATCCAGGCCGCCGCCGAGGGCACCGACACGTACGAACTCAACCGGAACCTGGTCCTCACGGACGGTGCCCGGGTCGACTCCGTACCGAACCTGGAGATCGAGACCGGCGAGATCGCCGGCGCCGGTCACGCCTCGGCCACCGGCCGCTTCGACGACGAGCAGCTCTTCTACCTGATGTCCCGCGGCATCCCGGAGTCCGAGGCCCGCCGCCTCGTCGTCCGCGGCTTCTTCGCGGAGCTGGTCCAGCAGATCGGTCTGCCGGACGTCCAGGAGCGCCTCCTCGCCAAGATCGAGGCCGAGCTGGAGGCCTCCGTCTGATGGCCTTCGTCCGAGTCTGCGCGCTGAGCGAGCTGGAGGCCGACACCCCGAAGCGGGTCGAGGTCGACGGCACGCCGGTGTCGGTCGTGCACACCGAGGGCGAGGTGTTCGCCATCAACGACATCTGCTCGCACGCGAACGTGTCCCTCTCGGAGGGCGAGGTCGAGGACTGCGCCATCGAGTGCTGGCTGCACGGGTCGAGTTTCGACCTGCGCAGCGGAAAGCCCTCCGGCCTTCCCGCGACGCGTCCGGTCCCCGTTTACCCCGTAAAGATCGAAGGGGACGATGTGCTCGTCTCCGTCACCCAGGAGTCCTGAGTCACCCATGGCAACGCTTGAAATCCGCGACCTGCACGTCTCCGTCGTAGCCGAGAACGGCACCAAGGAGATCCTCAAGGGCGTCGACCTGACCGTGAAGCAGGGCGAGACCCACGCCATCATGGGCCCCAACGGCTCGGGCAAGTCGACCCTCGCGTACTCGATCGCCGGGCACCCCAAGTACACGATCACCAGCGGCACCGTCACCCTCGACGGTGAGGACGTCCTGGAGATGTCGGTCGATGAGCGCGCCCGCGCCGGCATGTTCCTGGCCATGCAGTACCCGGTCGAGGTCCCCGGCGTCTCGGTCTCCAACTTCCTGCGCACGTCGGCGACGGCGATCCGCGGCGAGGCCCCCAAGCTGCGCACCTGGGTGAAGGAGGTCAAGTCCGCGATGGAGCAGCTCCAGATGGACCCGGCCTTCGCCGAGCGCAACGTCAACGAGGGCTTCTCCGGCGGTGAGAAGAAGCGCCACGAGATCCTCCAGATGGAGCTCCTCAAGCCGAAGATCGCGATCCTCGACGAGACCGACTCCGGCCTGGACGTCGACGCGCTGCGCCAGGTCTCCGACGGCGTCAACCGCGTCCGCGAGACCGGCGAGGTCGGCACGCTGCTGATCACGCACTACACCCGGATCCTCCGCTACATCAAGCCCGACTTCGTGCACGTCTTCTCCGGCGGCCGCATCGTCGAGTCCGGCGGCGCCGAGCTCGCCGACAAGCTGGAGAACGAGGGCTACGAGGCCTACAGCACGAAGGGTGGCGCATCCGCGTGACATCTGCCCACCAGGGGCTCTCCGGCCTCCTCGACACCGAGGCGATCCGCAAGGACTTCCCGCTCCTGGATCGCGTGGTCCACGACGGCAAGAAGATCGTGTACCTCGACTCCGCGGCGACCTCGCAGAAGCCGCGGCAGGTCCTCGACGCGCTCAACGAGTACTACGAGCGGCACAACGCCAACGTCCACCGTGGCGTCTACACGGTCGCCGAGGAGGCGACGGCGCTGTACGAAGGCGCTCGTGACAAGGTCGCGGCCTTCATCAACGCCCCGAGCCGCGACGAGGTGATCTTCACCAAGAACGCCTCGGAGTCGCTCAACCTGGTGGCCAACATGCTGGGCTGGGCCGACGAGCCCTACCGCGTGGACCACGAGACCGAGATCGCCATCACGGAGATGGAGCACCACTCCAACATCGTGCCGTGGCAGCTGCTCTCGCAGCGCACCGGCGCGAAGCTGAAGTGGTTCGGCCTCACCGACGACGGCCGTCTCGACCTCTCGAACATCGAAGAGGTCATCACCGAGAAGACCAAGATCGTCTCGTTCACGCTGGTCTCGAACCTGCTGGGCACGATCAACCCGGTGGAGACGATCATCCGCCGCGCCCAGGAGGTCGGTGCGCTCGTCTGCATCGACGCCTCCCAGGCCGCGCCGCACATGGTCCTGGACGTGCAGGCGCTCCAGGCCGACTTCGTGGCCTTCACCGGCCACAAGATGGTCGGCCCGACCGGCATCGGCGTGCTGTGGGGACGGCAGGAACTCCTGGAGGACCTGCCGCCCTTCCTCGGCGGCGGCGAGATGATCGAGACCGTCTCGATGCACTCCTCGACGTACGCTCCGGCCCCGCACAAGTTCGAGGCGGGTACGCCCCCGATCGCCCAGGCCGTCGGCCTCGGCGCGGCCGTGGACTACCTCTCGGCGATCGGCATGGAGAACATCGCGCGCCACGAGCACGCGATCACCGAGTACGCCGTCCGGCGCCTCCAGGAGGTCCCGGACCTGCGGATCATCGGCCCCACCACGGCCGAGGACCGCGGCGCGGCGATCTCCTTCACGCTCGGCGACATCCACCCGCACGACGTGGGTCAGGTGCTCGACGAGGAGGGCATCGCGGTCCGGGTCGGTCACCACTGCGCGCGGCCGGTCTGCCTGCGGTACGGAATTCCCGCGACCACGCGAGCGTCGTTCTATCTGTACTCCACCCCCGGCGAGGTCGACGCCCTCGTCGCGGGCCTTGAGCACGTACGGAACTTCTTCGGGTAGGGGCTGGTCGTGAAGCTGGATTCGATGTACCAGGACGTCATCCTGGACCACTACAAGCACCCGCACGGGCGCGGTCTCCGGGACGGCGACGCCGAGGTGCACCACGTCAACCCGACGTGCGGCGACGAGATCACGCTCCGCGTGAAGTACGAGGGATCGCGGATCGCGGACGTCTCGTACGAGGGGCAGGGCTGCTCCATCAGCCAGGCCTCGGCGTCCGTCCTCAACGAGCTGCTCGTCGGCAAGGAACTGGCCGAGGCGCAGAAGATCCAGGGCACCTTCCTGGAGCTGATGCAGTCCAAGGGCAAGATCGAGCCGGACGACGCCATGGAGGAGATCCTGGAGGACGCGGTCGCGTTCGCCGGGGTCTCCAAGTACCCGGCCCGGGTGAAGTGCGCGCTGCTCAGCTGGATGGCGTGGAAGGACGCGACCGCCCAGGTGCTGGGTGACGACGAGAAGTCTGTGAGGAAGTCGGCATGACCGAGAACGCCGAGGCCACGATGAAGCCGGCCTCCGAGGAAGAAGTCCGTGAGGCGCTGTACGACGTCGTCGACCCCGAGCTGGGCATCGACGTCGTCAACCTGGGCCTGATCTACGGCATCCACATCGACGACTCGAACGTCGCGACGCTGGACATGACCCTGACGTCGGCGGCCTGTCCGCTGACCGATGTGATCGAGGACCAGGCGAAGTCCGCGACGGACGGCATCGTCAGCGAACTGAAGATCAACTGGGTCTGGATGCCCCCGTGGGGCCCGGACAAGATCACGGACGACGGCCGCGAGCAGCTCCGCGCGCTCGGCTTCAACGTCTGATCACCCCGTAGAGACGGCCATGCCCTCCATAGACTGGAGGGCATGGCCGTTTCTCTGTACCAAATCGCGATCGATGTCCACGACGCCAAGCGTCAGGCCGAGTTCTGGACCCGGGTGCTCGACTGGAAGGTGCTCTACGAGGACGACGAGGAGGTCGTCATCGGTGCGGGGGAGCACGCGCTGCCCGGCATCGTGCTGCTCACCGTCCCCGAGTCCAAGACCGTCAAGAACCGTCTCCACCTGGACCTGGCGCCCGACGACCGGGACGCGGAGGTGGAGCGGATCATCGGCCTCGGGGCGCGGCGGATCGACGTCGGGCAGGGCGAGGACGCGACCTGGGTGGTCCTCGCCGATCCCGAGGGCAACGAGTTCTGCGTGCTGCGGCCGAAGCGGTCACTCGTCGACTAGCACCGACCAGTGCGGCCTGGAAGGGCCTACGACGGCTGGTGAGGCGCCATCCCCGCGGCCCTTGCCAGCTCCGGGGCCAGGTTCTCCTTGCGGATGCGCTGGTCGACGTAGAGCAGGCTGGTGATCAGGGGCGGGAAGACGGAGACCACGACCTGGCTGATCAGCTGGCCCACGGCGAGGAAGGCGACCACGCCGACCAGGGAGGCGATCACGGCCGCGGGATCGCCGCCGGAGAAGTCGGTCGTCGCCAGGGGGACCGAGATCAGCAGGGAGAAGACCTGCTGGATCAGCCAGCCGATGGCGGCCGCCATGAGCGCGGCGACGAGCAGGCAGCCGAAGACGCGCCACCAGGAGCCGCGGACCAGGGTCGAGGAGCGGCGCATCGAGGCCACGACGCCCCTGTTCTCCATCACCGCGGCGGCCGGGGCCAGGCTGAACTTCACCCAGAGCCATAGGGCGAGCGGGACGAAGAGCAGTGCGGCGAGCGTCGCGCCGCCGAAGATCACGAACACCATGGTCACCGGACTGCCGCCGTTGAGGTTGATCAGCAGGGCGGTGAGCGTCCCCACGAACACCGCGACCAGGAGCACCATCGGCAGGCTCGTCAGGATCACCGTGCCGAGGACGGCCGGCATCCGGGCCCATGAGCGGCGCCAGATCGCACCGAAGGTCGTCGGTCGGCCGAGGACCGCTTCCTGGATCACGGCGGGGCAGGCCGCCGCGACCACTGCGTTGGCGCACAGGGCCGCGATCGTGCCGGCGCCCCAGACGCAGGCGAAGGCGACGAGCAGCGGGCGGACGTCGTCCCACTGCGGCTCCTGGCCGGACGGCAGGTCGAACACGGCGGGGAAGAGGTCGCCTACGGCCGCGTACGCGATGCCGAGCGCCGCCGCCACGGTCAGCACGGCCATCCCGTACGCGGCGGCCGTCACTCCGAGCAGCTGCTTCCAGTAGCGGCCGAAGGTGGCGAAGGCGCCGGTCAGGATCGCGTTGAAGCCGAGCGGCGCCAGGGGTATCACGCCGGGCTGCGGCGGCGGGGGCGGCGGCGGATAGCCGTAGCCGTAGGGCGGCGGCCCTGGGGGAAACGTCATGCGGGACACCGTATAGGGCACCGATGTGTACACCCGTACGCAGTGCTGTGTACGCTCGTACGCATGGGTTACGGACTGCTCGCCGGCGCCATCGTGGCGGAGATTCTCGCCACCACCTCGATGAAGTACAGCGAGGGCTTCACCAAGCTCTGGCCCTCGATCGTCACCGGCGCGGGCTATCTGATCGCCTTCGCGCTCCTCGCCCAGGCGCTCAAGACACTCCAGGTCGGCACCGCCTACGCCATCTGGTCCGGCGTCGGCACCGCCGCCGTCGCCACCATCGGCATCCTCTTCCTCGGCGAGACCCTCAGCCTCGCCAAGATCGCCGGGATCGTCCTCATCATCGCCGGGGTCGCCGTCCTCAACCTCGGCGGCGCGCACTGATGGCCAGGGCCCGCCGCCACGACCCCGAACGGCGGGAGCGGATCGTGGACGCGGCCCTGCGGGTGGTCGGCCGGGCCGGGATCACGGGCCTGAGTCACCGCACGGTGGCCGCGGAGGCCGACGTGCCGCTCGGCTCGACCACGTACCACTTCGCCTCCCTCGACGAACTCCTCGTCGCGGCCCTCCGCAAGGCCAACGAGGGCTTCGGGCGGCTGCTGCGCGAGAGCCCCGCCCTCGCCGCGCCGGACGCCGACCTGGCGGCCGTGCTCGCCCGCCTCCTGGGGGAGTGGACGGGCGGCGCACGCGCGCGCGTGGAGCTCGAATACGAGCTCTACCTCGCTGCCCTGCGGCGCCCCTCGCTCCGCCCGGTCGCCGCCGAGTGGACCGACACGGTCATCGCCGTCCTCGCCCACCGCACCGACCCCGTGACCGCCCGCGCCCTGGTCGCCCTCATGGACGGCCTCTGCCTCCAGGCCCTGCTCACCAACGGTGCCTACGACGAGGAGTACGCGCGCGAGATGCTGGCCCGGATCCTGAACGAACCACCGAACTCCCCGCCCCCGGGCCTGTCGGAACCGCCGACGCGTCCGACCGGCACCTGAGACCGGTTGGCCCGCGCGGGGCCCCGCCGGTTAGGTTTTCCGTCATGACCACTGCTCCTCGCTCCACCGGCGCCGTCGCCGCCGGCCTCGCCACCATCGCCGGCGACGGCACCGTTCTCGACACCTGGTTCCCCGCCCCCTCGCTGACCGACGCGCCCGGCCCCGCCGGCACCGAGCGGCTCACCCCCGACGAGGCCCTGAACGCCCTCGGCGAAGGCGCCGTCAAGGCCCTCGGCGTGGACGCCCGCCGGGGCGTCGAGGTGGTCGCCGTCCGTACCGTCATCGGCTCGCTCGACGAGAAGCCGCTCGACGCCCACGACGCCTACCTGCGTCTGCACCTGCTCAGCCACCGGCTGGTCAAGCCGCACGGCCAGAGCCTGGACGGCGTCTTCGGCCTGCTCGCCAACGTCGCCTGGACCTCGCTCGGTCCCGTCGCCGTCGACGACATCGAGAAGGTGCGGCTCAACGCGCGCGCGGAGGGCCTGCACCTCGCCGTCACGAGCATCGACAAGTTCCCGCGCATGACCGACTACGTCGTACCCGCCGGCGTCCGCGTCGCCGACGCCGACCGGGTCCGTCTCGGCGCCCACCTCGCCGCCGGCACCACCGTCATGCACGAGGGCTTCGTCAACTTCAACGCCGGCACCCTCGGCACCTCCATGGTCGAGGGCCGGATCTCCGCCGGCGTCGTCGTCGGCAACGGCTCCGACATCGGCGGCGGCGCCTCCACCATGGGCACGCTCTCGGGCGGCGGCAACGTCGTCATCTCCATCGGCGAGCGCTGCCTGGTCGGCGCAGAGGCGGGCGTCGGCATCGCCCTCGGCGACGAGTGCGTCGTCGAGGCCGGCCTGTACGTCACCGCCGGAACCCGGGTCACGATGCCCGACGGCCAGATCGTGAAGGCCCGCGAGCTCTCCGGCGCCTCGAACATCCTCTTCCGCCGCAACTCGGTCACCGGCGCCGTCGAGGCCCGCCCGAACAACGCGGTCTGGGGCGGCCTCAACGACATCCTGCACAGTCACAACTGAGGCACCCGCGGGACACCCTGACCGCCCTCTCCAGGCCCTGGGGTCTTTCGTTCGGATCAGGCCGGACCCCGCGAGCCCGGCATGATCCAAACGAGAGGCCCTAGACGGCCGGGAGGGCGGTCAGCCGCTTTCCGTGCAGGGCGGCGAGGCGCTTGCCGGACGGTACGACGTACCACTTCTCGCTGGACTTCGTGCCGTCGTTGTAGGTCCAGCGCAGCCGTCCGTCGCGGGCGTCGAAGGCGTGCACGCCGCCCTTCGGGTCGAGCTCCGTGGCACCGTAGAGCGTGTCGCCGACCTTGGTGTACTGCCAGGGCGTCGACAGCCCGGCGAGGTCGTCGTTGCGCCAGATCTCCCGGCCCGTCGCCGGGTTCACGGCCCACAGGGAGCGGGAGGAGTCGGCGACGTAGAGCACCCCGTCCAGGACCGCGGGGTCCCGGAACCAGACGTACGTCTCGTCGGCCGCGAGCGACCAGCGCTCCCGGCCGTCCCCCAGCGCGAAGGCCCGCAGCCGATGGGTGTCGGGGACGATGACGAGGTCCTCGTGGAAGGCGAGCCTGCGGTGGTTGGACGTGCCGATCTTCTTCGTCCAGACCTGCCGGCCCGTGGCGGTGTCGCGGACCGTCACGTTCTCCCGCAGGTCGGTGTAGACGAGGTGCCGGCCGACGACGGCGGCGACGATGCCGTACTCCTCGGTGCCCGCGTCGCGCCGCTCCTGCCAGACCACCTTGCCGGAGGCGATGTCGAGGGCCGCGATCACGTTGTCCTTCACGCTGAGGTCCTTCTCCAGGACGCCGGCGAGGACGTAGACGTGCCGGTCGTCGGCGGCGAGCGTGCGGGGCTGGGCGTACCGCTCGCCACCGAGCCTGCTGCGCCAGGTCTCCTTGCCGGTGGCCGGGTCGAGGCCGACGACGTCCCCGTCGTACTGGGCGCTGGCGAGATAGAGGGTCCCTCCGCTGACGAGCAGTTTCGCGCCCGGTACGGCGACCTCCTTGCGGGACCAGACCTCCTTGCCGGTGACGATGTCCCGGCCCACCAGCGGATCGCCCGAGACCAGGACCACGTCTCCGGCGACGGCGAGCGCGTCCAGCGCGCCGAGCGACCCGCCGGCGGCCTCGCTCTGCCACAGCGGGCCCGGGGCCGTGCCGGCCGGCGGGGTGGTGAAGGCGTCCCCGCCCTTCCCCGGGGTCGCTCCCGGGTCCGGCGCGGTCGCCGCCGGCTCCTCGACGGGGCCGCAGCCCCACGCGCCCGCGCCCAGGGCCGTCAGGCCGAGTCCGGTCCCGGCGAGGCGGAGCAGACGCCTGCGGGACGGCTCGGTTCCTCCACCGCCCGTTCCGGTGTCCCGCGCTCCGGCCGTGCGCGCCCCGAGTGTCTCCATCGGCCTTCTCACCACGTCGTCTTCCCCGTCTCACGGCCGGGCCGCCGTCCGCGGCCCGAAGCGCGCTCAGGTTAGCCGTGGCACCGGGTTTCCCCCGGGGGCGGTACGGAACGGGGACGACGCCGTGAAACTCCTGTCACACGGCAACCGATCCGGTGACGGTGCGTTAACAGTGCGGAGCGCAAGGTTCCAGCAGCGGACAAGGCGAGGAGTCGACATGAGGACGAAGCGCACGGTCGTCGGGATGCTCACGGCGGCAGCGATCCTGCTGCCCGTGGGTACGGCCCAGGCCGACGAGACGCACACGGGCAACGGCCCGACCGTGACGAACGGGCCGAGCCTCTCGATCCACACCGGTCAGATCGACGACCCGCTGGAGGACGTCCTGGAGCACGCCGCGATCTTCGGCAGCACCTCCACCACCGACTCCGCCTGAACCAGTGCCTCGTGCGCCGCCTTCAGCCCGTCGACCGCCTCCCGGTCGGCGGGCTGCAGCGGTTCGCGCAGCGCTCCGCCGAGCAGCGCCTTGGCCGTCACCGAGCCCGGAAGCCCGGAGGCCATCATCAGCTCGGTCAGCGGCATCGTGCGGGCGTTCAGCCGGGCAGCCTCCGCGGAGTCGCCCGCGTCGAAGGCGTCCAGGACGGCCCGCAGCTGACGGGGGGCCACGTTGGCCACCGTGCTGACGTAGCCCGCGCCCCCGACCGCGTACAGCGGCAGGTTCAGCTCCTCGGAGCCCGAGTAGTACGCGAGCGAGGTCTCCGCGATGAGCCGGGCCGCGGCCAGGAGGTCGGAGGAGCAGTCCTTCACCGCGACGATCCTGGGATGCTTCGCGAGCCGCCGCATCGTCGCCGGTTCGACCCGGGTCCCCGTACGGCCCGGGATGTCGTAGACCATCACCGGGAGGCCCGCCCCGTCCGCGACCTTGAGGAAGTGGGCCTCCACGGCGGACTGCTGGGGGCGGCTGTAGTACGGGGTGACGACGAGGAGCCCGTCGGCGCCCGCCTGTTCGGCCTGCCGGGCCAGTTCGAGGGTGTGCCGGGTGTCGGCGGTGCCGACGCCCGTCAGGAGCGCGGGGCCGGGGCCGACCGCCTTCCGCACCGCCCGGACGAGCGCGGCCTTCTCCGTGTCGGTGGTGGTCGGGGACTCGCCGGTGGTGCCGTTGAGGACGAGACCGTCGCAGCCGTCCGCGATCAGCCGGGCGGCCAGCTCGCCGGCCCGGTCGAGGTCGAGCCCGCCGGAGGGAGTGAACGGGGTGATCATCGCGCAGAGCGCGCGACCGAAAGGACGTTCCGTGCGCGTGGTGCTCATCGTCTTCATCGTGCTCATCGTGCTCATCCGGAGAGTCTGGGCGCCGATGTCGGTGAAGGTCCACTTAGATCTGCTTGCGCCGAGGATTCAGTTCTGCTGAACGAACTCTCGATGTTTTCGGGCCGACCGTCTTGCCAGAGCGCCCGCTTGAAGCCGTCGTGGCTGCGTGCGAAGCCCAGTGAGGCGTAGAAGCGGTGGGCGTCCGTCCGCTCCTTGTCGCTGGTGAGCTGGACCAGGGCGCAGCCGCGTTCCCGGGCCCGCGTCATGGCCCGCTCCATCAGCTCGCGGCCGAGCCCGCCGCCGCGCCGGTCGGCCCTGATCCGGACCGCCTCGATCAGGGCCCGCTCGGCACCGCCTTTGCCGAGTCCCGGGATGTACGTGGCCTGGAGGCAGCCCACGACGAGGTCTTCGTCGAGGAGGACGAGGAGTTCGTTGCGCGGATCGGTCTCGATGTCCGCGAAGGCCCGCTCGTACGCCTCGGTGACGGTGATCGAGTCGGGGTCCACGACCGTCCGCTCGTCGGCCAGGAGGGCGAGCACGGACGGCAGTTCGGCGCGGGTGGCGGGGCGAAGGATCACGGTCCGCAGTCTGGCACAGGGCGGGTCCTTGACCTCAAGCAAGGTTGAGGGAGGACGGTGGAGCCATCCGAACCGAACGGAAGGGCCGACCCCATGAACGCCTTCGCGCACCCCGATGCCCGTCCCGACCTGCACCGCCCCGGGGTCGGTGCCGCCCTCGTCAGCACCTGGCGGGTCGGCGGCCCCGAGCGTCAGCGGGCGGCCGTCGAGGCCATCCGCAGGACCTGGGAGAGCAGGGAGTGGCCCGACCTGGGGCTGCTCTCGTACAGCGTCTACACCGGGACGGACGGGGACACGCTGCTGCACTACTCGCAGTGGACCTCCGAGCAGGCCTACGAGGACTTCGTCCGGACCTACCGCGACGACCGGAACGCCGAGATCGACGCGGCCGTGCCCGGCATCGACCGGGTGGTCCTGCACCGCTACGCGCCGCCGTACCGCTCCGCCGTCCTCGACGAGCGGAGCGCGGGAGCCGTGCCCGGGGCCGTCGCCGTCGTCGAGGTGGAGTTCGAAGGACCGGACGCGGAACGCCAGCGGGCCTGGGTGGACGCCGTGTTCACCGCCTTGGACGGCGACGCGGAGCAGCGGTCGGCACCCGGCGGGATCGGCGCGCACTTCCATCTGTCCACCGACGGCACCCGCGTCCTGAACCTCGCCGAGTGGGAGAACGAGCAGGCCCATGCCCAGTGGCAGGCCGCGGGCGGGCCGCTCGGCGAGGCCTGGGCGCGGGTGCACCGCTACCCGGGCCTCGCCGGCAGCCGGGTGCGCCGGTACACGCCCGCGCTCAGCCTGAGCGCGGGCGGGTGACCCGGCCGGTCCGTCCTACGGGCGGAAGCGCAGCACCTGCGGGTCGTGATCGCTGTCCTGGTCGGCGAACTCCGCGTTGATGTGCACGCTGTCGTACTCGAAGTGGTGCACGCCGGGGCTGGTCAGGATCTGGTCGAGGACCTGGCTGTTGCCCTGGTAGACGTACGAGTACCGCTCGGCGCGCGGCAGCGACTTCACGGCCGGGTACAGGGCGCCGCCGTCGGTGAGCGCCCGCGTCGTGCCGGAGAACTCGAAGTCGTTGATGTCGCCGACGACGAGGACGTCCGCCTGCTTCTCGATCGCGACGATGTCCTTCACGAAGGCGTTCACGGCCTGCGCCTGGAGCAGTCGCTTCGCCTCGGAGGAACGGTTCGGCGGCTGGTGGTGCGAGGTCAGGCCCTCGTCGCCGCCCTTCGAGCCGAAGTGGTTGGCGATCACGAAGACCGTACGGCCGCGGAAGACGAACTCGCCCGCGAGCGGCTTGCGGCTGCTGTCCCAGGCGGTGTTCGCCGGGTCGATCCGGCCGGGGGAGAGGGTCAGCGCGGCGCGGCCCTTCCCGCCCGTCACGGCGGTGGGCGTGGTGGTGGCGTCGGAGCCCGCGCGGTCCGTGAAGGAGACCCGCTCGGGGTTGAAGAGGAAGACCTGACGGATGTTGCCGCCGGGCTCGCCGCCGTCCTTGTTGTTCTGCGGGTCGACCGAGCGCCACTCGTACGCCGGGCCGCCGGCCGCGACGATCGCGTCCGTGAACTTCTTGACCGTCTGGTCGGCGGCGACCGTGCCGTCGTTCTTGGCGCCGTTGTTGTCCTGGATCTCCTCCAGGGCGAGGATGTCGGGCGAGGCGAGGTTGTCGACGACCGCCTTCGCGAGCGCGTCGAACTTCTCCTGCGGGTCGCTCGGGTCGAGGTTCTCGACGTTGTACGTGGCCACGGCCAGCTCGTTCTTGTGCTGCCGGTCCGTGGACTCGCGCTCCAGGCCGTTGTCCTGGACCGTGCCGAGCGTGCGGGCGGTGAGCGTGTAGCCGCCGAACTGGTTGAAGTCGAGCGGGCCCTCGGTCGTGCCGGTCAGCCGGTCGCCGACGTTCGCCTTGGGGAACGGCTGCTGGGCGAGCGGGGTCAGCGACTGGATCTGGAGCCGGCCGGTGTTCTGCGACTCGTACGAGCCGTAGACCGTGCCGCCGCGCCGGTTGCCGTTCTCCCACGGCTTCACCGTGACCCACAGCTCCGCGTACGGGTCGGTGGCGCCGACCACGCGCGAGGAGTCGATCCGGACGTTGCTGCCCTCCAGGGACTCGTAGTAGTCCAGGGCGTACGTCTCCGGGTCGAGCGTCAGGCCGTTGATCGAGCCGCCGGCGGCCGGGTCGCCCTCGGGGGCGTACGCGTCGGGCACGGACCAGCCGGAGATCGTCACGGGGGCCGGGACGGCGTTGCCCTTCGACAGGACGGTGACGGTCGGCTTCGACAGCTGGGTGAGCGACTGGTTGCCGGAGTTCAGGCCACCGGGGACGTACTCGGTGACCGTGCCGTTCAGGCTGACGGCGTCGCCGACGGCGACCGTCGGGACCGAGCTGGTGAAGACGAAGAGGCCCTCGCTGGTGGCCGGGTTCGCGTCGGCTTCCGGATCCTGGATCCAGAATCCGCGCGAGCCGTACGTGCGGACGCCCGTGACGATGCCCGTCACGCCGGTGACCTGCTTGCCGACGAGGGGGGAGACCCGGGTCGTGCCCTGGATGTCGTGGACGCGCGTGCCGGTGGCGCCGTCCTCGGCGGCGCTCGCCGAGGAGGCGAGGAGCCCGGCGGCGAGGGCGGCGGCCACGACGGCGGACACGGCGGCGGATCTCGGTATGGAGGAAGGCATCAGGGCTCCGGAGGGTGCTTGGAGGAACGGCAGATGAATCTACGCGCGTCAATCTCTTGCGCGAGTGGTGGACTTGTCAAGAGTCGACGGGTGTACGAAGGCTGACGGATCCGTGAACCGGCGGACGTTCCCCCGGATGCGTCTACGCTGGGACCCGCTCTTTGCACCCCGTTCACCCACGTACGCGTCGAGGAGACCCCCCAGATGTCAGTGGAGCACCCCACCCTTCCCCCCGTTCGGCTGCCTGCGGACGCGGAGCTGGCACGGGACGCCCTGGCCGCCCCCCTCCTCGCCCACGCGGTGCGGCTCGCCCGCTGGGCCGGCCCCGACACCCGCGTCGACGCGGGCGGCGAACTCGTCGACGAGCAGCTGCCCGAGGCCGTCGCGCTCCTCGGCCTCTCCGCCGACGAGGACGGCGAGATGCTGGCGGGCGACGCCTGGCGGCTCGCGGTCGACACCGGCCTCGTGGACGTCGAGGACGGCACCGAGGGCGAGGACGGCGAGACGGAGGACACCCCCGGCCGGGCCGCCCCCGGCGAGAACCTGGCGCTGCTCACCGCCGGTTCGCCGCAGGACGTCCTCGCGCTGTGGCTGGACGGCTTCGACGCGGTGTTCGCCGACGCCGTCGCCCCGGTCCTGGAGGACCTGGACGCGGTCCTCGGCGAGGACGGCGGGATCGACTTCGACGCGCTGGACTGGGACCCCGAGGAGGAGGCCGACTTCCTGGAGGGCGTGCTCGGCAACCTCTACCTGCTGACCGTCAGCGAGGGAGGGGCCGGCGAGGGACCGGTGCCGCTGCCCGCGCTCGCCGCGTCGATGGTCGTCCCCGACGACATGGGCGAGCCCACCGACGACGTCCTGGAGCAGGTCTCGGACGCGATGATGCGGCTCGACGAGCAGTTCCGGCTCCTCGAACCGATCGGCCTCGTCGAGTACCAGCCCGTCGACGAGGCCCTCATGGCCGAGGAGGGCGAGGAGCCCGCGCCGCCGGTCGACGAGGAGGACGTCACCCGGTACGGCATGGTCCGGCTCACCCCGCTCGGCCTCTACGGCGTCCGGGCCAAGATGCTGGAGGCCGGCGTGGATGCCCCCGCCGTCGGCGACCTCGCGGAGAAGGGCGCCGACGCGCTCCTCGACGGCATCTCCGGCTACCCGGAGGCCGCAGCACGGGAGGAGACCGCCGCGTGGCTGGCCGGGCGGGACGCGCTCGGCGCGGCCCGCGAGCTGCTGCACGCCGCGCGCGGCGCGGACGCGGGATCGCCGCTCCGCCGTCTCCACTGCCAGCAGACCCTGTCCCTCGTCGGCGCGGAGGCCGAGCCCGCGGTGCGGGAGGTCCTCGACGACGCGGAACTCGGCGGCCTCGCGCGGGTCTGGCTGGCCGAGCGGGGTGCGGCCGACGTCCCCGCGCCGCCGGAGTCGATGATCTTCTGGTTGGCGATCGACACGATCGCGGCCCAGCTCGACTCGGACGGCGACCTGGAGGAACTCCAGGAGCTCGTCGAAGGCCTCACGGGGCGCCACAGCGGCTTCTTCGAGACGGCCTGGCGGGTGGAGCACCCGGCGACGGCGGAGGTCCTGGAGGCGATGGGACGTCTGCACCGGGACAAGACGGTGGCGAAGGAGGCCCGCAAGTCCGCCTTCAAGGCGCGCTCGCGGTCCGGGGCCTGACAGCCCGTCGGCGGACACGAGCAGGGGCAGGGCGGGAACGGACAGGGCCGAGCTGCTCGCGCCCGGCGGTGTTCCCGTGGTGTTCAGGCGCTGTTCGCGGCGGCGCGGCAGGGTGGCCCGCGAGATCCGGCCACCACAGGGAGAACGCCACACCATGCCCCTCAACCGCAGAGAGTTCACCAAGCAGTCCGCCGTCACCGGTGCGGGGATCGCCCTCACCGGTGTCGTCGGCGCTCTCGCCACCGCCCCCGAGGCGCTCGCCGCGGACGAGCCGGAGGCGTACGGAACCGGCCACGACCACGAGAACGGGCACGACGGCGGGCACGGGCACGGCCACCGGCTCGGCTACGGACCGCTCGTCGCCGACCCCGACGGGATACTCGCCCTGCCCGCCGGCTTCTCCTACCGCATCGTCACCCACAGCGGCGTGACCCGGCTGGAGTCCGGCGAGTTCACCCCGGAGAAGCACGACGGCACCGCCGCCTTCGCCGGACCGCGCGGCACCACGTACCTGGTCAACAACCACGAGCTCAAGGGCCCCCGCTCCAGGTGGGCGCACCCCGTCCCGCTCACCGAGGGACTCGTCTACGACCCCGCCGCGGCCGGCGGCTGCACGGTCGTCGAGATGCACCGCGACGGCACCGTCGCCGAGTGGGTCGGCATCGCCGGCACCTCCACCAACTGCGCGGGCGGCAGCACCGCCTGGGGCACCTGGCTGACCGGCGAGGAGAACTCCGACCGCGCCGGCGTCAACGGCATGACCAAGGACCACGGCTACGTCTTCGAGGTCGACCCGCGCGACCGCCGCGCCAACCGCGACCCGAAGCCGGTCAAGGCCTTCGGCCGGTACGACCACGAGGCCGTCGTCATCGACCCCAGGCGCGGCCACGCCTACCTCACCGAGGACGCCTCCAACCCCAACGGGCTGCTCTTCCGCTGGGTGCCGCCGCAGGGCTTCGAGCACGGCCGCGGCAAGCTCCGTACCCTCGCCGACGACGCCGGTGCGCTCCAGGCCGCCAAGTGCATCGACTCCTCGGGCCGCTTCGTGGACGATCTCTCCCGCGCGACCCGGATCGGCACCGTCTACGGCGTGGACTGGATCGACGTCCCCGACCGTGACGCCCGCACCACCCCCGTCCGCAAGCAGTTCACGGACGGTCAGATCACCCGCGGCCGCAAGCTGGAGGGCATGTGGTGGGCCGACGGCGGCGCGTACGTCGTCTCGTCCTACGCGCGCGAGGAGAGCCCCGGCGCCGCGCACGACGGCCAGGTCTGGTTCTACGACCCGAAGCGCCGCACCCTCACCCTGAAGGTGCTGCTGGGCGTGAACGCCGCCCCCGACGTCGACGGCGCCTACGACGGCCCCGACAACATCACCGTCTCCCCGTACGGCGGCATCGTCATCGCCGAGGACGGCGAGGGCGTCCAGCACCTCTTCGGCGCCACCGACTCGGGCCGCACCTACCCGATCGCCCGCAACGACCTGAACGACAGCGAGCTCGCGGGCGTCACCTTCTCGCCCGACGGGGACACCCTGTTCGCCAGCATCCAGAGCCCGGGCATCATGGTCGCGATCACCGGTCCGTGGCGCCGCCAGCCCCGTCGCTGAGGCCTTCGGCCCCGTCACGGGGCCGGAACCGGCCCTGTCGGTTCCATGGGCTGACATCTAACATGTCAGCCCATGGACGCACTACGGCCCGTGAGCCGGACCCTGCTGCGTGACCGGGCGTACGAGGCACTGCGGGAGGCCATCGTGCGCGGTGACCTCGCCCCCGGCGCCCCGCTCAAGGACGCCGAACTCGCCGAACGGCTCGGGCTCTCGCGCGCACCCGTGCGCGAGGCCCTGGCCCGGCTCGGCGACGAGGGGCTCGTCGAGTCCAAGCCGCAGAGCTACACCCGCGTCACCCGGCCGGTCAGCCGGATCGTCAGGGACGCCGCCTCGGTGGTGCGGGTGATGCACGAACTCGCGGCCAGGACCGGCGTACCCCTCCTCGGCCCCGAGGGCATCCGGGCCATGCGCGAGGCCAACGAGCGCTTCGCGGCAGCCGTCCGGACCTCCGACGTGGAAGCCGCCCTGAACGCCGACGACGAGCTCCACCAGGTCCTCGTCGTCGCCAGCGGCAACCACGCCGCCGCCGCCACGATCGCGCGGTACACCCCCCTGATCCGCCGGGTCGAACGGCGGCTCTTCGGCGACGCCTGGAGCTGTGGCTCCGCCGAGCTGCACGAGCGGCTCATCGACGCCTGCGAGGCGGGGGACGCGGCGGAGGCGGTACGGGTCACCACGGAGATCTGGGCGGCGCTCGAACAGCTCGCGGACGACGCCGTCGAGGTGGCCGAGGTCACCGGCATCGCAGGGCCCGGGGTCCCGTAGGAGCGTCCAGGACCAGCAGCCTTCACCCACCGGGAGCCGCCATGCCGATCACCGACTTCGACCGCTACCCGCTCCTCTTCGGGCCCTCGCCGGTCCATCCGCTCGAACGGCTCACCCACCACCTCGGCGGCGCCGCGCTCTGGGCCAAGCGCGAGGACTGCAACTCCGGTGTCGCGTACGGCGGGAACAAGACCCGCAAGCTGGAGTACCTGGTCGCCGACGCCCTCGCGCAGGGCTGCGACACCCTCGTCTCCATCGGCGGCGTCCAGTCCAACCACACCCGCCAGGTCGCCGCCGTCGCCGCCCGCGCGGGCCTGCGCTGCGTCCTCGTCCAGGAGAGCTGGGTCGACTGGCCCGACTCCGTCTACGACAAGGTCGGCAACATCCTGATCAGCCGTCTCGCGGGCGCCGACGTACGGCTCGTCAGAGCGGGCTTCGGCATCGGCTTCAAGGAGAGCTGGGAGCTGGCCCTGCGGGAGGTCGAGGAGGGCGGCGGCAAGCCGTACGCGATCCCGGCGGGCGCCTCCGACCACCGGCTCGGCGGCCTCGGCTTCGCGAACTGGGCGTACGAGGTGGCCGAGCAGGAGCGCGCGCTCGGCGTCCTCTTCGACACCGTGGTGGTCTGCTCCGTGACCGGCTCCACCCAGGCCGGCATGGTCGCGGGCTTCGCCGCGCTCGCCGAGGAGGGCGGTCCCGCCCGCCGGATCATCGGGATCGACGCCTCGGCGAAGCCCGGTCCCACGCACGAGCAGATCACCCGGATCGCCCGGGACACCGCCGCCCTGATCGGGGTCGAGCGGCCGGTGACGGCGGCCGACGTCGAGCTGGACGAGCGCTACCACGCCGGGGTGTACGGCATCCCCGACGAGGCCACCCTCGACGCGATGCGGCTCGCCGCCCGCACCGAGGGCATGGTCACCGACCCCGTGTACGAGGGGAAGTCGATGGCGGGTCTGGTCGACCTGGTGGACAGGGGAGAGATCGGCCGGGACTCGACCGTGCTCTACGCCCACCTCGGCGGCCAGCCCGCCCTCAACGCCTACAGCGCGCTGTTCTAGACGCGTGCCGCGGCCGGTCGCTCAGAGGGCCTGGGCGGCCGGCTTCACCATGCCCCGGACGGTCCGGGACTTCACGAACTCGCCCATCGCCGTCATCTCCCACTCGCCGCTGAACTGCTTGATCAGCTTGGCCATCATGACGCCGGTCTGCGGCTCGGCGGTGGTCAGGTCGAAGCGGACCAGCTCCTCGCCCGTCGCCGCGTCCATCAGCCGGCAGTAGGCCTTGGCGACCTCGGTGAACTTCTGGCCGGAGAAGGAGTTGACCGTGAAGACCAGACCGGTGGCCTCGGCAGGCAGCCTGCCGAGGTCGACGACGATCACCTCGTCGTCGCCCGCGCCCTCGCCGGTGAGGTTGTCGCCGGAGTGCTTCACCGAGCCGCCCAGGATGGTCAGCTTGCCGAAGTAGCAGCTGTCCAGGTGGTTGCGCTGGGGGCCGTACGCGATGACGGAGGCGTCCAGGTCGATGTCCTTGCCCCGGTAGGCGGGCTCCCAGCCGAGGCCCATCTTGACCTGGGACAGCAGCGGGCGGCCGCCCTTGACCAGGGACACGGTCTGGTTCTTCTGGAGGTTGACCCGGCCCTTGTCGAGGTTGATCTTGCCGGTGGAGACGGGCGCGGCGGCCGGGGGAGCGGGCGGAGTGGCGGCGGCGATCCTGGGGTCCACCGCGGCGGCGGGCGGGGCCGGGGGCGCCATCGGGGCGGGCGGGGCGACGACGGGGGCGGCCGGTGCGACGGGCGCCGCCGCTGCCGGGGCGGCGGCGGGCGCGTCGTCCACCGAGACGCCGAAGTCCGTCGCGATGCCGGCCAGACCGTTCGCGTATCCCTGGCCCACGGCGCGGGCCTTCCACGCGCCGTTGCGCAGATAGATCTCGACGACCACGAGCGCGGTCTCGGTGGCCAGCCGGGGCGGGGTGAAGGTGGCGAGGACGCTGCCGTCGTCCGCGTTGCGCAGGGTGGCGGTGGGCTCGATGCCCTGGAAGGTCTGGCCTGCGGCGTCGGGGCTCGCGGTGACGACGATCCTCTCGATGCCGGCCGGGACGGCGCCGGTGTCCACCAGGATCGCGTCGGGGGCGGCCCCGCCGCCGGAGCGGTAGGTGACACCGGGTCCGGACGGCTGGTTGTAGAAGATGAAGTCGTCGTCCGAGCGCACCTTGCCGTCAGCGCCGAGCAGCAGGCCCGAGACGTCGAGCCGCACCGGGGCGGCGACGTCCACCGCCACGCGTGCGACGGTGAGAGGGATGTTCGAGCCGGGGGTCATAGCGGTCATGCCAGGGGTAACGATCCGGGCCCCTTTGCCGTTCCCTTACCCTCGCCGGGTTCGGCCACCTTGATTACCCGCCCTTCCCGGTCAGATCCGTCATATGAATATTCTTTCGACCATGGGTGCGGCGGGGGCGGAGGTGCTGCCGGGGCCGGTGGGGGGCAGGGACACTGTGGGTGGGAGCCGTTTCCGGACGGGGGACGTGGACGAGGCGCGCGAGGAACTCGACGCCCGCTACTACGCGAACCGGATGGACGTCGTCGACCGGGAGAGACGCCCCTTCGCGGCGCGCTTCGACACCCTCGCCTTCGGCCCGCTGGTCATCGGCGACCTCAGCTGCGGCGCCGATGTGCGGATGAGCTTCGGGGAACTCGGCGCGTACCACCTGAACGCGCCGTTCAGCGGCAGGATGGAGATGCGCCAGGGCGGGTCCTCGATCGTCGCGACGGCCGAAGAGGCGCTGCTCCTCGACCCGGCGGGGGACACCTTCCTCGACCGCTGGACCGGGGACTGCAGGACCCTCTCGGTGAAGGTCGGGGCCGCCGAGCTGCGCGACCGGCTCGAACGGCTGCTCGGCCGCCCGCCCCGCGGCCCGCTGGTCTTCGCGCCCGGCCTGGACATCACGCGCGGTCCCGGTCTGAGCTGGGTGCGCTTCGCCCGCCAGGTGGCCGCGGAGGCGCTCGCGGGAGAGGGCCTCGCCCGGCACGAGCTGGTGGCGGGACCCTTGCAGGAGGCCCTGCTCAACGGGCTGCTGCTGGCGGCTGAGCACCCCTGGCGCGAGGCGCTCGCCCACCCGGGGGAGCCGCGGCGGCCGGCCCCGGTCAAGCGCGCGATGGACGCGGTGCGGGAGCGCCCCGAGCACCCGTTCACGACCACCGAACTCGCGGCCCACGCGCGCGTGAGCGTGCGCCGCCTCCAGGAGTCGTTCCGTGAGTACGTGGGGATGTCACCGATGGCGTACGTACGGGAGGTGCGCCTCGACCGGGTCCGTGAGGAGCTGCGGACGGCCGCGCCGGACGAGGTGAGCGTGAGCGAGGTGGCCTGGCGCTGGGGCTTCGCCCACCAGGGCCGGTTCGCGGCGCGCTACCGGGAGAAGTTCGGCGAGCCGCCGTCCCGGACGCTGAGGGCGTCGTCCTGAGGCCGGGCGTGCCGGGCCGTCGGCGCGTAGGGGGCGGCAAGCCGACGACGGCGTGCGCGGGTGTGCGCCTCCGTGCGTCGACCCGCCGCGCAATCCGGACAGGTGCCGCGTTCCGCGGCTCGCGATGATCTTCGTCCGGGCCTACGGTGAGCGGGTCCGGTCTGCCAGCGCGCACCGTGACCCGGGCCCCGGCCGGCTCCCCCCGTATCAGTCCGGCCGGGTCCTGTGTAATCCGTTGTGACGCGCTGTCGTCCGTTCAGGCCAGGCCGCCGTTGCTCATCAGCAGCTGCCCGTTGATCCACTGGCCCTCGGTCGAGCACAGGAAGTCCACCAGGTGCGCGGTGTCCCGCGGGGTGCCGAGGCGGCCGAGCGGTGTCAGCCCGGCCAGCTGCTCCTTCTGCTCCGCCGTCATCCAGCCCGTGTCGACCGGGCCGGGGTTGATGACGTTCGCGGTGACCCCGAGGTGGGCGAGCTCGCGCGCGGCGGCCAGGGTGATGCGGTCCAGGGCGCCCTTGCTCGCCCCGTAGGGCAGGTTCCCCACGGTGTGGTCGCTGGTCAGGGCGACGATGCGGCCGCCCGCGGGGCCGGTGAAGCGCTGCCCGTACTCGCGGATCAGCAGCCAGGACGCGCGCGCGTTGACGGCGAAATGGCGGTCGAAGCTCTCCACCGTGGTGTCGAGGAGGCCGGAGTCGACCGACTCGCAGTGGGCCATGACGAGGGCCGTGACCGGGCGGCCGAACCGCTCCCGCACCGCGTCGAAGACGCGCGCGGGGGTTTCGGTCTCGGCGAGATCGGCCTCGACGGCCATGGCGGCGGCTCCCCGCTCCGCGAGTTCCCCGAGGACCGCCTCGGTCGCGCCCTGCTCGACGCCCCACTCCATGCGCAGGTCGTAGGGCGTCCAGCAGGTGAGGGCGATGTCCCAGCCCGACTCCGCGAGGCGCCGGGCGATGCCGGCGCCGATGCCGACGGTCCGGCCGACCCCCGTCACGAGGGCGAGGGGACGGGTCACGGAGGTCATGGAACGGCTCCTGTCGGGGAGGGGGCGGAGTGCGGCGTTCGGGGGCGCCGGGTGCGCGCCGCGGGGCGAGGGTCAGTGCGGCCAGCGGGGCGGGTCCACGCAGAAGTGGCCGCCCAGGTAGAGGTCGTCGGCGCTGCCCTCCGGCGGGAGGCCCTTCTCGGCGATGAGCTTCTCCGCGTAGGGCTCCGAGTCGTCCTGCGGCTCGAAGCCGATGGCCCGCGCGGTGGAGAGGTCCCACCACGCGCGCGTGTTGGCGGATGAGCCGTACACCACGGTGTGGCCCACGTTCTCGGCGGTGAGCGTGGTGTGCAGGAGGCGGGCGCAGTCGGCGGGGCTGAGCCACATCGACAGCATCCGTACCGAGGTGGGCTCGGGGAAGCAGGAGCCGATGCGGACGGAGACGGTCTCGATGCCGTGCTGGTCCCAGTAGAGCTGGGCCAGGTCCTCGCCGAAGCACTTGGAGAGGCCGTAGAAGGTGTCGGGGCGGTGCGGGGTGCCGACCGGGACGGGCGGTTCGCCGTCGCGCGGGCGCCGGGTGAAGCCGACGGCGTGGTTGCTTGAGGCGAAGACCACGCGCCGGACGCCCTCCTCGCGGGCGGCCTCGTAGAGGTGGTAGGTGCCGGCGATGTTGGCGGCCATGATCTTCTCGAAGCTCGCTTCGAGGGAGATGCCGGCCAGGTGCACGATGGCGTCGACGCCCCGGACGGCCTCGCGCAGCGCCGCGCGGTCCGCGAGGTCGGCGACGATCGCGTCGGGCGCCCCCGGCACGGGGGCGACGTCCAGGAGGCGGAGGTCGTAGCCGTACGGGGGCAGCAGCTCCCGCATCAGCGTGCCGACGCCCCCGGCGGCGCCGGTGAGCAGGACGGTGCGGGGTGCTGACATGGAGCGCATCTCCTCTGTTGAGCGGCATTCACAACCGTGGACACGCTAGGGAGCGGCCCGACGGAGCGTCAAGAGCCCTTGATGGGGCGGGCTTCTTCCTTGACCGGCGCTTCCGCGCTGTTCTAGCGTGCGAGGCGGCACCGTTCAAGAATATGGATGACAGTCATACCTGTGCACGCGATGGCCCTGCACGACGGACTTCCCTGGGAGCGCCCGTGACCACTGCCCCGCTCGCCGGCCGCCTCGACGGCCTGTTGTTCTTCCCCGTCACCGCCTTCGCGCCGGACGGCTCCCTCGACCTCGACGCCTTCCGCGCCCATGTACGCGCGGGTGTCGAGGCGGGCGCCGCCGCCGTGTTCGCCTGCTGCGGCACCGGCGAGTTCCACGCCCTCACCCCCGAGGAGTTCCGGGACTGCGTCGCCGCCGCCGTCGAGGAGGTCGCAGGACGCGTCCCCGTCGTCGCGGGCGCCGGCTACGGCACCGCGCTCGCCGTCCGGTACGCCCGGCTCGCAGAGGAGGCCGGCGCCGACGGGCTCCTCGCCATGCCGCCGTACCTCGTCGTCGCCGACCAGGCGGGACTGCTCCGCCACTACACCGAACTCGCCGCCGCCACCTCGCTCGACGTCATCGTCTACCAGCGGGACAACGCGGTCCTCACCCCCGCCACCGCCGTCGCCCTCGCCCGCACCGACGGGATCATCGGCCTCAAGGACGGCCTCGGCGACGTCGACCTCATGCAGCGGATCGTCAGCGCCGTCCGCGCCGAAGGCCTCGACCTGCTCTACTTCAACGGCCTGCCGACCGCCGAACTCACCGGAGCCGCCTACCGGGGCATCGGCGTCACCCTCTACTCCTCCGCCGTCTTCTGCTTCGCCCCCGACCTCGCCCTCGCCTTCCACCGCGCGCTCACCACCGGCGACGACGCCACGGTGGACCTGCTCGTCGACGGCTTCTACCGGCCGCTCGTCGAACTCCGCTCGCAGGGCAGGGGATACGCCGTCTCGCTCGTCAAGGCGGCCGTACGCAGGGGAGGCCTGGACGTCGGCGAGGTGCGCCCGCCGCTGAGCGAGCCCGCCCCCGAGCACGTCGACGAACTCATGCTGCTCGTCGAGCGCGGCCGGGCCCTCCTGAAGGAGGCCGGGGCATGAGAGCGGCAGCCTTCGTCTACCCCTGGGACGTCGACGGCGACCCCGCCGCACCCGCGCTCCTCGCCGGGCTCGGCCTCGCACAGATCACCCTCGCCGCCGCCTACCACTCCACCCGGGCGCTGACCCCCCGTCACCCGGCCCACCGGATCGTCACCGCCGAGTACGCCGCCGTGCTCTACCCGCCGAGCGAGGACCGCTGGGCCGGACGCCCGCTCCGCCCGTACCCGGCGGGGGACTGGGCGCCCGGCGACTCCTTCGGGCGGGCCGCCGAGGCCCTCGGCGCCACCGGCCTCGACGTGCACAGCTGGGTCGTCCTCGCCCACAACTCCCGCCTGGGCGCCGAACACCCGGAGACCTCCGTCGTCAACGCCTACGGCGACCGCTACCCCTGGGCCCCCTGCATCGCCCGCCCCGAGGTCCGCGCCCTGCTCGTCGACCTGGCCGCCGAGGCCGCCGTACGGCCCGGCGCGACCGGCACCGAGCTGGAGTCCTGCGGCTGGTACGGCCTCGCCCACCTGCACGCCCACGACAAGACCGGCGGCGTCGCCCTGGGGGAGCGGGAGCAGTACCTGATGTCGCTCTGCTTCTGCCCCTCCTGCAGTGAGGGGTACGGGGAGGAGGGCGCCGACCCCGACGAGCTGGCCGCCGCCGTGCGCGGCGCCCTGGAGCCCGTGTGGGCGGGAGCGGGACCGGCCGGCGGGCTCGGCGCCCTGGAGGCCCCCGCCCTGTCCTGGCGCGCCGGGACCGCCCGTACCCTCCAGGAGGCCGCCGTGAACGCCGTACGGGCCGCGGCCCCGCCCGGCTTCCGGATCCTGCTGCACGCCGACCCCGACCCGTACCGCTGCGGCGCCGACGCCGGCACCGGCCCGGCGCACGTCCTCGGCCTCGCGGACGGGGTGGTCGCCCGCCCGCCCCGGGTCGCGGACTTCGCCGCCCACGCCCGCCCGGACACCGTCCTCGCCGCGAACCTCTCCGTCGTCGCCGGCATGGGCGGAGCCCCGGACCGGCTGGCCGAGGACGCCGAGCGGGCCCGTGACGCGGGAGCGACCGAACTGCGGCTCTACCATGCGGGCCTGGCCTCCGACGAGGACCTGGCCGCCGTCGGGTCGGCGCTGCGGAAGCTGGGCTAGCGGACGCGGAAGCGGGTCGCCGGAGAGCCCGGCGACCCGCCCCCTCTCACCAGGCCAGGTCCTCCAGCGCGTCCAGATCCGGCATCTCCGCGGCCACCGGTTCCATGCGGTCCCCCGCCACCCGCAGTTCCGCCCAGATCGTCTTGCCCCTGCGGGCGTACCGCGTCCCCCAGCGCTCCGCGTACTGCGCCACCAGATACAGCCCGCGACCGCCCTCGTCCGTCGTCGCCGCGTGCCGCAGGTGCGGAGAGGTGCTGCTGCCGTCCGACACCTCGCAGATCAGCGTCCGGTCGTGCAGCAGCCGTACCCGTACCGGATCGGCCCCGTACCGCACCGCGTTCGTGATCAGCTCGCTGAGGACCAGCTCCGCGGAGAACGCGAGTCCTTCGAGCCCCCACTCCGCCAGCTTCGCCGCCGCCGCGTTCCGCACCGGCGAGACCGCCGACGGATCGCGCGCCACCTCCCACTCGGCGATCCGCTCCCGTTCCAGCAGCCGGGTCCGGGCCACGAGCAGCGCGATGTCGTCACGCGGCGACGGCGAGAGCAGGGTCGCGAGCACGTCCGCGCAGATCTGCTCGGGACTGCGGTCCGGGCGGGCCAGCGTCGACCTCAGCAGCCCGAGGCCCGTGTCGAGGTCCCGCTCCCGGTCCTCCAGGAGCCCGTCCGTGAAGAGCACCAGCTTGCTGCCCTCCGGCAGCCACAGCTCCGTCACCTCGAACGGCACGTCGCCGAGACCCAGCCCCAGCGGCAGCCCCGGTGACAGCTCGGGGAACTCCACCCGCCCGTCGGGCCCCACGAGCGCGGGACCCGGATGCCCCGCGCTCGCCACCGTGCACAGGCCGGACGCCGGGTCGTAGATCGCGTACAGGCAGGTCGCGCCGGTGATGCCCTCCTCGGGGCGCCGGCTCTCGACGTCCGGACCCTCCGACTCCCGCTCGTCGATGCGGCCCGTCAGCTCGTCGAGATGGCCGAGCAGTTCGTCCGGCGGCACGTCGAGCGTCGAGAAGTTGTGCACCGCCGTCCGCAGCCGCCCCATGGTGGCCGCCGCGTGCAGGCCGTGCCCCACCACGTCCCCCACCACGAGCGCCACCCGCGCGCCCGGCAGCGGGATCACGTCGAACCAGTCGCCGCCCACGCCGGCCTTCGCCGGGAGATAGCGGTACGCCACGTCCACCGCGTTCTGTTCGGGCAGCACCCGGGGCAGCAGGCTCCGCTGCAGCGTCACCGCCATCGCGTGCTCCCGGGTGAACCGGCGCGCGTTGTCGATCGCGACCGCCGCCCGCGCCGCCAGCTCCTCCGCGAACGACAGGTCCTCCTCCCCGAACGGCTCCGGGGTGTCCGCGCGCCAGAAGTTCGCCATCCCGAGGACCACCCCGCGGGCGCGCAGCGGCACCGTGAGCAGCGAGTGCATCCCGAACGCCAGGGCCTGCGCCGCCCCCTCCGGGTCCTGCGCCCGCCAGCCCTCGGCCGAGGCCAGCTCCGCCTGCACCACCGCGTGGCCCGCGCCCAGGGCCCTCGCCATCGGGGTGCTGGGCACGTCGAACCGCACGATGTCCCCGACCGGCTGGAGCGGCTGGTCGGGCCGCAGCCCGCTCAGCGCCGTCCGCCGCATCTCGGTGGCCGCCGACCCGGACCCCGGCGGCTCCTCCCCGCGCAGCACCGGTTCGAGCAGCTCCACGGTCGCGAAGTCCGCGAACCGCGGTACGGCCACCTCCGCCAGCTCCTCCGCGGTCCGCACCACCTCAAGCGTCGTCCCGATCCGCACCCCCGCCTCGTACAACAGCTGGAGCCGGCCACGGGCCACCGCCGCCCGGCCGGTCACCGCGGCGAGTTCGGTGGTGTCCCGCATCGTCATCACGCTCCCGGACTCCGAGCCGTCCGGGACCGTGGGCCGTACGCTCACCGCGAGCAGCCGGTCGCCCGCGCGGTGCACCTCGTCCGTCGCCGACCGGCCCGACACGAGGAGCTCGACCGTACGGGGATCGAGGCCGAGCTCCGAGACGTGCCGCCGCTCCGCGTCCTCCGTGAGACCGAGCAGCCGGCGCGCCTCGTCGTTGGCGAGCAGCAGCCGCCGGTCGGAGCCCACGATCAGGACCCCTTCGCGCACGGCGTGCAGCACCGCCTCGTGGTGCTCCTTCATCCGGGTCATCTCGGCCGGGCCGAGGCCGTGCGTCTGCCGCCGCAGCCGCCGGCTCACCAGGGCGGCCCCGCCCACGGCGAGGACCAGCGCGCCCCCCGCCGCACCCGCGAGCAGCGGCAGCCGCCCCTCCACCGCCTGCGTGATGCTCTCCACCTCGACGCCGCTGGTGACCATGCCGACGATCCGGCCCCGGTCGTCCACCACCGGGACCACGGCCCGTACGGCGTCGTTGGGGGCGCCCGTGAACAGTTCGGTGAAGGACTCGCCGTCCACCACCGCACGCGTGAGGTCACCGGTCGCCTTGAGGCCGATCAGTTCCGGCTGCGAGTCGGTGTACCGCACCCCGGCCGGGCTCAGGACCGCGATGAAGTCCACGCCCGTCGCCCGCCGGGTGGCCTCCGCCCGGTCCTGGAGCTGTGCCGTCGGATCGGCCGATGTCAGGGCGTCGTCGATGCCGGGAGCCTTCGCGAAGGCCTCCGCGACCGCGAGCGAGCGGATCCGGGCGTCGTGCTCGGTGTCGCTGCGGGCCTGGTAGAACGTCACGAACACGGCCGCCGCGATCACCAGGAGCGCGATCAGCGCCTCCAGGGCGAACACCTGTCCGGCGACGCTCCCGAGCCCGGTCCCGCGCCCACCCGGGCCCGGGGGCCCGTCCCGTGCCCGCCGCCGGTCCCGTGCCGTCATCCCGTGCTCCTGGCGATGAGGAGCGCCACGTCGTCCGCCGCGCCCGGTCGGCGCAGCGCCCGCAGCAGCTCGTCACAGGTCTCCTCCAGCGGCCCGCGCGCCTTGTCGAGCAGGCCGACCAGGACGGCGAGCCGCTCGTCGATCGCCTCGTCGCGGGTCTCGACCAGACCGTCCGTGTACAGCACGAGCCGGTCCCCGGGCCGGAGGGGCACCCGGGTCGTACGGAACGTGGCGCCGCCCACGCCGAGCGGCAGCCCGGGCGGCACCTTCACCAGTTCGGCCGGTCCGTCCACCGGGACCCGTACCGGCGGCAGATGGCCCGCGTTCGCGATCCGGCAACGGCCGAGGACCGGGTCGTGCACGACGAACAGACAGGTGGCGATGTAGTGCTCGAGTCCCGCCGTGATCCGGTCCAGGTGCCGCAGCACCTGGGCGGGCGACAGATCGAGGTCCGCGAACGCGCACGTCGCGGTCCGCAGCCGCCCCATCGTCGCCGCCGCGTCGATGCCGCTGCCCATGACGTCCCCGACGACGAGCGCCGTCTTGTCGTCGGCCAGCGGGATCACGTCGTACCAGTCGCCGCCGACCTCGCTCGACGCCTGCGCCGGCTGGTAGCGGGCCGCGATCTCCAGACCCGCCCGCTCCGGCGGTGCCCCGGGCAGCAGACTGCGCTGGAGCGTCACGGCCGAGTTCCGCACGCTCTGGTACCAGCGCGCGTTGTCGATGCTGACCGCCGCGCGGGCCGCGAGCTCCGTGGCGAGCAGCACGTCGTCGCTGTCGAAGGGCAGCGCGTTGCGGTCCCGCTTGAGGTCGAGCGCGCCGAGCACCTCGCCGCGCGCGATCAGCGGCACCGCCAGGTACGAGTGCACCCCGGCCCTGGCGAGGAGCTCCGCGGCCTCGGGGTTCCGTGCGATCCGGGCCAGGTCACCGGGGCCGACGTGTTCCACCAGGACCGGCAGACCGGTGTGCACGCACCGGGTGACCAGCCGGTCCGCCCCGTACATGGCGACCGCTCCCGGCGGGTCCGCCGCCGGCAGCGCCTCCGTCAGGGCCCCCGCCTTCACCGCGAGGGCCCGGAACAGCTCGGGCCCCTCTTCGGGCGCGCCGGGCCTGCGCAGCGCCAGGACCGAGTCGAGGACGTCGACGGCGGCGATGTCCGCGAGCTCCGGCACCACCACCGAGGCCAGCTCGTCGGCCGTCCGCTCCACCTCCAGGGTGGTGCCCACCCGGGCCGAGGCGTCCGCGATCAGCGCGAGCCGCCGCCGCGACCGGGCCGCCGCCGAGTCCGCCCGGTGCTGCTCGGTCACGTCGATCACCGAGGCGGCGACCCCCAGGACCCGGTTCTCGGCCCCTTCGAGCCGGTAGAACGACACCGACCAGGAGTGGTCGTGGTCCGGGTCCGCGGGGGTGCGCCCGACGGTGGGCCGGTCGAGCAGCGGCGTCCCGGTGGCCAGGACGGTGCGCAGCGCCGCCTCCAGGGCATGGGCGTCGACCCGTGGCAGCATGTCGCCGATCCGCCGCCCGATGTGCAGCGCGGCCGGCATACCGTTGATCCGCTCCAGGGCCGGGTTGACCAGGACGTACCGCAGATCGGTGTCCAGGACGGCGAGACCGATCGGGGACTGGGAGACGAGCCGGCCGGACAGGGCGATCTGGGTCTCGACCCGGTCGACGGCGGAGCGGTCGGCGGCGATCCCGAGGGCGTAGAGACCGCCCAGGTCGTCGGTGAGCCGCATGTTGCGGAACTCCACCTGCCGGACGCTGCCGTCCTTGTGCCGTACGGGAAAGGTCCCGGCCCAGGTGGCGCCGCCGTGCAGCACCTCGCCGAAGAGGCGCATCGCCTCCTCCCGGTGTTCCTCGGCCACGACCAGCCGGGCCATGTACCGGCCGAGGGCCTCGTCGGCGGGGAAGCCGAAGAGGTCCTCCGCCTGCGGGCTCCACAGGGCGATCCGGCCGCGCGCGTCCAACACGACGGCGGCGACCCCGAGCACGTCGAGGAGGCCCTTGCCGTCCAGGGGCGCACCGACCGGCCCCATCGCCCCCGGCAGCGAACCGGCCGTCACCCTGCCCTCCTCCCGCCGTGCCGTGCCTCCTTCCATGCTCGCCGCCCGCCGGTCACCCCGCACCGCGAACGGCACCCGCCCGCGCCCCCTTCCCCGCCACCAGGCAGGCCGCCCAGGCGGCTCCCGCCACCGCGAGCAGCGGCAGCAGGACGTGGACGTCGACCAGGGCGACCAGGGCCGCGCCGAGCGCGAGGGCCGGCGCGTTCGGGGCGAACACCAGGGTGTTCGCGGTGGCCGCCACCCGGCCCACCGCCTCCGCGGGGGCCTCCCGCTGCACCGCCGTGACCACCGCGACGAGCACCCACGGAAGGCCCAGACCGATCACCGCGCTCGCCGCCAGGGCCGTCGCCTCGTACGGCAGCGCTCGCACCCCCACGGCTCCCGCGAACAGCGCGAGGCCGACGGTGGCGAGGACCCGCTCGGGGACCCGGCGGAGCAGCGGTCCTGTGACCAGGCCCGCGAGGACCGAGCCCGCGCCCTGTACCGCGTACAGCACACCGGCGTACGCGGAGGAGTGCCCGAGCCCCTTGTCGACGACGGCGTAGATCGCGGCCCCGTTCACCCCGGCGAGCAGCATCGTGAACGCGCCCGTGGCCACCAGGGGCCGCAGCACCGGCGAGGCGCGGAGCAGCCGCACGCCCTCGGCGGTCTCCCGCCACCAGTGCCGGGACCCGGAGGGGGCGGGGCGCGCCTCCCGTACGGGCATCAGCGCGAACACGCACGCAGCGACCGCGAAGCTCGCCGCGTCGAGGAGGGCGACGGTCCCGCCCCCGTACCGGGTGTGGATCCCCGCCGCCACGAGCGGGGCGACCAGCTTCATCGACTCGTTCGCGGTCATCCGCAGCCCGTTGAGGGTGCCCAGCCGCTTCTCGTCCAGGGCGGTCGCGATCAGGGCCTGCTCGGCCGCCTCGTGGACGGCGCCCTGCGCCCCGTACAGCACGAGCACGGCGAACAGCAGCCACACCCTGTCCGCCGACTCCACCCACAGGAGCAGCGGCAGCAGCCCCGCCATCCCCGCGTTCAGGACGACCAGGAGCGGCCGGCGGCGCACCCGGTCCGCGAGCGTGCCGAGGAGCGGCCCCAGGAGCACGGGCGCCCAGAGGGCGAAGGCGGTCAGCGCCGCCAGACTGTCGGACCCCGTCAGGGACTTCACCCAGATCCCGGAGACCAGCCACATCGCCGTCGTACCGAATCCGGACACGACGACACCTGTCAGATACCAGCGCATGAGCCGAAGACTGACGTCCGAGGTGGGGCTCGCGGATCGGCCGGATGCCCTAGGGCCTGTCCGGCGAGGGCGCGCGGGTCTTGCCGGCCCCCCGCTTCTCGTACCGCAGCGCCGCCCCCGTCACCACCGCGCCCAGGCCCTCCCACAGGCCCACGCCCAGGAATCCGGCGGGTGCCCGGCCGGTGACGACCGCGAGGGTGAAGACCGCGCAGGTGAGGAGGCGGAAGGGGACCGTCCAGCGGAAGAAGGGCTTCCAGTCGGCGAGCGCGGCCAGGACGTAGTAGACGCCCATGTTCAGCGCGGCCATCGAGGACGCCGTCAGGAAGACGAGGGTGTGGTCGCCGTCCGCGCGCCCGCCCTCGGGCACCGGCTCGAAACCCATCACGGTGAGCAGCGCGTCCGGTACGACCAGGCCCACCACCCCCAGCGCGGCGGCGAGCACGCCGAAGACCGCCATGGTCCAGCCGGACAGGGAACGGGGCAGGCGCACGGCGGTCCTCCGCGAGGTGAGTGCAGGTTCGGTGCATCGAATACGTGCTCGGATGCGAGCGTGACCCTGCATATCGTGTGACGGGGCCCGACGGCCAATCGGGCCCCGTCCACCGTCATTTCAGCGCCGCGGCCATCATCTTCTGCGCCACCGGGGCCGCCAGTCCGTTGCCGCTGACCTCGGAGCGGGCCGCGCCCGAGTCCTCGATCATCACCGCGACGGCGACCTGCTTCCCGGTCGAGGGGGCCTTCGCGTACGACGTGAACCAGGCGTACGGCGTCTTGCTGTTGTTCTCGCCGTGCTGGGCCGTACCCGTCTTGCCGCCGACCTCGGCGCCGGCCACGGCCGCGTTGCCGCCCGTGCCCTTCTCCACGACGGTCACCATCGCGCTGCGCAGCTGCTCGGCCGTCGAAGAGGAGATGATCCGCTCGGTGTCGCCGTCCTCGAACGACGTCAGCGCGTCGCCGTCGGAGTCGACGACCTCCGAGACCATGTGCGGGGCGGCGAGCAGACCGTCGTTGGCGATCGCCGCGGACACCATCGCCATCTGGAGCGGGGTGGCCGTCACGTCGAACTGCCCGATGCCGGTGAGCGCCGTCTGCGCCCCGTCCATGCCGGACGGGTACGCGCTCGCGTACGCCCGCACCGGCACGTCGAGCTCGGCGTCGTTGAAGCCGAACTTCTCCGCCGTCGCCCGCACCTTGTCCTGCCCCAGGTCGGCGGCCATCTTGGCGAAGACGTTGTTGCAGGAGTACTGGAGCGCGGTGCGGATCGTGGCGTTCTCGCAGGGCGCGGAGGCGTTCTCGTTCTTCAGCACGGTCCGGGTGTTCGGCAGCGTGTACGGGTCGGGGCTCTCGGTCGCGGTGTCCACCGAGCCGTACAGGCCGTCCTCCAGGGCCGCCGCGGCGACGACCAGCTTGAAGGTGGAGCCGGGCGGCAGCGGCTGGCGCAGCGCCCGGTTGACCAGCGGCTTGTCCCCGTCGGTGGTCAGCGCCTTCCAGGCGTCGCCGTCCGTCGTCCCCGCGATCTTCGACGGGTCGTACGACGGGGTGGAGGCCAGGGCCAGGATCCGGCCGGTCGCCGGGTCTACGGCGACGGCGGCGCCCTTCTTGTTCCCGAGCGCCCGGTAGGCGGCCTTCTGCACGTCCGGGTCGATCGTGGTGACGACCGTGCCCGGCTCCTGCTGCTTGCGCGTGACGGCGTCGACCGGGTTCTTCAGCCGGTCGTCGGTGCCGTCGAGGACGTCGCCGTAGATGCCCTCCAGCTGGGTGGCGCCGTACGCCTGCGAGCTGTAGCCGGTGACCGCCGCGTACAGCTCGCCGTCCGTGTACGTGCGCTCGTAGGCGAGATCCGATCCCTCCGTCTTCTTCGAGCCGGTGACCGGCGAGCCGGCCACGACGATGTTGCCGAGCGGCTGCGCGTACTGCGCGATGGTCTTCCGCCGGTTCTTCGAGTCGTCCGCGAGCGCCTTGCCTTCGTGCGCCTGCACCCAGGTGGCCCGGCCCAGGAGGGCGAGCACCAGGAGCAGGACGAAGACCGACGTGTGCCTGATCGTCTTGTTCATCGCACCTGTGGGGACGAACGGGGTGGTGGGAGGCGTTCCGGATGTGTCCGGCTTCTCAGGGAACCTTCATCCGGAGCCCTCACGGAGCCCTCCCGGAGCCTTCGCGTGGCCTTCGTCCGGAGCGGACCAGCCCGCCCGGTCTCACCCCGCCCGTACGAACCCCGACTCGTACGCCAGGATCACCGCCTGCGTGCGGTCCCGGGCGCCCGACTTCGCCAGGACCGCCGCCACGTGCGTCTTGACCGTGGCCGCGCCCACGCCCATCCGCGCCGCGATCTCCGCGTTCGTCAGGCCCGTCGCCACCAGGTGCAGCACCTCCGCCTCCCGTTCCGTGAGGCGCGCCACCCACGGCGGTGCCACCGGCGGCCTGTGGCGGGCGTGCTCGGCCGCCAGGCCGCGCACCGCAGCCGGGTAGAGCAGCGAGTCGCTCCTGGCGACCAGCCGCACCGCGCTCACCAGCTCCTCCGCGGCCGCCCGCTTCAGCAGGAACCCGGCCGCGCCGACGCGCAGCGCGTCGTACACGTAGGAGTCGTTCTCGAAGGTCGTCACGACCACGATCCGGGGCGGGTCCGCCATTCCGGCGATGATCTGCTCGGTGGCCCTGATCCCGTCGATCTCCGGCATCCGCACGTCCATCAGGACGACGTCCGGCCGCTCGGCCCGCACCACCGACACCGCCTCGGCGCCCGTGGACGCCTCGCCCACCACCTCCAGGTCGGGTTCCGCGTCCAGGATGACCCGCAGGGCCGTCCGCACCATCCGCTCGTCGTCCGCGATCACCACGCGTACGGCCGCGCTCATCGCGGGACCCTGACCGCGAGGCGCCAGGCGCCGGCCGCCGGGCCCGCCTGCGCGGTGCCGCCGAACAGCCGGGCCCGCTCGGCGACGCCGATCAGGCCGCGTCCTCCGCCGGGGCGGGCGACCGGGGGTCGGGCGGGCAGCGGGTTCTCCATGATGATCTCCAACTCCTCGGTACGGGCGTCGAGCCGTACGGTGACGGGCTCCCCGCCCGCGTGCCGGGCCGCGTTCGTCAGCCCTTCCTGGACGATCCGGTACGCCTCCCGGGACAGCGCCTCCGGTACGGCGGCGAGGTCACCGGCCACGGTCAGCGCCACCTGCGGCCCGGAGCCCCGCACCAGGGCCTCCAGGGCGTCGAGCCCCGGCCCCACACCCTCCGCGGCCTCCTCGCCCCGGCGCAGCAGGCCGAGGACCCCGTCCAGCTCGCCGACGGTGCGCCGGGTGGTCTCCTCGATCGCGGTCAGCGCCTCCTTGACGAACTCCAGGTCGGCCCCGGCGCCGCCGTCCAGGACCCGGCGGGCCGCCCCCGCCTGGAGGGTGACCGCGCTCAGCGCGTGACCGACCGAGTCGTGCAGCTCCCGGGCGAGCCGGTTGCGGGACTCCGCCTCCGCCGCGCGCCGCTCGGCCGCCGCGAGCCGCTCCGAGGGACCCGGCCCGAGCAGCCGGGGCGCCTGCCGGGCGAGCAGGGCGCCGGTCGCGGCGGCCACGGCGGCGAGCGCGAGCAGCATCAGGAACCCCGCCGGCAGCGCCGCCCAGTCCCACCAGGGCCGGTCCAGGCCCCAGAACCGGCCGAGCTCCGACGTGCGGAGCGCCGGCGAGAACGGCAGCGACATCACCGACACCGCGAACGGCGGCAGCGCCAGGGTCGCCCCGCTGACCAGCGCCCCGGCGCCCAGGTGCAGGGAGAGCCAGCCGGCCGTCCGGGCCCTCGCCTCCCAGCCGCGGGCCGGACTGTCCGCGAACCGGTCCGCCGGCACCCCGCACAGCGCCCGGGCCGCCGCCACCGACATCGGCCGGGCCAGCGGGAACAGCGCGGCGACCGCGACGAGCGGCAGCCCCACCGCGTATGCCCCGAACTGCGCCCCGATGCCCCCGACGAACAGGCCGCCCTCGTCGAGCAACGGCCCCACGGCGACGGAGCCGACCATCCAGAACGGCATGAACAGCGCGCCACCCACGATGAGGTGGAGCCAGCGCCGTCTGGCCCGCTGCCCGAAGAGCGCTCGGGATGCCTGATGGATCACGCCTCGGCGCTCCGGCGCCGCAGGAAGAGGGCCACGCACGCGGCGAGCAGGAACCCGGTGATCATGTCGCCAGCGTAGGACAGCTGTACGAGCCCGGGGACGCGCTTGCCGGGATCCGTCTCCGGCAGCAGCGCGACGAGCGACATGTAGGCGCCCCAGCAGCCCACCGCCGCCGACGCCGTCCAGGCCAGGGCGAGCGTGGTGCGGACCCGGAGCCGGGCGGGCCGGCGCAGCACCAGGAGGAGCGTGGCGACGACGGCGACGGCGAGGAAGCAGAGCCACTGCGCCTCCAGGACGTGGAAGTCGGCGTCGCGTTCGGCGATCCGCCGGGCGGACAGGCCCGTCGTCGAGCCGGTCGCCCACAACAGGTGGGGCGTGGCGGACGCGAGCGCCGTCACCGAGCCGGCCAGGGCGACGGCCCGCACCCCGGGCCCGGACGTGCGGGCCGACAGCGTGCCGAGCCGGCCGCTCCAGAGGTGGCCCCAGCGGTCCCGGGCGTACAGGACGAAGAGGGTGCCGAGGGCGAGGCCCTGGAGGATGAAGCCGCCGTAGACGACGCCGAAGACCCAGGGGTCGAGGAAGGGTTCGGCGGGTGCGGCGGCCTTCTCGTCGCCGGTGACGGCGGCGACCGCGAGCTGTGCCGGGTATCCGGTCATGATGGGGACGAGCAGCCCGGTCGCCGCCCACATGGGAAGGGCGAGCAGCCAGGCGGGGAACCGCCGGCCCCAGGCCTGGGTGAGGAGCAGGGCGAGGACGACGACGAGGGCGTCGGCGACCACCGTCACCGCGTTGGCGACCGCCATCATCCGCGGGTGGTCCAGGAGCACGCTGCCGGCCGGGATGCCGATCTCGCTGCCCGCCACCCAGGCGACCTTGAGCGAGACGTACGGGACGCAGGCGAGGATCGTGAGCCCGCGCAGCGCGCGGCGGGTACGGGCGACGTGGTGGGGACGGGGGACGTGGCGGGAACGGGGGAGGGGAGCGGTCCGTGTCATGGCTCCACGCTCCCGGGCGGACCCCCGGTGGCACGTCCTGCCGGGTGGTGAACCGCCTCCGCCGCGCGGGGGAGGCGGCCTCCTCCCGGGGCCTCCGGGGAGCGGGAATTGACCCATGTTTCTGATGGTCAATTGAACCCTAGCCGGGGGTCAATGACGCTCTAGAGTAGTGATCATGAACGAGATCGCGACCTTCGCCCCGCTCCTCACCCGCGCCGCCGACGCCGAGACCACCGCCGACCCGAGCAGCGTGATGACGCTCCTCGCCGACTCGGACAGCACCGGCGGGCAGCTCACGAGCTACCGCTCCTCCTTCGCGAAGGGCGCGGTCGGGGCCCCGGCGCACTTCCACACCAGGGCCTCGGAGATGTTCTTCGTCCTCGGCGGGTCCCTCCAGGTCCTGGTCGGCGAGGAGCTGACCGTCCTGGAGCAGGGCGACTTCCTCCTCGTCCCGCCGCACACCCCGCACGCCTTCGCCGCGGCGCCCGGCGCCGAGGCGGACGTGCTCTTCGCCTTCACGCCGGGCATGGCCCGCTTCGACTACCTGCGGCTGCTCGGCCGGGTCATGCGCGGCGAGGCGAGCTTCGAGGAGATCAAGGCCTCCTCCGAGAAGTACGACAACCACTACGTCGACAGCCCGGTGTGGCAGGCCGCCCTCGCCGAGCGCGCGTGACCGTGTGATCAGAGGCGGCGGGTCGCGAGCGTCAGCCGGTCCCGCGCGTCGAACAGCGCGTCCTTGACCATCTGCTCGTGGGCCGGGGTGAGCCGCGCCACCGGCACCGAGCAGCTGATCGCGTCCCGCGCCGGGGTCCGGTACGGGATGGCGACGCCGAAGCAGCGCAGCCCGAGCGTGTTCTCCTCGCGGTCCACCGAGAAGCCCTGCTCGCGGATGGCGCGCAGTTCCTCGATGAGCCGCTCGCGGTCCGTGATCGTGTGCTCGGTGAGTGCCGGGAGGGTCTCGGGGAGCAGTTTGCGCACCTGCTCGTCGGTGTGGGTGGCGAGCAGCGCCTTGCCGAGCGACGTCGAGTGGGCGGGCAGCCGGCGTCCGACCCGGGTGAACGGCCGCAGGTAGTGCTGGGACTGACGGGTCGCCAGGTACACCACGTTGGTGCCGTCGAGTCGCGCCAGGTGGATGGTCTCGGTGGTGTCGTCGGAGAGCCGGTCCAGGGTGGGCCGGGAGGCGGCCACCACCTCGTCGCCGTCGATGTACGAGGTGCCGACGAGCAGCGCCCGCACCCCGATGCCGTACCGGGTGCCGGTCGCGTCCGTCTCCACCCAGCCCAGTTCGACCAGGGTGCGCAGCAGCATGTACAGGCTGGACTTGGGGTAGCCGACGGCCTCCTGGACGGCGGCGAGCGAGTGCATCCCCGGGCGCCCCGCGAAGTACTCGAGCAGCTCCACGGTCCGCACGGCGGACTTCACCTGTGCTCCGCCCGCCTCGACAGTCGCCATGTCCCTCGCCCCTTTTCCGTCGTCCGGCCGTCCGGTGGCCACCTGGCCGGCCGGGGCCCCTTGTGGAGACGGCCGGGCCGTCCCTAGAGTCCCGTACAGATGCGTTCATCTACGGGAACGTTGTTCAGAATAGCGAACAGGGGCGTAGCGGTGGCGGCAGAACCAGTGTGGAGTGTGGACCCCCGGACGGGGAAGCCGCGCGAGCAGGTCGCGGTGGAGGCCACGACAGAGGACGTCGACCGGTCCGTACGGGCCGCCCACGCGGTCCGCGAGACCCTCGCCGACCGCAGCGTACGGGCTGCCTTCCTCCGTACCGCCGCCGACCTCCTCGACGGGACGCGCGAGCAGATCGTGGAGACGGCGGACGCCGAGACCGCTCTCGGGACCGTCCGCCTCACCGGCGAACTCGCCCGCACCACAGCCCAGTTGCGGGCCTTCGCGGAGGTCGTCGAAGAGGGCTCCTTCCTCGACATCCGGATCGACCTGCCCGACCCCGGAGCCATCCCGCCCCGGCCCGACATGCGCCGCTGGAAGATCCCGCTCGGCGTCGTCGCCGTCTACGCCGCCAGCAACTTCCCGCTCGCCTTCTCCGTCCCCGGCGGCGACACGGCGAGCGCCCTCGCGGCCGGCTGCCCCGTGGTGATCAAGGCCCACCCCGACCACCCGGCCACCTCCGAACTCTGCGCCTCCCTGCTGCGCAGGGCCGCCGCCAAGGCGGGCCTGCCCGAGGACGTCGTCGTCCTCGTCCACGGCTTCGACGCGGGCGTGGAACTCGTCCGCCACCCGCTCGTCGCGGCGGCGGGCTTCACCGGCTCGGTGCGCGGCGGACGGGCGCTCTTCGACGCGGCGGCCGCCCGGCCCGTCCCCATCCCCTTCCACGGCGAACTCGGCTCCCTCAACCCCGTCGTGCTCACCAGCGCGGCGACCGAGGAACGGGCCGAGGAGATCGGCGCCGGCCTGGCCGGCTCCATGACCCTGGGCGCGGGCCAGTTCTGCACCAAGCCCGGCTTCGTCCTGGCCCCCTCGGGCGAGGCGGGCGACCGCTTCCTCGACGCCCTGGCCCTCGGGGTCTCCGAGACCGGACCGGCCGTGCTGCTCGACCGGCGGATGCGGGACGCCTTCGTCGCCGGGGTCACCGAGCGCACCGCGCTCGACGGCGTACGGGCCCCGGTCGCCCCCGGCGCGGGCGACGCGCACACGGTCAGCGCCGGAGTCCTCGCCGTCGACGCCGCCCTGCTCACCGAGGGCGACCGGCACCACCTCCTCCTGGAGGAGTGCTTCGGCCCGGTCACCGTCGTCGCCCGCTACGACTCCCGGGACGAGATCACCCAGGTCCTCTCCCGGCTGCCCGGCAACCTCACCGCCACCCTGCACGTCGCCACGGACGCCGACCAGGACGCCGACGCGGCCCCGCTGCTCGCCGAACTCACCCCGCTGGCGGGCCGCGTCCTCGTCAACGGCTGGCCCACCGGCGTCGCCGTCGCCCCCGCCCAGCACCACGGCGGCCCCTACCCGGCCACCACCTCCACCTCCACCTCGGTCGGCGCGACCGCGATCGAGCGCTGGCTGCGCCCGTTCACGTACCAGTCGACCCCCGACCACCTCCTGCCCCCGGAGCTCCGCGACGGCAACCCGCTGGGCCTGCCCCGCCGCTGACCCGCCCGGCCTCAGGATCCGACGCGCACCACGATCTTCCCCAGGTGCGCGTTGGACTCCATCAGCCGATGGGCGTCGGCGATCCGCTCCAGACCGTCGAAGGCCCGGGCGATCACCGGCGCCAGGGAGCCGTCGCGCAGCCCGGAGTTGATGAAGCCGGCGGCGCGGCGGCGCCCCTCCGCGGTCCTGGCGAGCGCGCCGTTGGCGTACGTGTGGACGGTCTGCGGCCAGTTCATCGAGAGCGTGACCGGCCGCGGGTCCAGCCAGCCGTACAGCACGGCCGTGCCGCCGGGCCGCAGCGCGTCGCCGAGCCGGGCGAAGCCGGGCCCGCCGATCGCGTCGAACACCAGGTCCGCGCCCGCCCCGCCGGTGATCCGCCGCACCTCCGCGACCAGGTCGTCGGCGCCCTCCGACTCCGTCACGACCACGTGCGCGGCCCCCAGCTCCAGGAGTCGCTCCCGCTTGCCCTCACCCCGCGTGGTGGCGATCGGCACGGCCCCGACCCGCAGCGCCGTCTGGATCGCGGCCGTCCCCACCCCGCTCGACGCCCCCGTGACCACCACGTGGTCGCCGGCGCCGAGACCGCCGGTCAGCACCATGCCGCCGTACGCGGTGAAGTACGTCAGCCAGACCGCCGCCGCCGTCACCGGGTCCACCCCCTCCGGGCGGGCCACCACGTACTCCTCCGGCAGCACCACCCGCTCCGCGTACACGCCGTGCACCCCGAAGTCGAAGTTCGCCGCCGCCATCACCGGATCGCCCGGCGCGAACGCCGTCACCCCCGCGCCGACCGCCTCCACCACCCCGGCCGCCTCGTACCCGAGCCGCGAGCCCGGCAGCGTGGGCGGGTAGTAGTAGGTGCCCGCGCGGAACAGCGCCTCGGCACGGTTGAGCCCGATCGCCTCGACCCGTACGAGCACCTCACCGGGGGCCGGGGCCGGCAGCGGCACCTCGGCCACCGTCAGCACCTCGGGACCACCGAGCTCGTGGAAGAGCACCGCCCTGGTGGTCATGTCTGTCGTCATCAGGTCCGCTGTCGTCATGTCCGCTGTCGTCATGACAACGACGTTAGGAGCGCCCGGCGAGACGATCCATGTCTCCCTCCCTCGTGACCATGTCCGATCGTCTCGCGGTCCCCCACGAGGAGTACGGTGCCGGGATGGACGTACTGAGCGATGCCATCGCCGCCATGCGCACCGGCCGCCCCCACTCCTCCCGTACGGTCCGCTTCGCCCCCTGGGGCTTCCGCTTCCCGCCGAGCAGGGGCGCCGGATTCCACGTCGTCCTCCAGGGCACCGCATGGCTGCTGCCCCCGGACGGCGCGGCGCCCGTCCGGCTCGGCCCCGGCGACGTCCTCTTCCTCGCCCACGGCACCGGCCACGGCCTGGCCGACCACCCCGACACCCCCCTCGTCGACGCCTCGCCCGGGCCCGACGGCTCCTGGCCCACCTCGCCCGACCGGGGGCCCGTCGGTGCCGACGAGACCCTGCTCCTGTGCGGCGCCTACCAGCTCAGCCGTGCCCGCGCCCACCCGCTCCTCACCGAGCTTCCCCCGTACGTCCACCTGCCCGCCCGGGTCGGCGCCCATCCCCGGCTGCGCGCCGCCGTCGACCTGCTCGGCGCCGAACTCGCCGAACCCCAGCCGGGATCCGACGCGGTCGTGCCCGCCCTGCTCGACACCCTGCTGCTCTACCTGCTGCGCACCTGGTGGCTCGCCGAGTGCGGCGACCGGACCACCGGCTGGTCGGCCGCCCTCGGCGACCCGGCGGTCGCGGGCGCCCTCCGCGCCCTCCACGACGACCCCGCGCGGTCCTGGACGGTCCAGGAACTCGGCACCCTGTCCGGGCTCTCCCGCGCGGCCTTCGCCCGCCGCTTCACCGCCCTCGTCGGCCGCTCCCCGCTCGCGTACCTCACCTGGTGGCGCATGACCACGGCGGGCCGCCTCCTGCGCACCGACGACCTGCCCCTCCGCGCGGTCGCCCAGCGCTCCGGGTACTCCTCCGAGTTCGCCTTCGCCAAGGCGTTCAAGCGGGAGTACGGAGTGGCGCCGGGGCAGTACCGCAAGGGCGCCTGAGGGAGTCCGCCCGGCCCCCCGGAGGCCACGGAGCGGGCCGCGGGCCGCCCCGTGCTCCGGCTCACATCGCGGGCCGAAACGGAATGAACCCGGCCGGTGGCGGCGTTGTCGCCGTCGCACACCCCCACCGGCAACCCTCGGAGAGAAGTCACATGCGCGTCGAGATCTGGAGCGACATCGCCTGCCCCTGGTGCTACATAGGCAAGGCCCGCTTCGAGAAGGGGCTCGCGGCCTTCGCCCACCGCGACGACGTCGAGGTCGTGCACCGCTCCTTCGAGCTCGACCCCAACCGCGCCAAGGGCGACAGGGAACCCGTCCTGAAGATGCTCGCCGAGAAGTACGGCCGCACGCTCGCCGAGGCCCGCGCCATGGAGGCGCACGTCGCCACCAACGCGCACGCCGAGGGCCTCGGCTACCGCACCGAGGGCCGCGACCACGGCAACACCTTCGACATCCACCGGCTGCTCCACCTCGCCAAGGACCGCGGGCGGCAGAACGAGCTCCTGGACCTGGCCTACCGTGCCAACTTCGCCGAGGAGCGCTCCGTCTTCGACACCGAGATCCTGGTGACGCTCGGCGTCGAGGCCGGTCTCGACGAGACCGAGGTCAGGGCCGTCCTCGCCGACGCGTCCGCCTACGCCGACGCCGTACGCGAGGACGAGCGCGAGGCCGCCGAACTCGGCGCGAACGGCGTGCCGTTCTTCGTCCTCGACCGCCGCTACGGCATCTCCGGCGGCCAGCCCGCCGAGGTCTTCACCCAGGCCCTCGAGCAGGCCTGGCAGGGGCGCGTCCTCCAGCCGGTCGGCGGCGACGCGGAGGCCTGCGGCCCCGACGGCAGCTGCGAGGTCCCGCAGGCCTGAGGCCCGCACCCACACTGACCTGCGGAGATAAGCGCGGCTTGGGGGTTCCCCACGATCGAACCCGATTGACGGGTGATCGTGGGGAACCCAGGGTGGGGGCATGGACTCCCTTGATTCCCTTGACCAGCCGCTCGGGGGCGCCGAGTTCGCGCCCAAGCAGACCTATCTGAACACCTCGGCCTGCGGGCTGCTGCCCCGCCGGACCATCGAGGCCGTCACGCTCCTCGCCGAGGAGACCGCCGACGGCCGCCCCGACGGCGCCGGAAGCTTCGAGATCGTCGACGAGGCCCGCGCCGCCTTCGCCCGCCTCGCCGACGTCCCGCACGAGCGCGTCGCCGTCGGCAGCTCGGTCGCCGTGCACTGCGGCATGATCGCCCAGTCGATGCCCTCGGGGGCCGAGATCCTCTTCCCCGAGGGCGAGTTCTCCTCCGTCATCACCCCGTTCACGATCCGCGGCGACCTCAAGACCCGGTTCGTGCCCCTGGAGCGGCTCGCCGAGTCCGTCCGGCCCGATACCGCGCTCGTCGCCTTCGCCGCCGTGCAGTCGGCGGACGGCCGGACGGCCGACTTCGCGGCGATCCGCGCCGCGGCGGCCGCGCACGGTGCCCGTACGCTCCTCGACGCCACGCAGTCGGCCGGGTGGCTGCCGCTGCGCGCGGGGGAGTGGGACTACACGGTCACCGGCGGATACAAGTACCTGCTCTGCCCGCGCGGGGCATCCTTCCTCACCGTCACGGAGGAGGCACAGGACTCGCTCCTCGCGATCCACGCCAACTGGGTCACGGGCGAGGAGATGTGGGTGAACAGCTACGGCCCGGTCCGCGAACTGGCCCGCACCGCACGCCGGTTCGACGAGCCCGCGGCGTTCTTCTCGTACCACGGGGCGGCCCGCTCGTTCGCGCTCCTCGAAGAGATCGGCATCGGGCGGATCGAGGCCCACGACAAGGGGCTCGCGGCCCGCTTCCGCTCCGGTCTCGTCTCCCTCGGTCACGAGCCGGTCATGGACGACTCGACGGTCGTCGCGGTCCCCGGCCTCGGGGACCGGGCGGACGCGCTGCGCGAGGCCGGCGTCCTGCTCTCCGCCCGCGCGGGCAACCTGCGCGCCTCCTTCCACCTGTACAACGCGTCGGCGGACGTGGACCGGGCCCTGGACGTCCTGGCGGGCTAAGGCCTGTCTCTTGGATCAGGCCGGATCAGGGAGCGGGGCCTGGCGCCGTGGATCGCAAGGCGGGGGAGGGAGTCGACGCGGAGCGTTGGGGACCGACGACAACGCGGCGAGGCGCGGTGCCAGGCCCCGCGAGCCCGGACTGGTCCAAGAGACAGACCCTGGAGCCCGTCTTCCGGATCATGCCGGGCTCGGGTCGCCGGGGGCCGTCGGCGGCTCCCCGGCGGTCGGCGGCTCCCCGGCGGTCGGCGGCTCCCCGGCGGTCGGCGGCTTCCCGGCGGGCCGGGGCGCTCCTCGGGACCCCTCAGCGGTTCCCCTGCGGCAGTGGGCACTCGCCCGCCTCGCCTGCCTCCACGCGCAGGTTCTCCGCCACGAGGCCGAGGAGCCGGGCCAGTTCGGCCCGGTCGTCCGGGCCGAGTCCCTGCAGGGAGAGCTGCTCCAGGTCCGACCAGACGCCCTCGACGCCGGTGCGCAGCGAGCGCCCCTCGTCCGTCGCCTCGACCAGGACCGCACGCCGGTCGGCCGGGTCCGGGCCGCGCCGGACGTGGCCGCACTGCTCCAGGCGCTGGAGCATCTTGGTCACGGTCGAGGCGTCGAGGCCCAGGGACTGGATCAGCTCGGACTGGCGGACGGGGCCGCAGTCCCAGAGCCGCATCATCATCATCTCCTGGCCCGGGTAGAGGCCGAGCTCCTTCAGGCGCCGGCCGGCGGCGATCCGGTGCATCCGGGCCACCCGGGCCAGCGCGATGCTGACGGGTCCGCCGCGGGCCGCGGACGGCGTCGTCTCCGTACAGACGGGGTCGGTTCCTGGCATCGGTGCTCCTCGGGAAGGCTCTCCCCACAGATTACCTTGGCCGACCAATGAATGGGTTACAGTGGCATCCGGGCCAGATACTTGGCCGACCACATAAATCGTGAAGGGGACAGCCATGACCACCGCCTTCGACCCGATCGACCTCGCAGGGGCCCGGCTCGCCAACCGCATCGCCATGGCGCCCATGACCCGCAGCCGCGCCGAGGCCGAGGGCCGCACCCCCACCGCGCTCGTCACCGAGTACTACGCCCAGCGCGCCTCCGCGGGGCTGATCATCACCGAGGGCGTCCAGCCGGTCCCCCAGGGCCAGGGCTACCCCTTCACCCCCGGCCTGCACAGCCGGGAGCAGATCGCCGCCTGGCGCGAGGTCACCGACGCCGTGCACGAACGCGGCGGAAAGATCTTCGCCCAGCTGATGCACGCCGGCCGGATCAGCCACCCCGTCGTCCTGCCCGACGGCCTCCACCCCGTCGCGCCCTCCGCCGTCGCCCCGGCGGGCCAGCTCTTCGCCGGCACCGGACTCATCGACTTCGTCGCCCCGCGCGAGCTCACCGCCGACGAGGTGCCGGAGGCGATCGCCGGCTTCGCCGCCGCCGCCCGCAACGCCGTCGAGGCCGGCTTCGACGGCGTCGAGATCCACGGCGCCAACGGCTACCTCGTGCAGCAGTTCCTCGCCTCCGGCTCCAACCACCGCACCGACCGCTGGGGCGGCTCCGTCGAGAACCGCATCCGCTTCGCCGTCGAGGTCGTCAAGGCCGTCGCCGACGAGATCGGCCCCGAGCGCACCGGCCTGCGCATCTCCCCGGCCAACACCTACAACGACATCGCCGAGACCGACACCGAGGAGCTCTACCCCGCCCTCGTCGCCGCGATCGAGCCGGTCGGCATCGCGTACCTGCACGTCACGGAGGCCGCGCCCGAGATCCGCGAGCTCACCCTCGCCCTGCGCAAGGCGTTCTCCGGCACCTTCATCCTCAACCCGGCCACCGAAGGGCCGACCGGCGCCGACGCCCTGACCCTCGTCGAGGACGGCACCGCCGACCTCGTCGCGTACGGGGCGCTGTTCCTCGCCAACCCCGATCTGCCCGCCCGGCTGAAGGCCGGCGGCCCGTACAACACCCCGGACCCCGGCACCTTCTTCGGCGGCGACCACCGCGGCTACACCGACTACCCCGCGCTGTAGCGGCCTACGGCGAAGGGCGGGGATCCGGCACCGGACCCCCGCCCCCTTCCCGTACCCGGGACTACTTCCACGCCTCCGTGACCGCCCGGCGCGCGCCCTCCAGGTCCACCGCGCGGCCCGCCTCGCCGAGCGCCGCGCCCAGGGCCGCGAGCGAGGACTGCACGGCCCCCGGCGTCGCGTCCACCCCGTAGTGGTTCACCCGGATCATCTCCGTCGCCAGCGCCCCGCCGCCCGCGATCAGCGGCAGCGACGGATCGGCGGCCAGCGCCTTCGCCACGACCTCCGAGGCGTCCACCCCGGCCGGGGTGCGCAGCGTCGTCGCGACCGGCGCCGCGTCCCCCGCCTCGTACACGTACGGTTCCAGGCCGCCGCCCAGGGCCAGCGCACCCGCCCGGGTCGCCGCCGCAGCCGAGGCGTGCCGCGCCATCAGGGCGTCGAGACCCTCCGCCTCGATCCGCTCCACACAGGCTTCGAGGGCCAGCATCTCCAACTGCGCCGGAGCGTGCAGGAGCGCCTTGCGGCCGCCGTCGATCCAGCGCTCCTTCCAGTCGAGCAGGGACAGGTACGAGCGGCGCGGGGCGGCCGGGTTGGCGGCGAACCGCTCCCAGGCCCGCGCGCTGACCGACACCGCCGACACGCCCGCGGGCCCGCCCATCGCCTTCTGCGCGCCGATGATGCACATGTCCACGCCCCAGGCGTCCGGCAGCACCGGCTCGGCGCCGATCGACGCCACCGCGTCCAGGTAGAACAGCGCGCCGTGCGCCCGTACGGCCTCACCGATCTCCGCCACCGGGTTGGTGTTGCCCGTCGCCGCCTCCGCGTGCACCAGGGACACGAAGTCGATCTCCGGGTGCGCGGCGAGCGCCTCCTCCACCTGAGCGGCCGTCACCGCCGTGTGGAAGGGCACCTCCAGGTCGACGACGGTCGCGCCGCAGTCGCGCAGCCAGTTGCCGAAGGTCTGCCCGTACGGACCGGTGACGACGTTCAGCGCGGTCGAACCGGCCCGCGCCCCGCTGCGGATGCACCCCTCCAGGGGGAGCAGCGCCTCGCCCTGGGTGATCACCACGTCCTGCTCCGTGGAGAGCAGCGCGGCCACCCGCCGCTCGATCGACGCGAAGTGCGCGGCGGTCAGCGGGGCGAGGTCCAGGAGCGGATGTGTCACGGTCACGGCGGGGCCTTCTTCGACTCGGTGCGGTGCGGGCGGAACTCGGATCAGGGTACCGACGCACACCCCGGGCGCCCCTTGGCCCACCCGTACAAAGCCCCTTGGCCCACCCGTACAAAAGCCCCTGGGTCCACCCGACAGAAGCCCCTGGGCCTACCCGCACAAAAGGGATCTTCGTTCCCGTGCAACCGTCAAGGGACATCAGGTGTCCAACTGGACGCCGGACCGGGCACGGGCCCCGTCGGGCGCACCCCCGCAGCCGCCCGGAACCCTCCGAATCCAGGAGCCGCTCCATGCGCAAGCACCGTTCCGCCGCCCTCGCCGCGGCGACGCTCCTCCTTCTCACCGGTGCGGGGATCGCGACCGCACCCGCCGCCTGGGCCGGAGTGCCCGGCAGCACCCGCGCCGACGACCGCGACTGCGACTTCGACGGCGACGGCTTCGACGACGTGCTCGTCGGCTCGCCCGGCGCGGCCGTCGGCGGCGGCCGGGGCGCCGGCCTCGTCACCGTCCAGTACGGCTCGCCGCACGGCATCGACGCCCGCGCCGGCACGGTCATCAGCCAGAACACCACCGGCGTGCCCGGCGCCGCCGAGGCGGGCGACTCCTTCGGCGCCGCGGTCGCCACCGGCGACCTCGACGGCGACGGCTACGACGACCTCGCGATCGGCGCCCCCGGCGAGGACAACGGCACCGTCGCCGACGCGGGCATGGTCACGGTCCTGCGCGGCACCGCCCGGGGTCTGACCGGTACGGGCGCCGCCTCCTGGACGCAGAACTCGCCCTCCGTACCCGGCGCGGTGGAGAAGGGCGACAAGTTCGGCGGCCAGGTCCGGCTCGTCGACCCCAACGCCGACGGACGCTTCGGACTGCTCGCCGCCGACCCCGGCGAGGACACCGAGGACGGCTGCGTCTGGGTCTTCTCGGCCGGTACGGGCGGACTCACCGCCACCGGCTCGTGGACCATCAACGCGGGCACCTTCGGCGGCCCGTACCTCGACGCGCGCTTCGGGGCCGCGATCGACGAGTGACCCCCGCCGGCCAGGGACCGGACGTGGTCCCCGCCCGGGGTCCCCGTCCCGGCACCCGCCCTCGTACAGTGCAGGCATGAGCGATCACACGGTGCTGCACGTGAAGGGGCGGGTGCTCGTCGGCCCCGAGGACGTACGGGACGAACTGTGGTGCGTCGACGGGCGGATCACCTTCGACCGGCCCGCCGCGGAGGCGGTCACCGTCGAGGGCTGGGTGCTGCCGGGACTCGTCGACGCCCACTGCCACGTCGGCCTCGACCGGCACGGCCCCGTCGACGAGGCCACCAGCGAGAAGCAGGCCCTCACCGACCGGGACGCGGGCACCCTGCTCATCCGTGACGCCGGATCCCCCTCCGACACCCGCTGGATCGACGACCGCGAGGACCTGCCGAAGATCATCCGCGCGGGGCGGCACATCGCCCGCACCCGCCGCTACATCCGCAACTACGCCCACGAGATCGAGCCCGCCGACCTCGTGGCGTACGTCGGCCGCGAGGCCCGGCGCGGCGACGGCTGGGTCAAGCTCGTCGGCGACTGGATCGACCGCGAGGCGGGCGACCTCACCGCCTGCTGGCCGCGCGCCGAGGTCGAGGCGGCCATCGCGGAGGCGCACCGGCTCGGCGCCCGCGTCACCGCGCACTGCTTCGCGGAGGACTCGCTCCGCGACCTGGTCGAGGCCGGGATCGACTGCGTCGAGCACGCCACCGGCCTCACGGAGGACACCATTCCGCTCTTCGCCGAGCGAGGCGTCGCGATCGTGCCGACCCTGGTCAACATCGCGACCTTCCCGCACCTCGCCGACGGCGGCCAGGAGAAGTTCCCCCGCTGGTCGGCCCATATGCGCCGACTGCACGAGCGCCGGTACGACACCGTGCGCGCCGCCTTCGACGCGGGCATCCCCGTCTTCGTGGGTACGGACGCGGGCGGCTCCCTCGCCCACGGCCTGGTCGCCGAGGAGGTCGAGGAGCTGACGAAGGCCGGCATCCCGCCGCTCGACGCGCTCTCCGCCACCGCCTGGGGGGCCAGGTCCTGGCTGGGCCGCCCCTCCCTGGAGGAGGGCGCCCCCGCCGACCTCGTCGTCTACGGCGAGGACCCGCGCGCGGACGTCCGCGTCCTCGCGGCGCCGCGGCGGGTCGTCGTCAACGGCCGGGTGACGGGCTGATCCCCCCGAGGGATCAGCGGGTCAGGAACGCCAGCCGGGCCTTCTTCTCCGGGATGAAGACCTCCGGCAGGTCCACCTCGGGCAGCACGACCTCGGGGCCCAGCTCGAAGCCGGCCCGCACCATCCGGGCGATGGCCTTCTCGTTGGCGGCGTCCGGGTCGACCACGATCCGGGTGTGGTCCCGCAGCGAGAAGGCGGTGAGCGCGGTGAGCAGCCGGCCCGTCCAGCCGGGCTGCGGGGCCGCGCCCGAGGCGATGAGGAAATGCACCCCGATGTCCCCCGGCAGCGCCTCGTAGCACTCGCTGACGCGGTCGGCCGCGGGGTCGTACGTCTGGAAGAGGGCGACCGGCTCGTCGTCCAGGCTGACGAGGAAGCCGTGGTGGGTGGTGAGCGAGTCGAGGTGCGCGTAGATGTCCCGGACCTGCTCGACGGTGGTCCCGGCCATGCCCCAGAAGCGGGCCCGCTCCTCGTTGACCCAGCCGTGCAGGAGCGGGGCGTCGCGCTCGGGCTCGACGGGCCGGACCGTGACGGTGCCGAAGCCCTCGACGTTCTGGACGTACACGGCGGTGGTCATCCCTGCTCCTTGGTGAGGTACTGCCAGTCGGTGGTGACGGGGGCGAGCTCGCCCCTCAGCCACAGGGGGAGTTGGTCGCGGTGGTGCGGGTCGCCGGGAACGCCGGACGCGCCGAACGGCACGACCCACCCGCTGCGTTCGCGGTCGGCGAGGTCCCAGACGTAGCGGGCGGCGGAGGCGCGGGCGCTGCGGTCGGTCCAGCCGGGCACGCTGGACGTGGAGAGCACGCAGTCGTGGTCGCCGCCGAGCCCCGGCCACTGGGCGTCGTCGGCGTCGGGCAGGGCCTGCCAGGGCGCGAGCCGGTGCGTCACGCCCCAGGCGGGCGGCGGCTCGCCGGCGCCGACCTCCTCGAGCGCCTCCCGGACGATCCGGTCGACGTCCGCCGCGGGCACGGGCCCGGCCACGAGGAGGGTCTCCAGGGCGTAGGCGACGCGCGGCCCGAGGGCGAGCCAGGGCCGGAAGACCTCGGGGTACGGGGCGGGTTCGCGCAGCGCCTCGAAGGCCTCGTGGGCGGCGAGCCGGCGGACCACGGCCGCGCGCACGGCGGCGTAGAGACCGGCGTCGGTGCTCTCCGCGTCCATCCGCCGGTCCCAGGCGAGCAGCCGGTCCCGCACGGCGGAGGCGGCGGGGGAGAGGGCCGGGGCGGCGAGGGAGGCGGCGGGGGAGAGGTGCTCGCCCGCCCGCGCCACCGCCGCGAGGAGACGGGCCGCCGAGGGGTTGTCGGTGTCCCGGTGGACGGCGGTCGTCGTCTCCGGGGTCCATTCCGCCGAGGCGCCGAGCAGCGCGTCGATCCGGGCCGCCCGGTGCGGCGGTGCGAACTCGATGCCCAGGGGCGCGGCCAGGCCCCGGGCGTTGGCCATCACGGCATGGCCGCTCACCTCGGCGCGGGGCAGCGGTGCGGGCTCTGCCGCCCAGTCGTGCGCCGGGTCCCAGGCGGGCACGATCCGCAGCGAGTTGGCCTCGTCCCGTACGGGTACGTGTCCGGCGACCCGGTGCAGCAGACCGCCCTCGGTGTCGGCGGCCAGGACGACGTTCACGGGCTCGATCCAGCCGTCGAGGGCCACGTCCACGTCGGCGACGGTCCGGGCGCGCAGCAGCGCGGGCAGCACCCCGAAGCCGAGCTGTCCGGTGACCCGGGGCGGGTAGCGCAGGCTGACGGCCTCCCGGGCGGCGGCGGAGCCGGGCTCGTCGTCGACGCCGATGATCACCGGACCCCGGTCCGTCTCGATCACCTCGACGACGACCGGTTCGCCGCCCGCCACCTCGATCGTCTCGGTGTGCGCCGCCGCGGGGCGCCACCCCTCGGGGCCGTACGCCTCCACCCCGCCGTCCGGGAGCCGTCGCAGCCGCTCCCGGTACAGGTCCTGGTAGTCCGCCATCGCGTTGGTGATGGCCCAGGCCACCGGACCGGTGTGGCCGAAGTGACCGAGTCCCGGGATGCCCGGCACGGCGATGCCCACGACGTCGTACGCGGGGCAGGCGAGCCGGATCTGCTGGTAGACGCCGGGCGCCTCGATGAACCGGTGCGGGTCGCCGGCCACCAGGGCCGCCCCGCTCGCGGTCCGCTCGCCCGCGACCAGCCAGCCGTTGGAGCCCGCGGTGCCGGGCCCGTCGGTCGCGAAGAGCTCCGTCCACTCCTCGCCGAGCCGGCGGGCGACCTCCTCGCGCCACAGCTTGGTGGGGAAGCCCGCGAACAGGATGTGGGTCGAGAGCCAGACCGCGAGCGGCGTCCACGGCTCCCAGCGCCCGGGCGCGAGACCGGTCTCCGCGAACTCGGGGGCGCGCAGGGCACCTTCCGCCAGGCCGTCGTTGACGCCGTCCACGTACGCGCGTACCCAGGCGGCCGTCGGCGCGTCGTCGCGCTCAAGGCGCTCGAAGCAGCGGCGCGCGGTGTCGGCGAGCCGGGACCGGCGGGCGAAGGTGTCCCAGCCGAGTTCGGCGGCGCCGAGGAAGGCGGCCGTGGTGCCCTGGGCCCGGTGCCGCTCGACCTCCAGCTGCCAGGCCCGGTCGCCGGCGGTGACCCGGCCCTGGGCGAAGGCCAGTTCGTCCGGGTCCGCGGCGCGCAGATGGGGGACGCCCCAGGCGTCCCGGTAGACCTCGATGCTCACGGAGACCCCGTTCCCGTCCATGTCCGCTGCGGATTTCTTAGGTTAGGCTGACCTAAATAATCTACAGGAGTTCAGGGGAGGGGATCGCGGTGGGTCACGGTTGGCAGGGTGCCGTTCTCAAGCTGATGCGCGGTAAGGACTTCACGTTCACCGTGACCGGCGCCGAGCAGGTCACGGAGGACTACCGCCGGGTGCACTTCACGGACGGCGGCCTGCTCGCCGCCGCCGGAGTGCACCCGACGATGTGGGTACGGATCTGGTTCGCCGGCGCGGGCAAGCCCCACCAGCGCGCCTACACCCTGGTCGACCCGGACGCGGAGGCCGGCACCTTCAGTCTGGAGTTCGCCCTCCACGACGGCGTCGCCAGCCGCTGGGCCCGCACCTGCGCCCCCGGCGACACCGTGGACGCGACCCTCCAGGGCACCGGTTTCGAGGCCCCCGACCCGGTTCCCGGACGGCTGCTCGTGGTCGGCGACCCGGCCTCCCTGCCCGCGATCAACTCCCTGCTCGACGCGCTCCCCGGCGTCCCGGCCACCGTCTGGTTCGAGACCCAGCACGCCTCCGACGAGAAACTGCCGTTCCGGCTCGACCCCGAGCGCCACGAACTGCGCCGGGTGCCGCGCGAGCGCGACGGCGCCGATCTCGTCGCCCGGGTGAAGGCCGAGCTGCCCGCGCTCGCCGACGCCGACCCGTACGTCTGGATCGCCTGCGACACCGCGACCACCCGCACCCTCGCCACGTACGCGCGCAAGGAGCTGGCGCTCCCCAAGGAGCGCGTCCACGCCCTCGGGTACTGGCGCCCGAGCTGAACGCGTCGCGTTGACGATCCGTTACTTCGGTGACGTGCGGGTCGTTCTCACCTCTCTCGTGCGGCGCCTCTCCCGCCCGCACGTGCGAGAGACGCGGGACACCCGGGAACGGTTGTGTCGAAAAAAATCGAATATGAACACGGAAACCCCCCTTTGGAGTGAACTCACGGCAGGCGACTGCCGGTTCACTCTCCGTGCGTAAAGATTCCGGTGTCTCAAGTCGCCGAGGCCGCGCCGACCCACCGTCCCCGTGGTGAGCGGCCGGCGACGCCATGTCTCTTGTGGGGGTTCCACCACCGTGAACAGCAACACCTTCCGCATGCCCGTACGCCGTACCGCCGCCGCCGCGACCGTCGCCGCCCTGACCGTCGGCCCGGTGCTCCTCGCGGCGCCGGCGGCGCAGGCCACGGGCGGCGAAGGGCACGCCACCGCCGTCGTCCTGAGGACCGGCCTCGACGTCTCCCTGCTCGACAAGACGGTCGACGTGCCGCTGCGGGTCAGCCTCAACGAGGTCGAGGCGCCGGAGACCGAGAGCGAGACCGCGCTCTCCGTGAAGGTGCAGGGGGCCGAGGGCGGGAAGCCGATCGACATCCTCGCCGCCGACGTCGCCACCTCCGAGGCCACCGTGGACGAGAAGAAGGCCGAGGGGCACGTCAACCTGGTCAAGGCGCGGGTGCACGTCCCCGGCATCCCGCTGCTCTCCCTCATCGAGGTCGAGAAAGTCACCTCGAAGGCCCTGTGCGAGGTGGGGAAGAAGCCCGTAGCCGAGTCCAACGTCCTCGGTCACGTGACGGTCTTCGGCAAGAAGACCACCCTCTCCGCGGGCGGCAGGACCCAGGTCACCGTGCCCGGCGTCGGCCAGGTCACCCTCGACCTCTCCCGTACCTCGACGACCTCCCGCACGGCCGCCGCGACGGCCCTCGAACTCAAGGTGGAGGTCGATCCGCTGAAGCTCGGCGTGGCCCAGGTCAACGGCACCGTGACGCTCGCCGAGGCGACCTGCGAGACGCCCAAGGGCACGGCCCCGACCGAGAAGCCCACCGAGAAGCCGACCGAGCGGCCCACCCAGAAGCCCAGCGAGCGGCCCTCCGGGCAGCCCACGCAGCAGCCCACGGCCAAGCCGAGCGACGCCGGCGGCATCAAGACCAACAACGGCGGCACCACCCCCACCGAGAACCTCGCCGAGACCGGCGGCAGCTCCACCACCCCGTACATCGCGGCCGGAGCACTCGCCCTCGTCGTGGCCGGCGGCGGCGCCCTCGCGCTGACCCGCTCGCGCGCCCGCTCCCGAGGCTGACGGCCCGAGGGGGGCGGCCCGAGGGGGGGCGGGCGCCGGGGGAGTGGTCAAGGGGAACCACGGGTCCGGGGAGGGCGACGGTGACGACGTCGCCCTCCCCGGACCCGCGCGCGTTCCTGAGCTCAGCCGCCGATCAACAGGGCCTGGTCGAGGGCCTGGAGGAAGCGGTTCGTCGTCGCCCGGTCCCGGACCGCGAGCCGCAGCCAGTTCCGGTCCAGCCCGGGAAACGTGTCGCCCCGCCGGGCCGCGAAGCCCAGCGACCGCAGCCGTTCCCGCACCGCGTCCGCCCCGTCGATCCACAGCAGCACGAAGGGGCCCTCCGCCCCCTCCACCGCCCGCACCTCGTCGAACTCGGCGAGCCCGGCCAGCAGATGGGCCCGCTCCACCCCGATCCGGTGCGCCGCGTGCTCGGCCTCCGCGAGCGCCGCCCGCGACATGCACGCCTCCGCCGCGACGAGCGCCGGCGTCGACACCGGCCACAGCGGCTGCGCCCGCTCCAGGGCCGCGATCGTCTCCGGCTCGGCGAGCGCGTACCCGATCCGCAGCCCCGCGAGCCCCCAGGTCTTGGTGAGGCTGCGCAGCACCACGAGCCCCGGCACGTCGGTCCGCCCGGCCAGCGACTCGCGCTCGCCCGGCACCGCGTCCATGAACGCCTCGTCCACCACCAGGATCCGCCCCGGCCGGGCGAGCGCGGTGATCGACTCGGCGGGGTGCAGCACGGAGGTCGGGTTCGTGGGGTTCCCGATCACCACCAGATCCGCGTCCTCCGGGACCGCCGCCGGATCCAGCCGGAAACCGTCCGCCTCGCGCAGCAGCACCCGGCCCACCTCGTGCCCGGCGTCCCGCAGCGCCGCCTCCGGCTCGGTGAACTGCGGATGCACCACCACCGGCCGCCGCACCGGCAGCGCCCGCGCGATCAGCACGAAGGCCTCCGCCGCGCCGGCCGTGAGCAGCACCCGGTTCGAGGGCAGGTCGTGCCGCTCGGCGACGGCCGCCCGCGCGGCCCGGTCGTCGGGGTACGCGGCGAGACCCGTCAGGGAGTCGGCGATGCGCTCCCGCAGCCAGTCCGGCGGGGTGTTCGTCCGAACGTTGACCGCCAGATCGATGAGTTTCTCGTCCCGTACCTCGGCGTCACCGTGGTGGCGCAGGTCGTGGGCGTCGGTATGCGTGTGCATGTCCAATGGCCGCCGTCGTGTGGGGGGTGGGGATGGTGGGGGGTGAGCCAGACTCGCCAGCGATGTACCCGTGAGTCCGGTGCAACAACCGTACGCCTGGGGCGCCTTCGTTCGGACGTAACGGGACGTAAGCGGCGAGCGCGCACGTTACGCGCGCGTTTTTCCGCTTCGGTACGAGCAGTACCGCCCCGACGGCCGTCCCGGCAAGAGACGGAACCGAAGCTCCCGACGCGGCCAGCAACGCCGCCGCCTCCGCCACCGATCCCGTGCCCGTCGCCGTCAGCGACAGCGCCGACGGATGCGGTACGGGCACGGCCGCGAGCTCCTCCGCCGTGAACCCCCGCACCGGCACGCCCAGTACCCCCGCCGCCCCCGTGAGGCCCGGCTCCGCTGCCCGCGCGTCGAGCGTGCCGAGGGACCGGACGTCCCCACGCGCGAGCCCCGCCTCCCGCAGCACCGCGTCGACCAGCGCGAGGACATCCTCCACCGGAGTCCCGGGCCGGGCCCCGACGCCGAGGTGCGCGGACGCCCCCCGATCCGATACCAAAGGCCCATGGCTGTGGTCGTCGCGCTCGGCGCGTTCCTCATGACGCTCTTCGGCGGTTGGGTCGCCGGGCGCGTCACCGACCGCCGCCACCTGGTCCTCGGGCTCGCCGGCGGTCTCATGCTCGGCGTCGTCGGACTCGACCTGCTGCCGGAGGCGCTGGAGGCGGCGGGGGCCGAGGTCTTCGGTGTTCCGGAGGCCCTGCTGCTCTTCGTCGGCGGTTTCCTCTTCGCCCACGTGGTGGAGCGGCTCCTCGCCGTCCGCCGTGCGGCACACGGGGTCGGAGCCGACGAGCGGGCCCCGCAAGTCGGCCTCACCGCGGCCGCCGCGATGGTCGGCCACAGCCTCATGGACGGCATCGCCCTCGGCGCCGCCTTCCAGGTCGGCGGAGGGATGGGCGCCACCGTCGCCCTCGCCGTCATCACCCATGACTTCGCCGACGGCTTCAACACGTACACGATCACGAGCCTCTACGGGAACGCCCGCCGCAGGGCCGTCGGGATGCTCGTCGCGGACGCCCTCGCCCCGATCGTGGGCGCCGCCTCCACCCTGCTGTTCACCCTTCCGGAGGAACTGCTCGGCAGCTATCTCGGTTTCTTCGGGGGCGCCCTGCTCTACCTGGCCGCCGCCGAGATCCTGCCGGAGGCCCACCACGACCACCCCGCCCGCTCCACCGTGCTGTGCACGGTGGCGGGCGTGGCCTTCATCTGGCTCGTGGTGGGCGTCTCCGGCGGCTGATCTCACGCGACCGGACCGCCCGCGCACCGCTCGACGAACCGGGCGGCCACCTCGGGCGCGCCCGCCCAGTGGGTGTGCACATAACTGGCGTGCACACCGCCCTGCACGAAGCCCTCCAGACGCCGCTCGGGCTGCCGCAGCCCCCAGGCGGCCTCGGCCCCGGCACCCGGCTCGATCACCGTCCGGTGGAACTCGTGCCCCCGCATCCGGGCCCCGGCGGGCGCGAGGACGCTGTCGCTGACGGCGACGGCGTCCCGGTACCCGAGCGTGAGCCGCTCGGACATCCGCGCGTCCGCGTCGAGCACCCCGCACATGGGCCTGCCGTCGAGCGACCGCGCCAGGTACAGCAGCCCGGCGCACTCGGCGGCGATCGGTGCGCCCGAGCGGGCGAGCTCGGCGACGGCCTTCCGCAGCGGCTCGTTGGCGGACAGCTCGGCCCCGTACATCTCGGGGAAGCCGCCGCCTATGACGAGCCCGGACGTCCCTTCGGGAAGGGACTCGTCCCGCAGCGGATCGAAGGTGACGACCTCGGCCCCGGCGGCGGTGAGCAGTTCGGCGTGCTCGGCGTAGGAGAACGTGAAGGCGGCCCCACCGGCGACGGCGACCCTCGGTGTGGGCACACCGGGACCACCGGCGTGCAGCCGCTCCCCGACCTCGGGCACCCACGGCTCGGCGTCCAACGGCGGCGCCGACCGCGCGAGCGCGAGCAGCGCCTCCATGTCGCACCCGGCGAGAACCTGCTCCGCCTGCGCCGCGACAGCGGACACCGCGGCCGCCTGCCGCTCGGCGACCGGGACGAGGCCCAGGTGCCGCGAAGGCGTGGCGACGGCCGGCGCCCGCCGCAGCACCCCGAGCACCGGGACCCCCGACTCCCCGAGCGCCTCCCGCAGCAGACGCTCGTGCCGGTCGGTGGCGACCTTGTTGAGGATCACCCCGCCGATCCGCACCTCCGGATCCCAGGACGCGAACCCGTGCACGAGCGCCGCCACCGACCGCGACTGCGACGACGCGTCGACGACGAGCACCACCGGCGCCTTGAGGAGCTTCGACACCTGGGCGGTGGAGGCCAGTTCGCCCTGGTCGGCGGCCCCGTCGTACAGGCCCATCACGCCCTCGACCACGGCCAGGTCACAGCCGCGCGACCCGTGCGCGAAGAGCGGCGCCACCAGCCCCGTACCGCACATGTACGCGTCGAGGTTGCGGCCGGGCCTGCCGGTCGCCAGGGCGTGGTAGCCGGGGTCGATGTAGTCGGGGCCGACCTTGTGCGGGGAGACGGCCATGCCACGGCCCGCGAACGCGGCCATCAGGCCGGTCGCGACCGTGGTCTTGCCCGCGCCCGACGACGGCGCGGCGATGACGAGACGTGCTACCACTCGATGCCCCGCTGGCCCTTCTGACCGGCGTCCATCGGGTGCTTGACCTTGGACATGTCGGTGACGAGGTCCGCGAAGTCGACGAGCTCCTGCGGCGCGTTGCGGCCGGTGATGACGACGTGCTGGTGCCCGGGACGGTCGCGCAGCACCTCCACGACCTCCTTGACGTCGATCCAGCCCCAGTGGAGGAGGTAGGCGAACTCGTCGAGGACGTAGAACTTGTACTTCTCCTCGGCGAGGTCCCGCTTGACCTGCTCCCAGCCCTCGCGGGCCTTCTCCTCGTGCGACTGCTCGCCCTCGGCGACCTCGCGCTGGATCCAGGACCAGCCCTCGCCCATCTTGTTCCAGGTGACCGTGCCGCCCTTGCCGGTCTCGCCGAGGGCCTTGAGGGCGTTCTCCTCGCCGACCTTCCACTTGGCGGACTTGACGAACTGGAACACCCCGATCGGCCAGCCCTGGTTCCAGGCGCGCAGCGCCATGCCGAACGCGGCGGTCGACTTCCCCTTGCCGACGCCCGTGTGCACCATCACCAGTGCGCGGTTGCGTCGCTGGCGGGTGGTGAGACCGTCGTCGGGTACGGCGGTCGGCTGTCCCTGCGGCATTAAGCGGCCCTCCTGGCAGTGGTCCTGTGCGTTCCCTGTACATCTCTGACGAGGCCGGCGATCGAGTCGGCGCGCAGCTCGTCCAAGCTGACGGCGGTGCCGCCGAGTTCGCGCGCCAGGCTCACGGCGAGTCCGAGCCGCACCGGCCCGGTCTCGCAGTCCACGACCACCGACGCCGTGCCGTCGGCGGCGTGCAGCCGGGCCGCGCGGGCGGCGAGCGCCACCGGGTCGGCGCCGCGGCCGGTCGCCCGCCCGTCGGTCACGACGACGAGCAGCGGACGGCGCGAGGGGTCCCGCAGCCGCTCGACCCGCAGCACGTCATGGGCCTTGAGGAGCCCCGCGGACAGCGGCGTACGGCCGCCGGTCGGGAGCTGTTCGAGCCGGGCGGCCGCGGCGTCCACCGACGAGGTCGGCGGCAGGGCGACCTCGGCGTCCCGGCCCCGGAAGGTGACCAGACCGACCTTGTCGCGCCGCTGGTAGGCGTCGAGCAGCAGGGAGAGGACGGCGCCCTTGACGGCGCTCATCCGCTGCCGGGCCGCCATCGAACCGGAGGCGTCCACGGCGAAGAGCACCAGGTTCCCCTCGCGCCCCTCCCGGGTCGCCTGCCGCAGGTCGTCCCTGCGGACCACGAGCCCCCTGCCGGTCCGCCCGCGGGCCTTCTGGTGCGGGGCGGCGGCCCGCACGGTCGCGGCCAGGTGGAGCTTGGTGAGGGCGCCCCGGGGCCGGGTGGCTCCGGTGGTACGGCCGTGCTCGGTACGGGCCCGGGAGCGGCGCCCGGCCGCGCCCTCGCCGAGACCGGGCACGCTCAGCATCTTCGTACGGAAGGGCTCGGCGGCCTTGACGGCGGCGCGCTCACCGGCGCGGGCGCCCTGCGGGGCGGACGCGGGCTCGGGCGCCGGTACGTCGTCCGGAGCCGGTACGTCCTCGGGCGCCGGTACGTCGTCCTGAGCCGGTACGCCGTCGGGCGCGTGCCCGTCCCCCTGCGGCGGAATGCCCCCGCCGGGACCGCCACCGTCCGGGCCGCCGTCACCGGGGCCGCCGTCACCGGGGCCGTCGGGCTCCGGGTCCTCCTCGGGCTCGTCCCCCTTGAACTGCTCCAGGGTCTCGTCGAGCTTGTCCTCGTCGAGGCCGGGCGCGTCGAAGGGCGAACGCCGCCGCCGGTGCGGAAGGGCGAGCAGCGCGGCCTGACGTACGTCCTCGGAGGTGACCTCGGTGCGCCCCGCCCACGCGGCGAGCGCGGTCGCGGTCCTGGCCATGACGATGTCGGCGCGCATGCCGTCCACCTCGAACGCGGCGCAGGTCGCGGCGATCTGGAGCAGGACGGCGTCGCCGAGGGTCACCTGCGGCAGCAGGGCGCGGGCGGCGACGATCCGGCCGCGCAGCGCGGTCTCCTCGCCCGTCCAGCGCGCGGCGAACGCCGCCGGGTCGTCCTCGAAGGCAAGGCGCCGCCGGACGACCTCGACCCGCTGCTCGGGCTCGCGCGAGGCGGCGACCTCCACGGTCAGCCCGAACCGGTCGAGCAGCTGCGGCCGCAGCTCGCCCTCTTCGGGGTTCATCGTGCCGACGAGCAGGAACCGGGCGGCGTGCCGCACGGAGACGCCTTCGCGCTCGACGTACGAGGAGCCCATGGCGGCGGCGTCGAGGAGGAGGTCGATGAGGTGGTCGTGGAGGAGGTTGACCTCGTCGACGTACAGGATGCCGCGGTGCGCGTCGGCGAGGAGCCCGGGCTCGAAGGCCTTCACGCCGTCGGCGAGCGCCTTCTCGATGTCGAGCGCGCCGACGAGCCGGTCCTCGGAGGCGCCGACGGGCAGCTCGACCATCCGCGCGGGCCGTTCGGCACCGGGACCTGTCTCGTGCGGCCCGTCCGGGCAGCCGGGGTCGGGCGAGGCCGGATCACAGCTGAACCGGCAGCCGGCGACGACCGGCACGGCGGGGAGCAGCTCGGCGAGCGCCCGCACGGCCGTGGACTTGGCGGTCCCCTTCTCCCCCCGGACGAGCACACCGCCCACGGCCGGGCTGACGGCATTGAGCAGCAGCGCGAGCCGCAGGTCGTCCATACCGACGACGGCGGTGAACGGGTACCGGGTGCTCATCGGTCGGTCACTCCTTCAACTCGTTGATGTTCGGCGGTCGTCATGCTCACGGCGCACCCGGCGGCACGAAAGGAAGCCCCGCCGGGGCCCCCTCCTCGATCAGCCGCAGCAGCGCGTCCGTGTCCGCGTGCTCCTCGATCAGGTCGCCGAGCCGGTCCAGCTGCTCCTCCCGCAGCGCCCCGAACGACGTGTCGGGAGCCGGCACGAACCGCCGCCCGGCCGCCGCCGCGACCTCCCGCAGGAAGGCCCGCCGGAACCCGTCGCTCTCCAGGGAGCCGTGCCAGTGCGTGCCCCACACGGAGCCGACCCGGCACCCGTCCAAGAACGACTCCCCACCGTCCACCGACGCGACGCCGTGGTGGATCTCGTACCCCTCGACCCGCTCGCCGAGCGCCTCTCCGACCGGCCGGGCGAGGGTCTTCTCGCGCGCGAACCGGACGCGTACGGGCAGCAGCCCGAGCCCGTCGACGGCCCCCGCGCGGGACTCGACCTCGTCCTCGATGTGCTCGCCGAGCACCTGGAAGCCGCCGCAGATCCCGAGCACCGGCCGCCCCTCGGCGGCCCGCCGGGCCAGCGCGTCCGCGAGGCCGCGCTCCCGCAGCCACGCCAGCGCCTTGACCGTCCCCCGGGTGCCCGGCACGACGACCAGGTCCGCGTCGACGAGTTCCTCGGCCCGGTCCACGAACCGGACGACGACGCCCGGCTCGGCGGCAAGCGCGTCCACGTCCGTGAAGTTCGACATCAGCGGTACGGCGCAGACCGCGACCCGCAGCACGTCCTCGCCGAACGGCGGCGCGACGACCGACTCGCGTACCGCGCCGCGCAGCGAGACCCGGAGCCCGTCCTCCTCGTCGATGCCGAGCCCGTGGGCGTACGGCAGGACGCCGAAGGTCCGCCGTCCGGTCAGCCCGTGGAGCATGTCGAGGCCGGGTTCGAGGAGGGTCACGTCACCCCGGAACTTGTTCACGAGGTAGCCGGCCACCAGCGACTGGTCCTCGGGGCTCAGCAGCGCCGTCGTCCCGAAGAACTGGGCGAAGACCCCGCCCCTGTCGATGTCGCCGACCACGACGACCGGCAGCCGCGCGGCCCGGGCGATGCCCATGTTCACGATGTCCGTGCGCCGCAGGTTGATCTCGGCCGGACTGCCCGCCCCCTCGCAGATCACGGCGTCGTACATGCCCCGGAGTTCCTCCAGGCACGCCATCACGGGCTCGAAGAGTTCCTTCTGCCGCCCCCCGTGGTAGCCGCGGGCCGACAGCTCGCCCACCGGCTTGCCCATCAGGACGACCTGGCTGGAGCGGTCGCTGCCCGGCTTGAGCAGCACCGGGTTCATCAGCGCGGTCGGCTCCACCCGGGCGGCCTGCGCCTGCATGGCCTGGGCGCGGCCGATCTCGGCGCCCTCGCGGGTCACGAAGGAGTTGAGGGACATGTTCTGCCCCTTGAACGGCGCCACCTTCAGGCCCTTGCGGACCAGCCAGCGGCAGATGCCGGCCGTCACGACGCTCTTGCCGGCGTCGGACGTGGTCCCGGCGACGAGCAGCCCCCCACCCCTCATGCGTTCCTCCGCTTCAGCGCGTATCCGAGCAGCCGGCCGCCCACACAGGCGGCCAGGGTGAGTCCGGTGACCCGGCGGGACAGGCGTACCGCCCGGTCGATGTCGGCGACCTCGACGGGCCGCCCCTCCCCGTTGAGCACCGGCCGGTGCTCGACGCGTCCGCCGTACGAGAGGGTCCCTCCGAGCCGTACGCCGAGCGCGCCCGCGAAGGAGGCCTCGACCGGGCCCGCGTTGGGGCTCGGGTGCTTCGCCGCGTCCGCCCGCCAGGCCCGTACGGCTCCGCGCGGGTTCCCGCCCGCGACGGTCGCGAGCACGGCCGTCAGCCGGGCCCCCGGCCAGCCGGCCACGTCGTCGAGCCGGGCCGAGGCCCAGCCGAAGCGCCGGTGGCGCGGCGACCTGTGGCCGACCATCGCGTCCAGGGTGTTGACGGCCCGGAAGCCGACCAGTCCCGGCACGCCCGCGACCGCGCCCCAGAAGAGGGCGCCGACCACGGCGTCGGAGGTGTTCTCGGCGACCGATTCGACGACCGCGCGGGCCATCGCCGGTCCGTCGAGGGACTGCGGGTCGCGTCCGCACAGGTGCGGCAGCCGCTCGCGGGCCACCTCCAGGTCGCCCGCGGCGAGCGCCCCGCCGATCGCGCGGGCCTCCCGCCCCAGGGTCGTACCGCCGACGACGGCCCACACGGAGGCGGCGGTGAGGGCGACGGCGGCGGCCGGCCTGTTCCGTACGGCCCGTGCGGCGAGCGCGCCCAGGGCGACGGTGGAGCCGGCGCAGACGGCGGTGTGCAGGGCGCCCCAGCCGCGGTGGTCGTGGTGGAGGCGCTGCTCGACCGCGGCGGCCGCCCGGCCGAACACGGCGACGGGGTGTCCGCGGCGGGGGTCCCCGACGAGCAGGTCGACGGCGAGACCGGCGGCCGCTCCGTACGCGAATCCGTCCGGGAAGAGGCGACTGGCTCTGGAAAGGCTGCGGCTGCGGCCGGGCATGGCGCATGTCCTCACTCAGGGTCCGCGCCCTGGATCGACGTGACCGGCGGCGAGAGTTCCTGACTCCCGGACCCTTCGGATCCGGTCACAGTGGCGGGACCGCGCCGGATTCGCACCGGACTTCCTCTACTGCCGCCGTAATGGCCTCGGCAGTCCACCACGGGCCGAGAACAGCCGTCAACTCACCCTTGACCTGCGCCGCGTCACTGTGCGAAGCACCACAAACACGACGGCCGGGCGGCCCGCACCCGAAGGTGCGGACCGCCCGGCCGATGGACCGCGGGACCGTCAGACGACGATCAGGTAGATGCCGTACGCCACGGCCGCGAGGCACAGGGCGAAGCAGGCGTAGGCGCCGGTGCGGGCCAGGGCGGCGGAGCCTCCCTGGGCGGCGGCCTGCTCCTGCTTGGAGAGGCCGATGATGCCGAGGGTGAAGAGGCCCACCAGCGCGACGGTCGCCACGAGGCTGACTCCGAAGACGGAGCCGAGGGCTGCCCAGTCGATCTTCATGTGGTTCGTTCCTTACACCGCTGCGGCGGGGGCGGGGGGAGCGGCCGGGTCGGTGGGAGCCAGCGCGGGGATGGTGGTCTTCAGGTCCTCGTCCGTGACGGCGGCGACGGATCCGGCCGCCGGCGGCGGCGTGACGGCCGCGATGGCGGTGGTCACGACCCCAGGGGCCTCGGTGTCCACGTCATTGACGTTGGTGTGGTCGACGACCTGGCGGCGGGAGATGAACCAGATCGCGGTGCAGGAGGCGACCAGGAAGGCGACGACGGCGATGACACCCCAGTCGCCCTGCTGGGTGACGTACTCCGAGCCCGCGGCGACCAGACCGGCGGCGGGAAGGGTCAGACCCCACGCGACGAACATGCGCGTGGCGGTCGACCAGTGGACGACTCCGCCCTTGCGGCCGAGACCCGCGCCCATCACGGCACCCGAGCAGGAATGCGTGGTCGAGAGGGAGAAGCCGAGGTTGGAGGAGGCCAGGATGACCGTGGCGGCGCTGGTCTGGGCGGCGAAGCCCTGCTGCGGCCGGAGGTCGGTGAGGCCCTTGCCCATGGTGCGGATGATGCGCCAGCCGCCGAGGTAGGTGCCGAGCGCGATCGCGCAGCCGGCCGAGACGATCACCCACATCGGGGGGTTCGAACCCGGGACGAGAGCGCCACTGGCGACCAGGGCGAGGGTGATGATGCCCATGGTCTTCTGGGCGTCGTTGGTGCCGTGGGCGAGGGAGACGAGACCGGCGGAGGCGATCTGGCCGACCCGGTAGCCCTTCGCGGTGTGCTTCTCGTCGGTCTTCGCGCCGAGCTTGTAGGTCAGGCGGGTGGCGAGCAGGGCCGCGAGGCCCGCGACGACCGGTGCGGCGACCGCCGGGATGAGGACCTTGGTGACGACGACGCCGCCGTTGACACCGCTGAAGCCGATCGAGGCGATCGTGGCGCCGATGAGGCCACCCATCAGGGCGTGGGAGGAGCTGGAGGGCAGACCGACCAGCCAGGTCACCAGGTTCCAGAGGATCGCGCCGACGAGCGCCGCGAGGATGACCTCTGGCTGGATTCCCTCCTCCTTGACGAGCCCGCTGGAGATCGTCTTCGCGACCTCCACGGACAGGAACGCGCCGACGAGGTTCAGCACGGCGGACATGGCCACCGCCGTCTTCGGCTTGAGCGCGCCGGTCGAGATGGTCGTGGCCATCGCGTTGGCGGTGTCGTGGAAACCGTTCGTGAAATCGAACACGAGAGCTGTCACGACCACAATGGCGAGCAGCAGCGTGATGTGTTCCATTTACCCAGGCAATCGTTTGACGTCAGTGGCTGGACGAACGTAGGCAACCTGAGTGAACGGAAGGTGAACTGGGTCCGGCGGCATGGTGTCCCGATCCGGTGTCAAGAGATTCCGTTTACGGCTCCGGCGGCCGGACTGTCCACGATGCGGTCACCCACAACCCGGGGTAATCCGGGCCCACACCGGGCACACGGGCCCCACCCCGGTTCCACCCCCGGCACCCGGTTCCGCCCCGTGGACCGAACCATCCGACCGGGGGACCCCGCCGAGGAGACCCATGTCACTCCCGGGAGTGGGTCCCGCGGTCCCGGGGCCACCGCGGCAAGGCCCCCCGTCCGGGTCCGTCCGGTGGCAGCTCCTCCCCACCCTGCCGAGACTGGGAGCGTGCGCCCGGTTACAGCGACGGCAGCGGCCGTCACCACTCTGCTCGGTGTCGGCGTGGCCGCGGTCGCGGCCGGCCGGTACGCCAGCGACGTCGCCCTCAGGGCACCGTCCGGACGTCCCCTCCCCGGAGATCCACGGCTGACCGTGCACGCCACGGGCCCCGAGCGGATCACCCTCACCCGCAGCCTCGCCTCGCTGCGCCCCGGCACGTACGGCCTGGAGGGCCCCGGTCTGCACGCCGTCGTCGGCCCGGTCCTCGACCGGGTCCCGCACACCGCCGACACCGTCGTCCGGCGGCTCGAACGCGTCGAACTCGGCGTGCTCGGCCCCGGCGCCCGCGTCCGCCTCACCCCCCAGCTGCACCGCGGCACGCCGCTCGGCGCCCTCGGGCTCGCCCACGAGGACGCCGAGATCCCCGGCGAGCTCGGCCCCCTGCCCGCCTGGCTCGTGCCCGGCCCCCGTCCCACCTGGGTCATCGCCCTGCACGGCCTCGGCACCACCCGCGAGCACCCGCTGAACGTCGTCCCCTTCTTCAGCCGCCGCAAGATCCCCGTCCTCGTTCCCGCCTACCGCGGCGACGAGGGGGCGCCCGCCGCCCCGGACGGCCTGGCCCACCTCGGCGACTCCGAGTGGCGGGACGTCGACGCCGCCATCCGCTACGCCGTCCGCAGGGGCGCCGCCAAGGTCGTGCTGCACGGCTGGGGGACCGGCGCCTCGATGGCCCTGCGCGCCGCCGCCGAGTCGGGGGTGCGCGACCGGATCAGCGGCCTCGTCCTCGACTCCCCGGTGCTGGACTGGGAGGCCACCCTCCGCAACCTCGCGGCGGCCCGCCACGTCCCCGCTCCGCTGCTTCCGCTCGCGGTCCGCGCCGCCCAGGGCCGGACCGGCCCGCACGAGGACCTGCTCACCGTCGCCTCCGCACCGGACGCCCCGCGGATCCCGATCCTGCTGTTCCACGGCCCCGACGACACCATCGCCCCCTGGGAACGGTCCGTCGAACTCGCCGCCCGGCGCCCCGGCCTCGTCTCCCTCCAGACCGTCCGGCAGGCTCCGCATGCGGCGATGTGGAACGCCGACCCGGTCCGCTACGAGGAGTCCCTGCGCCGCTTCCTCACCCCACTCCTCTAGAGGCGCCCCGTCGATAGGGCCGGGCCCGTCACGGGCCCGTTCCGACGGGGCGTCCGATTCCGATTGGGCTTTCGGGCCGTCAGCGGGAAGACTGCCCCCCGTGACGTCTCGAAAGCCCGATGAACCATTGGCGCGCAACTCCAGACTCCGACTCGTCCGCCCGCAGGCGCTGGCCACCGCCCGACGGGCCGTGACGACCCGGCGCACCCGGCCGGCGCCGAGGCCGCCCGAGGGCACTCCGCCCCGCGCGGAACTCGCCCGGCAGGCCCGGCACGTCCTCGCCGACGCCGTACGGATCGCCCGCTGGGCCGCCGCCCCGCGCGACGCCGAAGCGACCCTCCGCACCGGCCCGGGGCCCGTCACCGCCCAGGAACGGGCCGCGGCCGCACTGAACCTGACGTCCGACCAGATCCGGGCCGGCTGGGACCGCGCCCGGCTCGCCGGACTCGTCGAGCTCCACGGCGACACCGCCCGCCCCGGCTGGCGGCTGCACGCCTGGGACCGTGACGACTCCGCCGTGCTGCGCGGCTGGGTCGCCCTCTTCGACGCCTGGTCGCTGGTCCACCCGGCCCCCGAGAAGGTCGAGCCGAGCGCCGTCGCCGAGGTCGTCGAGGCCGTCCCGCAGGTGCTCTCGCTGCTCCAGCTCTCCCAGGGCCCGGTCCTCGTCCCCGCCCTCCTCGACCTGCTCGGCCAGCGCGTCGAGGAGCTGCGCGAGGAGCGCTGCGAGGTCCCGGCGGCCGGCCCCGCCCCCGAGGCCGCCGGCATCCCCGGCCCGGCCGCCACCGACGGACTTCCCGCCCTCCTCGACTGGGCGCTCGAAGGCCTGGCGGCCGTCGGAGCGCTCACCCTCGACCCGGGCACCGAGGCGCGTCACGCCACCCTGACCCCGCTCGGCAACTGGGCGGTCTGGGTCAAGCTGGAGCAGATCTGCGTCGCCGCGCAGAGCCCCGCGGGCAACATCGAGCAGTCCGCGGAGGACATGCTCCGCGGCTGCGCCCGGCTCACCCCGGGCCCGGCCCGCGCCGAGTACCGCGCCTGGCTCGCGGCCCGCACCCTCTCCAGCGCGGTGACCGAGCTCCTGGCCGTCGCCCGGGGCGAGGACGCCCTGCTGCGCGGCCTCGCCTTCGAGGCGCTCCGGGTCGTCGGCGCCCCCGCGGAGGCGGAGGTGCGGGCCACCGTCGCCGAGCCCTCCCTGCGGCCGTACGCGCTGCTCTGGCTCGCGGAGTACGAGGGCGCCGACCCGGACGACGCCCAGGAGGTCCTGACCCGCGAGGAGTCGACCTGGCTCTGGGTGGACACGGCGGCGGCCGTCGCCGACCACGGCGAGAGCGAGCTGCTCGTCCGGCACCTCGACTCGGCGGTGCAGGGCACCGTTCCGGCGCTCCTCGACGAGGTGAGGGCGGTCGGCCACCCCCGTACCGTCCAGGTCCTGGTCGCCCTGGCCGCAGCCCACCCGGACCCGGCCCTGGCCAAGGCGGTCCGCAGGGCCGCCTTCCAGGTGCACACCGGCGGCGCCTGAGCGGCCCTGTCGGGCCCGGCGCCCGGCGGGGACGTGTGTCCGGCGGACCAGCGCCGGACACGCTCTACTCCGCGGCGCCCGGCGTGTACGTCCCGAAGCTCCAGATGTTGCCCTCGGCGTCCCGGGCCATGTAGTCCCGGGAGCCGTAGTCCTGGTCCTTCGGCGGCATCACGATCTCGATGCCCTGGGCCACGGCCCGCGCGTGGTGCTCGTCCACGTCGTCGACGTGCACGAAGACGCCCACCGGGCCGGACCCCGCCATCAGCTTGTCGAACTCGCTGCCGGTGCCCTTGCTGCCGAGCATCACCATGCCGTTCCCGTACGACAGCTCGGCGTGCGCGATCCGCCCGTCCTCGCCCTCGTACACGGCGGTCGCGGTGAAGCCGAAACCCTCCGTGAGCTGGGAGATCGCCGCCTTCGCGTCCTCGTACGTCAGCGTCGGACAGATGTGGGGGGCCTCAGCCATCCCGATCACTTCCCTTCGATTCAGCCGAATGTGATCCAGGTCTCAGTCTGTCAGTCCCCACCGGCAACTCAGCGGAAGGTGTTGCACCGGGCCATGTCGCCGGTCCGGTAGCCCTCGTGGAACCACTGCTGTCGCTGGGCCGCCGAGCCGTGCGTCCAGTTCTCCGGCGTCACCCGGCCCTGGAACCTCTCCTGGATCCGGTCGTCGCCCACCGCGGCCGCCGCGTCCAGGCCGTCCCGGATGTCCGCGTCCGTGAGCGTGGTCAGCAGCGGCCGGCCCGTCCGGTCGTCGGGCGTGCTCGTCGCGTGCCGGGCCCACACGCCCGCGTAGCAGTCGGCCTGGAGCTCGACCCGCACGGCGTTGGAGTCCGCGCCGGTCCGCCCGTCCTGGGCGCGGCTCAGGGTCCCCATGAGGTTCTGGACGTGATGGCCGTACTCGTGCGCCACCACGTACGCCTGGGCGAAGGGTCCGCCGCTCGACCCGAACTTGGTCCGCAGCTCCTCGAAGAAGCCCAGGTCCAGATAGACCTGCCGGTCGCCGGGGCAGTAGAAGGGGCCGACGGCCGAGGTCGCGGAGCCGCACGCGGTCGCGACCCGCTGGCTGAACATCACGGTGGCGGCGCTCCCGTAGGTGCCGCCCCTGCGCGCGTACTCGCTCCGCCAGAAGTCCTGCAGACTGTTGACGACGGCGACGATCCGGCAGTCCTCGCGCGCGTTGGCGTCCGAACCCTTGCGGCAGCTCTGGTTCACCTGGGCCACCGAGGAGGAGCTGGCCGAGGGCTCCTCGCCGCCGGCGGAGAGCCCGAGCTGATCCGGTCCCACCCCGAAGAGCACGCCCAGGATCAGCGCGATGAAGCCGATGATGCCGCCGCCGACGGTGGCCCTGCCGCCGGGGATGCGGCTGCCCCGGACGTCCCGTACCTCCGTGGTGTCCAGATCGGCGTCGTCGTCGAACTGCACGGTTCACCACCCTCCGCGTCACTGCCGCGGCAGTGGCCGCCGCCCTGCGCCGAGTATCAGGCGATCTCCCACCACTTGCCCCTTTTGCGAAGCATCGGCGGGAACGTGAGATAGCTCCCGATCGCGCCCTCGTACCCCGCATGGCCGAAAACCAGTTGCAGGCGCCCGTTAGACTGGCCGTATGGCCATTCTCCCCGTGCATTAGCGGCGTCGAAGCCCTTCATCAGCCGTCCTTCCGCCGTTTCCCACCGCCCTGGAGTCTGTCCGTGATCACCGCTTCCGGCATCGAGCTGCGCGCCGGCGCCCGCGTCCTCATCGAGTCCGCTTCCTTCCGCATCGCCAAGGGCGACCGCATCGGCCTCGTCGGCCGCAACGGAGCGGGCAAGACCACCCTCACCAAGTGCCTCGCGGGCGAGGGCGTTCCCGCCGGCGGCACCATCGCCCGCTCCGGCGAGGTCGGCTACCTCCCGCAGGACCCGCGCACCGGCGACCTCGACGTCCTGGCCCGCGACCGCGTCCTCTCCGCCCGTGGCCTCGACGTCCTCCTCAAGAAGATGCGGATGAACGAGGAGCGCATCGCCACCGGCTCCGGCGCCACCCGCGACAAGGCCATGCGGCAGTACGAGCGCCAGGAGACCGAGTTCCTGACCAAGGGCGGATACGCGGCCGAGGCCGAGGCCTCCACCATCGCCGCCGCCCTCGGCCTGCCCGACCGGGTCCTCGGCCAGCCGCTGCACACCCTCTCCGGCGGTCAGCGCCGTCGTGTCGAACTCGCCCGCATCCTGTTCTCGGACGCCGACACGCTCCTCCTCGACGAGCCGACCAACCACCTCGACGCCGACTCCATCGTCTGGCTGCGCGACTACCTGAAGACGTACCGCGGCGGCTTCATCGTCATCTCCCACGACGTCGACCTCGTCGAGACCGTGGTCAACAAGGTCTTCTACCTGGACGCCAACCGCTCCACGATCGACGTCTACAACATGGGCTGGAAGCTCTACCAGCAGCAGCGCGAGGCCGACGAGAAGCGCCGCAAGCGCGAGCGCCAGAACGCCGAGAAGAAGGCCGCGGCCCTCAACTCGCAGGCCGACAAGATGCGCGCCAAGGCCACCAAGACCGTCGCCGCGCAGAACATGGCCAAGCGCGCCGAGCGCCTGCTCTCCGGCCTGGAGGCGGTCCGCGCCTCCGACAAGGTCGCCAAGCTCCGCTTCCCGGACCCGGCGCCCTGCGGCAAGACCCCGCTGACGGCCGAGGGGCTCTCCAAGTCCTACGGCTCGCTCGAGATCTTCACCGATGTGGACCTCGCCATCGACAAGGGCTCGCGCGTCGTCATCCTCGGCCTCAACGGCGCGGGCAAGACCACGCTGCTCCGGCTGCTCGCCGGGGCCGAGACGCCCGACACCGGCGAGGTGACCCCCGGCCACGGCCTCAAGCTCGGCTACTACGCCCAGGAGCACGAGACGCTCGACCCCGAGCGCAGCGTCCTGGAGAACATGCGCTCGGCCGCGCCCGACCTCGACCTCGTCCAGGTCCGCAAGACGCTCGGCTCGTTCCTCTTCTCCGGCGACGACGTCGACAAGCCGGCCGGAGTCCTCTCCGGCGGCGAGAAGACCCGCCTGGCCCTGGCCACCCTGGTCGTCTCCTCGGCGAACGTGCTGCTCCTCGACGAGCCGACCAACAACCTGGACCCGGCGAGCCGCGAGGAGATCCTCGGGGCCCTGCGCACCTACAAGGGCGCCGTCGTCCTCGTCACCCACGACGAGGGCGCGGTCGACGCGCTCGAGCCGGAGCGGATCATCCTGCTCCCGGACGGCGTCGAGGACCTGTGGGGCCCGGACTACGCGGACCTGGTGGCGCTCGCCTGACCCGGACGGGGCCCTTCGTGGTCCCGGGTGATCATTCCGGGCTGGATCATTCGGCTCATGCGTGATCCTTCATCTGAGTGAGGGTGTCTCGTACCCCCGGCGCGGTGCTCTGCCGAATCCTTCCGGCAGACCCGCGCCGTACGTGTGTTCCCCTCGCATCGCTGACCTGGCACTTCCCCCGCCGATCGGCGCGAGGGCGCCTCTCGGGCCCCCCGGAATATGGGCTTCCGTTCGTGATGACGCCGCACTCGGCGACAAACCCGGCGGCACGGACCTTGTCGAATGGGTGGCCAGGACGGACGGGAGGGGTGATCATGAGAAGTCCAGAGCGCACTTCCCATGAGGAGGCACGGGTGGCCGAGACTCTGAAGAAGGGCAGCCGGGTAACCGGCGCCGCGCGCGACAAGCTCGCGGCAGACCTGAAGAAGAAGTACGACTCCGGTGCGAGCATCCGGGCGCTGGCCGAGGAAACGGGCCGCTCCTACGGATTCGTCCACCGGATGCTCAGCGAGTCCGGAGTCACGCTGCGTGGACGCGGCGGAGCGACACGGGGCAAGAAGGCAGCCTCGGCCTGACACAGGGGCGGCTCGACCGGGCCACCGGGTCTCTCGGTGGCCACCCGGTCGGCCCTTGGGCCGGCCAGGTGGTTACTGTGCAGTCACTTAGCATCGGATGGATGCAGTGCTGCACCGGAACCGGAGGCGCCCCATGACTACGCTCGACGACTCTGAGCTCGTATTCGACAAGGACGGTGTACGGCTCACCGTCGAGGACGCCGTTGCCACGGTGACCCTGACCAATCCGGCGAAGCGCAACGCTCAGTCTCCCGCTCTGTGGCGGGCGTTGACAGAAGCCGGCCGGTCTCTGCCCGGCAGCGTGCGGGTCGTGGTGCTGCGCGGCGAGGGCAAGTCCTTCTCCGCGGGTCTCGACCGGCAGGCGTTCACGCCCGAGGGCTTCGACGGAGAGCCGTCCTTCCTCGATCTCGCGCGAGGTTCCGACGAGGACCTCGACGCGGAGATCGCCGCATACCAGGAGGCGTTCACCTGGTGGCGCCGCAGCGACCTCGTGTCGATCGCGGCCGTCCAGGGGCACGCCATCGGGGCGGGCTTCCAGCTCGCCCTCGCCTGCGACCTGCGAGTCGTGGCCGACGACGTGCAGTTCGCCATGCGCGAGACCAGCCTGGGGCTCGTCCCGGACCTGACCGGGACGCACCCCCTCGTCTCGCTCGTCGGCTACGCCCGCGCGCTCGAGATCTGCGCCACCGGGCGCTTCGTCCACGCGGAGGAGGCCGAGCGCATCGGTCTCGCCAACCTGTCCGTGCCCGTCGACGAACTCGACGCGGCCGTACGGGACCTCGGCGCCGCCCTGCTCGCGGCGCCGCGCGACGCGGTCACCGAGACCAAGGCGCTGCTCCAGGGCGCCTCGGGCCGCTCGTACGAGGAGCAGCGCGCCGCCGAGCGCGCCGCCCAGGCCCGCCGACTGCGCGACCTCGCGGGCCTCGGCGACTGACGCCTGCCCATACGCCGAGCGCGCCTAGAAGACTGATGAAGATCTTGTTGAGGGGCTGTCCGGCCGGAGGCCGGGCAGCCCCTCGTGGTCATGTGCCGGTGGGGGCGAGATGCCAGGTG
>JOBE01000004.1 GCA_000717735.1 Streptomyces griseoluteus | reverse complement strand
CGCGTATGCCGCGCCGTCGGGCCCGTCCGCCCCCGCGGCCGGCTACGCGCCCACCGCTCCCGGCGCGGCATACGCGCCCACCGCTCCGGCCACCCCGACCCCGGCGGCCGCCCCGCCGGGTGCGTACGGGCCTCCCGCCGGTCAGCAGAGGCCCCCGCAGGCCGGGCCGTACGGTCCGCCCGCGCAGCACGGGGCGCCGGTCCACGGGGCGCCGGTCCACGCGGGGCCGGTGCACGGAGGGCCGGTCCACGCCTACCCGCCCGTGCAGGGACCCGCCCCCACCCCGTACCAGTACCCCGGCGGCCCGGGGGGGCAGCAGCCCGCGGCCTCGCAGGGCCGGGGCGGGCGAGGGATCCTCGTCGCCGTCGCCGCCGTGCTCGCCTTCGGCCTCGTGGGCGGTCTGACGGCGTACACCCTGCTGAAGGACAAGGGGCAGGAGACCACGTCGAACGGCGACAACGCGAACGGCGGCAAGCAGAACGGCGGAGGGGGAGGCACCACGCCGACCACCGGCGGCACCGCCCCGAGTACGAAGCCCTCGACGCGCACCGACCCCAAGCCCGCCGACTACAAGGCCATCAACCTCACCGCGGGCTACCACCTGACGCTCGGCGACGAGAACGTGCGGCCGCAGAGCGGCGAGGACGGCGGCTACGAACTCTCCTACGACACCGGCGGCTACCTCGACGCCGAGAGCACCGGCGGCAGCCTGGTGCTCCTCGACCCGGGGCAGCAGGGCTCCCTCGCCGTGTGCCGCGCGGAGACCCGGTTCACCCAGGAGGTCTACGTGAACAAGCTGGCCACGGGCCGGCAGGTCTGCGTCACGACCGGCAGCGGCCACCTGGGCCTCGTCACCGTCAAGGGCATCTCCCCGGAGGACTCGCCCAGCACCTATCTGACGCTCGACGTGACGGTCTGGCGCAACGGGGCGACCAGCTCGTAACGGGGTTCCCGTACGGGGTTCCGTACGGGGCTCCGTCAGGACGCCCAGTGCGCGGGGCGCTCGAAACCCTCCGGGAGGCGGGTGGCGGCGTCCCCGCGCGCCGCGTTCAGCTGGGGCTGCGTCAGGAACAGGGCCTCCGTGAGGTCGGCCCCCGACAGATCGGCGTCCCGCAGGTCGGCGCCGATCAGATCGGCCAGGGACAGGTCCGCGCCCGTGAGGTCGGCGGCGATGAGGAGCGCGCCGCGCAGGTCGGCCCCGCGCAGCTTCGCCCCGCGCAGCCGCTTGCCGACCAGGTCGGCCCCGCGTCGGCTCTTCGGCTTCCCGCCGGCCGTGGCGCGGACCAGCTCACTCGTCCGCAGCAGCAGCCGGTTCACGTCGGCGCGCACCTCGGGGACACGCAGCTGCTCCAGTGTGTCCGCCGACCCCCGGGTGAACTCCTCGACCCGGGCGAGCGTCAGCCGCAGCTCGGGGTGGACCGGCCGGGCCGCGGGCCGGTCCAGCGCCTCCGTGAGGTACCGCAGCAGCTCGTGCAGCTGGCGCATCACGTAGAACACGTCGAACATCCGGCTCGCGGTCTCCGGCGCCTCGCGCCAGGACACGCCGCCGAAGGTCACCTGCGAGACCTGCTGGCCCGCGCCGAAGCAGTCGTACACCGTGCAGCCCTGGAAACCGATGGTCCGCAGCCGGGTGTGGACACCGCAGCGGAAGTCCTCCTGGAGGTTCCGGCAGGGCTCGCCCGGGGCCTTGTCGGCGGCGAAGTCGGCAGACTTCGCGAAGGGCAGCGCCACACAGCACAGGCCGAAGCAGTTCGCGCAGTCGCCGCGCAGCGTGGGTTGCCGGGTCTCGGGCACGATGGAACGGTTCCTTCGCTGATCGGGGACGGTCCGCTCACCGTACCGCGCTCCCGGACAAACCGATTGCGAAGATCGTCCCGAGCCGGTGAGGATCGGCGTCATGCCGAAATTCACGACTTACGACGGGACCGAACTCGCCTACCGCATCCACGGGGAGGGAGAACCTCTCGTGTGCCTGGCGGGCGGACCGATGCGCGACGCCGCCTACTTCGGCGACCTCGGCGGACTCGCCGCCCACCGGAGACTGATCCTGCTCGACGCCCGCGGCACCGGGGCGAGCGCCGAGCCCGCCGACCCGGCCACCTACCGCTGCGACCGGCAGGTCGGCGACGTCGAGGCCCTCCGCGCCCACCTCGGCCTCGACCGGATCGACCTCCTCGGCCACTCCGCCGCCGGGAACCTGGCCACCCTGTACGCCGCCGCGCACCCCGAGCGGATCCGTTCCCTCGTCCTCGTCACCTCGGCGGGCCGCGCGGTCGGCGTCGAGACCACCGACGAGGAGTGGGACGAGGCCGCCGAGGTCTTCGCCGATCGGCCCTGGTACCCGGAGGCCAGAGCCGCGCTCGACACGATCGGACCGGACACCCCGCTTCCGCACGTTCTGGAGATAGTCGCGCCCTTCGCCTACGGCCGATGGGACGAAGCCGCCCAGGCGCACGCCGCGGCGGCGGAGCGGCAGGTGCGCTGGGAGGCCGCCTCCGCCTACCACGGCGAGGGCGCGTACGACCCGGAGCCGACCCGCCGCGCGCTCACCGCGCTCACCGCGCCGGTCCTCGTCCTCGCGGGCGAGTACGACGCGGGTCCCACCCCCGCCAAGGCGGCCGAGGCGGCCTCCCACTTCCCGCACGCCGAAGTCGTCGTCCTGCCCGGCGCCGGACACTTCCCCTGGGTGGACGACGCGGACGCCTTCGTCCGCCCGGTCGCGGCCTTCCTCGACCCGGAGGTCCGTACGGTCACGGTGGACGGCGTACGCCTCGCCTATCGGGTACGAGGCTCCCAGGACGCCCCGCCCGTCGTCCTGGTCCACGGGCGCGGCGAGAACAGCACCACCTGGACCCCCATCGCGGAGGACCTCGCCACCGACCACCGGGTGTACGCGGTCGACCTGCGCGGCCACGGACTCAGCGACCGGCCGGGCCACTACGGCTTCGACGTCTTCCGTGACGAACTCGGCGGCTTCCTCAAGGCCCTCGGCCTCACCGGCGCCACGGTCGTCGCCCACTCCATGGGCGCCGGGGCCGCCTGCCTGCTCGCCCAGCGGGAGCCCGCCCTGATCGGCCGGCTCGTCCTGGAGGAGCCCCCGGCCTTCGTCCCCCTCGACCCGCCGCGCCCGCCGGCCCAGCGCCCCGAGGGCCCGCTCGGCTTCGACTGGGAGATCGTCCCGTCCACCGACGCCCAGCTGAACGCCCCCGACCCCGCCTGGCGCGCGGACCTCCCCGCGATCACGGCCCCCACCCTCGTCCTCGCGGGCGGCCCGTCCAGTCACGTCGCCCAGGACCACCTGTCCTCACTGGCCGCGCACATCCCCGACGCCCGCCTCGCCAAGGCGGAGGAGGGAGTCGACGCGGAGCGTTGGGGACCGACGACAACGCGGCGAGCGCGCGTGCCGGGCCCCGCGAGCCCGGCATGATCCAAAAGACAGGCCCTAGGCGCCCGTACGGCCTTCCGTATCCGCGTCCACCGCCACCGAGCGGGCCCAGCGGTAGTCCGCCTTGCCGCTGGGGGAGCGCTGGATGCGGTCGGTCAGGACCAGCTGGCGGGGGACCTTGTACCCGGCGAGGCGGGGGCGGCAGTGGGTCTGGAGGGACTCCAGGTCCAGCGGCGGGGCGTCGGGGCGGAGCTGGACGACCGCGGCGACGTGGTTGCCCCAGCGGGCGTCGGGAACTCCGGCCACCAGGGCGTCGTACACGTCGGGGTGCGACTTCAGAGCCTGTTCGACCTCCTCCGGGTAGACCTTCTCGCCGCCCGTGTTGATGCACTGGGAGCCGCGCCCGAGGACGGTGACCACCCCCTCCCCGTCCACGGTCGCCATGTCCCCGAGGAGCACCCAGCGCACCCCGTCCCGCTCGAAGAAGGTCTCGGCCGTCTTGGCGGGGTCGTTGTAGTAGCCGAGCGGCACGTGGCCCCGCTGGGCGAGCCGGCCGACCTCACCGGGGGCGACCGGGGCACGGGTCGCCGGATCGACCACCTGGGTGCGTTCGTTGACGTGCAGCCGGAAGCCCTTGGCGGGGCCGGAGTCGTCGGTCGCCCGGCCGTTGGATCCCGACTCGGTGGAACCGAAGTTGTTGAGGAGCAGGACGTTCGGCATCAGCTCCTGGAGCTGGGACCGCACCGTGTCGGACATGATCGCGCCGGACGAGGAGAGGCTGAACAGGGCGGAGAGGTCCGTGCCCTTGAGCGGCCCGCGCAGCGCGTCCACCAGGGGGCGCAGCATCGCGTCGCCGACCAGGGAGATGCTGGAGACCTTCTCCTTCTCCAGGGTGCGCAGGACTTCCTCGGGGACGTACTTGCGGTGCAGGACGACCCGCTGGCCGTAGTGGAAGGCGATGAACGCGGTCAGTGTGGAGGTGCCGTGCATGAGGGGCGGTGCGGGGAAGAACGTGAGGCCGGCGCCGCCCGCCGCGACCCGCTCGGACAGTTCCTCGGGCCGTTTCACGGGTTCGCCCGAGGGATCACCCCCGAAGAGTCCCGCGAAGAACAGGTCCTCCTGGCGCCACAGGACGCCCTTGGGCATCCCGGTCGTGCCGCCGGTGTAGATGATGAAGAGGTCGTCGGCCGAGCGGGGCCCGAAGCCCCGCTCCGGTGAGCCGGACGCCTCCGCCTCGGCGTACGGCACGCAGTCGAGCGGCCCCGCCTCCTCGGGAGGGGTCCCCACCCGCACGAGGTGCCGCAGCTTCTCCGTCTGCGGCAGAGCCGCCGCGACCCGGTCGGTGAACTCGGCGTCGAAGACGAGTGCGGCCAGGTCGGCGTCCCGGTAAAGGTAGACCAACTCCTCTTCCACGTAGCGGTAGTTCACGTTCACCGGCACGATCCGCGCCTTGAGGCAGGCGAGGACGGTCTGCAGGTACTCGACCCCGTTGTACAGGTGCAGCCCGAGGTGCTCGCCGGGCCGGATCCCCGCGTCCGTGAGGTGGTGGGCGATCCGGTTGGCGGCGGCGTCCAGCTGGGCGTAGGTGAGCCTTCGTTCCGCGCCCGTGCCGGGATGGTCGACGTACACCAGCGCCTCGCGGTCGGGAACCACGTCGACGACCGATTCGAACAGGTCGGCAAGGTTGTACTCCACCGTTCCTCCTGACCCCGGTTCGCGCTGACTCGTACGGGTGCGCAGTGACTCGGCGGTCATTAGAGCGCCGACCGGCGACAGGGGGAAGGGGGTGCGCAGAAGAATCTGACTGAGTGTCAGAAAACCCTTGAACTGGATCCCGCACTCCTGCAACCTGTTCCAGAACTGGAGACGGGAGACCCCCATGGGTGGCACCGAACACCTCGACGTGCGGCGCGAAGGCGCCACGCTCGTACTCACCTTGAACCGGCCCGAGGCCAAGAACGCCCTCTCGCTGCCGATGCTCGTCGGCCTCTACGACGGCTGGCTCGAGGCCGACGCCGACGACGGCGTCCGCTCGGTCGTCCTCACCGGCGCGGGCGGCTCCTTCTGCGCCGGCATGGACCTCAAGGCCCTGGCCGGAAAAGGCATGGAGGGCGAGGAGTACCGGGACCGGCTGAAGACCGACCCCGACCTGCACTGGAAGGCGATGCTGCGCCACCACCGCCCCCGCAAACCCGTCATCGCCGCCGTCGAGGGGTACTGCGTCGCCGGCGGCACCGAGATCCTCCAGGGCGCCGACATCAGGGTCGCGGCGGCCTCCGCCACCTTCGGCCTCTTCGAGGTCCGGCGCGGCCTCTTCCCCATCGGCGGTTCCACCGTCCGGCTGCCTCGCCAGATCGCCCGCACCCACGCCCTCGAAATGCTGCTCACCGGCCGCCCGTACACCGCTGAGGAAGCCGCCCGCATCGGGCTCGTCGGACGGGTCGTCCCCGATGGCACCGCCCTGGACGCCGCCCTCGACATCGCCGAGCGGATCAACGCGTGCGGGCCGCTCGCCGTCGAGGCGGTGAAGGCGTCCGTCTACGAGACGGCGGAGATGACCGAGACGGAGGGCCTCGCGGCCGAACTGAAGCGGGGGTGGCCGATCTTCGACACGGCGGACGCGAAGGAGGGGGCGAGGGCGTTCGCGGAGAAGCGGGCGGCGGTGTACCGGCGGGAGTGAGCCTCTCCCCACCCCACCCCACCCCACCCCTTCCCGAAACCGGGGGCGCTGCCCCCGGACCCCCGCGCCTCGAACGCCGGCGAGGCTGAATTTCCGCCCGCTGGGCGAAACTTCAGCCCGCCCGGCGTTTGAGGGCACGGCCGAAGGCCGTACGGGGCCTGGGGGCTTGCCCCCAGTTCGGGAAGGGGCGGGGTGGGGAAGTGGCCCCGCTCAGCGGCCCCCAACCGAACCCACACCCTCCGCCCGCCGACCAAGGAGCCGCACCTCATGACGCCACTCCCCGGAACCCTCTCCGCCCCCCTCGTCGTCGAGTTCCCCTTCACCCGGTCCCTCGGCCCCGTCCAGTCCGCCTTCCTCACCGGACTCCGCGAGCGGACCCTGCTCGGCGTCCGCACCCAGGCGGGCGAGGTGCTCGTCCCGCCAGTCGAGTACGACCCCGCCACCGCCGACGAGCTCCGCGACCTCGTCGAGGTCGGCGCCACCGGCACCGTCACCACCTGGGCCTGGAACCCCGAGCCCCGCCGCGGCCAGCCCCTGGCGACGCCCTTCGCCTGGGTCCTCGTCCGCCTCGACGGCGCCGACACCGCCCTCCTGCACGCCCTCGACGCGCCCAGCCCCGAAGCCGTCCGCACGGGACTGCGGGTCCGGATCCGCTGGGCCGCCGAACGGTCCGGCGCCATCACGGACATCGCCTGTTTCGAGCCGTACGACAGTGGCGGCAGCGACAGCGATCCCGCGGCCGAACCCGTCCCGCACACCGTCGCGTTCGAGGATCCCGTCACCGGCATCGTCGCCCCCGCCCGGCTCGACTACACCTACAGCCCGGGCCGCGCGCAGACCCGCTACCTGCACGCGCTCACCGAGCGCCGTACCGTCGGCGAACGCTGCCCGTCCTGCGCCAAGGTGTACGTCCCGCCCCGCGGCGCCTGCCCCACCTGCGGCGTCGCGACCACCGACCAGGTCGAGGTCGGCCCCCGGGGCACCGTCACCACCTTCTGCATCGTCAACATCAAGGCACGCAACGCCGAGATCGAAGTCCCCTACGTCTACGCCCACATCGCCCTCGACGGCGCCGGGCTCGCCCTCCACGGCCGCATCGCCGGCATCCCCTACGACCAGGTCCGGATGGGCCTGCGCGTCGAGCCCGTGTGGAGCGAGGACGGCCGCTACCCCGACCACTACCGGCCCGCCGGCGAACCCGACGCCGACTACGACACCTACAAGGAGCTGCTGTGACCCCGCACCGGCCCGGCCGCGAGGTGGCGATCGTCGCCTTCGCCCAGAGTGATCACCGCCGCCGCACCGACGACCTCTCCGAGGTCGAGATGGTCATGCCCGTCCTCCACGAGGTGCTCCGGCAGACCGGGCTCAGGACCTCCGACATCGGCTTCACCTGCTCCGGCTCCTCCGACTACCTCGCCGGCCGCGCCTTCTCCTTCACCATGGCCCTCGACGGCGTCGGCGCCTGGCCCCCGATCTCCGAGTCGCACGTCGAGACCGACGGCGCCTGGGCGCTGTACGAGGCCTGGGTGAAACTCCTCACCGGCGAGGCCGACACCGCCCTCGTCTACGCCTACGGCAAGTCCTCGCCGGGCTCCGTCCGCGACGTCCTCACCCGCCAGCTCGACCCGTACTACCTCGCCCCGCTATGGCCGGACTCCGTCGCCCTCGCCGCCCTCCAGGCACAGGCGCTCGTCGACGCGGGCGACACCGACGAACCCGCCCTCGCCGCCATCGCCGGCCGGAGCCGCGCCGACGCGGCGGCGAACCCGCACGCCCAGCTGCCCGGCGCCCGCCCGCAGGGCGAGTACGTCGTGCGGCCGCTCCGCACCGGCGACTGCCCGCCCATCGGCGACGGGGCCGCCGCCGTGATCCTCGCCGCCGGGGACCGGGCCCGCGAGCTGTGCGCCAGGCCCGCCTGGATCAGGGGCATGGACCACCGGATCGAGGCCCACTCGCTCGGCGTCCGCGACCTCACCGACTCGCCCTCCACCCGTCTCGCCGCCGAACGCGCCGGAGCCTTCGAGAGGCCCGTCGACACCGCCGAGCTCCACGCGCCCTTCACCTCCCAGGAAGTCGTCCTCGCCAAGGCCCTCGGCCTCGACGACACCGTCCGGATCAACCCCTCCGGCGGCGCCCTCGCCGCCAACCCCGTCATGGCCGCGGGTCTCATCCGGCTCGGCGAGGCCGCCGCCCGCGTCCACCGCGGCGACTCCGACCGCGCCCTCGCCCACGCCACCTCGGGACCCTGCCTGCAGCAGAACCTCGTCGCCGTCCTGGAAGGGGAGAACCGTGCCTGAGGCTGTGACATCGAAAGAGTGCGTAGCCGTCGTCGGCATCGGTCAGACCAAGCACGTGGCCGCCCGCCGGGACGTGTCGATCGCCGGACTCGTCCGCGAGGCCGCTGTCCGCGCCCTCGCGGACGCCGAACTGACCTGGGCGGACATCGACGCCGTCGTCATCGGCAAGGCCCCGGACTTCTTCGAGGGCGTGATGATGCCGGAGCTTTACCTCGCCGACGCGCTCGGCGCCGTCGGCAAGCCCATGCTCCGGGTGCACACGGCGGGCTCGGTCGGCGGCTCCACCGCGCTCGTCGCCGCCAACCTGGTCGCCGCCCGCGTCCACCGGACCGTCCTCACCCTCGCCTTCGAGAAGCAGTCCGAGTCCAACGCCATGTGGGGCCTCTCCCTGCCCGTCCCCTTCCAGCAGCCGCTGCTCGCCGGCGCCGGAGGCTTCTTCGCGCCGCACGTCCGGGCCTACATGCGCCGCACCGGCGCCCCGGACACCATCGGTTCCCTCGTCGCGTACAAGGACCGGCGCAACGCGCTCCTGAACCCGTACGCCCACCTCCACGAGCACGACCTCACCCTGGAGAAGGTGCAGGCCTCCCCGATGCTGTGGGACCCGATCCGCTACTCCGAGACCTGCCCGTCCTCCGACGGCGCCTGCGCGATGATCCTCACCGACCGTACGGGCGCGGCCCGTTCGCCGCGTCCGCCCGCCTGGGTGCACGGCGGGGCGATGCGCAGCGAACCCACCCTCTTCGCAGGCAAGGACTTCGTCTCGCCGCAGGCGGGCCGGGACTGCGCCGCCGACGTCTACCGGCAGGCCGGCGTCACCGATCCCCGGCGGGAGATCGACGCCGTCGAGATGTACGTGCCGTTCTCCTGGTACGAGCCGATGTGGCTGGAGAACCTCGGCTTCGCCGAGGAGGGCGAGGGCTGGAAGCTCACCGAGGCCGGGGTGACCGAACTCGACGGGGACCTGCCCGTGAACCCCTCCGGCGGGGTGCTCTCCACCAACCCCATCGGAGCCTCCGGCATGATCCGCTTCGCCGAGGCCGCCCTCCAGGTACGCGGCGAGGCGGGCGAGCACCAGGTCGAGGGCGCACGCCGGGCCCTCGGGCACGCCTACGGAGGCGGCGCGCAGTTCTTCTCCATGTGGCTCGTGGGGGACACCCCGCCCACGGCCTGAGCGATCCCGGGCGGCGGAGACCCGGTCACGTACGGTGAGACCGACCGCGAGGTGCTCACTCACGGTAAGCATCGCGGTCGTCGCCGTCCGGAGTCTCCCGGCGCTCGCATCGCGCGCCGGGACACGTACCATTGGCCGTATGTCCTTCCTCCGCCGCCGTAGCGCCGCCACACCCGCGGGCCCGGACTTCGACGTCCTGGCCATGGACCCGGGGGACTGGCCCGGCAATCTCGGCGCCGGTCTGCTGCCCGCCCCCGACGGCTCCTGCCAGGGCGTCTTCCTCCGCTACGACCTGTTCGGCGGCCGGGGCCCCGCGATGATCATCGGCAACCTGCCGGAGGGCTCCCCGGCGCGCGATCTCGCGGACGCCCAGATCCCCTTCGAGGTGGCCCAGCTCCTCGCCGCCCTCGAGAACGACGAGCCGGTCGAGGTCCTCGACACCGAGGACATGCCCGTGATGCAGGGCGACAACCTCCTCATCGTCCGTCGCCTCAAGCTCTCCGAGAGCCGCATCTCCTGCGTCCAGTTCGACCGCAGCGACAACGTCCTGGTGACGATCGCCAGTTGGGACCGGCCGATCACCGACGACCTGTACGCGCTGCTCAAGCCGCTGCCCGCCGAGCTGTTCCAGCAGGGCTGACGGGGAGCGGGGGCCGATGAGCGCACGCGTCGACAGCTGGGTCTGGGCGGTCCGCCTCACCAAGACCCGGTCCCAGGCCGCCGCGGCCTGCCGGGCCGGACACGTCAAGGTCAACGGCGAGCGGGCCAAGCCCGCCCAGCCGGTGAAGCCCGGCGACGAGGTCCGTGTCTTCCACGGCGGCCGCGAGCGGATCGTCGAGGTCAAGGTGCTCCACACCAAGCGGGTGGGCCCGCCGGTCGCCGTCGAGGCGTACGTGGACAACAGCCCGCCCCCGCCGCCGCGCGAGGAGGTGGCCGTCGCCGCCGTACGTGACCGGGGCGCGGGCCGCCCGACCAAGCGCGACCGCCGTGAACTCGACGAACTGCGCGGCCGCCGCGCCTGACGCGAGACGTGACGAGGCCGCCGCCGGGAGACTTCCGGCGGCGGCCTCCCGCGTGTCAGCGCGCCGCGGAGCCGATCAGGGAGGCCACCCGCGCCGCGGAGGTCCCGATCCCGGTCGGCCCCCGGCCGATCAACGGGGTGCCGCTGCCCTCGTGGACGTCCTCGGCACGGTAACGCCGCACGCTCCGGTGCCAGTTGAGGATCCCCGCGAGCCAGTCCTCCAGCTCCCGCAGATACGCCTCGAAGGCCTCCCTGCCCTTCTGATCGAGCGCGAAGTCCGTGTAGAGCAGCGGCACTTCGTTCTTCTTCAGATGCTCGTACTGCCGCAGTCGGCCCCGCATCAGGTCGTCGACCATCGACACCGCCGTCGGGTAGTCGCAGTCGAAGAACTTCTGCAGCACCAGCACGCCGTTGTGCACTTCGCCCTCGACCTCGATCTCCTTCTGGTACGAGAAGAGGTCGTTGAGGAGCGTCGCGTAGTCGGCGACCGAGTGCTCGAGGGCGCGGACCGTGCCCGTCGCGTAGACCTCGGCCGGCAGCGCCTCCGTGTGCCGCAACCGGCACAGCAGCATCGTCAGCTCGGAGCCGAAGGTGGTGCGGCGCATCTCGATGTAGTCCACCGGGTCGGGCACCCGGTGCTGCGCCTGGTTGTGCAGCTCCCACAGCCAGCTGTCCAGCATCGCGTCGAGGGCGACCCTGAGCTGGGACCGGGCGTCAGGACCCATCGGGCCCGAGGTGCGGGCCCACAGGTCGGCCAGGGACACCTCCATGGGATGGACGGCGTGCGTCCGCGCGGCCCCCGGATCGTCCACCGGCATACAGGACTTGAGCCGCTCCGTGAACCGCTTCGCACCGGCCAGGTCGCGCGGCCGGCCGAAGACCAGGGGATAGTAGTCGTCCCCGTACGTCCCCCAGGTCAGCCACTCGGCGCTGAGCTCCAGCTCCTCCAGGGTGGCGTCCGGGTCGAGTCCCGCCGAGCACAGCGCGAGGTCGAAGCCGTCCATCATCGGACGGTCCCAGATGTCGTCGAGGAGCCCCATCCGCTCGGCCCAGTCCTCGGAGAGCCGCTTCGCCTCCCGGTGGTGCGGGCTGAGCGTCAGCGGGTACGGCAGCTCGAACTCCGGCAGCAGCGAGGGCCCGACGTGCTGGTGCGGCACATGCGTGAGCGTGCGCAGCCGGGAGGCCGCGGGCCGGCCGAAGAGGGTGCGGATGTCGAGGGCGGAGGTGCCGATGACCCCGTCCAGGCGCGAGGGGCCCGCGACCATGCCCTCGTTCATGTACCGGCTGGAGCGCATGTGCCACTCGTGACCGCCGGACTGCCAGTCCTGCAGGCCCTTCGCGTACGCCGCCACGGCCGCGCACTCCGCCGGGCTCAGGCCCTTCTCGGCGGCGAGCAGCGGCACCTCGGTCAGGGCCGTGTTCTCGAACTGCTGGAGCCGTGAGGTCAGCAGGTCGTTGACGGCGTTCGCCGCCTCCTGGGTGGTACAGCCGAGGAAGCGCTCCAGGACCAGGACACCGTTGCTGTTCTCGCCCTCGTCCTCTACCTCGCGCTGGTACGAGAAGAGGTCGTTGCGCAGGTGGACGGCGTCCGAGAAGGCGTCCCTGAGCACCCGCAGCGGCCGCGAGTAGGCGACCTGGGCCGGCACCTCCGCTCCTGCCGCGTACTCGACGAGACCGGCCGACCATGGCGCTCCGCCCACCTTGCGGCGCATCTCGATGTACTCGACGGGGTTGGCGACGCGCCCCTCGTTGATGTTGTCGAGCTCCCAGAGGGACTCGTAGAGCAGGTGCTCCGTCGCCTCCGCGAACCGCACCCGCCAGCCCTCCGACATCGAGGGGACGGTCCGCCGCCAGAGGTCGGCGAGGCCCGCCTCGACGGGGTTGACGGGCTCGGGCATGCCCGCCGCCGGGTCCGCCGGCATGAACAGCGGCAGCCGGTCCAGATACGTCTTGCCGCCCGCCCGGTCCTGGGTCCGCTTGAAGACCTCGAGGAAGTGGTCGTCGAAGAAGAAGACCCAGGTGTACCAGTCCGTGACGAGGTTCAGGGCCTCCTCGTCGCAGTCGGGATGCGTGTACGCGCAGAGCAGCGCGTAGTCGTGGGAGTCGAGGTCGTGCTGCTCCCAGACCCCCGAGCCCTCCAGCATCCCCATCTCCCGCGCCCAGTCACGGGTGTGCGTGCGGGCGGCTTCCACATGGGGATTGAGCCGCGCCGGATACGGAACATAGAAATCCGGCATAACGAAGGGCTGAGGCATGTGCGGAGGGGCCTTCCGGTGAGCGTGCGCTGTTTCCGGCCCACCTTTACCCGTCGCCCGTACGGCGCACGCGATCTCCTGAATAGTCCTATGAACGCCGAAGGGGTGGTGCCGGACGGGCGATCCGGCACCACCCCGCGCCTTTCGGCCACCTCACCGTCAGGACTGGGAAACCCGCACGTCAGCGGCCTTCACAAAAGCCACTCGATGGCCGAACTGGATCTGGTAGTACTCCTCCTGGCCGCGAACGACCCGATGGCCGCTGCTGTCGAACACCGGCGCGAAGTAGTACTCGCCCGGGGTCCGGTCGCCCACCACGTACCGCTGACCGGCGAGCAGCCGGTACGACAGCGGCGACACCGCCTGCACCGGAACACCCGCCGGGTACGCCGAGGCCTCCGGGTAGGCCCGCCCGTACACCGGCACCGACGCCAGCCCCTCCCGGGGAGTCAGCACGAGGCCCCGCGCGTTCACCGCGGTCGGCTCCTTCCCCGGATTGTGGAACCACGCCCGCTGCCCGAGGTACCAGATCGCCGTCCAGTCACCCCGGCGCTCCGCCACCGCGTAGCTCTGCCCCGTCGAGGCACGCGCCCCGGTGTCGTTGACCCCGGTGGTCGAGTCCTGCCCGCCCGGCCGCAGACCGATGTCCTTCACCAGGGGCGCGTCGGCGCTCGGCGCGGTGTGCAGGCGCACCGCCCCGCTGCCGTGCGGCGCGCACACGACGCCCGCCGTCACGCAGCCCGTGTAGACCGGCCGGTGCGCGCCGTAGTCGGGCCGGATCGTCACCACGCCCGCGTCAGGACCGGCGCTCGGGGTGATCGGACGGCCGAGGAGGCGGAAGTAGTGCGCCCAGTCCCAGTACGGCCCCGGGTCCGTGTGCATGCCCCTGATGTTGGCCGTGACCGTACCCGGCACGTTGTCGTGCCCCAGGACGTGCTGCCGGTCGAGCGGGATGTCGTACCGGGCCGCGAGGTACCGCACGAGCCGGGCCGACGTCCGGTACATGGCCTCCGTGTACCAGGAGTCCGGCGAGGTGAGGAAGCCCTCGTGCTCCAGCCCCACCGACTTGGCGTTCACGAACCAGTTGCCCGCGTGCCAGGCCACGTCCTTCAGCGGCACGTGCTGGGCGATGTGTCCGTCGGAGGAGCGCAGCGAGTACTGCCAGGACACGTACGTCGGGTCCCGCACCAGGTCGAGCGTGGTGTTCCAGTCGGCCTCGGTGTCGTGGACCACGATGTAGTCGATCGACTGGGCGGAGGGCCGGTTCGCCTTGTCGTGGTTGCCGTAGTCGCCGTCGCCGAACTCCTCGTACGGCGCCGGCATCCACTCGCAGGCCACCGTGGGCGGACACTCCACGGGACCGGCGGCGGGCCGGCGCAGCCCGAGGGCCGCCACCTGCTCCGTGACCGGCGCCACCGCGGGGTCGGCCGCGAGCGTCACCCGCTGCCCACTGTCCGTCGTCCGGGACTCGCCACCGCGGATCACGTCGAACACGTCGTTCGCGTACGTCGCCGCCGTGGCCGAGTCGTCAGCGCCCGAGTACCGCGCCACCGCCCCGTACCAGTCCGCCGGGTCGGCGCTCGCCGGAAGGCCCGCCTCCCGCTGCGCCGCGGCGAGCAGCGCAGCCCCGCCCTCGATGTTCGCCGCCGTGCCGGTCCGCAGCTCCCCGGCCGGGATCCCGGACACCTCGGCGGCCCGCTCCAGGGTCCGCAGCCGCGCGGGCAGCGACCCCGCCGCCGGGAGCGGCGCCTCGACGCCGGAACGCTCCGGGCGCTCCGGTCGCGAGGAGTCGCCGCGCGGGTCCTCCACACCGTCCGAGTGGTGCGGGGCGGCGTCGGCGAGGGCCGTCACCGCGTCCGTCAGATGCATCGGCCCGTAGCCGCCGGTCACGCTCGGCGCACCGCCGTGGCCGTCCCAGCGCGACTGGAGGTACGAGACGGCGAGCAGCACGCTCTCGGGCACGCCGTGACGCGCGGCCGCCCGCGCGAACTGCGCCTGGAGGGAACCCGCGTCGGGCACCCCGGCGCCGGCCGGCGGGGCGGCGGAGAGCAGGGGGAGCAGCAGGGCGGCGGACGCGACGGCGCCCACCGACCTCGGTAGCCGACGCGAAGTCGTACGTCGGGGGGACGCGGAACGGAGCAAGGCAGCCTCCAGGGGCGGGGGTGACACCGGGGCGTGCGGGACCGAACCCGTACAGGGGTATCGGCTCCCGGACGATCCGTCAATCACACCCGCGCGCACAGAAGTTCCCACGTCAGAGCGGGAACGGAGGCCATTCGGCGGAGTTTCGCGCAGACGGGTCCCGGGCCTGGGACGCGTCAGTGGAGTGGACCATTGGTCAGGGTCCGGGCCCTATCGGACCGGTGACGTACATGCGGTGAGACCGGGGGAATCCGGTGCGCCGCGTCCCGGTGTGTCGGCACCGGGCGCACGGCCCACCTCCCCCGTGTCGCCGGTCGGGCCCGCCCTTCAGCGTGTCCCGACCGCCGCGCGCACGGCCCGCCGTGCCATGGCGCAGTCGTCGTGCAGCCGCCTCAGGAGCAGCCGCTGTTCCTCGCCGGGAGCGAGCGCCCCCGTGGGCACCTGCACGGTTCCGGCCGGCGGCGCCTCCTTCATGGTGCGCTGCACCGCCGTCTCGTAGGTACGGATCTCCCGCGTCAGCACGATCATCAGGTTCACCAGGAAGGCGTCGCGGGACGCCGGCCCCGCCTGCTGTGCGAGCTGACTGATCTGGCGCCGGGCCAGCGGCGCGTCGGCGAGTACCGCCCACAGCGTCGCCAGGTCGTAGCCCGGCAGGTACCAGCCCGCGTGCTCCCAGTCGACGAGCACCGGTCCGGCGGGGGAGAGGAGGATGTTGGAGAGCAGGGCGTCACCGTGACAGAACTGGCCCATGCCCTGACGGCCACCGGCCTGCGCCAGACCGTGCAGCAGCTTCTGCAGGTCGTCCCTGTCCCGATCGGTGAAGAGCCCGAGCTCGTGGTAGCGCGCGATCCGCGTCCCGTAGTCCAGCGGGGCGTCGAAGGTGCCGGCCGGCGGCCGCCAGGCGTTGAGCCGGGCCACCGCGCCGAGCGCGGCCCGCACGTCGGCCCGCGGCGGCGCCTCGACGGGGTGGCGCGAGAGCGCCGCCGCCCGTCCGGGCATCCGCTCGATCACGAGCGTGCAGTTCTCCGGGTCCGCGGCGATCAGCCGCGGTGCCCGCACCGGCGGACGGTGCCGGACGAAGGTGCGGTAGGAAGCTATCTCGTGCCGGAACCGCTCGACCCACGCGGGGGAGTGGTCCAGTAAACACTTCGCGACCGCCGTGGCCCGCCCGGTCGTCCCGACGATCAGTACGGAACGCCCGCTGCGCCGCAGTACCTGCACCGGGTTGAACTCCGGGCAGATGCGGTGGACCGAGGCGATCGCCATCTTCAGCTGCGCCCCCTGGGGGCCGGACAGGTCGATTCTCCCGCTGATCGGCTGGGTTCCGGTGCCGCCCGCCCAACGCCTGGGCCTGACGGCCTGCGGGGCGGGAGCGAGGTACGGTCCGGCACCGGCCTGGACGATGCGGTGCTGCGGCCGGGGCGGGGCGGACACGGAGGACGATGCTGTGTACATGGAGGTGACAGATCCCTTCGTGCGCCGACGAGTTGCGTGCGTCGCCCCGCCCGCCCCCGGTCCGCACCCTGGGGAATGAGGGCCGGTCGGCGGGGCGGGGTGGCGCGTTCCTACCTGACACCCGGGCCCGGGTGGCGGAACATCGGGCGCACCCTGGCGAACCCTGGCGAATAGTCGCCAGCCCTATGACACGGGGTTACTGTCAACTCAGCCGAGAACCTGGGGGCTTAGACGTGACCGGACAAACCAACACCCGCCTGGCAGACCTGTTCGGCCTGGCCGGCTGGTCCAAGGGCGAACTCGCGAGACTCGTCAACCGGCAGGCGGCGGCCATGGGCCACCCCCAGCTGGCGACCGACACCTCGCGGGTGCGGCGCTGGATCGACCGCGGTGAGACCCCGCGCGATCCCGTCCCCCGGGTGCTGGCAGCACTGTTCACCGAGCGACTCGGCCGTGTCGTGACCATCGAGGACCTCGGGTTCGTACGACACGGGCGCGCCGGAAGACGGCAGGACGTCAGGAAGACGGAGAACCCTGACGGGCTGCCCTGGGCACCCGATCGTACGGCGGCGGTCCTCACCGAATTCACGGGAATGGACCTCATGCTCAACCGACGCGGCCTGGTGGGCGCGGGTGCCGCGCTTGCCGCCGGCTCCGTACTCAGCAACGCCATGAACGACTGGCTGCAGACCGACCCCGCCCGCCCGGGCACCGCCCCACGGGCCACCGACCCCCTTCACGCCGACCCCGCCGGGTTCGACCGCTACGAGGCCGCCCCCATCGGGTCCCAGGAGATCGAGGCCCTGGAGCACTCGGTGGAGGTGTTCCGCCGCTGGGACGCCTCCCGGGGCGGCGGTCTCCAACGGAAGGCCGTGGTGGGCCAGCTCAACGAGGTGGGCGGCATGCTCGCCTACCGCCACGCCGACCACCTCCAGCGGCGCCTGTGGGGCGTCGCCGCCAACCTGGCCGTCCTGGCCGGCTGGATGTCGCACGACGTGGGCCTCGAACCCACGGCGCAGAAGTACTTCGTGATCGCCGCCCACGCGGCCCGCGAGGGCGGCGACCGGCCCCGGGCCGGCGAGGCGCTGTCCCGTGCCGCCCGGCAGATGGTGCACCTGGGCAGGCCCGACGACGCCCTCGACCTCATGAAGCTGGCCGTGGACGGTTCGGGCGAGCGGGTACTGCCCCGGACGCAGGCCATGTTCCACACCATCGAGGCCTGGGCGCAGGCCTCGATGGGCCGCGGGCAGGCCATGCGCCGCACCCTCGGCGAGGCGGAGGAGATGTTCGTGTCCGACCGGCGCGACGAGGAGACGCCGAGCTGGATGCAGAACTTCGACGAGGCCGACATGCACGGCATGCAGGCACTCGCCTACCGCACCCTCGCCGATCACGACCCAGCGGCGGCGGTTCCCGCCCAGCGTCACGCCAGGCTGGCGCTCGAACTGCGGCGCGACGGCCACGAACGCTCGAAGCTCTTCGACCACATCTCGCTCGCCTCGGCCTGCTTCATCGCCGACGATCCGGAGCAGGCCGACCGGTACGCCCGGCTCGCCCTGATGTCCATGGGGGCGACCTCCTCCCACCGGACCTGGGACCGGCTGCGGGAGATGTACCGGCTCACCGGGCAGTACGCCGGCTACACGAAGATCGAGCACCTGCGCGAGGAGATCGAGCTGGCCCTTCCCAGGTCCCCGGTCAACCGGCCGAGGACGGGGCAGGCCTGAAAGGGCCCGAACCAGGGGGCCCTTGGGGAAGTCCGCGGGCGTACGTCAGTCGATCGGCGAGTCGCCGTGACGAGCTGACGCCTGCCCGGCAGTCGTCAGCTGCCCTTCCCGCACATGTGGTTCAGTGCCCGACCCGGGTGACCATCACGCAGGCGTCGTCCTCGCGCAGTTCCTCGCCGAACTCCTCGATCACCGCGCGCACGGCGTCCTGGGCGTCCCGCGCCCCGGCGAGCCGCTGACCGAGGGCGAGCAGTCGTCGCGTACCCGCGTCGTCGCCCGTGCCGCTGCCTCGGTTCAGCCCGTCGGTGTGCAGGACGAGCACGTCGCCGGGGAGCAGCCGGGTCTCGGTCTCGCCGTACTCGGCACCGGTCGTCGCCCCGAGGAGGACCCCTTCGGGCCGCCGCAGGACGTGCCCCCTTCCGTCGCGGAACAGCAACGGGGCGGGGTGGCCGGCCTGCGCCCAGGTCAGTGTCTGGGCGACCGGGTCGTAACGGCAGCACATCGCGCTCCCGAGCGCGGGTTGTACGGAGGCGTCGAGGAGTTGGTTCAGATGACCCATCAGCGCGGCGGGGCGGATCCCGGCGAAGGCCATGCCGCGCAGCGCGCCGAGGAGCATGGCCATGGAGGAGGTCGCGGCGACCCCGTGACCGGTCAGATCGCCGACGGTGAGCAGCGCGTCCCCGTCGGGCAGGGCCAGTGCGTCGTACCAGTCGCCGCCGATGAGGCCGGTGCTGGCCGCCGGGAGGTAGTGGGCGGCCACGTCCAGCGGTGCGGGGCCGTCGTGGGCGAAGCGGAGCGAGCCGCGCCACGGCGGGAGCACCGCCTCCTGGAGCTCGACGGCGACCCGTCGCTCGGTCTGCTCGACGCGGCGGCTGTGCTCCAGGTTGTCCAGGCTCTCCCGGACGGCCCGCTGGCTGCGCCGCAGTTCGCTGACGTCCCGGAGGACGGCCCACATGGAGGCGGTGCAGCCGTCGGCGTCGAGGACGGGCTCGCCCGTCATGTGCACCGTGCGGACCCGTCCGTCGGTCCGCACGATCCGGAACTCGCCGTCGATCGGCTTCCCGTCGATCAGGCAGTCCGTCACCATGGCCTGGAGGAGTGGCTGGTCGTCGGCGAAGACCATCGTGGGCATCTCGTCCAGCGACATCGGGCCGGCCTCGTGCGTACGTCCGAAGATCTGGAACAGCTCTTCGGACCAGCTGACCTCGTCGGTGAGCAGGTTCCACTCGGCGCTGCCGACGCGGGAGAGCAGTGAGCCGGTGGGTGCCGGGGGGGCCTCGCCGTACGCGGTGCCGGGGTCGGTCGCGAGAGCGGAGCCGAGGTCGGCTTCGCGGCCCGCCGGGTCCGGGGCGGTCTCGTCCGGGACGCCCGCGCGGAGCTGGCCCAAGTGGGCGCCCAGATCGTCGAGTTGGTGGACCGCGAGGTCGCAAAGGGCGCGCTGCCAGCGCTGCTGTGGGTCGTCGTCGTCCATCACGGCGTCCTGGCGCACGGCGACGAGCTCGCCGCGCAGGCGGCGGGTCTGCGAGATCAGTGCGTCCACCGCGCCCGGCTCCGGCTGCTGGGCGGGGTGGTCCGCGAACAGAGGGGACGGCATGTCGTACTCCGATACAGGCGCGGAACGGCCAGGCCCGGGTGTGAAAGGGAGGCCCGCATACGACTGTTGCACAGCCCGGGACGGCCCGTAAGGGATTTGGCAACACTCGATCCGGTGGTGCTTCTGGCATATGCCAAAGGCCCAGCGATGAGCGGCCGGGGCGCGACGCGTTACGGTGCCGGTGTGGTGAACGAGGACGGAATGGGCACGGTGGGCACACGCACGACGGTCACGGGCGGGGCGGGTACGAGAACGGGGACGGGCCCGACGGGAGCAGGGTGGACGGCGGGAACGGGCGTGACGTACGAGGCGGTTGAGGCGCCGGGTGCGGGCCTGACGGGTAGCCGGCCGGGCGTCTCGGACACGAGAGTGAGGGGCGGGACGGGTGTGACGGACGTGAGGGGTGCGACGAGCGCGCCGGGTGTAACGGATGCGCCGGGAGCCGGTGTTGCCGGTACGGCCGCACCCGGCACGTCGGTAGCCGGTCCTGCCGTCGCCGGTCCTGCCGTCGCCGGGCCCGCCACCACCGGAACCGCCACCACCGGTACCGCCGTTCTGCTCGCGGCGGCTCCCGCAGGGCGGGGCCGCGTCATGGACGCCGCCTCCGTACTGCCGGCTCTCGCCGCCGTACCGCCCGGGGTCCTCACCGGCACCACCACCGCGACGGTCGTCGAACTCGCCGATCCGCTCGACCCGCAGACCGTGCTCACCCGGCTGCGCGCCGCGGCGGCGAGTCCGGGCCCGATGGTCCTCTGCCTCGCCGGCCAGCTCCATCTCGACCGCCGCCAGGGACTGCCCCACCTGGCGCTCGCCCGCACCACCGCGGCGACCCTCCGCTACACGGCGCTGCCCTGGCACTGGCTCGCCGGCGAACTCGGCGTACGGGCCCCCGGCACCACGACGGTCGTCGCGGACCTCGCGGCGGACCCCGCCGTGTGGGAGCGCCTCGCCACCGCACCCGACCTGCTGCACCTGGGGCCCGGATCGCTCCTCTACGGCCGGGTGACACCCGCCCCCCGGCGTGGCGAACCGATGACCCCCGCCTACCTTCGGTCCTGGGCCGAACTCTGGCGCTCCGGCGCCCGGCTCCCGTACGCCACGCTCCACGCGGAGTCCGCCGCCCACGCGGCCTCGACCGCACCGGAAGCGCGTTTCCTGGCGCCCGCCCCGGCCCACGCACCGGCCGTCGACCAGGATCCGCACCCGGCGATCCTCGCCGCCGCCATGGCGGGACGCCACGGGGAGGCGGCGGCCGTCGCCGCCGCATGGGAGCGCGAGGCGCTGCGCCGCCACGGGTCCCGGTCCGGGGAGGCCGTCCACTGGACGGAGGTGCGGGCCGACCTCGCCCGCCTCGCCGGGGAGCCCGCCCGCAGCTGCGAACTGTGGCTCGCCGCCGCCGAGTCCCGGCTCACGCTGGGGCAGCCGACGGACGACCCCGACGTCGAAGGAGCCGTGGACCGGGCCCACCACCAGTGGCAGCTGATCGGCGACCCGGAGCGGGCCCGCGCCCTCGGCCCCGCACTCATCGCCCTGCGGCGCCGGGTACCGGGCCGCAGGCCCGGAGCACTGGCCGCCCTGATCCGACGCATGGCCGGCTGAGCCCGGCCCCTGGCGGGCCCGGCGTTCGTGAGCGTCCACGGCGTCGAGGACGCCGCTACGGGGCGGAGCGCCGCTCCCGCCGCTGTCGCCCCAGGTGGACCAGCATGTAAGCGGACAGCGCCCCGAAGAGCAGGGCGCTTCCGCCCGACACCGCGGCCAGTACGGCCGCCCCGCCGCCATGGACATCCTCTTCACGGGCGACCAGCTGCGGATCGTCCGCCCGGTATCTGATGGCGAGCCGGGTACCGACCGGCCCGAGCCTGCCGCCGCTTCCCACCGGCAGCGACGACTCCACGGTGCGCCCGTCGACCTCGAACGCGACCCTGCACCCACCCGTCATGCACGGGCCGTTCGTCCGCAGCGTCGCCTGAGCTCGCAGGCCGTCGTGGAGGGAACGCAGATGCTGGGCGGCGGGAAGCATCACCAGCACCGACAGCGCGCCCAGGAGCAGTGCGAGCACCGTCGACAGCAGCAGACCCGCGCGTGGCCCCAGGACGTTGGCGGTCGAGTCCTGTCGGCGTGCGCCGACGGAGCCCGACCTCGATGTGCCGTCCAGACCGACCCCCCCCCTCATCTGTCTCTCCGAGGACGATAGGCAGCGGGATCCTGTGACGTCAGGTACGGGTTGCGGCACACCCGGCAGGGCAAGGCTGCCTGTTGTCGGCAACGAAGCTCTCAGGGTGAGCTCAGCCGAGACCGCGATGGGCGGCCCACAACGTCCCGGCACGGTCGGCGGCTTCGGCGACCAGCGCCGCCAGTTCGGGTTCGTCGGGGACGGGGAACGAGACGTACGCGCCACGGCCGCCACCGACCGGCCGGCCGTAGGCCTTGACGGCGAGGTGACCGTCCGGGAGGAGCCGGATGTTGAGTGTCATCAGCGTGAAGGCGGCACCGCGTCGAGTGTCCGTCCAGCGGAGCGCCTCCGGGATCGTGACGTTGATCGCCAGAGCGCTCACTTCCAGGTCTCTGCTCATCGAGGGATGATCTCACGCGAGTCCACCGCGGGCCGGTCGGAGAGGCGTGGGCGGAATGCGGCTCTCCGTCGATCCCCATTCCGCCACTCCGCTCCCTGATCCGGCCTGATCCGAACGAAAGACCCTAGCCGGGCAGGACGACCCGGATGCCGAACTCGTAGGTGCCGGTCGCCGTCGCGATCCCCATGAAGAGCAGGGCGAAGTTCTCCTGACCCCGGGCCGTGGCGATGCCGCCCAGGTCGAGCAGCGCGTCGTCGGACCAGCCGAGATCGGCGAGCAAGCCCCGTACCGTCTTCTTCGCCGCCGCGTCGTCGCCCGAGAGGAACACCGTGCCGGGACCCTCCAGGGAGTCCGGCGCGACCATCACCTTCCGGTCGATCGTGCAGAGCGTCTTCACCACCGGCGTCCCGGGGAACGCCTCCTGGATCTCCTCGCCGAGGCTGACGACCGGATGCGAGAGCGTCCCGTCCTCGAGGAAGCCGACGCCGACGTCGAGGATGACCCTCCCGGCGAGCGCGGGGGCCCCGATCGTGCGGAGCAGGGCCACTGAGGCCGTGCCGGGCGTGGCGTTCACCAGTACCTCGGCGTGTGCGGCGGCGCCCGCCGAGCTGTCGATCCGTACTCCCTCCGCGGTGAGCTCCCGAAGTTTCGTCCGCAGCTCCTGGTCGTCGGGCCGCCGCGACCCGATGACCACGTCATGGCCCGCCCGCGCCCACGCCGACGCGAGTGCCTGTCCTACGTTTCCTGTGCCGAGAATTCCGATTCGCATGACGCTCATCGTGGCCGTCCGGGGTCCGTCCCCGCCTCGGCCCGGGAACCGAACCCGCGTCGGCCGATGGATCTAGGACCTGTCTTTCGGATCATGCCGGGCTCGCGGGGCCTGATCCGAAAGACAGGCCCTGGGACCGGCGGCCCGGATCGCCGTCGGCCTCGCCCCTGCCCGGGGGCCGGTCCGCGGCCTGAGATGATCGGCGACGTGGCCATCCCCCCGCACCCCGCCCCGGTTCCGATCCCGGCCCCGGAACCAGACGTCTCCGTCGGATCGCTCGCCACCGGGCGTCTGCGCCTGCGGCCCGTGCGGGACTCCGACCTGGACGCCGTGACCCGGCTGTGGACCGACCCCGATGTACGGCGCCACCTCGGCGGCCCCGTCATCGAGTCCGTCGTCCGCATCCGGCGGCGCCGGGTCGTCGGGGCGCCCGGCGTCCACGCCGTGGTCCGGACGGAGGACGGCGTCGTGCTCGGACTGGTCACGGTGGAGCCGGGCGCGCGGGACGGGGAGACGGAACTGTCGTACCAGTTCCTGCCCGAGCACTGGGGGAGGGGCTACGCGCGGGAGGCGGTCGGCGCGGTCCTCGCGGAGACCCTGGAGGGTACGCCGAGCGTCGTCGCGGTCACCCAGGAGGAGAACCACCGCTCCCGCCGGCTCCTGGAAGCCGTCGGCCTGGAGTACGCCGAGTCCTTCGTGGAGTGGGACGCCCACCAGGTGCTCTACCGGCGCGGCCGGGCCTGAGCCGCACGCCCCCGCCCGCCTTCGCGGCGGGTCCCTCAGCGAGGTGTCCCGCCCGCCCGCAGCGCCGCACCGCCCGTTCGAGGCGCGCCGTCCTCGTCTTCGCCGTACGGGCCTGCAGCAGGCCGAGGATCACCAGGTAGCGGTCGGTCTTCCCGAGGGCCTCGAACGCCTCGGCGGCCCGCTGATCCGCCGCAAGGGCCGCCGCCAGGTCGTCCGGCACGGTCGCGTCCTTCTGCGAGGGGTACGCGGCCTCCCACCGCCCGTCGGCCTGCGCCGCCCGTACCTCCGCGAGGCCGGGCTCGCGCATCCGGCCGGCGGCGGTGAGGGCCTCGACCTGCCGCACGTTGACCTGGGACCAGAGGCTGCGCGGCCGGCGCGGGGTGATCTTCTGGAGGTAGGACCGCTCGTCGAGGGCCTTGCGCTTGCCGGTGATCCAGCCGTAGATCAGCGTGCCGTCGAGGATCTCGTCGGCGTTCGGCGAGGCGAGGTCCGAGCCCTTGCGGGCGAGCAGCAGCCAGATGCCGGGCGTGTCCCCGTGGTGCCGCTCCAGCCAGGCCTCCAGCTCCTTCCCGTCGGCGAACGCCATGACCGCGAGCCCCTCGACCGTCTCCACCCGGAAATCCCCTCACCCCTGCCGCCGGCACCCCGGGCGAACTCCGGCGGGCGTCCTGACATGAACAAGATATTGACAGCGGCCGGAAGCCGGTCGTAACTTGCGTGCAACACCGCACTAACGCGCGTTACTAAAGCGCGTTACCCGAATGATCGACAGCGGTCGATCCGGGAAGAGCGCACCAGCCGAGGGAGGGCCGTCATGGCGACGGACAGTGGTCGCAGTGCCCGCAGCGCCCGCAGTGTCACCATGAGCGACGTGGCCCGCCGGGCGGGGGTCTCGCGCACGGCCGTCTCCTTCGTCCTCAACGACCGCCCGGGCGCGGCCATCCCGGGCGAGACCCGGCGGCGCATCCTGGCCGCGATCGACGAGCTCGGCTACCGGCCCAACGCGGGCGCCCGCGCCCTCGCCGCCCAGCGCAGCGAGTGGTACGGACTGATCACCGAGATCGTCACCGCGCCCTTCGCCGTCGACGTCATCAAGGGCGCCCAGGACCGCGCCTGGCTCGACCGCAAGTTCCTGCTGATCGCCGCGAGCGAGGGCGACCGGGACCAGGAGGCCGCCGCCCTCGACAAACTCCTCGAACAGCGGGTCGAGGGACTGCTCTACGCCACGACCTGGCACCGCGCGGTCACCCTCCCCAAGGCCGCCCGTGAAGTCCCCACCGTCCTCGTCAACTGCTACGACGCCGAGGGCGAACTGCCCTCCGTCGTCCCCGACGAGGTCACCGGCGGCCACCGCGCCGCCCGCCACCTCGTCGAGGCGGGCCACGAGCGCATCGGCTTCATCAACCTCGACCCCGACATCCCCGCCGCCCTCGGCCGCCGCGAGGGCTACGAGCGGGCGCTGAGCGAGGCCGGAATCCCCCTGGACACGTCGCTGGTCGTCTCCGGCCACGCGACCGCCGACGGCGGCTACTCGGCCGCCTGCGAACTGCTCGACCGCGCCGACCGGCCGACCGCCCTCTTCTGCGGCAACGACCGGATGGCGATGGGCGCGTACGACGCCATCAAGGAACGTGGGCTGCGGATCCCGGACGACGTGGCCGTGGTGGGCTACGACAACCAGGAACTCATCGCCGCCTATCTGCGGCCCAAGCTGACCACGCTCGCCCTGCCGTTCGAGGCGATGGGCGCCAAGGGCGTGGACATGCTGGCCGCTCTCGCAGCGGGGCAGCCGCTCGACACCCTCAGGGTGACGGTCGACTGCCCGCTGCTCGAACGCTCGTCGGTCTGACCGCGAATCAGCTCCGTCGAGTCATCTCGTCCCGTCTTCGTCCGGTGTGTTGAAGAGAGGAAAGAGCCACCATTATGACACCCTCCCCTTCCCGTGGCCGATCCCCACGGCGGCTCCGGCCCGCCCTCGTGGCGGGCGCCGTGTCCGCCGCCCTGCTCCTGACCGGCTGCTCCGGCGGCGCGGGAGCGGCCGGAGCCGGGGACACCTCCGGCGACCAGCTCCTCACCGTGCCCCGTGAGGACATGGGCACCTTCACGCGGAACTTCAACCCGTTCTCCCCGAAGGCCGCGCCCATGACCAAGGAGGCGGTCTACGAGCCGCTCATGGTCCACAACCCGGCCGACGGCAAGGACACGCCCTGGCTCGCCACCGCGTGGACCCAGGCCCCGGACGGGAAGTCCGTCACCTTCACCCTCCGCGAGGGCGTGAAGTGGTCCGACGGGAAGCCCTTCGGCGCCGCCGACGTCGTCCACACCTTCGAGCTGCACAAGAAGCTGCTGGGGGGCTACGAGTACCTGCGCGAGGTCACGGCCGACACCCCGCAGAAGGTCACCTTCCACTTCACCAAGCCGTTCTCGCCGTCCCTCTACGAGATCGGCGGGCACTACATCGTGCCGAAGCACATCTGGTCGAAGATCGCCGACCCGGCCAGGGACACCAACGCCACGCCCGTCGGCACCGGCCCGTACACCCGGGTCGAGCACTTCCAGAGCCAGTCGTACGAGCTCCGCAGGAACCCCTCGTACTGGCAGCCGGCGAAGCAGCGGATCGCGGGCATACGCATGCTCGCCTTCTCCGGCAACGACAGCGCCAACCTCGCCTTCACCCATGGCGAGGCCGACTGGACCCAGGCGTTCGTCCCCGACATCGAGAAGTCGTTCGTGGCGAAGAACCCGAAGACGAACCACTACTGGTTCCCCACCACGGGCGCCATGATCAACTGGCAGCTGAACACCGCCAAGGCACCCTTCGACGACCCGGCACTGCGCAAGGCGCTCAGCCGGGCCGTCGACCGCGAGAAGATCGCCAAGGTCGCCATGAACGGCTACAGCACCCCCGCCGACTGCACCGGCCTGTCGAACGCCTACGACACCTGGCGCGACAAGGCGGTCGCCGCCTCCTGCGACTGGACCACCCACGACACCGAAGCCGCCGCCGAGGCCCTCGACGCCGCCGGCTACGAGCTCGGCGCCGACGGCAGGCGCACCCAGAAGAACGGCCGGCCGCTCACCCTCGACATCTCCGTCGGCTCGGCCTCCTCCGACTGGATCTCGGTCGCCAACATCATCAAGCAGAACCTCGCCGAGGTCGGCGTCACCGCCACCGTGAAGTCCCCGGACTGGTCGGCCGTCGTCTCCTCGTACGAGACGGGCACCTTCGACAGCGGCATCGTGTGGAGCAACAACGGCGCCACACCCTACGAGTTCTACCGCGGCGCCATGGCCACCACCATGGTCAAGCCCGTCGGCACCAAGGCCACCGAGAACTACCACCGCTACGGCGACCCGAAAGCCGACAAGCTCATCGACGCCCTCGCCGCCACCACCGACCCGAAGGTCCAGCGGGCCAGGGCGAGCGAACTCCAGAAGCTGTTCGCCGCCGACGCCCCCGTCGTCCCCCTCTTCCCCGGACCCGAGTGGGGCGCGTACACCGACGCCCGCTTCACCGGCTGGCCGACGAAGGACAACCCGTACGCGACCCTGTCCAACCGGTCCGTCACCACCGTCCTCGTGCTCACCTCCCTCCAGCCCGTCAAGGGCTAGGGCCTCTCGTTTGGATCATGCCGGGCTCGCGGGCCCTGGTGCCGTACCTCGGCCCTGCGGGCCTGGGGAAACCCGATGCACCGGACCCCGCTCCCTGATTCGGCCTGATCCGAACCGAAAGACCCTAGTTCCGCATCGGCCCCGGCGCCGTGTCGCCGGGGCCCGTACCCCGACAGGGAGAAGAGCAGTGCGTCTCGTCCTGCGCAACCTGGGGTTCTACCTGATCGCCTTCTGGGCCTCCGTCACCCTCAATTTCCTGCTGCCGCGCTTCATGCCGGGGGACCCCGTCTCCCGCATGTTCGCCCAGGCCCAGGGGACGATGCAGCCCGATCAGATCGCCCAGTTGCAGAAACTCTTCGGTCTCGACGACCGCCCGCTGTGGCGCCAGTACGTCGACTACCTCCACGACGTCGCCACCGGCGACCTCGGCATCTCCATCTCACGCTTCCCGACCCCGGTCTCCGAGGTCATCGGCTCCCAGATCGGCTGGACCCTCCTCCTCGGTCTCACCGCCCTGGTCGTCGCCGCCCTCGTCGGCAACATCCTCGGCGTCCTCGCCGCCTGGCGGCGGGGCGGGATCCTCGACTCCGCGCTCCCGCCGCTGCTGATCTTCGTCGGCTCGTTCCCGTACTTCTGGCTGGCCATGGGCGCCCTCTACCTCTTCGGCGTCACCCTCGGCTGGTTCCCGCTCCGGCACGCGTACGACGTCGGCCTCGAACCCGGCTTCGACGCCGTGTTCCTCGGCAACGTCGCCACCCACCTCGTCCTGCCCGCCCTCACCATCGTGCTCGTCTCCGTCGGCGGCTGGATGCTCGGCATGCGGAACACGATGATCGCCACCGCCGCCGAGGACTACATCACCATGGCCGAGGCGAAGGGACTCAGCCCCGCCAGGATCATGTTCCGGTACGCCGCCCGCAACGCCCTGCTGCCCTCCGTCACCAACTTCGGCATGGCCCTCGGCTTCATGGTCGGCGGCGCCCTCCTCACCGAGGTCGTCTTCGCGTACCCCGGCATCGGCTACCAGCTCCTGGCCTCCGTCCAGGCCCTCGACTACCCGCTGATGCAGGGCATCTTCCTCACCATCACGGCGGCCGTCCTGCTCGCCAACTTCGTCGTCGACCTCATCCACGTCCGGCTCGACCCGCGCGTCCGCGTCCGCTGAGGAGGGACCACCGACATGCCCGTCCTCGATACCCCGGACACCGCCACCGCCGTGTCCCACGACCCGCCCACGCGCTCCCCGGGCGCTTCGCGCCCGGCCCGCCGGGGCCTAGGCCGCCGGCTGCTCGCCGACCGCAAGGCCCGCGCCGGGCTCCTGCTGCTCGCCGTCTTCGCCCTGGCCGGCCTGCTCGCCCCGGTCCTCGCCCCCGGCGACCCGTCCCTCATCACCGACCTCGGCGCCACCCCGCCCTCCGCCGACCACTGGCTCGGCACCACCGCCAAGGGGCAGGACGTCCTCGCCCTCACCCTCCGGGGCACCCGCAGCTCGCTGCTCGTCGGCTTCACCGTCGGCATCGCCGCCACCCTGGTCGCCCTGCTCGTCGGTCTCGCCTCCGCCTATCTCGGCAAGCTCGTCGACGACCTGCTGACCCTCGTCACCAACGTCTTCCTGCTGCTGCCGGGGCTGCCGCTGCTCGTCATCCTGGCCGCGTTCCTGCCGCCGGGCACCACCACCGTCGTCCTCGTCCTCACCATCACCGGCTGGGCCGGCTCCGCCCGCGTCCTGCGCGCCCAGGCCACCTCCATCCGCGGCAAGGACTTCGTCGCCGCCGCCGTGGTCACGGGCGAGCGGCCACTGCGGATCATGTTCCGGGAGATCCTGCCGAACATGGCGTCCGTGGTGATGACCACCCTGCTCGGCTGCGTCATCTTCGGCATCGGCGCCCAGGCCGGCCTGGAGTTCCTCGGCCTCGGCGACGCCTCCGTCGTCAGCTGGGGCACCAACCTCTACTGGGCCGGCAACGACGGCGCCCTGATGACCGGAGCCTGGTGGGCGTTCGTCCCCTCCGGCCTGGCCATCGCCCTCGTCGCCTTCGCGCTCGCCCTGGTCAACTACGCGGTCGACGAGATCACCAACCCGCGGCTCCGGTCCCGGCGAAGGAGGAAGAGTTGAGTACCGGAAGCACCCGCCCCGTCCTCGACGTACGAGGTCTGCGGGTCGAATACCGCGGCGACGGCCGCAGTGTCGTCGGCGCCGACGACGTGTCGTTCACCATCGGCGCCGGAGAGATCTTCGGACTCGCCGGCGAGTCCGGCTGCGGCAAGTCGACCGTCGCCAACGCCGTCATGCGGCTCCTCAAGCCACCGGCCGAGATCACCGCGGGCTCGGTCACCTTCGGGGACCGGGACGTGCTCGCCATGGACGCCCGCGAACTCCGCGCCTTCCGCTGGCGCGAGATCGCGATGGTCTTCCAGTCCGCGATGAACTCCCTCAACCCCGTCCTCACCATCGGCGAGCAGATCGGCGACGTCCTCACCACCCACGACAAGCTGGGGAAGCGAGCCGCCCGCGAACGCGCCGCGGAACTCCTCGCACTCGTCGGCATCGCCCCCGACCGGCTGAAGGCCTACCCGCACCAGCTCTCCGGCGGCATGCGCCAGCGCGTCGTCATCGCCATGGCCGTCGCCCTGAAACCGACCCTGCTCATCATGGACGAGCCGACGACCGCGCTCGACGTCGTCGTCCAGCAGGAGATCATGGCCCAGATCCGCGAACTCCAGCGCGCACTCGGCTTCTCCGTCCTCTTCATCACCCACGACATGTCCCTGATGGTCGAACTCTCCGACCGCATGGGCGTGATGTACGGCGGACGCCTCGTCGAGGTCGCCGGCGCAGAGGAGCTGTTCGCACGGCCCCTCCACCCGTACACCGAGGCGCTGATGAACGCCTTCCCGCCGCTGACCGGGCCCCGCAGGGAACTCACCGGCCTCTTCGACGCCCCGCGCACCCCCGACAGCTGCGGCTTCCACGCCCACTGCCCCGACGACCGCCGCGACTGCTCCACGCGCATCCCCGACCTGCGCGAGATCACCCCCGGCCGGTGGGCCGCCCTCACCCCCGCCGGAGGCACCACCCCATGACACTCCTCCAGATCCGGAACCTCACCAAGGACTTCCCCGTCGGCTCCGTCTTCTCCCGGCGCCGCGTCCGGGCCGTCAACGGCGTCGACCTCGACCTCGACCCGGGCCGCGTCACCGCCCTCGTCGGCGAGTCGGGCAGCGGCAAGTCCACCATCGCCCGCTGCCTCGCCCGCCTCGAACGCCCCACCTCGGGGCAGATCCTCCTCGACGGCGAGGACGTCCTGCGCACCGAACGCCGCCGCGCCTCCCGTACGTACCGGAGCACCGTCCAGATGGTGTTCCAGGACCCCTTCGGCTCCCTCAACCCCGTCCACCGCATCGACCACTTCCTCACCCGCGCCCTCGTCCTGCACGGCCACCCCGCCGACCGGGACCGGCTCGCCGCCCTCACGGAGGAGGTCGGCCTCACCGCCGACATGCTCGACGCGTACCCGCACGAACTCTCCGGCGGACAGCGGCAGCGCGTCGCCGTCGCACGGGCCCTCGCCGTCGGACCGAGCGTCCTCCTCGCCGACGAGCCGACCTCCATGCTCGACGTGTCCGTCCGGGTCGGCGTGCTCAACCTGCTGCGCAGGCTCCGCGACGAACGCGGCCTCTCCATGCTGTACATCACCCACGACCTGGGCTCGGCCCGCTACCTCGCCGACACCACCGCCGTGATGTTCGCGGGCGAACTCGTCGAGGGCGGCGACTCGCTCGCCGTCATGGACGCCCCCGCCCACCCCTACACCCGGCTGCTGCTGTCCGCCGTCCCCGACCCCACCCGGCGCACGGGCTACGACAAGGCCGAACGGGCCCGGCTGCGGGCCGCCGTCCTCGCGCCCGACTCCTGCCCGTACGACGACGGCACGTGCAGCTCCACCATCCCCGTACGCCACACCGTGGGCGAGGACGCCGGACAGCCGCACTGGGTGCGCTGCCACCTGTACGCGCCCGCCCACGACATCGCCCACCGCGTGCTCCAGAGCGCGGACTCCCCGGAAGCCGAGACCACCGCCGCATGACCCACGAACTGATCGCCGCCCCCCTCACAGGGGAAGGCCTCGCCGAGCGCGCCTTCCGCGACCCGCACCGGCCCCGCTTCCACTTCACCTCGCCCGGCGGCTGGCTCAACGACCCCAACGGGCTCAGCCACTGGAACGGCGTCTACCACCTCTTCTACCAGTACAACCCGCTCGCCCCCGCCCACCACCGCATCCACTGGGGCCACGCCACCAGCACCGACCTCGTCACCTGGACCGACGAGCCCGTCGCCCTGGTCCCCGGCACCACGGGACCCGACCGCGACGGCTGCTGGTCCGGGGTCCTCGTCGACGACGGGGGAGTGCCCACCCTCGTCTACTCCGGCCGGCACGGCGAGCGTGAACTGCCCTGCGTCGCCACCGGCAGCCCCGACCTTCGCCACTGGACGAAGGACCCCGGCAACCCGGTGATCCCCGCGCCGCCCACGGGCCTCGACGTCACCGCGTACCGCGACCACTGCGTCTGGCGTGAGGGTCCCGTCTGGCGCCAGCTCGTCGGCTCCGGGGTCCGGGGCCGGGGCGGCACCGCCTTCCTGTACGAGTCCGAGGACCTGCGCCACTGGCGGTACGTCGGCCCGCTGCTCACCGGCGACGCGGCCCACGGCACCCCGGCCGACCTCGACTGGACCGGCACCATGTGGGAGTGCGTCGACCTCTTCCGCGTCGGCGACGTCGACGTGCTCGCCTTCTCCGCCTGGGACGAGGGCGCGACGTTCCACCCGCTGTACTGGACGGGCCGCTACACGGAGGACCGCTTCGAACCGACCGCCCTGCACCGGCTCGACTACGGCCGCAACTACTTCTACGCCCCGCAGTCGACCCTGGACGCCCACGGCCGCCGGATCATGTTCGGCTGGCTCCAGGAGGGCCGAGGCGAGGAGGCCACCGCCCGCGCCGGATGGTCCGGGGTCATGTCCCTGCCGCGCCTCGTCACCCAGGGCGCCGGCGGCGCGCTCGCCCAGACCCCCGTGCCCGAGCTGGAGAAGCTGCGCCGCGACCACGTGGCCGTCGCTCCCTTCGAGGCGGGCCCGGACTCACCCCTCGACGCGATCCGGGGCGACCAGCTCGACCTGGAGGCGACGCTCCGGCTCGCACCGGGCGCCACGGTACGCCTCGCCGTACGGGAGACCCCCGACGGCGCCGAACGGACCGTCGTCGAGGTCACCCGCGACACCACCAGCCCCTCGGGCACCCTCCGGCTCCACCGCGAGGCGAGCAGCCTCGACGCCGACGTCGACACCGCACCCCGCCACGGAGAGCTGCCCTTCGGAGCGGACGGCACGGTCGAACTCCGCGTCCTCGTGGACCACTCCGCACTGGAGATCTTCGCCAACGGGCGCGCCCTGACCGCCCGCGTCTACCCGACCCGCCCCGATGCGGCGACGGGCGTCTCCCTCACCGCCGTCGGCCGCGCGACCGTCGACCGGCTCGACGCCTGGCACATGGCGCCCATCACCACGGGCCCCCGCCCGCTCTGGCCGTAGAACCGCCCCCCCGCCGGTGCCGGAGCGAGTCCGGCACCGGCCCCCGTCCCGTACAGGCGCCACCCCACCGCCGAGGAGGCCCCCATGCGTACCCCCGACGTCGCGCTCCACCGCCGCACCCTGCTCCAGGCCGGCGGACTCGCGCTCCTCCCCACCCTCGTCACCCGCACCGCCGCGGCCACGACCCCGGCCCGCCGCCGCTCGGAGGCACCGCCCGAGGCCCTCGCCTCGCTCGTCCCCGACCCCCTGCCGTACAGCGGCAGTTGGCAGCGCACCCCGGACGGCGGCCGACGCGCCACGGCCACCGCCGGGACCGCGCTCGCGATGTCCGAGCACCGGATCGGCGCCCGCGCCGGATACTCCGCCCGCGTCGAGGCCGACCCGGCCACCCCGCACGCCCGGGGCGGGCTCGTCCTGCGGGCCGCCCCGGACGGCTCCACCGGGTACGCCGCCGTCCTCGAACCGGCCACCGGCCGGGTCGCCCTGCTCGACCTCGCGAGCGGTCAGACCCTCGCCACCGCCACGGGCCGCCCCGGCACGACCCTGGAGGCCGTCGCCGACGGGCCGGCCCTCACCCTCCACGTCGACGGAAGCCAGGTCCTCGCCGTCGAGGACGGCCGTCACGCCTCCGGCCACGTGGGACTGCTCGCCACCGACGGCACGGTCGTCTTCGGGCCGCCCCGGAGCTGGTCCTTCACCACCGACCTCAGTGGCTGGACGGCCGCCGGCGGCGGCACCTGGACGCCCACCCCGCTGGGCCTCCTCGCCGTCGCCCCCGGCGGCACCAACATCCGTACGACGGCCGCGGAGGAGGCGTACGACACCTCCGTCCAGGCCGACCTCCTCGTCCACGACCCCTACGCCGTCGCCGCCCTCCTGATCCGCGCCGACGCGACCGGCACCCGCGGGTACGCCGTCGAGGCCGACCCGAATCTGGGCCGGCTGCGCCTCTACCGCGTCGACGGCGACGTCACCCTCGCCACCCACGCCACCCCGATCACCCCCGGCACCGTCCACCGCCTGCGTGTCGAGGCCGAGGGCCGCCGCCTCCGCGCGTACCTGCAGAGCGACTTCCTCCGGCCCGACGGCTACGACCCCGTCATCGACACCGAGGACCCGGCCCCCGCCCCGCACCTCTCGGGCCGCCCGGGCCTCCTCGCCTACAACGGACGCGTCGCCTTCGAGAACGTCACCGCCGCCGGACCGCGCTCCGAACTCGCGGGCGCCGCAACGAAGTCCGGAACCTGGACGCGCGACCTCAAGGGCCTGCGCGGCCACGACGGTCTCCGCACCGCGCCCGCACCCGACGGTGCCGACCTCGTCGTCTCCGCCGACGTGCGGCTCGCGGGCGCGGGCGCCGCCGGACTCCTCGTACGCGGCCACGAGATCCTCCTCGACACCGCCACCGGCACGGTCACGCTCCTCGACCACACTCGCCGCACCCGCCTCGCCACCGCGCCCCCGCCGGTCCGCCCGCTGCGTACCGGCACCCCGTTCCGGGTCGAAGTCCACCTGCTCCAGGGCGAGTTCCGTGTGTACGTGGACGGGGTGCCCGCCCTGCGCGCCCCCGCGACCGCCGCCGGAGCCACGGTCGGGCTCGTCGCGGCCGGCGGCACCGCGTACTTCGACGAGATGTACGCCGCCGACGTGCGCGACCACTTCACGGAGCCCCTCCGGCCCGCCGTCCACCACTCCCCGCGCACCGGCCGGGGCAGCGACCCCAACGGTCTCCTCCACTTCGACGGTGAGTACCACCTCTTCCACCAGGACGAGGGCCGCTGGGCGCACGCCGTGTCCACGGACCTCCTCCACTGGCGCGGTCTCCCGGACGCCCTCGGCTGGAACGAGCACGGCCACTGCTGGTCCGGTTCCGCCGTCGTCGACGCCCACGACGCGTCCGGTCTCTTCGGCGGCGCTCCCGGCCTGATCGCCTACTACACGAGCTTCCACCCGGACAGGACCGGCGGGAACCAGTCGGTCCGCGCCGCCTACAGCACGGACCGGGGCCGCTCCTGGCAGGGGTACGGCGGCCCCGAACCCCTCGTCGGCAACCCGGGAGGACCGGACGGCGGCTGGGACTTCCGCGACCCCAAGGTCGTCAGGGACGAGGCCCACGACCAGTGGGTCATGGTCGTCTCCGGCGGCGACCACCTGCGCTTCTTCACCTCCCGTGACCTCCTCCACTGGACGTACGCCAGCTCCTTCGGCTACGGGGAGTGGGTGGCCGGCGGGGGTGTCTGGGAGTGCCCCGACCTCTTCCCGCTGCCCGTCGACGGCGACCCCGCGCGCACGGTCTGGGTCCTCACCCTCAGCACCGGCGCCGTCCGCGCCACCGACGGCTCCACCGCCCGCTACCTCACCGGCAGCTGGGACGGCACCTCCTTCACCGCCCGTCAGACGCCGGGACCGGCGCCGCGCAGCGACCACGGCCGGGACTTCTACGCCGCCATCACCTTCGCCGGCATGCCCGACGGGCGCCGCGTCTGGCTCGGCTGGACCACCAACTGGGACTATCCGTTCAGCGTGCCCACCCACCCCTGGAACGGCCAGCACAGTGTCCCCCGCGAACTCACCCTCGCCGCAGGCCCGGACGGCCCCGTCCTGCGCCAGCGGCCCGTCGCCGAGCTGACCTCCCTGCGTACCAGCACGACGGTACGCAGGGACCTCACGGCCGGACCCGGCACGCCCGACCTCTGCGCGGGCCTGACCGGCACCACGTACGAGATCGAGGCCGAGCTCGTCCTGCCCGCGACCGGCGCCGCCACGCGGTGCGCCTTCCACCTGCGGGCGAAGGACGGCCGGGCCACGCTCGTCGGCTACGACCCCGCGCGCGAACGCCTCTTCGTCGACCGCACCGACTCCGGCCGCACCGACTTCACCCGGTACTTCGCGGGCAGGACCGAGGCTCCGCTCGCCGCCGTGACCGCCCCTGACGGCAGCAGGAGCATCAGGCTCCGGATCCTCGTCGACACCGGCTCCGTCGAGGTGTTCGGCGGCGCCGGCGAGGCCGTCGTCACCAGCCTGATCGTGCCCGACGCCGACGCCGACGGCATCGCCTTCACCGCCGAGGGCGGCACGGTCCGGATCGCCGAGCTCGCCTTCCACCGGCTCGCCTCCACCTGCCGGCTCACCGACGCGCTCCCGACCCCGCCGTCCGCCCCGCCGCCGGGGGAGTTCCGTACCGACCTCGGCACCCTCACCATCGCCCCCGCCGGGCGCTGGGAAGCCACCGGTGCCGGGCACACCGGCACCTTCGACCGCGACAGCGACGCGATGTCCACCCGCCGCTTCGCCGACCTCGAACTCACCGGCCTGCTCAGGCTCGGCGGCCCCGGCGACACCCGGGGCGCCGCCTCCCTGCTGTGGCGGGCCTCGGCCGACGGCGCCGACGGCTACCTCCTCAACGTCGACCCCGACCTGCGGGCCGTCCGGCTCGCCGTACGCCGGGGCGGCTCATTCGACGACGCGACCGCCCTCGCCCGGGTCCCCGCTCTCGTACGGCACGGAGTCACCTACCATCTCCGGATCGTCCACCGGGGCACCCGCATCGAGGTCTTCCTCGACGGGAACCGGATCATCGATCACACCGACACCGCGGCCACCTACGCCGCCGGCCACGTCGGACTGAACGTCTTCGGGGGCCGGGCCGGCTACCAGGACACCTACGCCAAGGAGCTCTGACCCATGTCCTTCCTGGTGATCGGCGAGTGCGTCGCCGACATCGTCCGCGCGCCGGCGGGCTCCGGCACCGCCGACCGGGTCCACCCCGGCGGCAGCCCCGCCAACGTCGCCTACGGCCTCGGCCGCCTCGGGCGAGACGTCACCCTGCTCACCCAGCTCGCCGACGACCCCACCGGGCGGCTGATCGCCGACCACCTCAAGGGCGCGGGCGTACGGGTGGAGATCGGCGGCGTCCCCCCACGCACCCCGTCGGCGGTCGTCGGTCTCGACGCCCACGGCCAGGCCGCGTACACCTTCCACATCACCTGGACGCTGGAGGAGGGCCAGGCCCCGCTCGCCCCCGGCTTCGCCCCCGCCCACGTCCACATCGGCTCGATCGCGGCCGTCACCGCGCCCGGCTCGGCGGCCGTCCTCGCCGTCACCGAACGGCTCCGCGACCGGGCCACGGTCAGCTACGACCCGAACGTGCGGCCCGAACTGATGGGGGACCACACCGACGCGGTCCGGCGCGTGGAGCGCTGTGTCGCCCTCAGCGACCTGGTGAAGGCCAGCGACGAGGACCTCGCCTGGCTGTACCCGGGGGAGAGCCCGCACACGGTCGCCACCCGCTGGCTCGCCCTCGGCCCCGCCGTCGTCCTGGTCACCCGGGGCGCCGCCGGGTCGCTCGCGCTCACCCGGCGGGAGACGGTCACCGCGGACGCGCCGCCGGTCTCCGTCGTGGACACGGTCGGCGCGGGCGACTCCTTCATGTCCGCCGTCCTCGACACCCTCGCCGGGCAGGGCCGGGAAGCCCTCGGCGGGCTCGGCGCCGCCTCCCTCGCGGGGCTGCTGCGGAGGGCCGGCGCGGCGGCGGCCGTGACCGTCTCCCGGGCCGGCGCGCAGCCGCCCGACCGGGCCGAACTGGACTCGGTCCGGCGGGAGTTCGGCGTCACGTCCGGGCGTGAGTGGTGATGTCGGAGGCGAACTGCTCGACCATCGCGGGGGTGACCGTCGGACGGCACTCCCCGATGGCCTCCAGATAGTCCGCGGTGCTCGCCCCGGGCACCGGCCCCTCGCCGCCCCGCCCGCCGACCGCGAGCAGGTCACGCTCGAAGGAGGCCTGGGCGGCGATCCGGGCCGCGTGCTCGATGTCGGCGGGTGTGAACAGCTCGCTCGCCAGCACCAGTTCGTCGATGTCGACGTCCGCGCGGCCGTCCGTGTAGCGGGCCCAGATCGCCGCCCGCGCCGCCTTGTCAGGCGTACCGATCGGAATGAGGTAGTCGAAGCGTCCGGGGCGCAGGAAGGCAGGGTCGAGGGAGCGGATCGAGTTGGTCGCGCAGACGAGCAGCCGCTCGTCCCGCTCCCGGAAGCCCGGTATCAGCTTGAGGAGTTCGTTCGTCACCCCGTGCATGCCGCCGGGCTGCGCGGGCTCCGAGCGCACCGGAGCGATCTCCTCGACCTCGTCGATGAAGACGAGGACCCGCTCCAGTTCGGCGATCCGCGCGAACGCCGACCGCAGGGCGGCGGCGAGGTTCCCCTCGTCGGCGAGGCGGGACGGCAGGATCTCCACGAACGGCCAGCCCAGACGGGAGGCGATGCCGCGGGCGAACGTCGTCTTGCCGGTGCCCGGCGGGCCGAACAGACAGACCGCGCGCGGCGGCCGCACCCCATGGCGCCCGGCCCGCTCCGGCTCGGCGAGCGGCAGCACCACCCGGCGCTCGATCAGGTCCTTCTCCCGCTCCATCCCGGCGACCTTGGCCCACAGGTCGCCGGGGAGCAGCCGGCCGCCCAGGTCGTCGAGGAGCCCGGCGGCGGGCCCGTGCAGCGGTTCCACCTTCTCGAAGTACGCGACGGCCGGCTGGCGCGTGTACCCGGCGTTCAGGAGGCCCTCGCCGAGGAGTTCCTCCTCCGGCAGGACGTACGCGATCCGCCCGACCCGGGCGGCGACGAGCCGTCGCTCCAGCTCCACGAGGAGGGCGCTGGCCAGGCCCCGGCCGCGCCAGGCGGAGGAGATCGCGATCCGCATGACCCAGGCCCGCTCGCCGGACACGCAGGCGAGCGCGGCGCCGATGGGCGCGCCCTGGTGGACGGCGACCACGGCCGGCTGGCGGGTGGTGAGGGCACCGATGCACTCGGCCAGGGAGAAGACGGACTCCTGCCCGAGCTCCGCGGTCGTGTCGATCAGATGGACGACGGAGGCGAGATCGCTCTCGCGGTAGTCATGGATGTGCCAGTTCACCGGTGGTGCCGCCCCTCGTTGGTGCCGTTGCGGCGAGGCTAGGCGCGCGGCCGGATCCCGGTCGTGCGCCATCCTGCACAAGGCGGCGCGGGCGAACGCGCCGTACCGGCTCTGTTCGGGCCGGGTGAACGCGCCGTACCGGCGCTGCACAGGCCCGGTGAGCACGCCGTACCGGCTCCGCGTGGCTTCCGGGTACGGCAGTGAACGGCGGCACCTCCGAGGGGAGGCGCCGCCGTTCCGGGAGAGGATCAGCAGGTCACGTCCTTCGCTTGCTCATGAGCAGTCCGCCGGCCGTGAGGGAGAACAGGCAGACGCACGCGCCGGTGATCACGTTGCTGAGAACGGTGCCCGTGTCGGGGCTCTGTCCGACCACCCACGGGGCGATGATCAGCCACGCGCCCATCAGCAGGACGACGAAGTTCAGGTCCTGCGACCGCTCGGGAGCCATCGACATGCACAGGCCGAGGATCGCGAGGGCGACGCCGACGACGAGGTTGGTGATGGCGAGTGCGGGCTGGGTCGCGGAGAAGTGGACCGTCCACGCGGAGATCGCGGCGTAGACGCCGGCGAGGATCACGAGCTCCTCGACGGCCGCGACCCCTCGGGTCTGCAGTACACGGGCGTACCTGTCCCGCATCTCGGTGGCGTCAGGGTGTCCAGCGATGTCACCACGACGGTGAGAGACGTCGGACATACGACTCGCCTCCTTCTGGCGTCTTGCGCGTCTGACAAGCAGGTGCGGCGAAGGATGCCGCTGTTTCATTGTGCGCTTATCTGACCTTTATGTGTAGGTCTGTCCCCTATGGGATGCGCACAAATTTGGGATGGCGGATGTGCGCAGAACCGCCAAGCGGCGACGGCGGCCAGACCGGGTGGCCGACGGCATCCCGGCGTAGCCTGGAAGTGGACTCGGGGACCCACCTCTCCACCGCCGGGAGTGGATGATGGCCGGCATCGTACGTAAGAACTTCGACGAAGCGGACGAGACCCGTCCCTTCGAGGACGGCAAGGGCAGGCTCGACCTGCTCACCAGTGGAGGCGGCCCGGTCGGGCGCGCCGTGTTCGAGCCGGGCTGGAAGTGGTCCCAGCACGTCAAGCCGATCGCGGGCACCGACAGCTGTCAGGCCTCGCACGTCGGTTACGTGGTCAGCGGCCGGCTGAACGTCGTCATGGACGACGGCGAATCGACGGAGTTCGGGGCAGGCGACTTCATGGAAGTCACGCCCGGCCACGACGCCTGGGTCGTCGGCGACGACGCCTGCGTCGTCCTCGACTGGTCCGGCTTCGGCGACTACGCGAAGGCGTCCGGCGGCTGACGCACCGGTCGGTCGGCCGGCGGTCGGTCGCCGGTCGGCCTTCGGTCGGCCGGCCCGGGGAAAATCCCCGCGCCGACCAGCGCGCCGACCGGGCAGAATGCCCGCATGACGTACCACCAGGAGCACCGAACGCCCCTCTCGCACGCCCCCGTACCGCAGGCCGCCGACGTGGACCCCGCGGTCGCCGAAGCCATCGCGGGCGAACTACGCCTCCTGGACCCGTCCGTGCGCCTCTCCCGGGCGCTCGCCGCCGAGCTGCTCGACCCCGAGTTCGTCGAGGTCGGCGCCTCCGGCCGGCGCTGGACGTACGAGGAGATGCTCGCCGCCCTGCCCGGGATGGCGGGCAGCGTGGAAGACGGAACGCACTACGAACCGGAGGCCGTCACCGGAGTCCTCCTCGCCCCCGGCCTCGTCCACCTCACGTACGAGACGCTCCGCGACGGCCACCGGGCCCGGCGCAGCTCGCTCTGGCGCCGCGCGCCCGGGGGCTCGGCCCTGCGGATGTACTACCACCAGGGAACGCCCGTGCCCCAGGCGGACGTTCAGCCGTAGGCGTCCGTGACGCAGTCGACCGCGCACCGCCAGTGCTCGTACCGGCGGCGCAGCGCAGCCGCCGCGTGCGGACGCTCCACCTCGGTGTACCCGTAGCGCTCCCGCGTCGTCCGCACCACGGCCTCGACGGTGACGATCGCCGGTTCGCCCTCGCCGGCGGACCGGCGGGCCGTCGCGATCACCTGGTCGGCGGCCCGCTGCAGATCGCGCGCGTACTCCCGCTGGGCCGCGGACCGGGCCCGCGAGGCCGCGAACGGCCGCACCGCACGTCCCTTCCAGACCACCCCGGCGACCACGAGCCCCACCCCGACCAGCCCCACGGACACCCCCACCACGGCATCGAGGTTCCACCTCATCACCGGCCGCCTTCCCCCTGAACCCGCTGTCCGCACTCGGCGTCCGAGTCTATGGCTCCTGGCGGGGCTCTCGGGGCCGGGCCCAGGCGGGTGTCCAGATGTCGGTGCCCCGGTCGGCGGACCCCGAGTCGGCGAGGTGGGACCGGAGGGTGGCGAGTGCCGGGTGCGGGTTGTCCACGGCCCACAGCAGGGAGTGCGGATACACCGGTGTCGGCCCGTGCACGGCGACGCGCCGCAGATCGTGGCCCTCGGGCCAGACGAGACGGGTCTGCTCGCCCACGAAGGTGGCGAGTTCGGGGGAGTCCGCGACGGCGTCGAACAGCGCCTCGGTCCCGAAGTCGGGACCCGTCACCTCGATGGTGAGCCCGAACGCGGCGGCGAGGTCCGCGTAGTAGGCGGCCCACTCGGTGCCGCTGACGATGCCCGGAATCCAGATCCGGTGCCCGACGAGCCGCTCGGGCGTCACGACACGGGCGCCCGCGAGCGCGTGCGCGGGACCGGTCAGGAGCTGGAGCGGCTCGTCCAGGACCGGAAACGCCTCGACGCCCTCGGGCAGCCGCAGGCCGGGCATGGTGACCGCCCGGAAGGACGCGTCGATCGTGCCCGCCCGGAGCGCGGCGACGGCCGCCTCGGCGTCGAACAGGGTCACGACGTCGAGCTCGATCCCGGGGAACGCCCGGTGGAACGCGCGCAGCAGCGCCGCGGGCGCGAGCCGCCGGCCGATCACGTCCACCCGCAGCGCGCGCCCACCGGGCCGCACCGGGGCCATGGCACGCGCCTCGGCGTGGAGCAGTGCGCGCGCGTGCGGCAGGAACGCCTGTCCGTCGATCGTCACCTCCGCACCGTGCGGGGTGCGGGTCAGCAGGCGCACGCCGAGCTCCTTCTCCAGCGCGGCGACGCGCTTGGAGACGGCCTGCTGGGTGATCGCCAGCTCGTCGGCCGCCTGACGGAACCGGCCCGTGTCCACGACGGCGAGAAAGGTGCGTACCGCTGCGAGATCCACACCACGAGCCTAGGGCCTCTCGTTCGGATCATGCCGGGCTCGCGGGGTCTGGCACCGAGCCTCGCCGCGTTGTCGTCGGTCTCCATGGCTCCGCCATGGCGCCCTCCTCCGCCTCGCGAGGCGTCCCCCAGGCCCTGCGGGCCTGGGGAGACCTCATGCACCGGACCCCGCTCCCTGATCCGGCCTGATCCTCTGTGGGCCTGCGAGGCTCGACCTCATGCTTCGTGGTCCTCGCCGGCGGCGCTATGGGCTGTGATCGGCTGGAGGTCAGCATGCGCCCGCCCTGTGAGTGGGAGATGGGGTGACAGTAGGGACAGAGACCACGACCCCGCCTGCGCCTTGGCCGCGTGATTGCCGCGGCTGATCGAGCCGTGGTCCAGCGGCTCTCCGGGAATCCGCGTCATCGCGTTCCAGTACTTGGGGAAGCGCTCGGACGGTTCGCCGAACCGCACCGGGAGCGGCAAGCGCGAGGCGAGCACCAGTAGCCACCGCCGCTCATTCAGCTGGAGCTCCGGAGCGGGGTCTATGCGCTGCATGCGCACGCCAACTAGTTCTCGAGGCGTCACATTGATGGCCCAGCCGCCCGCTACCTCCCGGATGGCCAGTTCTTCAAGCTGCTCCCCGTGCAGGAAACATAGATCATGACCAATGAGGAGACCCGCGGTACCGCTCTGGCGATCACCACGGTGCTGCCGCGGCAGCTTCCCAGTCGGATGGCTCAGGACGTTATGCCGTGGGAGCTGTGCCTGGGTGATGTGGTGCCGTTCGACGAATCCTCGCCGAAGAGCTGCTCTACGCCCGACAGTGGACCCCCGAAGAAGAGCGACCCCGGGCGATCGTGGTCTGGAATGTCCACTACAACTACCACCGGCCTCGCACCACCGCCGGAAACCGCCCTCCCGCCTCACGTCTCCACGCGAACGTCTCCGACGTCATGGCCAGCAACAGCTAACCCCTTCTTCCTTGAAGGTGCGGATCGCCGCGTCGACGGACCGGTCATCCCACACTCAGCCAGGGGGACATCCATGTTCGACTCGACCCAGCAGCCCACCGAGCAGTCCGTTGTGCAGCCCGTCCAGCAGCCCGCCCCGGAGCGGGCCGCGGAGCCCGATGTGGCTTTCCTGCGCCGCCACGGAGCGGTGATCCTGCTCGCCCTGCTGTTCCTCGGCTACGTCCTGCATGACCTGCCCGCTCTGCGCGAGACCATCGGCGCCCTCGCCAGCGCGGTCTCGCCCGGCAGGCGCTGATGGTCCTGACCCTGCTCCGCCGCCGGTAACCGGCGCCCCCACATCCGCGACCGGTGTGCGCCACCACGCGTGCCCCGGTCGCGGGCCGTGGGCAAGCCGGTCCCGCGGCCGGCCTGTTCGCCGCCCCGGGAAGGTTGCACCGACGGTTGTCTGCACGGGCGTACCCACGGTTGCATCAGAGGTACTGCCGCAGGTGTGCCCCCCCCCTGGACTGGCACGCCCAAGCCCTGCGGCACCTGTTCAACCGCATGCTCGGCCAGCTCCACCACTGCCTCCAGAGCCGGATCACCTTCGACGAGTCCATCACCTTTCCCACCGCCTGCATCGGACAGGCGGGCTGAGCAGGAAAAACGCAGTCGTAACCGACGTTGTCGGTGGGATACAACGGCTCGTATGACGGTCTTCTACTGCGCGAAGTGCGGCGCCAGACTCACCTCGGACTTGAAAGAGGTTCCGGGCGTCCCGGACGTCTCCGTGCACGACAAGGACCGCCACTGCACGACACGGCTCGCGCCATCGACTGTCCCCCAAGGCAGCTATGCCATCGATCCCGAACCCTGGGGCGCCCCCTTCGAAATCCCAGATGCCCAGACCCCGGACGTGCAGGGCAACCGCGCGCTTCTCATGCCACCGGGCATGACCGGGATGGTGCCTGCCGGACCCAGGAACTCCGTGATCGTGCATCCGCAGGACGTGTCGAGTCTGCAGCTGACCCGCTCGCTGGGCATGCACCACGGATGCTGCGGGCCGCTTGGAACCGGAGGCCGCAACATGGCGTGCAGGTGCGGGGCACGCGTGGCCACTCTCGCCGCGGATTGCATGGGCCCGCACGAACTGCACGTCGATCCGCTCCGGACGTACGCCTTCATGCCTGATACCTCAACGTGATCAAGAAGCGTTTGGTGAGCGGCTTGAGGACCACAACAGTGGTCGCCCGGTCCTGCCGCCGATCGAGCCGGAGGAGGAGCGGGACCTGCCCATGGGCGCCAGCCACCGCGCGCCGACCTGTCAGCCATCCGCACAGGCCGCTGCCGCCCCCTCCACCGAGCCCGCCACTACGCTGCCGCCGATTCAGACCCCGTGGGCAAGCCCCATTGCCACGACGACACCTCAAATTTGTTAGTAATTAGAGGTCCTGGATCTCTGATGGGCCGGGGGCGGCATTCGCCACCACGGTTCCAGCCCAGCCCAGCCCAGCGCAGGCCGGCACGGACCGGCCCGACAGCGCGGTCCGCAGCCCGATCCCCGCCCCAAGCCCGGGCTACCCTCCTGCGCGATCTGACCCGGAACACACCGTGTGTGCCCCGGACCTGCCGATGCGGCCAGCCGTAAGGGGGCCGCATCGGGTGGCGGTGCCTCTGCTGGGCGAGCGGTCGGGCCGGCTGCGGCTCGCCGAGGGGGGCGCGGAGCGGAGGTGCCGGCAGGACGGGGCGTTCGGAGCCGTCGTCAGTGTCGAGGCCGTGCAGCACTTCCCCCGCCTTGTCGGTGTCGAGGGTGAGATGGCGCGGATCCTGCGGCCCGGCAGAGAGTCGTCCCCTATTCGCCCTGCTTTGAGCCAGTTGTGATGCAACGGTGGTTGAGCTCTGTTCAGTTGTGGTTGCTTTTCTGGTTGTGCGAAGCTACTGTCCTGCTTGGCAATTCGTGCCCGTGTCACCATTCAGCCGAGTAGGCGAAGCCTGCCGAGGGGGTTCATGTGAGCGAGAGGTCTGCTCCGGACCCGGCCGGCACCGCGCGGCGGATCGCCGCTCTGGCCGAGCGTAGCGGGCTCCGGCCTGCCGAGGTCCTGCGGATCGAGGGGGAGGGCGGACTGTCCTTTGCCTCCGGTCTGGAGCCGGCGGCCGTGGACGCGCTGCTGCGCGGCCGGCCCGTTACGGCCCTGTCGGTGGTCCGGGGCGGGGACGCTGAGCTGGAAGAGCGCCCCCACCAGGTCGTGGACCGCATCCTGTTCCTGCGTCGCACGCGTCTGAAGGAGTCCCCGGACGGAAGCCGCCGGACGTACTCGCTCGCGGAGATCGCCGCTGGAGCGGGGACGAGTGCCCAGTGGCTCGACAAGATGATCAAGACGGGCAAGGCCCCTAACCTCAACCATGCCGACGGGATCGCCGCCTTTTTCGGCGAGAGTATCGAGTTCCTCGTCGCCGAACCGACCGAGGCTTTGGACCGGGTGCTCCAGCGCATCTACAAGGACCTGCTGGAGCGCACCGTCGCCCGCCAGGACGAGGACCTCCAGCGGCTCCGGGACCGAGAGGCAGCTGCCCCCGGAGCGGAGCACGGCGTGGTGAACTACGCCGCCCGCGCCCTGGCCGACGTTCCCGACGACACCGCACAGCCCATCATCGCCCTGATCGAGTCCATCGCCCGGCGCTCACGCGAGGACCGTGCCCGGGAGCAAGGGGCGGGCGGGAGCTGACACCGGGGCCTGACTCCGTGGGTACCCGCCCCGACGGGTGCGGTCGTACAAGCTGACAGAATGCTCGCGGCGCGTGTGCGGCGCGTGGAGTCCGGTATGTCAGCAAGGGATGCGTCCGGTGGGGAAGATGTGGGGCGCGGTGGGGCTCTCGCGGGAGATGAGGCACCACAGGGATGAGCTGTTCGCGGGCGCGATGCGTTCCGGTCGGCAGGCGTCGCAGTTGCATGGGCTGATGGGGGCCATCTGCGCCCATCTGACGCAGAGCAGCGGGCGCGAGGTCCGCCTCATGCTGGAGGAGTTCCCCTCCGGGACGGTGAGCGGTCTCTGGATCGACCTGGGCGACTACGAGGTAGTCGCGGTGGAGAAGAACACCCTGCCGATGCACCAGATGGTGATCCTGGGGCACGAGTTGTGGCACCGCAAGGAGGCACGGGACGCCGGGCCGTCCGGTGGTTCCAGCGCCGAGGCCGGGCCTCCGGCCGCCGCCCGGCTGCTCGGCGAGCACTGGAGTCTCGGCGACGCGGTCGGGCACGTCGCGACCCGGACCGCCTACGACCTGGACGAGGAGCGCCGCGCGGAGCGGTTCGGCCGGCTGCTGGCCGCGCGGTTCCGGCCCTTCCTGCTGGGTTCCCGCAGTCGCACCGCCTCCGACGAGCGTACCGGCCGCATCTGGACCTCCCTCGGGGGCCGTTGATGGCCGAGGGCACCAATTACTACATACCGGCCTCGGTGTTGGGTATCGCGCTGCTGGCCAAGACCCCCTCCTTGCTGCGGGACTGGCGCAACCCGACTGTCGTCACGGTCTACGCACTGATCCTGCTGCCCTGCGCCGGCTTCGTCCTGTCCGCCCCGCCCACCGTCAGCGCGGTCAACCGGGCCGCCAGCATCAGCAACCTCTCCGCCCTGCTCGTCCACTGCATCATGACGGCGTACGCCTGCGCCTCCCTCGTGCTGCTGGACCACTGGCGGGGCGAGGCGGGGGAACGCGACCGGACCCGGCGGCGGGTCCGGGTGTGGCTGACCGGCTGCTGCACGGTGATTGCGGCGCTTGTCGTGCTGTTCGCGCTGGGCGAGGTGCCGGTGGAGCGCCCCCGGGACTTCGACACGTACTACGCCGACTCCCCGTTCATCAGCGTGATGCTGGTCCTGTACCTCCTCACGTACGTCGTCGCCGGCGCGGCCACGACCGTCGTGTGCTGGAGCTGGATCCTTGACATCGGCCGCAGGACGGCGCAACGCAGGAGGACTGCGGTCGACTCCTCCTTGCGGGTAGGACTGCTGGTCCTGGTGGTCGCGGGTCTGGCCAATGTCATCTTCGGCTCGTTCAAGCTGGCCGCGATCGCGGCGCGCTGGGCGGGCGGCGAGTGGGACGCCCTCAACGAGAGCCTGTCCCCGTTCATCTCGGTCAGCGGGATGATGATCGGGATGGGGCTGCTCGTCCCGGCGTACGGGCCCCCGCTGATCGACCGCGTCTGGCAGCCACTCGTCGGGATCTGCGCCCTGCGCCCGCTGTGGCGGCTGGCCGGCCGCCCCGGGGGCGCCTCGCAGAGCAGCCTCATGCTCTCCCCGCCCTGGTACGCCGGTCCCGAACAGGTGCTGCTCTACCGGATGACGACCATTCACGACTGGATGCTCCACCTGTCCGCGCACTGCACGGACGGGGTGCGCGAGGCGGCCCGCCGCCGGGCTCAGGAGGGCGGTGCGGCGTCGCATGAGGCGGAGGCCGCCGGGCTCGCCGCCATGTTCGCGGCGGCGGCCGCGGCCCGCGCGCGCCGGGAGCCGCCCGTACCGGACCAGGGGGCCCGCGCCGTGGCGGCCCTGCGCTGTGCCGAGGCTGAGGACCGCGACCTGCTGATCTCGATCTCGCGTGCCCTGGCTGCTGCCGGGTAGGCGGTGTGAGGCAGGGCGGATGGGGCCCGGAGCGAGCTGCTCTGTGCCCCATCCGCGCGTGTGGGGCCGACCGTCAGAGAGTGCCGGCGGCGGCGGTGGTGCCGGGGGTGCCGACGACGCCGCGGAGGGGGACCCGGGTGATCGGGGACCAGGTGCCGTCGGGGCGGCGGATGATGTGCAGGAGCTTGCCGTCGCTGGTGGTGGCGGTGAGCTGGAGCGCTCCGTCGACGTGTGCGGCGCCGAGTGAGTTGACCGTGTCCGTGCCGAGGTAGTCCTTCAGGTCGCCGAAGGTGGTCCAGGTGCGGTCGGCCTTACGAATGGCGTGGTACTGACGGGTGCCGTTGTCGGTGGCGATGACGATCTGGGCGTCGCCGCCGGTGCCGGCCATGCTGACGGCGGTGATGGGGCCGGTGGGGCCTGCGGCGTGGGCGACGTTGCCCCAGGTGCTCCATGAGCCGGCGGTGTTGCGGATGGTGTGGAAGGCCTTGCCGCCGCTGACGGCGATGACCTGGAGTTCGCCGCCGACGTTGGCGCTGGCGGCGGCGGTGACGGTGCCGATGGGTCCGGCGGCGCCGGCGACCTCACCGAAGCGGGTCCAGGTGCCGTCGGCCTTGCGGAGGACGTGGAAGAGCTTGCCGTCGGCCACGGCGAGGAGGTGGAGGTCGTTGCCGGTGGAGACGCTGGTGAGCTGGGTGACGCTGCCGAGGACCCCGGCGACGTCGCCGACGTTGCCGAAGGGGGCCCAGGTGCCGTCTGACTTGCGGATGGTGTGGTGGATGGTGCCGTTGGTGGCGAGGGCGACGACGTGGGTGTCGGCGTTGATGCCGGCGGCGGTCGCGGTGCGGACCCCGCCGAGGTCCCCTGCCTTGGCTTGTACGTCGGTGAAGCCGGTCCAGGTGCCGTCGGCCAGGCGGATGCCCTGGTAGAGGCCGGCGGTGGTCTGGACGAGGGTCTCGGTCTTCCAGCCGGGGGCCAGGGCGCGGGCTTCGGCCGTCCACGGGGCGATGTCGTCCACGCGCGTGGCGAAGGCGCCGGTGCGGGGCTCCGTACCGGCCAGGCAGTTGCCCTGCCAGGAGCGGCTGGTGATGCCGAAGAGGGTGTAAGCGTTGATGCCGTCCTGGCGCAGGGCCGCGCCGCCGGCGTCGCCCGCGCACACGGTGTCCTCGGCGGCGGCCTGCGGCGCGACCGCGAAGCCCTCTGCGGTGACGGCGCCGGTGGTGAAGGTGCCCTCGTGGCGAGTGCCGGGGGCCCAGTCGGTCTTCGTGCGGCCGAAGCCGGAGACGGTCAGCCGGCGGCCTTCGGCCGGGGCTTCGGTTGCGAGGCGGACGGGGGTGATGTGGGTGGCGGGCTTGTCGAGGCGGGCCATGACGAGGTCGCGGTCGGGGTGGGGCACCAGCTGGACGATCTCGGTGGTGTGGCCGCCAAGCAGGTTGACGTGGGGTTTGCCGAGGACGACGGTGGTCTTCTCCTTGGGGGCGCCGGCGGCCACGGTGTTGCTCTCGGCGGGCTTGTCCGCGAAGCAGCTCTTGGCCGTGAGGACCCAGTCCCTGTCGACGAGGGCGGCGGAGCAGCGCCTGGTTTCCCCTATGAGCAGCTTGCCATTGAAGCCGAGGCCCTTGATGTCCGCGGAGGCGCCGGGGGGCGTGTCGGAGCCCGAGCCGGTGACGCGGAGCTCCAGCAGGACGGCCTGCTTGGGGTCGGCGGGGTCGGCCTCGCCGAAGCCCTTGGAGGTGTCCCGGGGAACGGTCAGGTTCTCGGTGGTCTGCTCGATGGAGACGGCGGCCTTGACGTCCCGGTCGTTGGTCTCGATTCGGTAGGCCCGGGGGATGTTCACCTTCAGGTAGCCGGTGTCGGCGGCCTTGAAGCAGATCCGTGATTCGTTGGTGAGCAGATTGCGCGCCCACACCATGATGTGGTGGCCGCCGGCGCAGTCGGTCTGGACGATGTGCCCGTCGCCCTCGATCAGGTGGGCGCCGGTGCTGGCCAGGATGTCGGCGCGGAAGGGGTACGAGCCGTCTTCGACGGCGAAGGGCGCCCCGGCCTCGACGGGTACGGGGACGGGCATCTCAGGGTCGGAAGCAGAGGCGAGCGGGGCGGGCACCCCGACCGCGACGGCCGCGACCGCGATGGCTGTGGGCAGCATGCTGCGTATGCGCACTGGTGTGATTTCGCTTTCGGTGAGCCCCGTGCCGGCTGCCGCCCTGCTGCTGGAGCAGGGCGGGTGCGGCGGACGGAGCGGGAGGAGCCGGACGTACGAGTGCACGAGCCGGGCGTACAGATTCACGGGTCGGGACATGCGGAGGCACGCGCGGCCGGTGATCTCCGGGGGGCCGCGACGCAGCTTAGCGTCGTAGACACCGACCTGAGAGACAGTCAACATAACGAAGAGATAACGCTCCTGTTGAAGCGTCATCGATCGTATGGGTGCGATCAACGATGCTTGTGATTTACTCCTCCCGTGCCGGACGCTACCGCCCGGCACGGGATCCGAGCGCCAGCCGGCCGGGGGGCCGTACGGGCCGGCGCCGGGATCCCCGCCCCGCAACAGCCGACCGGGCCGACTCCGCCCGGCATACGGCCCGTTCACCCGTCCGCACTCCGGGACCCGCGTCCTGCGCGCCCCGTCACCGCGGACAATCCCGACCTCTCGAAGGGGGAACCTCCTCGTGCGCCATCACACGGGCCGTCAGGCCGGGCGATGGCAGCAGGGATACGCGCTGGCCACCCGCGCCGGCCGCGCCCTGCTGCCCATAGCCCTGCTGACCGGACTGGTCTCCACGACACCTGCCGTCGCCACCGAACCGTCCCCGCCACCGCCCTCCGACCGCCAACGCGTCCTCGACAGCTGGAAGTCCGGCGGCCCGGCCGTCAAATCGGCCTCCGGCTCCGCCCTGGAGGGAAGTGACGCGCAGATCAGCGCGTACCTCTCCGAGGGCCAGAGGATCGCCGAGGACCTCGACCGCCGCGAGGCCGCCCTCAAGCTCGTCACCGAGGCCGGCCCCGGCGTCAGCGAGGCCGCCCGCAAAGCCCTCGAAGGCACCCCTGAGCAGCTCGCCGCCTTCCTGAAGGACGGCTGGAAGGCCCCCCTCGCCGACGACCAGCGCGTCGAGGCCGCCCGGATCACCGAGAGCGGCGGCGCGGGTCTGCGCCAGAGCGGCGACAAGGCCATGGCCGAGGGCATCGACGCCATCAAGGACTTCCTGACGACGGGCCAGTACAAGCAGCGCGACGACGACGCCCGCGTCCGCGTCGCCCAGATCGAGGCCGGCGGCGGCCCCGCCACCAAACGGGCCGCGACCGCCGCCCTCAACGGCACCGTCGACGACGTACGCGACTTCCTGACGTACGGGCAGCACATCACCAGAGCCCAGGACCAGGAACACGCCACCATCACCGACCTGGCCCGCCAGACCAAGGAGGCTCAGGTCGCGGCCGAGAAGGCCCGCAAGAGCGCGGAGGAGCAGGCCGAGAAGGCCCGCACCGCCGCAGCCCTGGCCAAGACGGAGACCGCCAAGGCCGCCGCAGAGACCAAGGCTGCCAAGGGCGACGCCCGCCGGGCCGCCGACGCCGCTCGCCGCGCCGCCGAATCCGCCCGCCGCGCCGCTTCGGCCGCCCGTACCGCCGTCGCCGCGGCTCGCGCCGCCAACGCCGCCGCCCAGGCAGCGGCCACCGCCGCCCACAACGCCTCTACCGCGGCCCTGTACGCCTCCCAGGCGTCCGACCGCGCCCTGGACGCCGCGAACTCCGGCAAGGTCCACGAGGACATCGCCGCCGCGGCCGACCGCGCCGCCGAAGATGCCACCAAGATCGCGGACTCCACAGAGGCCCTCCGGCAGACCATGAAGGCCAACGAGGAGGCGATGGACGCCGCGCTCTCCTCGATCGAATACATGCTTGCCTCCGCCGACCAGGCCGACGAGTCCGACAAGTGGGCCCGCGAGTCCGGAGTGCACTACGGCGAGGCAAAAGCCGCCGCGGACGCCGCCCGCCGCCACGCCGCCGAGGCCCGGCGCGCCTGCCAGCAGGCCCGCGCGCACGCCACCGCCGCGTCCGCCGCCGCCGGAGAGTCGGCCGCGGCCGCCCGCTCGGCCGCCGCCCACGCCCGCAACGCCGCCACCGCCGCGCGCAACGCAGCCAAGCACGCCGGCGACGCCCAGGCAGCGGCAGCCCAGGCCCAGATCAACGCCGAACAGGCCCTGCTCGCCGCCCAGAAGGCCGGCGAGGCCGTCAAGCAGGCCGAGGACGTCCAGGAGACGGCCCGCAAGCGCGAGGCCGAGGAAATCCTTGCCCGCACCAACACCCTCGTCAACGAGGCCCGCGACGCCAAGGCCCTGTACGACCTGGCCAAGGCCGAGTCCAACCGCATCCTCCAGGACCGCAACAGGCTCGAGGCCCAGTTCGCGGAACTCTCCCTCAACGCCGAGCAGCCCGGCGCCGAACCCGCCCTGATCGCCGCCTCCGGCCGCAAGATGGCCCTCACCGCCCTCCGGGTCCGCGGCCCCTGGGCCCGCGCCGCCGCCGAGTCCGCCCTCGCGGGCACCGACGCCGACGTCATCGCCTACGCCACCGACGGCTGGAAGAAGGCCGACGCCCAGGACGCCCGCCACCAAGTCGACCAGCTCGCCCAGAGCGGCGCCTACAAGGACCTCCGAGTGGCCGCCACCGCCGCCCTCGCCGGAACTCCCGAGCAGGTCCGCGCCTTCCTCGCCACCGGCCAGTACCAGGCCGCCGCCCCCGATCGGCGCATCGAGGTCTCCCGCATCGCCGAAGCCGGCGGCCCGGGCGTGAAGGAAGCCGCCACCGCGGCTCTCCACCACCCGAACCCGAAGGCACTGGAGGAATTCCTCCAGGCCGGCCAGCACCAGGCACGCGTGGAGGACCACCGCGTCGAGGCCGCCCGCCTCGCCGAGGGCGGTACCCCCGAGGTCAAAGCCGCTGCCGAAACGGCACTGGCCAGCCCCGACACGCACCTGAGCACCTTCATCGAGTCCGGCCGGCACCGCGCCCTGCGGCGCGACCAGCTCAACGCCGCCCACATTGCCCAGGTCAAGGCGGTCATCGCCGACGCGCAGTCCGTCGCCGCCCTCGCCTTCAAGGACGCACACGGGGCCGCCGAGGCCGCTTCCGACGCCCGGGGCGCCGCAAACGAGGCCGACGTCCACGCCCAGAAGGCCGCTGCGTACGCCGACGAGGCCGCCGGTTACGCTGCCCAGGCCAAGCAGTCCGCCGACAGCGCCCGCAAGTCCGCCGACGAGGCCGCCGCCTCTGCCGCCACGGCCCGCAAGGCCGAACAGCAGGCCGCAAGCAGCTCGGCGCGCGCCCAGAACTCAGCCGCCGAGGCCTACGCCAGCTCCCTGGCCGCAGCCGACTACGCCGAAGCCGCCCACCGGGCCGCCGACGCCGCCAAGGCCTCCGCGGCTAACGCCGGGCAGAGCGCAGAGGACGTCCGCATCAAGCACGGGCTGACCCTCCAGCGCTACATGATCGACGAGTACCTGGCAGAGGTCCGCAAGAAAAAGGCGGACGAGGCCTCGGACAAGAAGAAGAAGCTCGTCAAGATCGGCATGGGCCTCATCGACCTCTTCGTGAGCCGCCAGCTCCCACCCGACACCCCGTTCGGCGTCCGGCTCGACGTGCTCCACGCGACCCTGGACGTACTCGGCAGCATCCCCGTCGTCGGCGAGCCCGCCGACGGCCTGAACTGCGGCATCTACGCCATGGAAGGCACCGTCCAGTTCTTCTTCCCCATCGGCCGCGAGGGCGCCTGGCAGGACGCCGGACTCGCCTGCGCCGCCATGGCCCCCATCGCGGGTTGGGGAGCCCTCCCCTTCAAGTGGTCGCGGTACGCCGAGAAGTACGGAACCGTCGCAAAGGAGGCCTTCGACGGCCTCACGACCCTCTTCCGCAGGGCCCCCACCTGCCCGGCAGGCCGCAATAGCTTCCCCGCAGGCACGCGCGTCCTCATGGGCGACGGCTCCGCCCGCCCCATCGAGGAAATTCGCACCGGCGACCTTGTCCAGGCCGCCGACCCCGAATCCGGCGAGTCCGGCGCGCGCCGCGTCGAAGCCACCATCTTCACCCCGGACGACCGCGACTTCACAGACGTCACCCTCGACGCCGCCATCGGCGGCGGCAGTCTCACCACCACCGATCACCACCCCTTCTGGTCCGAGAAGACCCGGAAGTGGACCGACGCGGTCGACCTCAACACCGGGGATGTGCTGCGCCGGGCCGACGGCGGCACCGCCCCCATCGCCGCTGTCCGCCACTGGAAAGCCCTCCAGGGCGCGTACAACCTCACCGTCAACGACATGCACACGTACTTCGTGCTGGCGGGGCGCACGCCGGTCCTGGTCCACAACACCGGCCCCACCGGCCGCATCGAGACGCTGGTCCACTGCGGGGACCAGGTGGTGCTGGGTGTGAACGGTGTCACGCACAGCGGTGACGAGCTCGCCCGCACGCTCACCGCGAACGGGGACGGGCCCTGGATCACCTTCAACGGCCGAGAGGCCTGGGGTACACCGGACCCCAACGACACGGCCACGAAGCCGAAGCCGCGGTGGATGAACGCGGTGGAACAGGCGGCCGAAAACCCCGACGTGCGCATCTCCTTCGCCCTCGACGGCCTTCTCAGCGGCGACCCGGACAAGGGCGGGAAGCCGTACAACACCGCGCAGGAGGCCTTCGACGCGGCGATGGCACGCCAGCGGGCCCTTGGCACCGATTGGGAGAGGCACGCCAGCGGCGGCAACCAGACGGCCTGGGAGCTGGGTGTCATCTCGCGGTCGATGATGCCGGGCAACAATCGTCCCTGGGGTTCCGTGCAGTTCTACTGGAAGGGGCAGAGGGTGGACATCGACGATCCGTACGCGTTCGCCAGAGCCAGGTGGAACGACCGCTGACCCGGCCGATCGGCACCTCCTGACCACGGGCGGGTTTTCCGTGGAGGCCCCCACGGGAACCCCGCCCGTACACTCCTCGCATCCCTCAACCGTTTATGACCCGAGTGCTCTGCCGTGCCCTCCCTGGAGACACCGATGAACACCCCCGTACCACTGCCGCTGAGACCGCTGGCAGGCAACCGCGCCGCCCCCGACGAGGTCCTGCTGCGCCTGCTCACCGCTCCGGACGAGGCGGTCACGCGCGAGGTCGCTCGGCGCACGCACCTGTCCCAGGCCGTGGCCGAGGCCGTCCTCACCCACCCCGACCCCGCCGTCCGCAAGGCGTTCGCTGCAAACCCCTACGCCGATCCCGAGCAGCGGGCCCGCCTGATCGACGATCCGTCCGCACGCGTCCACCTCGCCCTGGGGATGGGGGCGCTCCCCGACGGGTACGCGCCCGTCCGCCCACTGCCGGACCACGTGTATCAGCGGCTGCTGGCTCACGAACAACCCCTTGTCCGCATGGAGACCTTGCAGTCGCCCATCCTCCCGCCCCGCGTCCTGGCCGGCCTCGCCGAACACGAAGACCCCGCCTTCCGCCAGGCTGCCTGCCGCGCCTGGGAGCTCCTCACCCCCACCGCCCGCGAAGCTCTGTTCCACGACGAGGACCCCGAGGTACGCCACGCCGCTCTGCTCGCAGTCCCGCACCCCGACCCCGCCCAGACCGCCCAGCTCCTCGCCGAACTCGGCGGCCACTGGAAGCTCTCCGGACTCCTTGCCCGAGCCGACCTCAGCCCAGAACTGGCCGAACGACTCATGGCTGACCCTGAGCACCACGGCGAGCTGGCGGGCAACCCCACCCTGCCCGCTCACCTCTTCCCCGTCCTCGCCGCCTCGGCCGACGACCGGGTTCGGCTCGTCCTCTCCGGCCGCCCGGAACTCACCGAGGCCGAGCGCCTGCGCATCGCTCCGCTGATCACCGCCGACCAGCGCCTCGCCCCGCTGAGCTGGGTCCTCGAAGGGCGCGATGACCCAGAACTGCTGCGCCGCTGCGCGACCTCCGGCCACGTGTGGCTGCGCCGCAGCGCCGCCGCCTGCCCGGAACTCCCCGCCGACCTCGTCGGCCCGCTCGCGCGCGACGAGGACTTCGCCGTACGCCTTTTGCTGGCCGAGAACCACCCTAGGGCTCCCGCCGAGCTCCTGCTCGACCTCTACCTCACCGGCACGCACCGAGCCGTCGACGTCCTGGTGCGCCACCCCGGCTTCCCCGTCCGCGGCCTCGCCGCCCGGTTCGCCGGGGACGAGGACCCGGTCAGGCGCCGCCTGGCCCTCCTTGACCCGGACCTCTCCACACAGCAGCTGGAAGGCCTCAGCCGCGCCCCCGGCACCGTCGCCCAGGCCGCCGCGGACCCTCGCTTTCCCCTGCCCAGCCTCCGCCGACTCCTGGCCGACCCCGCCACCGCTTCCGCAGCAGCCGTCAACCCGGCGCTCCCGGTCGCCGACATGCTCGGACTGCTTGACCGCGCAGGACTCTAGTACTGCAACGGTCTTTGTCGTGACGGCCGGGCAGGTGGTTCGTTGGTCTGCTCATGGGTGGGGAACTGTCTGATGCCCGGTCGTGGGCGGGTGAACTGAAGGCTCTGCATGAGCGGTTCGTGCACCGTTTCGCCAGGTCGGAGCCGCGTGAATCAGCGCTCGCGTATATGCGCGGGCTGATCGCTCCGCTGGAGCGGAAGAACGGCTGGACACTGGCGGAGGCGGCCGGGCATGCGGGCCCGGACCGGATCCACCGGCTGCTGAACCGGATCGACTGGGACGCCGACGAGGTCCTGGACGACGTGCGCCGGTACGTCGTCGAGCACCTCGGCGACCGAGACGCAGTACTGATCGTCGACGACCGGTTTCCTGAAGAAAGGAGACCGGTCCGCCGGGGTCCAGCGGCAGTACTCCGGCACGGCCGGGCGGACGGAGAACTGCCAGGTCGGGGTCTTCCTCGCCTATGCCACCGACCGGGGCCGCACCCTGATCGACCGGCGTCTCTACCTGCCCACGTCCTGGACCGATGACCGGGACCGGTGCCGGCGGGCCGGCATCGACGACACGGTCGCTTTCGAGACGAAGGTTGCGATGGCCCGGGCGATGGTCCGCCGGGCGATCGCGGAGAAGATCCCGTTCGGCTGGGTGAGTGCGGACGCCGGATACGGCTACTCCAAGAGCTGGCGGACCGAGCTGGAGCGGGCGGACGTCTTCCATGTCATGGCCACCACCCGGCACGACACCGTCGTCACCCGCTGGGCTCTGGACCATCCCGTCCACGGCCTGTTCCACGATCTGCCCCGGCAGAAGTGGAAGCGCCGTTCCTGCGGCAACGGCTCCCATGGACCCCGGGTCTTCGACTGGGCAAGGGTCGAGGTCCGCCCCTGGCACCGGGAGGACCGGCGGCACTGGGTGATCGCCCGCCGCGGCGTGAGCCGGCCTGAGGAGATCTCCTACTACATCGCCTACTGCCCCGTCGAGACCACACTCGACCAGCTGATCCGTGTCGCCGGCAGCCGGTGGGCGGTCGAGGAGTGCTTCCAGACCGCGAAGCAGGAGTGCGGCCTGGACGATTACCAGGTCCGCCGCTATCCCGGCTGGCACCGCCACATGACCCTGGCCATGGCCGCTCATGCCTGCCTCACGATCCTGCGGGCCCGCGAACTCGACGCCGACAAAGCAGAAACGGATCCTCCGGCCTCGTCCCCCTCAGCCTTCCCGAACTCAGGCGCCTGATCCACCGCCTCACTCACCGCCGGCCAGCCTCGATCGACCATGTCCTGCACTGGTCGAACTGGCGTCGCCGACGACAACACCAAGCCCGCGTCAGCCATTACAAACGACGCGGCCACATACCACCTGAAACCGATAAACCATCACGAAAAAGACCGTTGCAGTACTAGGGCCTGCCTTCCGGATCACGCCGGGCCCGCGACAACCGGTGGTTGTGCCCTGCCCGACTCCGGTTGTTTGATCCCGGCGTCCTCGGCTCGCTTTGATGGCGACGGCGGTGCGCGGTGGTGCGGCCGGACGGCGAGAGGGGTACGGGAGTGGCGGCGCGGGTGGAGGTGTCCCGCGGCCGGGACGCCGGGCGGACGTCCCTCGGGCGGGACTTCGGCTGGCTGTGGGCGGCGTACGCGGCCGGAACCCTGGGCACCTGGGTCGCCTTCCACGCCCTCCCGATGCTCGCGATCACCGTCCTCCACAAGGGCACCGCCGAGGTGGCCGCGCTCGCCGCGGTCGGGGCCGCCGTGGGCGCGGTGGTCGCGGCCCCGCTCGGCCCCTGGGTGGAGTTCCGCCGCAAGCGCTCCGTGATGGTCGCGATGGACCTCGTACGGTGCGCCGCACTGCTGAGCGTCGTCGCCGCGTACGCGCTCGGCCGGCTCGGCTTCACCCAGCTCCTGGTCGTCTCCGTCCTCGTCGCGGCGGCCGACATCACCTTCGGCGCGGCCTCCGGGGCGCACCTGAAGGCGCTCGTACGGCCGGAGGACCTGCTCGTCGCCCAGGCCCGGCTCGAATCCACGACCTGGACCGCCACCGTGCTCGGACCTCCCCTCGGAGGTGGCCTCGCCGCGCTGCTCGGTCCGGTGGCGACGGTGGTGGCCGACGCCGTGAGCTATCTGCTGTCCGCGGCCGGCATCCGCGCGATCCGGAGCCCGGAGGTCGGGCCGGGCGGCGCGGACCGGCCCCGGGTGAGGGCCCGTGACCTGGTCGAAGGGTGGCGTCACCTCCTGACTCACCCCGTGCTGCGCCCGTTGTTCCTCAACGCCGTCCTGGCCAACGGCCTGATCATGGCGACCGCACCCCTCCTCGCCGTCCTCATGCTCGGTCCGCTCGGCTTCGCCCCCTGGCAGTACGGTCTCGTCTTCGCCGTGCCCTGCGTCGGCGGGCTCATCGGCTCACGGTTCGCCCGGCGGCTCGTCGCCCGGTTCGGGCGTCGCCGGGTGCTGCTCACTTCGGGTGTGTTGCGGGTGTGCTGGCCCGTCGGCCTCGTCTTCATCCACCCGGGCCTCTCCGGGCTGCTGCTCGTGATGGGCGTCGAACTCGCGCTCATCACCTGCTCGGGGGTCTTCAATCCGGTGCTCGCCACCCACCGGCTCGAACTGACGGACACCGGCCGGGTCGCCCGCACGCTGACCGCCTGGTCCGTCAGCGGGAAGGCGGCCGTGGCGGCCCTGACCGCCCTGTGGGGGCTCCTCGCCACGGTGACCGGGCCTCGGACGGCGCTTGCCGTGGCCGGCGTCCTGCTGCTCGCGACCCCTTTGCTGCTCCCGTGGAGGCAGACGGCCCTGTCGGGGGACGGATGACCGTACACCCAGCTCATTGACACGTGTAATCGGTCGATGTCAGGCTCCTTGCCCCGCCCGCCAGTGCGCCCCGCGCCCCCGATCAGAAGGAGCAGCACCCCCGTGAGCACCACCGGCCCCACCGTCGTCACCACCCGAGGACCCGTCCGGGGCGAGCGCCGCGCCGACGGCAGCCTCCGCTTCCTGGGCATCCCGTACGCCCAGGCGCCCGTCGGCGACCTGCGGTTCGCCGCCCCCGTGCCGCCGGAGCCGTGGTCGGAGCCGCTGGACGCGACCGCGTACGGGCCGACCGCGCAGCGCCGCCCCTTCGCCGAGGTCACCACCATCCCCGAGCCCTCCGTCCCGGGCGCCGGGGTCCTCAACCTCAACGTCTTCACGCCCGAGGCCGACCCCGCCGCCGCCCTGCCCGTCCTCGTCTGGATCCACGGCGGCGGCTACGTCGCGGGCTCGGCGGCCAGCCCCTGGTACGACGGGGCCACGTTCAACCGGGACGGCGTGCTCCTCGTCTCGATCGGCTACCGGCTCGGCATCGAGGGCTTCCTGCACCTGGAGGACGCCCCCGACAACCGGGGCGTACGGGACTGGGTCGCCGCCCTGGAATGGGTCCGGGACAACATCGCGGTCTTCGGCGGCGACCCCGCCAAGGTCACCGTCGCCGGACAGTCCGCGGGCGGCGGCGCCGTCCAGACGCTCCTCGCCGTCCCTGCCGCCCGGGGCCTGTTCCGCGGCGCGCTGTCCGTCTCCGGCGCGCTCCCGCGCCCCGACGGCCCCGAGGCCGCCAGCGCCGCCTCCCGGCTGCTCACCTCCCGCACCGGCGTACCGGCCACCGCCGCCGCCCTCCGCGACCTCGGTGACGAGGAGCTCCTCGCGCTCCAGGACCGCCTGTCCGAGCCAGGCCCGGACCGCGAAGGCCTGCCCCCGCTCCTCGCCCTCGCGCCCTTCGCCGACGGCGAGCTGATCCCGCTGCCGGCCCTTGAGGCGCTCACGACGGGCGGGTTGGGCGCCGACGTTCCGCTGATGCTCGGCTGCACCGAGCACGAGTTCGTGATGTTCCCCGGACCCGGCCCGGAGGGGCCGCCGCTTCCCGCTCTCCTCGGGGGCCTCGGCCTCGACGCCGCCGGGGCCGCCGCCTTCACCGAGGCGTACGCGGAAGGCGGCACCGAGCGGCTCTTCGGCCAGGCGCTGACCGACGTGACCTTCCGCGCCCCGAACGTCGCCGTCGCCGACGCCCGCGCCGCGCACGGACGTCCCACCTGGTTCTACGAGTTCGCCTGGCGGTCACCGGCCAAGGGGCTCGCCTTCCACTGCCTGGACCTGCCGTTCGCCTTCGACCTCCTCGACGCCGAGGGAGTCCGGGCCGCGGCGGGGGAGGCGCCGCCGCAGGCCCTCGCCGACGCCCTGCACCGGGCCTGGGTCGCCTTCGTGACCCACCAGGACCCCGGCGTCGACTGGCCGCGCTACACCCCCGAGGGGCGCGCCACGATGATCTGGGACACCGAACCCCGGATCGCGGCGGACCCGCTGGAGCGGGTCCGCAGGCTCTGGCTCGACTGAGCGACCGGCCGGGAACCCGGAGGTTCAGCCTTCGAAGCCGACCGTGCCGTCCGGCAGGATCGCCTCCACGCGCGCGCCGTGCTCCACGGTCCGGCTCACCGTGCAGAACTTCTCGTGCGTCAGGCGCACCCCGCGGGCGAACACCTCCGCCGCCCGCGGGTTATTGTCCGGCAGGTCGAACTCGTAGCTCACCCTGATCCGGCCCACCCGGCCGTCGTCGTCGGGGCCGGACACCGACTCCACCACGATCCGCAGATCGTCGTGGTCGACGGCCCGCGCGGTCCGGTCCACGACAAGACCGCCACAGCCGCCCATCGCCGCGAGCAGCAACTCGACCGGGGTGAACGAGGGCTGCGCGTCGGCATCGTCCGCGGCGGCCATCCGGACCTCCGCGCCCCGGTCGTTGCGCGCGGTCCAGTTCCGGTACCCGGTGCGGACGGTCTCGATGCGGTAGTCGGCCATGGCGGCGGTGCTCCTTCGTCGTCGGGTGTGCTCCCCGTACGGTACGTTCGCCGACCCCCGCGACCCCGGCGCACCCGCCACGCCGACCGGCGCCCCGCCCGGAGAGCACACCTGAGTAGCCCCGTACGCACACCTGAGTACGCCGACCGATACGGCGCCGCCCCGCCCGCTGGTGGAATGGGGACATGACCTCCTCCACCCGGCGCCCCCGCCCCCTCCGGCACGTCACCGCCACCGGCACGGCCCTCGCCGCCGCTCTCGGGCCGGTGGTGGTCGGGGCCCTGCTTGCCAGGTCGGTGGGCGGTGACCCGATGGTGTCCGTCAACGCCCTGATCGCGGGCGGCGGTCAGCGCGCCCGGATCTCCCGTGCCCAGCTCCGCTCGGGAGCACGCCTCCCTCGTTCCGTCACGCGTCGGCCGACCGGAGCGCTGCGACGCCGTCCGGTGAACGGCTTCCGGCGGCCCGTCAGATGAGCGATGATCATCGCATCCGAGGGGATCCGGCGGGACGGGCCGGGACCACGTCGAAAGGGCACACCGAATGGCGAGGCGCCACCCCGCGCGGGACGACCACCCCACGAGCAGTACCGGAGACGGAGCCGCTCGGCCGGACGGCGGTGACGGCCCCGGCATCGCCCGCCGCCGCTTCCTCGGGTACGTCCTCGCCGCGCCCACCCTCACCGTCGCCGCCCAGTTCGGCGCCGAGGCCCTCGCCCCCGGGGAGGCCGCCGCGGCGGCCCCGGCGCTCGTCCCCTCACTGCCGGGACCGGCCGAACTCCTCGACCTCAACGAGCTGCTGACCCTCGCGGCCCTGCCCACCAGCCACCTCATCACCATCCGCCTCGACGCCGAGGGCACGGCCCACTTCGCCCTGCCCCGCGCGGAGGTGGGCCAGGGCGTCACCACCTCCAGCGCCATGATCGTCGCCGAGGAACTCGACCTGCCCCTCGACAAGGTCGTGGTGACGCTCGCCGACGCCCGGCCCGAGCTGCTCTTCAACCAGCTCACCGGCGGCTCCAACACCACGTACTCCACCTACACCCCGCTCCGCGTCGCCGCGGCCATCGCCCGGGGCCGGCTCCTGCACGCCGCCTCCCTCGTCCTCGGGGAGGCCGTCGCCACCCTCACCACCAAGGCGGGAGCCGTCCTCTCCCCGACGGGAGCGCTGCTCGGCTACGGCGAACTGGCCGAACGGGCCGCCGCCGTCACCGACACGGCGGTCGAGGTGACCCTCAAGGACCCGGCCCGTTTCCGTGTCATCGGCACCGGGCAGCGCCGCGTCGACGCGCTCGAAGCCGTCACCGGCCGCAAGAAGTTCGCGATGGACCTCCAGGTCCCTGACGCCCTGCCCACCATGGTCTGCCGACCGCCCACCATCAACGGCACCGTCCGCTCCGTGGCCAACCTCGCCGAGGTCCGGGCCATGCCCGGCGTCACCGACGTCGTCACCGTCTCCACCGGCGTCGCCGTCCGCGGCCGTACCTTCGGCCAATGCGTCGACGCGGTCCGCGCCCTCCGGGTCGACTGGGGGCCCGGCACGGCAGAGGGCGCTTCCGACGCGACCGTCCTCGAGAAGCTCCGCCGGGCCGAACTCCCGCTGGTCGTACCGGCGTTGCCGCTCCTCACCAAGGCCGTCGACGCCCGCTTCACCTTCCACTTCGCGAGCAACGCGGCCCTGGAGACCAACTGCGCGATCGCCGACGTCCGGGAGGACTCCGCGGAGATCTGGGCCTCGCTCAAGGCGCCCATCGTCGCGCAGGAACAGATCGCCCTCAAGCTCGGCCTGCCGCCCACCGCCGTCCGCGTCCATGTCACCGAGGGCGGCGGCTCCTTCGGCCGCAAGCTGTTCTCCGACGCCGCCCACGAGGCCGTCGAGATCTCCGGGGCACTGGGCAAGCCCGTCAAGCTGATGTGGCACCGCACAGACGACTTCCGCCAGGGCCGTACGCACCCCATGTCCACCTCACGGGTGCGCGCCACGTACGCGCTCGGTGAGGTCCTCACGTACGAGCAGCGCCACACCTCCGTTGCGACCGACTTCGGGCACGGCATCGGCGAGGTCCTCACGGCGGAGGCGGCCAGGCTGCCGGTGGCCGACGCCGCCTTCTCCCAGACGATGTTCGAGCTCACCCAGATCAGCCCGTACCACCTCGGCGTCACCACCCAGCTGCTCGCCGAGACCGACAAGGGCTTCAACACCGGGTCCATGCGCAACATCTATTCCCCGAACGTCCGGTGCGCGCAGGAACTCGTCATGGACGAACTGGCCCGGCGCATGGGCCAGGACGGGTACGCGCTGCGCCGCCGCCTCGTGAAGGACCCGAGGGCCCGTGCCGTCCTCGACAAGGTCGCCGAGGTGGGGGAGTGGGGCCGCGCCATGCCCGCCGGCACCGCCCAGGGCATCGCCGTCCACACCGAGTACCACTCCGCCGTCGCGATCCTCGCCGAGATCGACTGCCGTCCCGAGACCACCGGGCGGAAGATCCCCGGCGCGTGCACCGGCCCGCGCGTGACCAAGGTGGTCTGCGCCGTCGACGTCGGTCTCGCCGTCAACCCGCGCGGCCTGGAGGCGCAGATGATGGGCGGCATCGCCGACGGCGTCGCAGTCACCCTCACCTCGGGACTCCACCTGCGCGACGGGCACTTCCTCGAAGGCAGCTGGGACCAGTACTTCTACACCCGGCAGTGGAACACCCCGCCCGAGCTCGAGATCATCGTGATGCCCCCGACCGGCGACAAGCCGGGCGGCGCGGGCGAACTGGCGGTCGCCGGCGCCATGGCGGCCGTCGCCTGCGCCTACGGCCGCGCCACCGGCACGATGCCGACGGTCTTCCCCGTCAACCACGCCGAAGCGCTCGCCTTCACCCCCCTGCCGACCGTCCCGCCCGTCCCCGCCTCGCCGACCGACGGCCGCGACCGCGCCCTGTAGAGACCCTGGAGCACCCGTGCCGCAGCACACCTTCATCCTGAATGGCAAGGCCGTCACCGCCGACGTCGAGGGCGACGTCCGGCTCCTGTGGGTCCTCCGGGACGTCCTCGGCGTCACCGGTCCCAAGTACGGCTGCGGGGTCGGCGTCTGCCGGGCCTGCACGAGCCATCTGAACGGGAAGGCGTTCACCCCCTGCGCCGTGCCCGTCGAGGACCTCGGACCGCAGGACGAGGTCACCACCATCGAGGGGCTCCCCGACACGGTGGGGAGCGCACTCCACCCGATGCAGGAGGCCTGGCTCGACCTCGACGTCGCCCAGTGCGGTTACTGCCAGCCGGGCCAGATCATGACCGCCGTGGCGGAGGTCCGCCGGGCCAGGGAGGCCGGCCGCGAGATCACCGAGGCCGACCTCGACACCATCCGCAACATCTGCCGCTGCGGCACCTACCACCGCATCCGCCGGGCGGTCCTGGAAGGCGCCCGCCGGATGGACTGAGCGCGGTCCGCACCGACCGCGAAGGTATTCTGTTCGTATGGCGAAGGAAGACGGCGGGCAGATGAGCGTGGTCACCGCGTTGGTGCGCGGTGCCTTCCTCGTGAACGCGGTCTACGCGGACGCCGGCCGGGCGTACGGGCTGACGCCCCAGCAGGGGCAGCTGCTCTGCGTCCTGATGATGCCGGGCCCGACCGGGATGGGGGAGCTCGGCGCCAAGCTGGGGCTCGCCAAGTCCAGCCTGACGGGTCTGGTGGACCGGACCTCCCGCCTCGGCTTCGTCCGCCGAGAGCCCGACCCGGAGGACCGGCGGGCCGTGCGGGTGGCGCTGACGGAGGACGGCTCCCGGGTCGCCGAGGACTTCTACGCCGAGACCTGCCGCCGGATCGACGACCTGCCCTCGGGGCTCGACGCCGCCGAGCGCGGTCAACTGGCCGGGCTGCTCGGCCGGGTCGTCGAGGACAACGAGGTCCCCGTCGTCTTCGCCGACCCGGCCTGAGTCCATCCCTCGCGCGTCCTGCGCCGAGGCGGGCACGCCCGTCCCGAAGAGCTCGACGAAGCGGCCGGTGAACAGGTCGTTCCCCTTGTACCCGGAGACCGTCTCGGCCGGCAGGACGAGCGGGCCGTCGGGCGAAGGGAACTGCCCGACGCCGCCCAGCGGCCCGAGCGGCAGCAGCACCGACGGGATCGGCGAGGGCCGGCAGGCCGCCTCCGGCCGCTCGCCGCGGACCTGGGCGAGGATGTTGCGCGCCACGACCTCCGCGTGCTGCATCGCGTACCCGGCCATCTTGGCCTCGGCGACGTCGGTCACGTCGTCGCCGACCGCGTAGACCCGATCCTGGCCGTCCACGCGCAGCAGCTCGTCGACCCGCACCTGTCCGGTCGCCGTCAGCGCGGCCGCGACGTCCGTACCGAGGAAGCCGCCGTGCACGCGGACGCCGTGGCAGCGGAACCAGATGTCGGCGCCGATCTCCCGGCCGTCCGTCGTCGCCACGGTGAAGGCCCCGGCCCTGCCGGGACCGGCGGGCGGCTCCTCCACGGGCGGTGCCGAGCAGCAGTTCCACGCCGAGGGCGTCGAGCTGACGGCGTGGCTCATCCCGCAGTCCGGCGGCGAAGCCGGGCATCAGCTCCGTGGCGGGATCGACGATCGTCACCCGCTTCTCCGGCCACACGGGCTCGATCCGCCGACCAGGACCCGGTAGGCGCGGGCCAGTTCGCCGTGGGTGTCCCTGAGGAGCCCGAGCGCCTCGGTGGCGGAGTCGGTGTCGAACTTCGCGGGGTAGGGGTAGGCGGAGCCCGTCGCGAGGACGACGTAGTCCGCGTCGATCCGGCCGCCCGAGGCCAGTGTCACGCCGCGGGCGTCGACGGACGCGGCCCGTTCGCGCACCACCCGGCCGCGGGACAGCAGCCGGTCGTACGGAAAGAAGATGTTCTCGGCCCAGTCGGGCCGCACCAGGGCCCGCAGGGACCCGGCGGCGTGGACGAATGCGCCCCTGGGCTCGACGAGGACGACGTCGGCCTCCGTGTCGAGCGCCTTGGCCACGGCGGCTCCGCCGTAGCCTCCACCGCGAACAATAGTAGTTCGTGGTGCGAACCGTAAAGCCGCTGTCGTTGCGTTACGCCGAAGGCTCCGCCAACTCCCCTCGTACCGCGTCCAGATACTCCGCCACCGCGTCCCGGTTCCGGACGAGGCAGCGGATCCGCTCGGTCATCCGGTCCCGCTCCTCCTCGAGGGTCGCCAGCATCTCCGGGGTGGCGTCAGGGAAGTGGATGACACGAGGCTTGTTCAGGCACGGCAGGATCTGCTTGATGATCCGGGTCGGCAGGCCGGCGTCCAGCAGGCCGCGGATCTGCGCGACCCGGTCCACGTTCGACGCGTCGTAGTCCCGGTATCCGTTGGGCAGCCGGTCCGCGACGATGAGACCCTGCTCCTCGTAGTAGCGCAGCAGTCGGCGTGGTGTTCCGGTGCGCTCCGACAGCTCCCCGATCCGCATGGGACGCTCCCTCCAGGGGCTCGCTTGACCTTCACATCAATGTGAGGGTTCGAGCATAGATCCATGGCCAACCACCCGACAGCGGCGGTCCGTTCCGCCGCGCCGCCCGCCACCGACCCCTCCGCCACGGACCGGCCCGCCCCCTCAGGGCGGCTGCCCCTCGCCGCCCTGCTCGCCCTCGCCACCGCCGTCTTCGTCACCAGCCTCACCGAGACCCTCCCCGCCGGTGTCCTGCCCGCCATGAGCGCCGACCTCGGCGTCGGCGAGGCCGCCATGGGCCAGTCCGTCACCGCCTACGCCCTCGGCACGGCCCTCACCGCCGTCCCCCTGGCCGCGCGCACCGCGGCATGGCGCCGCAAACGCCTGCTGCTCACCTCGGTCGCCGGCTTCGCCGCCGCCAACACCGTCACCGCCCTCTCCGCCTCGTACGCCCTCACCATGGGCGCCCGGTTCCTCGCCGGGGTCGCCGCGGGCCTGGCCTGGGCGCTGCTCGCCGGATACGCCCGCCGGATCGCCCCGCCGCACCTCCAGGGCAGGGCCGTCGCCGTCGCGATGACCGGTGTCCCGCTCGCGCTCTCCCTCGGAGTACCGGCCGGCACCTTCCTCGGCGAGGCCGTGGGCTGGCGCACCGCCTTCACCGCCATGACCCTCATCGCCGTCGCACTCCTCGGCTGGATCGCCCTCGCCGTCCCCGACCTGCCCGGCGAGGCACGCGGCGGGCGCGCCCCGGTCGCCCGGACCCTGAAGGTGCCCGGCGTCCTTCCGGTCCTCGCCGTCACCTTCACCCTCGTCCTCGCCCACAGCGTCCTCTACACCTACGTCGCCTCCTACCTCGGCCGTCTCGGCCTGGCCGGCTCGACCGGACTCGTCCTGCTCGTCTTCGGCGGTGCCTCGCTCGCCGGGATCTGGTTCACCGGCCGTCACATCGACCGCGGACTCCGCACCCTGACCCTTGCGGGGACGATCCTGTTCGCCGTCGCGGCCGCCCTGCTCGCCGTCCCGGCCGGCAGTATCGCGCTCGTCCTGACGGCCGCCGTCCTCTGGGGGTTCGGCTGGGGAGGCGCGCCCACCCTGCTGCAGACCGCCGTCGCCGACGCGGGCGGGGACGACGCCGACACCGCCCAGACGATGCTGGTCAGCCTCTGGAACGCGGCCATGGCCGCGGGCGGTCTCGCGGGCGGTCTCCTGCTCGACACCCTCGGCGCGGGCGCCCTGTCCTGGACCGTGCTCGTCCTGCTCCTGCCGGTGGTGGCCGTCGTCGCGGGCGCTCGTACACACGGCTTCCCCGCTCGCCGGTGAGCCCGCCCGCCGCGCCTGCCCCCGCGCGAAGGCCCCCACCGCGCCGGGGCGGTGGGGGCCTTCGTGTGTCCGAGCGGCCGGTCAGGCGGCCGGCGGGACCCGGGACGGGCGTCCCGCGCCGCGCGTGAGCACATAGCCGCCGACGCCCGCGAGGGCCGCGAGCACGCCGCCGGCCGCGGTCCAGAGCCAGCGGTCCGACCACCAGCCCGAGGACCAGCCGTCCTCAGGGGCCGCGGCCTCGACGGCCGAGGGGCGGCCGGCGTCCGCATCGGCCTCCGCCTGGTCGGCGGTCGTCGCCCCGGGCACGAGCGGCGCGGCGAGCCCGCCGTCCGTGGCGTAGGCGCCGCCCTTGTCGACGGTGCTCACCCCGATCCGGGCGTCGAACGGCTGACCGAGGTCGTCGTCCGGCAGCGAGGTGACGGTCAGCCGCACGTAGTAGCTGCCGGGCAGCGGGTCGTTCGACCAGGCGTCGGCCGAGGCGCGGACCGGGCGCAGCACACAGGCGAGCTCCACGGTCGCGGCCTCCTTCGCCGCCGTACGGGACTGGGTGCCGTACATGCACGGCTGCCGCCGCCGCAGCCCGTCGTACACGTCGATCCGCCAGGTGGCGGACCCGTGCCGCAGGGCCGCGTCGGGCAGGGTCACGGCGGCGCGCACGGTGGGCCGCTGCCCGGTGTCCGCGGGGAACACCCAGTACAGGTAGTCACCCGTGGCGGCCTGCGCGGACGCCTGCTGACCCGGGAGGAACCTCGCGGCGGTACGGAAGGTGGTCCCCGCCTCCGTCGGCCCGGCGCTCGCGCTCGGGTCGGCGGAGGGCGTGGGGGAGTCGGCCGTCGCGCCCGGCGCGGCGAGCCCGAGGAGAGCGGCGCCCGCGAGGGCGGCCGTGGCGAGCGTGCGTACGGTACGCATCAGTGGGTCCTCCAGACAGCGAAGCGCCAGCGGGACAGCCAGCCCCAGAGCAGACCGGCGAGGAAGCCGGTGACCACCAGGGCGGCGAGCAGCCACCAGCCGCGGCCAAGACCGAAGGAGGCCACGTCGGAAGCGGCCGACGGGCCGTCGACCACGTCGACCGTCAGCTCGATCGGCATGCCCGGCGTCGTCTTGACCGACGGGGGAGCGGAGAACGAGTTGCTGACCTGGAGACAGACGGTCTCGGCCGCCGGCTTCGCGTCCCCGGGCTCGTCGTCGAGCTCCGGCTTCGGGTAGCGCAGACCGGTCGAGATCACGTCGGTGCGCCCGTCGCCGGCCTCGGAGCCGCGGACGATCTCCCGGCCGTGCAGGGTGACGGCGCGCAGCAGCACCCCGTAGTCGTTGTCGACGGCCCGGTCGGCCGACACGCTGACGGAGGCGCGCAGTTCCTGGCCCGGCAGCAGGTCAACCCGGTACCACCGGTGCTGGCCGAAGGCCTCGCGGTCGGTGTACAGACCGGGCTTGAGCTGCGGAGCGTCGGCGCAGCGCACGGCGCCCTCGGTGGCCACCGGCGTGACGACCGGGTCGGCGGCGCGGTCGACCAGCTGACGGACCCGGCGGGAGAGGTCCTCGGTGCGGTGGACGGAGGTGTACGTGCCTCCGGTGGCCTCCGCGATGCAGGTGAGCTGCTGCCGGGTCTTGGCGTCCGGCACCAGGCCCAGGGTGTCGATGACGAGGTGGATGCCCTTCGCCGCGATCTCCCGCGCCACCTGGCACGGGTCGAGCGGGGCGCAGGTGTCCTCGCCGTCGGTGATGAGCACGATCCTGCGGGTGGCGTCGCCGCCCTCCAGGTCCTTGGCCGCGCCGAGCAGGGCCGGGCCGATCGGCGTCCAGCCGGTCGGGGCCAGGGTCGCGACGGCGGTCTTCGCCTCCGTCCGGTCGAGCGGGCCGACCGGGTACAGCTGCCGGGTGTCCTTGCAGCCCCGCTGGCGGTCCTGCCCCGGGTAGTCGGCGCCCAGGGTGCGTATCCCGAGCTGGACCTCCTCCGGCACCGCGTCGAGGACCTCGTTGAAGGCCTGCTTGGCCGCGGACATCCGCGACTTGCCGTCGATGTCCTTGGCCCGCATGGAGCCGCTGACGTCGAGGACCAGCTCGACCTTGGGGGATTCCTTGGCCACCGGCTCGTCGGCGGCCGCGCTCGACGGCAGGAGCGCGATGCTCAGGGCGGCGAGCAGCGCGCAGGCCCCGGTCGCCAGCCGTTTTCTCGTGATCATCGCCGGATCGTATTGATGATCCTCCGACAATCCAAAACGGAGGCGGGGTCAGAGGCCTCCGTGAGACCGGTCGTTCAGCGGGCCGGCGGCGTCCCGCCGCACTGGACGGATGTCCAGCATCTGCGAGACGCCGGCCAGGTCCCGCTCCACGGCTACCTGTCTGCAACAGCTGGGGGCGCGTCCGTCGCTTGGCCGCGTAGGGCGCTCTGCGCGGTGTCCGGGCCAGAGCGACGCCTCGAAGGTCTTGGACGTCGGACACGCCCTGACCCTGCTCGCAGAGCGCCTTGTACGTCTGTGGCGCCGGTTGACCACGGCCCCGGCCCGGAGCTGACTCGCTCGACCCGGCATGGATCTCACCCACGCGTCCGTATTCATTGACCGATCCACTTTGGATCGCATTCATCATTGAATCGTGCGCGAACTGCGCAGAATCCTGCCCACTTGCGATCAGGATTGCGGAGTGCTGCTCTGGAATGGGCAGGGGTAAAGGGCGAAGTGATCCGGGCCCGAATGAGTGGCGTTCAGCCGAAGTAGGGGGGCAACGCGTCGTGTGACGACGGGATGTCCCGCGCTGCGACCCGCTATCGGAGGTTCACGATGACACAGGCCTCTTATGCCCGCATTCCACTACGCCAGATCATGGCCGTGCTCTTGACGGCCGCCCTGACGCTCTCCCTCTCGGTGGTGCTCACCGTCACCTCGACGAAAGAAGCAGCCGCCTTGTGCTCCGCCAGCCCATTCAACGGAAAGTGGCGCTCGTCCGACGCGAGGCTGAAGCGTATCGACGTATGGCAGGGAGAGGACTGTCACCTGTACGCCAGAGCCTGGTCCGTCTGCGAGCACGACTCGTCGCGTATCTGCAGCTGGGGAAACAGGAGAATGGGCGACAGCCCCGAGCCGAACTTCCAGTTCGTCGGGTACAACTGGAGCAACGCCGATGAGGTGCTGCACCTGCGGATGAAGGACAGGTCTCACATCTCGGTGTGGGACAGCACCGACTACCACAACGGTAAGAAGGTCAGCTTCACGGTCACGATGTACAAGAGCCGTTGAGCCCGCGAAGGGCAGCAATTCCGCCCGCGCCGCTACTGGACGAGACCCCCTACCACGACAGGCGGGGGGTCCTCGCCGATCGTCCCGACCCGACAGGACGCGAACCGCGCCGGGGTGGGCCCCTGTTCGCGGATGCCGTGCCGGCTTGAAGAGCGAACGAAATCACCGACGAGGGCGTCCTCCGAGTGATGGATCGGTCACCGTCAGTCAGCTCCTCCGCCGGACCCTTCTTGCGCCTGTCCCGTACGTGTCAGTCCTCCGCGGCCAGGCGCCGTACCTCGGCGAGCGCCTCGCTCACCGCTGCCGGGATGTCCGTCACCGGGAACCGCGCGTGCCGCACCGTGCCGTCACGGCCGATGACCAGCACGGTCCGTTTCAGTCGCAGCAGTTGTCCGGCGCGGAAGGTAGGCAGGCGCAGGGCGGCGGCGAGGCGGAGGTCGACGTCGGAGAGGAGGGTGAAGGGGATGTCCTCCTGGCTCGCGAACACGCGCTGTTCGTCGGGGCGTTGGGTGCTGACGCCGTGCACCTCCGCGCCCGCGGCGCGGAAGTCCTCGTAGGCGTCCCGGAAGAGCCGGTTCTCCAGGGTGCAGCCGACGGTGCCGGGGATGTGTGACCAGCCCTCCGGCAGGGGGCTGGGGCTCCCGGTCGCCGGATAGCAGAACAGGACGGTGGCCACGCCGTCGGCCACCAGATCGACCGGCGCGCCGTCCCGGTGACCGGGCAGCCGCAGGCGGGGCAGTCGCCGGCCCGGCAGGTCCGCGACGCGCCGTGCCTCCGCGCTCGTCTCGTCGGCGGTGCCGCTGAGCGAGCCGTCGCCGAGGAGCCAGCGGTCGGCCCAGTCCTGCATCGACAGCAGGACCGGCAGCAGCCCCCGGCCGCTCTCGGTCAGCCGGTACTCGTGCCGCGTCGGCCGCTCCTGGTACGGGACCTTCTCCAGCACCCCCGTCTCCACCAGGTGCGACAGGCGCTCGGTCAACACCTTCCGGGAAATGCCCAGCTCCTCCTGGAGCGCGTCGAACCTGTGGTGCCCTCGGGCGGTTTCCCGAATCAGGAGCAGGCTCCACCAGTCGCCGACCACCGACGCGGCCTGCGCGATCGCGCAGGCCGCGTCCCGCTCGGGAACCGATCTCATCACTGCGTCTCCACTTCTGCGCGCACGGCGGCCGCTCGTCGGGATCATCTTGCGCCATGAGGTCGGTTCCGGATAGAAACTCACCTGGAACAAGTGAGTTCCTAAAAGAGACTAACAAGACCCGGGGGTGGGCGCCGTATGAGCGGAACACAAGCGATCCAGGAACACGGCCGACGCGGCGACGGACGGGAGACCTCATCGCCGGGTGTCTTCTGGCGCTTCTGGGCCGCCGCCACCGTCAGCGGCGCGGGCACCGCCGTCACCGCTCTCGCCCTGCCGCTCGTCGCCCTCACCGTCCTCGACGCCACCGCTATCGAGGTCGCCCTGCTCGCCGCCGCCGGGCAGGTCTCGTGGCTGCTGCTCAGTCTCCCGGCGGGCGTCCTCGCGCAGCGCGTGCCGCTGCGCCGACTCCAGGTCACGCTCGACCTCGTACGGTTCGCTGTGCTCGGATCGCTGCCGCTCGCCTGGTGGATCGGAACGCTCATGTATCCGCACCTGCTGTTCGCGGCGCTCGTCACCGGCTCGGCGACCGTGCTGTTCGACATCGGCAACTCGACCTTCCTGCCCGCCGTCGTCCCGGCCCAGCAGCTGGCCGCCCGCAACAGCGTCATGTCGGGCACGCACGCCGTCACCGACACCGGCGGCCCCTCCCTCGGCGGCGTCCTGATCGGCGCGACAGGCCCGGTCGGCGCTCTCGTCGTGGACGCCGCCAGCTACCTGGCCTCCGCCGTGCTCCTGCGCACCCTCCCCGAGAGCCGCCCCGTGCCCCGCACCAGCGAGAGCGCGCTGCGGCTGATGCGCGAGGGATGGCGGTACGTCACCAAGCACCCCGTCATGCGTCCCTGCATGATCTGGGCGACCGCCGCCAACTTCTCCAACGCGGCCCTCGTCGCCCTCACCCCCCTCTACCTGGTCCGCGAGGCCGGCCTCGACTCCGTACAGCTCGGTCTCGTCCTCGCCATGGATGGGGTTGGCGCGCTCGCAGGCGCCGCCGTCGCGGTCCGCGTGACCACGCGCCTCGGCACCGCGCGGGGCGTCATCGTGGCCGACCTGGCCGGCGGCGCGCTGCTCCTCCTCGCCCCGCTGACCACATCGGCGGGGGACGCGTACTGGTTCGCCCTGGGCAACGCCGGCTTCGCCTTCGGTACCGTCATCGGCTCGATCACCACCCGCACCTACCGGCAGACGCAGTCGCCCCTGGAGCTGCTGTCCCGCGTGATGGCCACGGTCCGCTTCGTCTCCTGGGGCGCGATGCCGCTCGGCGCGCTCACCGCCGGCCTCCTCGCCACCCACGTCGGCGCCCACACCGCGCTCTGGACCGTCTGTGCCGCCGCCCTCCTGCCCCCGCTCTACCTCTTCTCCACCAAGGTGGGCCGCCACCGCGACCTCATCTGACGCCCTGGCGCCACGACACCGTCAGATCGCTGACCGCGTAGACGTTCCGGCGACCGTGCACGATCTGCACGGCCTGGATCGCGTGTGGGAAACCGAGTCCGCGGGTGACGGTGGTTGTCTTGACGCGGCGGATCTCGTCACAGCAGTGCTCCGTGGCGCGGGTGTCGAGGGGAGGAGTGGGACGAAGACGGCGACGAACTCCAGGGCGCGAGTGGCATCGGCGGCGGTACGCCCAGGAGCCCACAGGGCGATCCGGCCCGCACTCAACGGTGCTCTGGGTTCTCGAAGTCGAAGCGGCAGCCGGCGTCCCACTCGGAGCGCTGGTTGCCGTACGCGGGGATCCCGCCCGCGTCCTTGAGCATCCGTGCCAGGTGGAGCTGGTTCCAGGTCATGAAGGTGGCGTTGCGGTTGGTGAAGTCGTTGTCCGGCCCGCCCGAGCCGGGGTCGAGGTAGGACGGTCCGGGGCCGGCCGGGCCGACCCAGCCCGCGTCGGCCTGCGGCGGAATGACGTACCCGAGGTGCTGGAGGCTGTAGATGACGTTCATCGCGCAGTGCTTGGCGCCGTCCTCGTTGCCGGTGATCAGACAGCCTCCGACCCGGCCGTAGTACGCGTACTGGCCGTGCTCGTTCAGGATCGACGAGCAGGCGTACAGGCGCTCGACCACCTTCTTCATGACTGAGGAGTTGTCTCCCAGCCATACAGGTCCAGCCAAGGTGAGGATGTCCGCGGCCATCACCTTCGAGTAGACGACGGGCCACTCATCGGTCTCCCACCCATGCTCGGTCATGTCCGGCCACACACCGGTCGCGAGGTCGAGATCCACCGCCCGCAGCACCTCGACCTCGACACCCTGGCGCTCCATGATGCCGGTGCTGATGTCGATCAGCCCCTGAGTGTGGCTGCGCTCCGGCGACCGCTTGAGGGTGCAGTTGATCACCAGCGCGCGGAGATCTCGGTAGGGCGAGCCGGCGTCCGTCATCGATGCATCCCCTTGCGAACGAGTGGGCGGTAGGGCGACCAACCACGCCCGGCTGCCGACATCGACAGGCCCCGGGTAGGTCCGGCCGGACCGTCCCCAGCCTGCTCACTCCCGTGCCCACAGGCCACCCGGAGCGGCCGAACGTATGAGCCCCCGCCCCGCGGCGCCGGAAACCCGCTGGTTACAGTGGTGGGAGCCCGCGCCGCCGCACCCGGTTCGGGCGAGAGACCGGGCCGACTGTCGATCACAGGGTCCTGTACGACCAAGGGGGCGCCCGCCGGCTCGAGACCGCCGGACACCCCGAGCCCGAGCCCCCCCCGCTCTCCGCCTCGTCCTGCCCCACGGCCGCCTGCCCCGGAAACACCCCGCCACATGCACACCGATACCGCCCAGCGCCCCGAAGCCGCCCAGGCCACCGGCATCCCCGAGGACCGGCGGCCCCGCAGGTCCCGGATCAGCGGCCGGGCCCCGGCCCGGCCCACGCCCGCCGCCGTAGTCCACAACGTCAGCGCCGCCACGGCCGCCCTCCTCGGGCTGGTCGCCATCGGCGCCGCCCTGCACGAGCCCGTCCTGATACCGCCGCTCGCCGCCAGCGCAGCCCTCGTGCACTGCGCGCCCGCGCTCCCGCTCGCCCAGCCAAGGAGCGTGGTCGTCGGCCACCTCCTCGGCGCCGCCGCGGGCTACGCGGTGGGGGCCGCCGCGCACGGCAGCGCGTGGGCCGCCGCACTCGCCGCCGGTCTCACCCTCGCCCTGACGACGCTCGCCAGGACCCCGCACTCGCCCGCCTGCGCGACCGCCGTCGTCATCGTCCTCCAGGCGCCCGCACCGGGCAGGTTCGTGCCGCTGCTGTTCGGGTCCACGATCCTTCTCGTCCTCACCGCGTTCGCCGCGTCCCGCGTCCGGCGCGGAGCACCGAGGTACCCCGCCTACTGGTGGTGAGCGGGGCGGCGTTCGAACGCCACCGTCGCGTGGATGGTCTTGCCGTCCGGGTGCCGGTCCACGGTCACCTCACGGCACAGGCGCAGCACGATCGGCCAGCCGAAGCCGCCGGGCCGCAACTCGTCACGCAGCTCGTAGAGCGGCGACTCCCCGCTGGCGTCGGACACGGACACCGTCACACGGTCGCTCCCGACGCCGATCCCGAAGGCGGCGACCCCGCCTCCGTGGCGGAGCGCGTTCGTCACCAGTTCCGAGGTGACGAGGAGCAGGTCGTCGACCTGCGAAGGCCGCGCCGGGCCGAGAGCCGCGAGCGTGTGCCGGACGAGCTGCCGTGCCTGGGCCGGTGTCCGGACCGGGGACGATCCCCCGCTCCCGGTGGCGCCGCGCGAGGTCGTGCCGGCCGCCCGGGACCGGGTACCGCTCCGGGTGTTCATCACAGTCCCCTTCTTCCTGATTCGTCAACAGGTGACCTTTTTCGCCTGCCCGTTCGAGCCGGAGTGATGCGTCCCCCACGCCGGTGGTAGCCGCCTGCCACGTCGGTGGAGTGCCCCGGGAATGCGGGGGTACGAGAACCGGGACCGCTGAACGGACCCTGAGCAGGAGGAGGTTGTCCCGTGCGGACGGAGCCGGCCGAGGTGATGACGACGTACGTGACCGACGGTACGTGTGAGGACCTGCCCGTTCTCGAAGCCCCACACGAGCTGCCACCTCACGACGCGCGTGCGCTGTCGAAGGTGTTCTTCCGCGAACTGGCGGCGCGGGAGGAGGGGACGGAGGAGCACCAGTACGTCCGGAACACCCTGATCGAGATGAACATGACGCTGGTGCGGTACGCGGCGAGGCGGTTCCGGGCTCGCGGCGACGAGATGGAGGACATCGTCCAGGTCGGCATGGTCGGTCTGATCAAGGCGATCGACCGCTTCGACCTGTCGCGCGAGGTGGAGTTCGCCACCTTCGCCGTGCCGTACATCCTGGGCGAGATCAAGCGGTTCTTCCGCGACGCCACCTGGGCGGTGCACGTTCCGCGCCGCCTCCAGGAGGCGCGGGTGGAGTTGGCGAAGGCGACCGACGAGCTCAGCTCGCGGCTCGGCAGGGCCCCCAGGGTCGCGGAGCTGGCCCCCGTCATGGACCTGTCCGAGGACGAGGTGATCGAGGCCCAGGTGGCCGCCAACGGCTACAACACGACGTCCCTCGACGCCTCGGTCACCGGCGGTGACAGCGACGAGGGCGACGCGGCCCTGGCCGACGTCATCGGCCAGGACGACCCGGCCCTCGAACTCTTCGAGGACTTCCACACCCTCGCCCCGCTCGTGGAGGCCCTCGACGAGCGCGACCGGCTGCTGCTGCACCTCCGCTTCGTCGAGGAGCTGACGCAGACCCAGATCGGCGAGCGCCTCGGCGTCTCCCAGATGCACGTCTCACGACTGCTCGCGCGGAGCCTGAACCGCCTGCGGGACGGCATGGCCGTGGCCGGGACCGACGGCTGACCGACGGCAGAACGAGGGCGCACGGCCCGGCGACCGGACCGTGCGCCCCCGCTCGGCGGACCTCGGCGGACCTCGGCGGACCTCAGCGGACCGAACCGAGGAACGCGCGGGTGCGCTCCTCGACGGGCGAGTCGAGCAGCTCGGCGGCCGGGCCCGACTCGACGATCCGGCCCCGGTCGAACATCAGGATCCGGTCCGAGACGTCCCGTGCGAAGCCCATCTCGTGGGTCACGCAGAGCAGGGTGATGTCGGTCCGCCGGGCGACGTCCCGCAGCACGTCCAGCACCTCCGCCACCAGCTCAGGGTCGAGCGCGGACGTCACCTCGTCCAGGAGCAGGATCTCGGGCCGCATCGCGAGCGCGCGGGCGATGGCCACCCGCTGCTGCTGGCCGCCGGAGAGCCGCGTCGGCCGGGCGTCGACCTTGTCGGCGAGCCCCACCAGGTCGAGCAGCTCCCGGGCCCTGCGCCCGGCCTCCTCCCGGCTCTCGCCCAGCACGTGGACCGGCGCCTCCACCACGTTCTCCAGGACGCTCATGTGCGGGAACAGGTTGAACTGCTGGAAGACCATGCCGATCCGGCGCCGTCGCGCCGCCAGATGGCGCTCGCTCGCCGGCACCAGCTTCCCGGCCGCGCGGCCCGGCATGTGGGAGAAGGGCTGCCCGGCGAGGTGGATGACGCCGTCGGTCACCCGCTCCAGAGTCATCAGGAGCCGCAGGATCGTGGTCTTCCCCGACCCGCTCGGACCGATCAGCGTGACGCGTTCACCGCGGGCCACCTCCAGATCGAGGCCGTCGAGCACGGTCTGGTCCCCGTACCGCTTCGTGACCCGGTCGAAGCGGATCGCCAGGTCCTCAGTGGGCAAGGCGTGCCTCCAGTCGTCGTATCAGCACGGACGTCGGCCAGCTCGCCAGCAGGAACACGGCGGCGGCCAGGGTGAAGCTCTCGAGATAGGCGAAGTGGGTGCTGCCGAAGGTGTTCGCCTCGTGGACCATCTCCTGCACCGTGATCACCGAGAGCAGCGGCGTCTCCTTGAACATGGAGACCGCGTAGTTGCCCAGGGGCGGCAGCACGTTGCGGACGGCCTGCGGCAGCACCACCGCCCGCCACACCCGCCGGCGCGGCAGCGACAGCGCCGTGCAGGCCTCCCACTGCGCCCTGGGTACGGACTCGATGCCCGTCCGGTACACCTCGGAGAGGTACGTGGCGTAGTGCACGCCGAGGACCAGGACGCCGAGCGTCGGCGCGTCGAGCCCCGGCACCAGCACCCAGGCCGCGAACAACTGCACCAGGAGCGGCGTCGACCGGACGAACCCGGCCGCCCCGCGCACCGGAAGCGCCAGCCACCGCGGACCGGCCCGCTGCACGAGGGCGAGCGCGAGACCGAGCACCATCGCGACGGCGAACGCCAGCACGGTCGCGACCAGGGTGACGCCGAACCCCTCCAGGACGACCGGCAGAGCGGCCCACGCCGCCTCCCCGTCCCACATCACACGGTCCTTTCCTGCCCGAGACGGGCCTTCGCAGCCCGCTCCAGAGCATTCATCAAAAGGCTCAGTACGACGGCCATGCCGAAGTAGAGCCCCAGGAGCAGCAGGTACGAGGCCGCCGTCGAGCCCGTCGCCGAGCGCAACTGGTCGATCTGGAACGTGAGGTCGGGGACCGTGACCAGGGAGAGCAGCGGCGTCGCCTTCAGGAGCTGGATCAGCAGGTTCTTGAACGGCGCGACCATCAGGGCGTGCGCCTGCGGCAGGACGACCCGCCGCAGGCGCAGCACCGGCCCCATGCCGAGCGCGACCGCCGCCTCGGTCTGGGCCCGGGGCACCGCCGCCACCGCGCCCCGCACGACCTCGGAGCCGTACGCCCCGAAGTTGAGACCGAGCGCGAGCACGGCGCAGGCCAGCGGTTCGAGCCGGAACCCGACCATCGGCAGCGCGAAGAACAGCCAGAAGAGCTGCACGTACAGCGAGGTCCCCCGGAAGAACTCCACGACGACCCGTGCCGCTCCGCGCACCGGCCGGCGCGCGGAGCGGGACAGCAGTCCCAGGGTGTACGCGAGGAGCAGGGCGAGCGCGGCGCCGAGCACCGTCGCCTCCACCGTGACGAGGAGCCCCTCGGCGAGCCGGGGCAGCGCCCGCCGCAGCTCGGTGAGGAAGTCAGCCACGGCGGCCGCCCCTCACCCGGTGCACAGGTCGGCCGTCCGCAGCGAACGGGGCGGTACCTCGCGCTCGGTGAAGCCGTAGCGCCCGATGAGTCCGACGAACCGGTCGGGGGCGCCGGTTATCTTCACGAGCTCCTTGTTGAAGGCGTCCCGCAGCCCGGTCGCCCCGGGCCGGAACACGGCGCCGCCCGCGCCGAGCTGACGCTTGCCGTCGATCTCGGGGACGAAGGCCTCGGTCACCTCCACCGCGGCGCCCCGGTTCGTTCTGGCCAGCCAGCGCAGCGAGATGGCGGTCAGGGCGAATGCGTCGATCCGGCCCGCCAGGAGGGCGTCGAGGCCGTCCTGCTGCTTGGCCAGCGCCTTCACCGAACCGTCCGGGACGCCCGCCGCCTTGGCGTAGGACGTCTCGACCGCGGCGGTCAGCACGCCGACGGTGGCGCCCTTCGCGGCGCAGGACCGCAGGTCGCTCAGCCCCTTCGGATTGCCCTTGCGGACCATCAGGGCGGTGGGCGAGACGAACTCCGGCTCGGAGAAGATCACCTTGGCGCAGCGCTCGGGCGTGATCGACATGCCCGCGCTCACGACGTCGAACCGGTCGGCGAGGAGCCCGGGGATCAGCGCCCCGAACTCGGTCAGCGTCGGGCGGAGCTCGCGCACGCCGAGCGCCGTGAAGACCTCGCGGTGCAGTGTCGGGGCCTCGCCGGCGAGTTCGGCGCCGTCCTGGAACCCGTACGGTGCCTCGCCGGCGAACCCGACCCGCACGAAGCCCTGCTTCCGCAGTCGCGCCAGGAGTGCGCCGTCGTCCTCGGGCGCCCCCGTCCCGGCCTGGGTGCGGGTGCAGGCGGCCAGCGGGCCCGCGGTGAGGGCGAGTCCGCCGAGGAGCGCCGTTCTGCCGAGGAAGCGGCGCCGGTCGAGGGACGCGGGACCGGTCATGCGCGGTCCCACGGGCGCGCGGCGACGAAGGAGGGGCGCCGGACCGGGGCGGCGAAGGGCGCCTCGGGCTGGTTCTCGACGCTGTTGAAGACCAGGAACACATTGCTCCGGGGGTACGGGGTGATGTTGTCGCCCGAGCCGTGCAGGGCGTTGCAGTCGAACCAGGTGGCCGATCCCGCCGGGCCCGTGAAGTGGCGGATGCCGCAGGCGTCGGCGAACGTCGTGAGCGCCTCGTGGGACGGCGTGCCGGCGTCCTGCATCCGGAGCGACTTCTTGTAGTTGTCCTCCGGTGTGGCCCCGGCGCAGCCCAGGAAGGTGCGATGTGAGCCCGGCATGATCATCAGACTGCCGTTGGTGGTGTGGTTCGGGGTGAGCGCGATCGAGACCGACACCGTCCGCATCCTCGGCAGACCGTCCTCGGCGTGCCAGGTCTCGAAGTCGGAGTGCCAGTAGAAGCCGCTGGCGCCGAAGCCGGGCTTGACGTTGACCCGCGACTGGTGGACGTAGACGTCCGAGCCGAGGATCTGGCGGGCGCGCCCCAGGATCCGCGGATCCTCGGCCAGCCGGCCGAAGACCTCGCTGATCCGGTGGACCTCGAAGACGGAACGGATCTCCTGGGAGCGGGGCTCGACGACCGCCCGCTCGTCCGCCCGCAGGGCAGGGTCGGAGACGAGCCGGTCCAGTTCCGCCCGGAGCGTGTCGACCTCCTCAGGGGTGACGATCTCGTCCACCGTGACGAATCCGTCGCGGTCGTACTCCTCCAGTTCGCGGGCCCAGAAGGGGCCCGCCGTGCCGGGCTCGGACCACACGACGGGGTCCTTGCGGCCGATCAGCTCCTCCTCGGAGCCACGGGTGGGGTAGAGGTCGACGGGACGGGTGGGTGCGGAGGCCATGAGGGAGCGTGCCTTCCTTTCTCGTACGGGTGCGTTCGGTGGTGTGCCGTGCTTCAGGCGTCGTTCCCGACGGGCCCGTCGGGCTCGGTCAGCAGGGGGTAGACGCCGTTCTCGTCGTGGTCCTCGCGCCCGGTGACGGGCGGGTTGAAGACGCACAGGCAGCGGAAGTCCTGCTTGACCCTGAGGGTGTGGCGCTCGTGTCCGTCGAGGAGGTACATCGTTCCGGGCACGATCGTGTAGGTGCGGCCCGTCTCCAGGTCGGTGAGCTCGGCCTCGCCGGCCGTGCAGACCACGGCCTCGACGTGGTGCGCGTACCACATGGAGGTCTCGGTGCCGGCGTACAGAACCGTCTCGTGGAGGGAGAAGCCGACCCGCTCACGGGCCAGGACGATCCGCTTGCTCTCCCAGGTGCCCGAGGCGGCCCTCACGTGCCGCTCGGTGTTCTCGAGCTCGTCGAAGGAACGGACGATCATGGGTGTGGCCTTTCGGATCCGGATGGGGATGGTCGTGACGGCGGCTCAAGCGGCGGCTCAAGCGGTGGTCCGGTGGTGGCTCAGGCGGTGGTCCGGTGGTGGCTCAGGCGGTGTGGCGGACGGAGCGGGCCAGGATGCCGAGCCCCTCGTCGAGTTCGTCGTCCGTCGCCGTCAGCGGCGGCAGCAGCTTGACCACCTCGCCGCGCGGACCCGAGGTCTCCACGAGCAGACCGGTCTCGAAGGCGCGCCGGCACACGGCCTCCGCGCGCTCCCCGTCGGCGAACTCCAGGCCCCACACGAGGCCCCGGCCGCGGACCGTCAGGCCCATGCGCCCGTCGCCCGTGCACAGGTCGAGCAGGGCGCTCTCCACCCGGTCGGCCCGGCCCAGGGTGCGCTCGCGCAGGGCGCCGTCGCGCCAGTACGCGTCGAGGGCGGCCGTGGCGGTGACGAAGGCCGGGTTGTTGCCGCGGAAGGTGCCGTTGTGCTCACCGGGCTGCCACACGTCCAGCTCCGGCCGGAACAGGCAGAGGGCCATGGGCAGGCCGTAGCCGCTGATGGACTTGGACAGGGTGACGATGTCGGGCGTGATGCCCGCCTCCTCGAAGGAGAAGAAGTCGCCGGTGCGGCCGCAGCCCATCTGGATGTCGTCGACGATGAGGAGCATGTCGTGCCGGCGGCACAGCTCCGCGAGCCCGCGCAGCCACGCGGCCCGCGCGACGTTGATGCCGCCCTCGCCCTGGACGGTCTCGACGATCACGGCCGCGGGGTGGTCGAGACCGGAGCCCGCGTCGTCGAGGAGCCGCTCGAACCAGAGGAAGTCGGTGAGCTGTCCGTCGAGGTAGTCGTCGAAGGGCATCCGGATGGCGTGGTGCAGCGGGACGCCCGCGCCGGCGCGTTTGGCGGCGTTGCCGGTGACGGCGAGCGAGCCGAGCGACATCCCGTGGAAGGCGTTGGTGAAGGACACGACGGTCTGGCGCCCGGTGACCTTGCGGGCGAGCTTCAGGGCGGCCTCCACGGCGTTGGTGCCGGTGGGCCCGGGGAACATCACCTTGTAGGGCAGCGAGCGGGGTTCGAGGACCGTCTCGTGGAAGGTCTCGAGGAAGTCGCGTTTCGCGGTCGTCGACATGTCGAGGCCGTGGGTGACCCCGTCGCCGGCGAGGTAGTCGAGCAGTGCCCGCTTGAGCGCGGGATTGTTGTGGCCGTAGTTGAGCGAGCCCGCGCCGGCGAAGAAGTCGAGGTACGGGCGCCCCTGCTCGTCGTACAGCCTGCTGCCGGTGGCGCGTTCGAAGACGACGGGCCAGGCACGGCAGTAGCTGCGGACCTCCGACTCCAGGGTCTCGAAGACGGAGGGGGTCCCGAGGGCGGAGGGGGCGGCGATGTCGATCAGGGTCACGGAGTCTCTTCTCCAGAGGTGGTTCGGGTGCGTGGTGGGCGCGGACGAGGGCTCAGGACGCGGGGGCAGCGAGGGGGCCGATGCGGTACAGCACCTCGGACTCGTGCCCCGAGGAGGGGAACGTGGCCGAAGGGAACAGCACCTCCTGCGTCAGGTCCGCGCCGTGGCGGCGCGCGTAGGACCGGAACAGCCGGTCGGACGCGAGGTTCCCGGGGGTGACGGTCGCCTCGACTCGGCTGACTCCGTGCTCGGCGGCCACGCGTGTGGACAGGGCGTCGAGCAGGGTCCCGGCTACCCCGCTTCCGCGGTGCGAACCCTCGACGGCGACCTGCCAGACGAAGAGCGTTTCCGGCGCGTCGGGACGCAGGTAGCCGGTGACGAAGCCGATCGGGCGTCCGGAGGCGTCACGGGCGACGGCGGTCGTGTCGGCGAAGTCGCGGCACCACAGCAGATAGCTGTACGGGGAGTTGAGGTCGAGTTCCCCGGAGCCGCGGGCGATACGCCAGAGCTCGGCGCCGTCCGCGATCGTCGGGGGTGTCGTGCGGGCTGTGGTCATGGGCGCCGAAGCTACCGAGTGGATCTCGGAACTTCCTGGGGCTGGACCCTTGTCCGGGGCGTGATGATCGTGATAGGTGCGCCGACGGCCTCCGTGCCGGGAATGCATGCTTCACCGCACGGCAAAGGGCAGGAAAAGGGGGCGAAATGACCGTTTATAACGGGTGGATAACGCCTGATGGGCGTGTCCATCGTTCACGCGAAGAGCGTGAGAAGATCTGCGATTTCGCGTTTGAAGGCGGCGGGAGCGGTCAGGCGTAGAGGTCCTCCGAACGCGCCGGAGCCGGGCCGGGTGCTGCGAGCCCGGCCCGGCTCCGTTCGGTCCTGCGGTGGTGCGGGTGCGAGGGCTACCAGATCGCCTCGACCCACTCGGGGTGGTCGATGAACGGGTTCCGGTTGCCCTGGTAGGTGCCGTAGATGACGTCGTTGCGGCGTTCCTCGAAGGCGCTCGGCGGGTCCTGCTGGTTCCACTGCTTCAGGATCGAGAGGCGGCCGTGCCAGGGGACGCTGCCGTTGGACGTCGACTCGTTGGGCTCCAGGTCGGCCCAGGCGTCGTCGCCCTCGTACCGGACGGCCATGTAGAGGATCATCCGGGCCACGTCGCCCTTGTCGGCGTTGCGCGGCTCGAAGGAGTTGGAGTCGGTGTAGCTGCCGGTCGCGCCGCTGACCGCGCTGCCGCCGAAGTCCCAGTCCTTGTTGCCGCGGATGCTGTTGACCTGGACGTCGCAGGCGCGCAGGTGGTGCAGGTCGGTGCCGGGGCCGGCCGAGGTGCCGAAGCTGCCGTGGGACTGCGCCCAGACGTGCTCGCGGTTCCAGTCGCCCACGTCGCCGCCGTTGAGGGACTTGCTGCGCGAGACGCCGCTGTACAGCAGGACCACGTTCGCGGTGTTGTTGGGATCCTGGTCGGTGACCTTCAGCGCGTTCCAGACCGCGTCGTACGAGATCTTGCTCTGGCTGCTGATGATCGTGTGCAGCGAGGACTTCAGACTCGTGCCGGTCTTGCCTATCGCGTTCTTGTAGTACGTGGTGTCGTACGCGGTGGTCGTGGCGCTCGCGGGAGTCGCGGTGACCGCGGGGAGCGTGATGCCGACGAGGGTCGCGGCGACCGCCGCCGCCCACACCTTCCATCTGCCGATCCGCACAACGGACATGGGGGGCCCTTTCCCGGGGACGGTACGCGCGGGGCGGCGGGGGCCGGCTCAAGGATCCCGCTGTCTACGCGTGTTGACTTCGTGTCATCGGGAGGGTGGCACACGTCAGGTACCTGTCATGTAACGGGGAGGAGGCTGTTCCATGACGTTCTCGCATATGGAGCGACCGGGCGTGGCCCGGGCCTGATCCGAAGGCAGCCCCAGGCCCCGGCCGCCGCGCGTTCAGATGCCCCGGACGCCCACCGGCATCCCCTTCGGCTCCTTGATCCGCTTCATGATGATCTGCGAGTTGACCTCGGTGACCCCGGCCAGCGTCGTCAGACGCTCGATCCACAGCCGCTCGTACGCCGCGAGGTCGGCCACCGCGATCCGGAGCAGGCACCCGGGGCTCCCGAACAGGCGGTACGCCTCGATGACGTCCGGCACGTCCTGGAGCGCCGCCTCGAAGGCCTCCACGGTCTCCCGGTCCCGACGCATCTCCACCGAGACGAGGACCTCGAACCCGCGGCCCACCGCCTCCGGGTCGATGATCGCCCGATAGCCCTGGATCACCCCGTCCTGCTCCAGCTGGCGCACCCGGCGCAGACAGGGGGACGGGCTGAGCCCCACCCGCTGGGCCAGCTCCTGGTTGCTCAGGCGCCCGTCTTCCTGAAGCTCGCGCAAGATGTGCAGATCGATTCGGTCCATGGCGCAATTATCTACCACGGCAAAACATTTCCTCGGACGATTTCGCAATCGTCTTGCGCGCCTCCTGCCCTATCGTTGCGGGGCAGGATATTTGGGTACGGAGTAAGGACGGCAGGCATGAAGCGGACGAACGACGGGGGAGCGCGCCGGATCGTCGTCATCAGCACCGGCGGCACGATCGCGAGCCGCTGGCAGGGCACCGGCTACGCCGCCGACGCCTCCGGCAGCGACGTCCTGGCCACCGCCCCCCTCCCCGAGGGCGTCACCGTCGAGGTCGTCGACCTCTTCAACGTCAACAGCTCGCGCATGACCGCGGCCCACCAGCTGACCCTCCTGCGCACCGTCCACGAGACCCTCGCCGACCCCGGCGTCGACGGCATCGTGATCACCCACGGCACCGACACCCTGGAGGAGACCGCCTTCCTCCTGGACCTGCACCACACCGACGTCCGCCCGGTCGTCCTGACCGGCGCCCAGCGCCCCTTCGGCACCGGCGACGGGGACGGCCCCGGCAACATGTACGACGCGCTCCAGGTCGCCGCCTCCGTCAGCGACCTCGGCGTCCTCGTCGTCTTCGACGGCCGCGTCCACGCGGCCCGCGGCACCGTCAAGAGCCAGACACTCGCCGCCGACGCCTTCTCCGACCCCTCCGCCGAGCGCCTGGGCCGCGTCGGATTCTCCCGCGTCGACATCGAGCGGCAGCCGGAGCGCCCGACGCCGCTGCCGCTCCCCGCCGCCGCGCACACGGCGGTCCCCGGCGCCATCGGCCCCGACGCCGTCGCGCTGCCCCGGGTCGACATCGTCACCCACCACTCCGACGGCGACCCGTTCCTGCTGAACGCGGCCGTCGCCGCCGGCGCCCGGGGCATCGTCCTCGAAGCCACCGGCGCGGGCAACGCCACCCCCGAGATCGCCGCCGCCGTGGCCGACGCCGTCAACCAGGGCGTCCTCGTCGCCGTGAGCACCCGCGTGCCCGCCGGGCCGCTCGCCGAGATCTACACCGGCGGCGGAGCCGTCGACCTCGTCGCCGCCGGGGCGCTGCTCACCGGCACCCTGCGTGCCGCCCAGGCCCGGATAGCCGTCCTCGCCACGCTCCTCGCCGAGGGCGGCGCGGGCGACCCGGCCCGCGGCACGGCCCTCCTGCGCCGCCTCCTCGAAGGACCGGTCCGCGTGGAACCGGCCCTCGCCACCGGCGGCTCACGCTCGGCCTCTGCGGTCGCCGCCCGAGCATAGGGCCGGTCAAGCCGGGTCAGCGCGGCCGGACAGGTCCCGTCCCGGCGCACCCCCAGACCCCCGGCTCGCGGGCGGCGCCCTCCCGCCCGCCCGCGAGCCGGAGCCAACCCCTTCCCACGGTCCCCCGGGACCGGAGCGGGTCCTTCCCCCGCGGTCACACCGCCAGGTCACCCCGACTGCCGTACGGCCCTGCCGCCCGGCCGCCTCGCCGTGCCCGCGGCACGAACCTCCTCTCGTTCGGCACGCACCCTCCCCTCCCCTCCCCTCCCCTCCCCTTCCCAAGGACCGCATTCATGCTTCCCGCCCAGGCCCCGCACCCCGCTCCCGTCCGCCGCGAGCACGATCTGCTCGGTGACCGGGACGTCCCCGCCGACGCCTACTGGGGCGTCCACACCCTGCGCGCCACCGAGAACTTCACCGTCACCGGTACGCCGATCTCCGTCTACCCGCTGCTGATCGACGCGCTCGCCGCCGTCAAGGAGGCCGCGGCCCGCGCCAACGAGGAGCTCGGCCTGCTCCCCGCCGACAAGGCCGACGCCATCGCCGGTGCCTGCCGGGAGATCCGTACGGGACACCTCCACGACCAGTTCGTCGTCGACGTGATCCAGGGCGGCGCCGGCACCTCCACCAACATGAACGCCAACGAGGTCGTCGCCAACCGTGCCCTGGAGCTCCTCGGCCACGCCAAGGGCGACTACGACCGCCTCCACCCCAACGAGGACGTCAACCTCGGCCAGTCGACCAACGACGTCTACCCGACCGCGATCCGCATCGCGGCCATCGGGGCGGCCCGCGAACTCCTGAAGGCGATGGCCGTGCTCCAGGACGCCTTCGCCGCCAAGGCCCTGGAGTTCCGCGAGGTCGTGAAGATGGGCCGCACCCAGCTCCAGGACGCGGTGCCCATGACGCTGGGCCAGGAGTTCTCCACGTACGCCGTGATGCTGGAGGAGGACCGCAGCCGGCTCGCGGAGGCCGTCGAGCTCATCCACGAGATCAACCTCGGGGCCACCGCCATCGGCACCGGCCTCAACGCCGCCCCCGGCTACGCCGAGACCGCCCGCCGCAACCTCGCCGAACTGACCGGCCTGCCGCTCGTGACCTCCGCCAACCTGATCGAGGCCACCCAGGACTGCGGCGCCTTCGTGCAGCTCTCCGGAGTGCTCAAGCGCATCGCGGTGAAGCTTTCCAAGACCTGCAACGACCTGCGGCTGCTGTCCTCGGGCCCGCGTGCGGGGCTCAACGAGATCAACCTGCCGCCCGTGCAGGCCGGATCCAGCATCATGCCCGGCAAGGTCAACCCGGTGATCCCCGAGGTCGTCAACCAGGTCGCCTTCGAGGTGATCGGCAACGACATCACCATCACCATGGCCGCGGAGGCGGGACAGCTCCAGCTCAACGCCTTCGAACCGGTCATCTTCCACGCCCTGTCGAAGAGCCTCCTCTCCCTGCGCGCGGCCTGCCTGACCCTCGCCGAGCGCTGTGTCAGCGGCATCACCGCCAACACCGAGGCGCTCCGGGCGGCCGTCGAGAACTCCATCGGTCTCGCCACCGCGCTCAACCCGCACCTCGGCTACACCGCCGCCACGGCCATCGCGCAGGAGGCGCTCGCCACCGGGCGCGGAGTCGTCGAACTCACCCTGGAGAAGGGGCTGCTGCCCGCCCACCGGCTCGCCGAGCTGCTCACCCCCGAGCGCCTCACCGGCGCCCCGGGGCCGTCCGTGACCCGATGAAGTTACCCGTCGGTTTCGCGTGACTTCCCCGACGCGCGACAGTAGAACATGTTCCCATTCGCTCACGAGTGAGGAACATCACATGAGTGAACACCCCGTGTCCGCGAAGGGAACCGGCGGCGTCAGCCGTCGCCGGTTCCTCGCGGGAACAGGTTCTCTTCTCGGCGCCGCCGCCCTCGCCGGCCAGACCGTCCCCGCCCACGCCGACACCGGCCTCGCCGCCATTCCGCACAGCCCCCTCCCCGCCGGCTCCCACGTCCGCGCCCTCGTCATCGGCACCGGCTACGGCGGCTCGGTCGCCGCCCTCCGCCTCGCCCGCGCGGGCGTCGCCGTCCACATGGTCGAGATGGGCATGACCTGGGACACCCCCGGAGCCGACGGCAAGATCTTCGCCAACACCACCATGCCCGACTACCGCTCCTTCTGGCTGCGGACCCGCACCAAGCAGCCCCTGAGCAACTTCCTCGGCTTCCCCCTCGACAAGAACGTCCCCCGCCACACCGGCATCCTCGACGCCGAGGACTTCGCCGGCATCACCGTCTACCAGGGCCGGGGCGTCGGCGGCGGCTCCCTCGTCAACGGCGGCATGGCCGTCACGCCGCGCCGCGAGAACTTCGCCGCCATCCTCCCCACCGTCGACGCGGGGGAGATGTACTCCACGTACTACCCCCGCGCCAACGCCGGACTCGGCGTCACCGCCGTGGATCCGGCCTGGTGGGAGAGCGCCGCCTGCTACCAGTACGCCCGCGTCGGCCGCAAGCACGCCCAGCGGTCAGGCTTCCCCTTCGTGTTCGTCCCGAACGTCTACGACTGGGAGTACATGAAGCAGGAGGCCGCCGGGGCCGTACCGAAGTCGGCCCTCGACGGCGAGGTCATCTACGGCAACAACCACGGCAAGAAGACCCTCCAGAAGACCTACCTCGCCCAGGCGGCCGCCACCGGCCGCGTCAGCGTCTCGGCGCTCCACAAGGTCACCTCCGTCACCCCGGCACCCGGCGGCGGCTACACGGTCGCCGTCGACCAGATCGACACCACGGGCGTCACCCTCGCCGGCAAGACCGTCACCGCCGACAAGGTCTTCTTCGCCGCCGGCAGCGTCGGGACGAGCAAGCTCCTCACCCGCCTGAAGGCCACCGGCGCGCTCCCCGCCCTCAACGGCGAGATCGGCAAGGGCTGGGGCGACAACGGCAACGTCATGTGCGGCCGGGCCAACCACATGTGGGACCCGACCGGCAAGCTCCAGTCGGCCATGCCCACCGCCGGCATCGACAACTGGGACGCGGGCGGCGCCTTCGCCGAGGTCGCCCCGCTGCCCACCGGCATCGAGACCTACGCCTCCTTCTACCTCTCGATCACCAAGACCCCCCACCGGGCCGAGTTCACCTGGAACCCGGCCACCGGCAAGGTCGACCTGAGCTGGGACCGGGCCTGGAAGCAGACCTCCATCGACGCCGCCAAAACGATCTTCGACAAGATCAACGCCAAGGAGGGCACGATCTACCGCACCGACCTCTTCGGCGCGTACAAGATCTGGGGCGACCACCTCACGTACCACCCGCTCGGCGGCGCGGTCCTGGGCAAGGCGACCGACAACCACGGCCGGCTCCACGGCTACACCGGCCTGTACGTCATCGACGGCGCCCTGATCCCCGGCAACGCCAGCGTCAACCCGTTCGTCACCATCACGGCGCTCGCCGAACGCAACATCGAACGGATCGTCGCCGAAGACTTCTGAGGGCGAAGGGGAAGGGCCGGCCGGTGTCCCGGCCGGCCCTTTCGCACACGACTAGGGTCTGTCCGGCGGTTCAGGGTCGGACAGACCCTAGTGCGTCGGCAGCACGCACACCGTGTCGAGCCCGAGCACCCGGTTGAGCCTCCCGAACGCCAGCCAGGAGCCCAGGCTCATCGTCAGCTCCACGATCTCCGCCTGGCTGTAGCGCGCCGTCATCCGGCCCCAGAACTCCTCGTCCAGACCGTGATGGTCGAGCGCGTACCGCTCCGCGTACTCGGCCGCGAGCCGCGTCCGCTCGTCGAAGGCCTCCGAGACCTCCGTCTCCCGCCACGCCGCGACGACGTCGTCGAAGCCCTCCTCGACCTTCACCCCGTCCCGGTCCGTACGCCAGTCCAGACAGAAGCCGCACCCGTTGATCTGTGCGATCCTCAGCCGCGCCGCCTCGAACTCGCGCAGTCCCAGGGTCGTATGGGCGTACACCGACAGCGAGAAGTTCGCCGCCGCCGTCCCGATCTCCGGGACCATGTCGCCCCACACGTACCCGATCGGCTCCTGGCCCTCGGGAATGTCGATGATCACCGTGGTCTCCTTCCCAGCTTCCCGACCGCCGGCCGCAACGGCACGTCCAGCGCGTCGTACAGTCCCGGCCCGGCCGCCACCAGCCAGTCGATCGCCCCGACGAGCCGGCCGACCGCCGTGGCGTTCCCGCCCGCCGACCTGTTCTCGCCCTCGGCGGTCGCCGCCACCGTCACCTCGATCCGGGGGCTCCCCTCGACGATCACCCGGTGCGCCCCCGCGCCGTCCGGCGGCACCGGCCAGTCCGGCGCGCACGAGGGGTGGATGCGGGTGACGTGCTCGATCACGATCCGGGGCTCGCCGCCGACGATCCCCTGCACCTCGAAGCGGATCGCGCCTTGCGTGCCCGCTTCGAAGACGCCCATCGTCCGGGTCCTCACGGTGGACTCCAGCGGGCGCCGCTCCACGGTCTCGCGGATCTCGTCGAGCTCGGCGCCGAGCGCGCGGGCCATCAGCCGCACCTGCCCGCCCCACACCATCGTCGGCACCGACGGCAGCAGCATCGGCGGCTCGTACTCCATAGGCCGGCCCATCCCGATCAGGTCCCGGACCGACTCCTCCTGCTCGTACGTCGAGTAGTCGAAGATCTCCTGACAGCGGATCACGTCCACGGTGCCGCCGAGCCCGCTCACGAGCAGCGGCAGGACGTCGTTGCCCCAGCCAGGGTCCACCCCCGACACGAACAGCGAGCCGCCTCCCTCGGCGACCGCCGCGAGCACCGGATCCCGGAACTCGGGCGGAGCGTTGCGCTGGTCGTACAGCGGATAGAGCGCGGGCGTGACCACCACCGCGCCCGCCCGCACCGCACGGGCCACGTCGTCGAGCGCCCCGTCGGGCCGGGTGTCGCCCGAGGCCGCGTACACCACCGCCCCGGGCCGCCCGTCGAGCACAGCCCCGACGTCGTCGACGGCCACCACCCCGAGATCGCGCCCGAGCCCCGCGAGCCGCCCCGCGTCCCGTCCGACCTTCGCCGGATCGGCGACCAGCACCGCCGCGAGCTCAAGACCTGGATGGGCGTCCACGGCGCGGATCGCCGCGCGCCCGACATTTCCGGTACCCCACACCACCGTCCGAATCATGCGCGGAGGGTAGCGCCGGGCACCGAAGGTTCCCAGCCCTGCGACGGGATGATCTGACGTACCGTCAGGTGAGGCGCAGCGTCACGAACGGCACCGTGTCGCCCGGCAGGACGTACCGCTCCACCTTCACGAACCCACGTGCGAGCGCGTACCGCAGCCCCTCCTCGTTGGAGGCGAGCACCACCGTCTCGACGCCCTCGTCGCTCAGCGTCCGCGCGTGCGCGAGCCCCCGCTCGTACAGTGCCGTGCCGATCCCGCGCCCCCGGAACCCGGGCAGCGTCCGCGCGATGACGGTGGCCGCCACGGTCTCCTCGTCCGGAGGACGCACCGTCGAACAGCCCGCCACCACCTCCCCGAGGTACGCGACGTCCAGCCGGTTCCGGCCCGACCGCTCCCGCACCTCGTCGAGGGAGAGGGCGGCCGTGGGGATGACCGTGTTGTGGACGGCCCGCCAGTCCGCGAGCTGCGCCGCGCTCCTGGCCCGTTCGATACGGAGATCGTTCATCCGGGCAGGAAAGCGCGCCCCGCCCGGCCGGTCAACCGCTTTCGGACGCACGACAGGACCCCGGACGACACGGCCGTACGGGTGAGGGCACCGGCGGCGCGGCAGCGCCGCACGCCGAACGGGTACGGATGGCAGCACTGCCCCCGGCCAGGAGGATCCGTCCATGTCCGTCCGCAAGGGCGCCCCCGCGCTGCTGAGCGCCGGCACACTGTGTGCGGCCCTGTTGCTCACCGGCTGCGCCGGCACCGCGCCGACCGTCCCCGCCACACCCGACGGGCCCGCCGTCACGGCCCCGCCCGCCGCCGGCGACTCCCGCCCCGAAGGCGCGCCACCCCGTGCGGCGGGCGAGGCGGCGAGCAGTCTCTCCTCAGCTCCCGTACCCGTTCCCCGGATCCCCGGCATCGGACCCGCCACACACGCCCTCGTTCCCGACGGCACCACCCAGGCACTCGTCGTCACCGGCGCCACCGCCGACGACAACACCTCCACCGCGACGCTGTACGAGCGGAGCCGCGGCGGGGCCTGGACCGAGGCCGCGGGACCGTGGCCCGCCCACAACGCGCTCAAGGGCTGGACCGCCGATCACCGGGCCGGTGACCTGCGCACCCCCATCGGGGTCTTCCGGATCGGCGACACCGGCGGCCGGCTGCCGGACCCCGGCGCCCGCTTCCCGTACGACCAGGACCAGGAGTTCGCCATCAGCGGCACCGGCTTCTCAGGCGAACCCCTCGAAGGCTCCTTCGACCACGTGATCGCCATCGACTACAACCGGGTACCGGGCAGGACCCCGCTGGACAAGGAGCGCCCGCTCGGCGCGGGGAAGGGCGGCGGGGTCTGGATCCACGTCGACCACGGCGGACCCACCCAGGCCTGCGTGGCCCTGGAACGCGAGGCCCTGCGCGACCTGATCCGCGCCCTCGACCCGGCCGCCGAACCCGTCGTCGTCATGGGCCCGGCCCCCGCTCTCGCCCGCTGAGGCCGCCGGGACCGGCGGGCACACCACTGGGCCTCAGTGGCCCCCGCCGGTCCCGACCGCCCCCCGGAACGAGGCCGTGTGGTCGCGGACCTGCTCCGGTGTCAGGTACGCGTCGGTGTACTCGAAGTCGCGCAGCGTGCCCGCCTTGGACGCCAGGAAGCCGGTCCGTACGAAGTCGTCCCCGGCCACGGCGTTCAGCAGCCAGTTCGTCATCACCCGGGTCTTGGCCACGTTGGTCCGCAGCGCCGCCCAGTGGTACGCGCGGGCCACGGCCTGCGCGGGCATGCCGTGCAGTTCCACGCCGAGCGGCTTCGACACGCCGTCGAGCCCGCCGAGGTCCACCACGAGCCCCAGGTCCTTGTGCGCGTACGGCCGGGTCCGCTCCCCGCGCAGTGTCGCGACCAGGTTGTCGGCGACCGCCTTCCCCTGCCGCATCGCGTGTTGCGCGGTCGGCGGGCAGATCGCGCCCTCCTCGCCCTTGGCGAGGTCGGGCACCGCCGCCGCGTCGCCGAGCGCCCACAGCCCGTCGAACCCCGGCACCGCCATCTCGGCCGAGACGACGAGCCGGCCGCGGACGGTCTCCGCGCCGAGCGTGCCGATCAGCGGGCTCGCCGCGACCCCGGCCGTCCAGATCAGCGTCCGGCTCGGCAGCGCCCGTCCGTCGGTGAGCGTGACCGTCTCCTCGTCGACCGAGGCCACCGACACTCCCAGCGACACCTCGATCCCGCGCCTGGTCAGGATGTCCATCGCGGCGGCGCCCAGCTTGTCGCCCAGCTCCGGCATGAGCTTCGGCGCGATGTCCACCAGGTGCCACTTGATCAGCTTCGGGTCGATGCGCGGGTACCGCTTGACCGCGTTGTGGGTGAGCTGCTGGAGACAGGCCGCCGTCTCCGTGCCCGCGTAACCGCCGCCGACCACGACGAACTGCAGGCGTGCCGCCCGCTCCGCCTCGTCGTTGCTCGCGTCCGCCAGATCCAGCTGGGCGATGACGTGGTCGCGGATGTACACCGCCTCGGCGAGCGTCTTCATCCCGCGCGCGTGCTCGGCGAGCCCCGGGATGTCGAAGCTGCGGGTCACACTGCCCGGCGCGAGCACGAGATGGTCGTACGGCTCGGTCACGTACTCGCCGGAGATCGTCCGCACCACACAGACCTTCGCCGCCGTGTCCACCCCCACCACGCCGCCCGGCACGATCCGGGTGCGATGCCGTTCACTGCGCCGCAGCGACAGCGCGACCGACTGCGGGGTCAGCACACCCGCGGCGACCTGGGGGAGCAGCGGCAGATACAGCTGGTACGAGAACGGCGAGAGCAGCGCGAGCTGTGCCTCCCGCTCGGCGAGCCGCCGTTCGAGCCTCCGTACGCAGGCCACTCCGGCGAATCCCGCGCCCACCACGAGAATCCTCGGTCGCGTCACGCTGTCCGCCCTTCCGTAGGAGCGTGCAAGGAGCCATCGGATACGGCTCGACAAGCCCATATGGCAGTTTTTCGCCGACTGTCGGTCGTTCACCCTTTCTATCGCCATTGCGTCGGTATCGCTCCTCGGCGTGAACGCGGCCCCGGTCAGAGGACCGCGATCCCCAGCGGACGCGAGCCCGCGGCGAGGCGCCGGGTGTCGCCCGAGTCGAGGTCGACGATGCTCAGACCGTCCCAGTACCCGCTCCGGGTGAATCCACCGGTCACGTAGGCGGTTTCGCCGCCCTTCGACACGGCCACGCTCTCGTGCGGCCCCTCCAGCGGGTAGACCCGCTCGGTCCCGCCGGGCGTCCGGACGGTGAGGGAGGGCCCGCGGTCCACGTCCGGGTCGATCGGCCCCGTGCCCACGGTCAGCAGCGTCCCGTCGGCGGTCACCGTGGCCCCGTGCTGATGCGTGTTCGCCGTCATCGGCTCGATCGTGGTGCGGCCGGTGCGGGGGTCCACGACGGCCAGGCGCTCGCCCTCGAAGGGCAGCAGCAGCTTGCCGTCCGAGGGCCGTACGGCCGCGTAGTGCGGCTTGAGCCAGGAGCCCAGCCCGCCCTCGGTGCCGTACGGGGCGACCTCCACCCGCCGCGGCTCCAGAGTCCCCGCCGCGACGACCGTGACGTCGAAGGAGTCGTGGTTGGTCGCGTACACCTCCGCGCCGTCCCGCGACACGTCCACGTCGAAGGGGCGCCGGCCCACCGGCACGGTGTCCGTGACCTTCAGGGTCGCCGTGTCGATCACCTCCAGGGTGCCGTTCCCGCCGGGCACGTTGACCCCCACGTACACCCGTCGCCCGTCCGGCGCGAGCGCGATGCCCATGCCGCCGCCCCGGTACTCGCCCGTGGTCACGGGCCCGGCGTCCGTCTCGTACGGAACGAGGGCGAGCCGCTGCCGGGTCACGGTGTCCACGACCGCCACGCCCTCGGCGGTCGCCACCCAGGCCCGCCCGTCCGCGCCGACCACCAGGCCGTACGGCGCGGTGCCGACCTTCACGGAACCCGTGGCACCGCGCGCGGGGTCGACGAAGGTGACCGTGGCGGAGCCGAAGTCGCCGACCAGGAGCGTGCCCGGCGCCGGCTTCCCGGTGGGCGCGGCCGGCGCGGGCGTCACGGTGACCGAGGAGCCCGCCGTGGGGGACACCCCCGCCGTCGGCGTCGAGCCCGACGCCGACGCCGGCCCTCCGGATCCGAGCGCGCAACCGGCGAGCAGGGCCACGGCCGCCGCTCCGGGCAACAGGACCCGGGCGGTTCGGGACGTGCGGCGGTACTTCGTCATGTCGGACCCCTCGGTACGGCGAACACCGGGCGGTCCCGTCCGGAGACGGGCCCGCACCCTGCCCCGATCCTCCGCCCGCGCACGGCACCGCACGGTCCGACAGGCGGCCCCCGGTACGCGGCGGGACGGACGACACCGGGGTCAGCCGATCGGCTGACCCGCCCGGCCCGCGGAGCCCTCGGCGTCCGCCGCGGTCAGCGCCTGACGCGGCCGGCGCTCGCCGTGGTCAGCGATCGACTCCGCCCAGGAAGCACAGCACCCGCTCGACGCACAGCGCGGCGGCCTCCGGCACGTGGGACGGCGACCCGGCCTCCGCGAACAGGTGCGCGCTGCCCGGGTACAGGAACAGCCTCCGGTCCGCCGCGTCCGCCACGAGCGCGCGGGCCGCCGCCAGATCACCCTCGTCGACGAAGTACGGATCGGCGTCCATCCCGTGCACCTGTACGGGCACGCCCTCCGGCCAGGACCCGCCGAACTCCGCCGGCGGCACGCAGGCGCCGAACAGCAGGGCGCCGCGCGCGCCCGCCCTGGTCTGCGCCAGCTTCTGCGCGGGCAGCACACCGAGCGAGAACCCGGCGAGGACGATGTCCTCCGGCAGTCCCTCGGCGGCGCGCTCGCCGCGCGCCACGAGCGTCTCGAAACCGATCTCCTGGGCGTATCCGCCGCCGGCCTCCAGGTCGGTGAACGTCCGCCCGTCGTACAGGTCGGGCACGTGCACCGTGTGCCCGGCCCGCCGCAGCTCGTCGGCGAACGCGCCGACGCCCGGCGTCAGCCCGAGCGAGTGGTGGAACAGCAGAACCTCGGCCATGTCGTCATCCCCTGATCCCGTTCGCGGCCCGTCCCACCGTGGCACGGGCCGTCCGGGGAGCAGCATGGCGCACGGCACTGACAACGCCCGGAACCCGGCGGACCGGGCCGGAGGGCTGTCGCGAGGGCTACCGCATCGGACGGTGCGGCAGCACGGCGCCCGCCTGGCCCACGACGCCCGCGTGCCCGCCGACGCCCATCTGCCCGGCGGGCCCGGTGTGCGCGAGGGCGCCGGTGTGCGCGACGGCGCCCTGCGGTCCCGTGACGCCCTGCGGCGGTACCTGGATGACCCGGCTCAGGTCCCGCAGAACCTCCTCGGCGACCTGGCGGACGTCACCCGGAACATCCCCCCGCTCCCGTATGAGCTCGGCGTAGATCGGTGCCGTGCCGTCCGCGTGGTTCATGGGGCTCGCTTCCTTCGTCTGCGCCGGCGACGTCACCGGCGGGGAGACGGCGAGTCTACGGGGCACCACCGACACGCCCGGGATCGGGAGCCCGCGCATTCCCGCCCCTCCCGGCCCAGACCCGGAAAATCGCTGTCCTCCCCGGCCCCGCCGACCGAGAATGGATCATCGAACACCCAGGAGGGACCCCATGAGCCAGGCGACCCTGACTCTGCACGACCTGATGCCGTCCGAGGAACTCGCCACCGCGCTCGCGGACGGGCACGTCACGCGCAAACGACACCCCGCGCTGCCGCTGTCGATCTACACGTACACGCGCGCGTGCCAGTACGCCCAGCACTGGAACCGGGCGACCACGCGCTGCCGCGGACTCGTCGCCGACGACACCACCGGACGGATCGTCGCCCTCCCCCTCCCCAAGTTCTTCAACGTCTCCGAACACGCCACGGGCCGTCCCTACGCGCCGCCGCTGCCCGACGAGCCCTTCGAGGTGTACGACAAGGTCGACGGCAGCCTCGCCGTCGTCTTCCACTACGACGACCGCTGGCACGTCGCCTCCAAGGGCTCCTTCACCAGCGCCCAGGCGACCTGGGCACAGCGCCGCCTCGACGCCGCCGACACCACGGGCCTCACGCCCGGTGTGACGTACCTCGCCGAGATCCTGTACCCGGGCAACCGCATCGTCGTGAACTACGGCGAGCGCCGCGACCTCGTCCTGCTCGCAGCCTTCGGCCACGACGGCACCGAGATCCCCCTCGCCGAGGCCGCCACCGGCTGGGACCCCGTCGGCTCGATCGTCCGCACCTGGCCCGCCATGAGCGTCGCCGAGCTCGTCGCGCTCACCGAGTCCAACACCCTCCCGGGCGGGCACCGGGCCACCGGCACCGACGCCGAGGGCTTCGTCCTGCGCTTCGCCTCCGGCCTGCGCGCCAAGGCCAAGCTCGCCGAGTACGTCCGCCTCCACAAGGTGCTCACCGGGGTCACCGAGCGCGACATCTGGCGCGGCCACGGCATCCAGCGCTTCGCCGCCCTGCCCGCCGCCGAACTGGCCAAGGGACTGGGCTGCGCCGTCGCCGAGGTCGAGGCCTCCGGCGGCAAACCCCTCGACGCGCTCCTCGAACAGGTGCCGGACGAGTTCGACGCCTGGGTGCGCGAGGTGATCGCCGGCCTGGAAGCGGCCGCCGCCGAGCGCGAGCGGGCCGTCGACGAGGCGTACGCCCGCCTGGCCCACCTCGCCGGCGACCGCGGCGCCTTCGCCCGCGCCGCCGCGGGCGTGTCCGACCGCGGCCTGCGCGCCGCCCTGTTCCTCCGCCTCGACGGGCGCCCGACCGACCTCCTCGTGTGGCGGCAGCTGCGCCCCGAGACCGCCGACCCCTTCGCCACCGACCAGGAGAACTGACCGTGCCTGTCGTTCACGTCATGACCGGCCTCCCGGCCTCCGGGAAGACGACGGCCGCCCGCGTCCTCCAGGCCGCCGCCGAGGGACGCGTGCGCCGCGTCAACCTCGACGACCTCCGCGCCATGCTCGACCTCCCCGCGACCGACACGGCGGACCGGGGCCGCTCCCGCACCCACGAGCAGACCGTGCTCGGCATCCAGGACGCCGCCGTCCGCGCGGCCGTCGACGACGGCTTCGACGTCGTCGTCGACAACACGCATCTGACCCCGCACATCCCCAAGCGGCTCAAGGCCGCCGTCGCGGGCCTGGCCACCTTCGCCGTCCACGACTTCACGTCCGTGCCCGTCGACGAGTGCGTCCGTCGCGACGCCGCCCGCGAGCGGCCCGTCGGCGAGGAGATCATCCGGATCCTCGCCGACAAGCACGCCAAGGCCACCCGGGGCGGCTGGCGGCTCACCGCGGACTGGCTCAACGACCAGCCGGCCGTCGAGCCCTACGTCGCGGGCCCGGGCCTGCCCACCGCCGTCATGTGCGACATCGACGGCACCCTCGCCCTGCGCGTCGACCGGGGACCGTACGACTTCACGCGCTGCGACCGCGACCTGCTCAACGTCTCCGTGCGCGACGCCCTGCGCGCCTTCCGGCACAGCGAGAGGGACCGGATCGTCCTCCTTTCCGGCCGGAGCGAGGACCACCGTGCCCTCACCGAGAGCTGGCTCGCCCGCCACGAGGTGCCCTACGACGAACTGTGGATGCGGGCGTCAGGCGACGGCCGCGGCGACGACCTGGTGAAGGCGGAGCTGTTCGACGCCCACGTGCGCCACCGGTACGCCGTCCGCGTCTCCCTCGACGACCGGGACCGCGTGGTCGCCCTCTGGCGCCGCATGGGCCTCCCCACCTGGCAGGTGAACTACGGCGCCTTCTGACGCCGGCAAGGCCGTCGCGACGCGGGGGTGGGACGGCCCACCCCCGCCGTCGTGTCAGGATCGTGGGATGGTGGAAAAGATCATCGCGGCCTGCGACGGCGCGTCGAAGGGAAACCCCGGGCCCGCGGCCTGGGCATGGGTCATCGGCCGGACCGACGGCGGCATCGACCGCTGGGAGGCGGGCCCGCTCGGCCGGGCGACGAACAACGTGGCCGAACTCACGGCCCTCGAACGGCTGCTGGAAGCACTCGACCCCGCCGTGCCCGTCGAGGTCCGGATGGACTCGCAGTACGCCATGAAGGCCGTCACGACCTGGCTGCCCGGCTGGCGCCGCAAGGGCTGGAAGACCTCCTCCGGCAGCCCCGTGGCCAACAAGGAGCTGGTCGTCCGGATCGACGCGCTCCTCACCGGCCGGGACGTCGACTTCGTCTACGTGCCCGCGCACCAGGTCGACGGCGACCCCCTCAATGACGCGGCCGACCGCGCGGCCAGCCACACCGCCCGCACCCAGGAGCCCACGGGGTCTGACGCCGGTGCCCCGCTGCCGCCGCCGGAGGCCCCGACACGCGCCTCCACGCCCCGCGCGCGCTCCACCGCGCCCTCCGCCTCCGCGGGCACCTCCTCCGGTGGTTCCTCCGGGCGCAGGACACGCCCGTCGGGCGGCACGCTCAAGGCGAGATTCGCCGGCCGCTGCCGCTGCGGAAAGGCCTACGACAAGGGCGAGACCATCTCCAAGAACCCCGACGGCTGGGGCCATCCCACCTGCGTCTGAACCGTCCTGCCGTCCGACTGGCGGGCGGCCCCGTCCGTTGTCCGAGACCGGTCCGACCCGGGCGCGCGCGAGCCTTCACCCGCGCGTGTACCCGGGTTCTCCCGGGGTTCTGTTCTCCGAGCGCTTGTGGCTGCATACTGTCCTCCTCGCACCGGTGACGAACCGTTTTACCTGCTTGTTTGTCGCTCTCACGACAAGATCGACACCGGCGAGAACCTCCCTCCTGCTGCCGCCGCGGTCACCCCACGGCGGAAGCTTTCCCTGCCCGTGAAAGACCCGAGGTTCCGTGCCAGTACCTGTTCTCCTGACCGGGCGCTCCGTGCGCCTGGAGCCGCTGGCGATGCGGCACGCCGAAGCCCTCGCCCGGGCCGGCGGGGCGGACCGAGCGGCCTACGCCTTCACCCCCGTACCCGACGGCTTCGAATCGGCCCTCGACTACATCGCCCGTGCCCTGACCGATCAGGCGGCAGGACGATCCCTGCCCTTCGCCCTGATCAGTACGGCCGACGAACGAGTCATCGGTTCGACCCGGTTCCTCGAACTCGACTACTGGAGGGGCCCGCTCACCTGGCCCCCCCTACCCGGCATGCCGCACGGAGATCCGCTGACCTCCGTGCCGGACGCCGCCGAGATCGGCAACACCTGGATCGCCGGGGACGCCCGGGGTACCGGCATCAACACCGAGGCCAAGTACCTCATGCTCCGGCATGCCTTCGAAGCCTGGGGCGTCCGGCGCATCACCATGCGCGCCGACGCCCGCAACACCCGCTCCAGAATCGCGATCGAACGCCTCGGAGCGAGCTGCGAAGGCGTCCGCCGGGCCCACTCGCGCGGGCTCGACGGAGCCGTCCGCGACACGGCCTTCTACTCGATCCTCGACGAGGAATGGCCCACCGTCCGCGACATCATCGAGCTCCGTCTGTCCACCCCCCGCCAGGTGCGCGTCCCCCAGGACCTGCTCCCGGCCTGAACCCTTCCGTCACCGCTCCGGCGGGGGCTCGCGCCCCCGCCGGAGCGGTGGTTCCATGGAAGGGACGGGAAGGACTCCATACTGAGGACGCGGGGTAGCGGCCGTCACAGGACCGCGCACCGTGCAATCCGGATCCGCGAGAAGCGGATGAGTCCTTCCCGCCCTCGCGTCCTTCCCCGCCCTCGCGTCCTTCCCCTCTCGTGTCCCCTCCTGCCCCAGGCCTCGGTCTCCCGGCACCCTGGTGACAGGACCGGCTGCCGCTCGTCCCTCCGTACCCGCCCGGTACGGTGATCGGGACAGCGAGCCGCGCCACCCGAAGGGACCGAGTGATCGTGCCGACCGGAACCGCCGACGTACTCCTCCGGACGGAGGGCCGGGCCGGAATCATCACCCTGAACCGCCCCCGCGCCATCAACGCGCTCACCCACCCGATGGTCCTCGCCGTCGACGCGGCCCTCACGCAGTGGGAGCACGACCCGGCGGTCGCCAGCGTCGTCATCGAGGGCGCCGGGGAACGCGGTCTCTGCGCCGGCGGCGACATCCGCGCCATCCACGACGACGCCCGCGCCGGCGGCACCGCCTCGGCGGCCTTCTGGCGCGACGAGTACCGGCTCAACGCCCGCATCGCCCGCTACCCCAAGCCGTACGTCGCCCTCATGGACGGCATCGTCATGGGCGGCGGCGTCGGCGTCTCCGCGCACGGCTCCGTCCGCGTCGTCACCGAACGCTCACGGGTCGCCATGCCGGAGACCGGCATCGGATTCGTCCCCGACGTCGGCGGCACCCACCTCCTCGGCCGCGCCCCCGGCGAACTCGGGACGCATCTGGCCCTCACCGGCGGCCACGTCGGCGCCGCCGACGCGATCCTCACCGGCCTCGCCGACCACTTCGTCCCCTCCGCCGAACTCCCCGCCCTGCTGCGCGACCTGACCCGCCTGCCCGCAAGGGAGGCCGTCGCCCTCCACACCGCCACGGCCCCGCCCGGCGTCCTCGCCGAGCAGCGGGAGTGGATCGACGCCTGCTACCCGGCCGAGACCGTCGAGACCGTCCTGGAGCGCCTCTTCGAGACCGGGGTGCCCGCCGCCAAGGAGGCGGCCACCACCCTCCTCACGAAGTCCCCGACCGCGCTCAAGGCCACCCTGGCCACCCTCCGCCGCTCCCGCGCCCTCGCCACCCTCGAAGAGGTCCTCGACCTGGAGTTCAGGGTCTCCTGCGCCGCCCTCACCACCCCCGACCTCGTCGAGGGCATCCGCGCCCAGGTCGTCGACAAGGACCGCGACCCCCACTGGACCCCGGCCCGCCTCGACGAGGTCACGGACGAGGACGTCGCCCGCTACTTCACCGCGGCCCCCGGCGGCGACCTCGGCCTCGCCCCCGCCCGGCAGGCCCGCGAGGACCGGGGAGCCCGGGCCGGCGCATGACCACGACCACCTCCTTCCAGCCCGTACTCGACCGCATCGCCGAGGAGATCGCCGGACTCACGGACCGGGGCACCCCCGCCGACTACATCCCGGCGCTCGCCGCGGGCGACCCCGCGGACTTCGGCATGGCCGTCGCCGAACTCGACGGCACCGTCTACGGAGTGGGGGACTGGCGCCGCCCCTTCTCCACCCAGTCCGTCACCAAGGTCTTCACCCTGGCGCTCGCCCTCGCCGGGGAGGGCGAGGAACTCTGGGCCCACGTCGGAAGGGAACCCTCCGGCGACCCCTTCAACTCCCTCGTCCAGCTGGAGTACGAGCAGGGCATCCCGCGCAACCCCTTCATCAACGCCGGCGCCCTCGTCGTCACCGACCGCCTGCACCGGCTGACCGGCGACGCCTCGGGCAGCCTGCTCGCGTTCCTCCGGGCCGAGAGCGGCAACCCGGACCTCGCCTTCGACACCGGCGTGGCCGACTCGGAAGCCGCCCACGGCGACCGCAACGCGGCCCTCGCCCACTTCATGGCCTCCTACGGCAACATCACAGGACCCGTCCCCGACCTCCTGCGTGAGTACTTCCGCCAGTGCTCCCTCGAAGCCTCCTGCGCCGACCTGGCCCTGGCCACCGGCTTCCTGGCCCGGCACGGCCTGCGCGCCGACGGCAGCCGCCTGCTGACCCGGAGCCAGGCCAAACAGGTCAACGCGGTCATGCTCACCTGCGGCACCTACGACGCGGCCGGTGACTTCGCCTACCGCGTGGGCCTGCCGGGCAAGAGCGGCGTCGGCGGGGCGGTCGTGGCCGTGGTGCCGGGGCGCTGCACCCTGTGCGTGTGGAGCCCGGGCCTCGACAGCCGGGGCAACTCGGTGGCGGGCGTGACGGCCCTCGACCGCTTCACGACGATCACGGGCCTGTCCGTGTTCTGAGTGCCGGCGACCCCCTCGCGGAGCTGGTCTCCCTGCTGATGTTCCAGGAGCCCGACGCGGTGCCCGGCGTGCTCGGCGTGCTCGACGGGGTCCTCGGCCGTGCGCTCACCGACCGGGAACACCTGCGGCTGACCCTGTACGACGTGTACCTCGGGCTGATCCTCGTCACGGAGCCGGCCGTACGGGCCTACGATCCCGTCGCGTACGGACCCACGTACCGCTGGGCCGCCGACCGGCTCACCGAACAACTCCGGCGCCTGAACTCAGCCGGACCGTGACCGTCTTGGGCCGCTGGTACTCCTGGAGTGCCAGCGTGCTCAGGTCGGTGCCGTGGCCGGAGGCGCCGCGGCCGCCGTGCGGGAGCTCCGCCGTCTGCACGAGATGGCAGTTGAGCCAGGTCTCGCCCGCGTCCAGGGCGGCGGCCAGCTCGAGTCCCGCCGAGAGGTCGGTGGTCCACACGCTCGCCGCGAGCGCCTGCGGGACGCTGCCCGCCAGGGCGAGGGCGGCCTCGACCCCGTCGGCCCGCTGCACGGTGAGGAGCGGGCCGAACACCTCCTCGGTGACGGCCGGGTCGTCGTCCGGGAGGTCCGCGAGCAGCCGGGCAGGACGCCAATGGCCCGCCTCCTCACCCGGTCTTGGGGCGATCTCCGCGACGAGGTTCCGCTTGGCGGCGGAGGAGGCGACCAGCCGGTCGTAGCGCTCGGCCTGGTCCGGGTTGTTCAGCGGCCCGAAGTCACGGCCCGCAACCCGGGACCGCAGGGCCGCCGTGAGACCCTCGACGGCCGCCTCGTAGTTAGCCGCCAGGGTGATGACCCGCGCCGGGGCTGCGCAGCTCTGCCCCGCGTTGTACGTGACGGCCTCCGTGAGGGACGACCAGGTGTCGTCGGGCGCGTCCGGGAGGACGATCGCCGGAGCGTTGCCGCCCAGTTCCAGACTGACCCGCCGGGTCCCCGCGCGCGCCGCCACGTCCGCGCCGGCCCGCCCGCTGCCGGTGAACGCCACCATGTCGACCGCCGCCCCGACGAGCAGCCGGCCGGTCTCCCGGTCGCCCGTGAGGCACTGGAGCACATCGGGGCCGAGCACGGATCCGGCGTGCTCGGCGAGGAGCAGCAGACTGTCGGGGGTCGTCTCGGCCGGCTTCACGACGACCGTGTTCCCGGCAGCCAGGGCCGGCGCGCACCGCCAGGCCGCCATGAGCAGCGGATAGTTCCAGGGCACGACCGCACCCACCACGCCGACCGGCTCCCAGCGCACCCAGCTCTCGTGGCCCGCCACAAGGCGCCCCGCCGCCGGTGCGGTGCGCGTCCTGGCCGCCGTCGCGAAGAACCGGAACAGGTCCGCGACCTGCTCGATCTCGCCCGCCACCTCCGCCTCCGGCTTGCCCGTCCCGGCCCGCTCACGGGCCGCGTACTCCGCCGCGTGCTCCTCGACCAGACCCGCGAGGCGGTCGAGCCGGCGCCCACGGTCCTTGGGCGTGAGCCCGCTCCAGGCGGGCAGTGCGGCGCGCCCTGCGGCCACGGCGGCCAGGACCTCGGGCTGCCGGGACCGAACGGAGGTGCCGCGCGGCGCCCCGGTGCGGGGGTCGGTCAGGTCGATGGGGGGAGTCGAGGAGCTGGTGCTCATGACGGCCTTTCGTGGATCGGTGCACCGGGGATCGGGGATGGGGGGACAGGAGAGACCGGCGGACGGGTGGATCGGTCTGCCGTACGCGGTTCACACCTCGTACGACCGCAGCCAGAGCTCCAGGGTCAGCACCAGCCACAGCTTTCCGCCCTGCCGGGGGAGCAGGGCGCCGTCGCCCCGCAGCCAGGCGCGGACGGTCTCCGGCCGGAACAGCCCGCGCTGCCGGGAGGTGGGGCCGAGGAGCAGGTCCTGGCCGAGGTCACGGAGCGGCCCCGTCAGCCACTGCTGCACCGGCACCCGCATCCCGCTCTTGGGGCGGTCGACCACCGTGTCCGGAAGGAGGTCACGGACGGCCTCCTTCAGGATCCACTTCTCCGCCGTCCCCCGGAGCTTGAAGGAGGGCGGGGTCGCGAAGGCGTGGTCGACGACCGACCGGTCGAAGAGCGGGGAACGGCCCTCCACCCCCTGCGAGGAGGTCAGCCGTTCCACCTTGGTGAGGATGTGGTGGGCGCCCTTGGTCCGCAGGTTGCAGTGGAGCAGCTGGTTGAGGAGGTGTCCCATCCGGTACGGGCCACCGCCGTCCGCCGTCAGGTACGGGGCCACGTGCCGCTCCAAGGGCGGGGCGTCGCGCAGGGCCGCGAGCGCCGGCGCGGTCAGCAGGTCCGGCAGGTCGGTCCAGCACTTGCGGTACGAGCGGAGGTAGGCGGTCGCCCGGTCCTCGTCCCAGGGCGCGCCCGGCGTCCGGTGCATCTCCTGGACCAGCATGGGGAGGTTCTTCGGGCCGCCGAAGACGGGGTCCCCGCCCTCACCGTTGAGGACGACGGAGGCGCCGTCGGCGGCCACGGCCTCGGCGAGCATCAGGTTCGGCACGGTCAGCGGGTCGCCGACGGGGCTGTCGAGGAGCGCGGCCGCCTCGGCGAGCCGGGCGGCCACGGCCTCGCCCGACACGTTCAGGACCTGGTGCCGGGTGTGGCAGTGCGTGGCGACCAGGCCCGAGTACCCCAGTTCGTTCGGCAGGTCGTCGCCGAAGCTGATGGAGTACGTGTGCACCGGGTGGTTGTGGAGCTTCGCCGCGAGGGCCGTGACCAGCGAGCTGTCGATCCCGCCGGAGAGGAGCACGGCGGCCGGCTCGGCGGCGGGCAGCCGGCTCGCCGTCGCCCGCTCCAACAGGGCCCGCAACTCCAGGACATGACCGGTCGGGTCCTCCGGCGTGGGTCGCTCGATCCGTTCCCTGGGCTCCCAGTGGACGGTCTCGGTGGACGTCCCGTCCCGGTGCAGCCGGAGCACCCGTCCGGGCAGCAGCTCCCGTACGCCGGTCAGCAGGGTCTCCTCCCCGGGCAGATAGGCGAAGGTGAGGAAGGAGCGGACGGCGGACAGGTTCATCGAGGCGCCGAGCGCGGGCCAGCGGCGCAGCGCGCGCAGGGAGGTGGAGGCGGCCCAGGCGCCGTCGGCCCGCGCGTAGAACAGGGTGCGGGCACCGACGTGGTCGCGGATCAGGACCAGGTCCTGACCGTCGAGGACGGCGAGCACGAACATCCCCTCGGCCCGTGCCACCCCCGCGTCCCCGAGCAACGCCCAGCTGCGCAGGAGCAGTTCACCGTCCGAGCAGCCGGGCGGCGGTGGCGCGGACCGCTCCGCGAGGGCGGCGAGCAGCACCGGCCGGTTGTGCAGGGTGACCTCCCCGACCGCCGTCCGGTCGTACGCGGTGAACGGGCCCTCGGCGTGGCCGGTCTCGCCGGTGAGCAGCGACACCTCGGCGCCGGGGACCCCGGCCGGTGTGTGCCCGGGTCCGAGGGCGCCCATCGCGTCGAGATGGGCGCGGGCCTGCCCGGTGGTCGCGGCCAGGCAGGCGCACAGACGTGCCACGTACGGCTCCTTCTTCTCGTGCTGTTCTCGTGGGGGTGCGTGCGCCGGTCAGCCGAAGTCGTCGTCGCTCCAGGCGTCCCCGTCGCCGTCCCAGTTCGTGTCCCAGTCGTTCCCGTCGCCTCCCCCGTCCTCGCCGCCACCGCCACCGCCCCCGCTGTCGCCGCCGCCACCGGAGGACTGGTTGGCCTGCGCCTGCTGCTGCCGCAGCGCCTCCTCCTGTTCGGGGGACATGCTCAGCGGCGGCAGCTGGGCGGCGGTGATCGCGAGGGTCGCCACCCCCAGGCCGGTGAGCAGTACGCCCATCCGGCCGCCGAAGGAGCTGCGGTTGACCAGGACCTTCTCGCCGCGAGCCCAGAGCGTGCGGCCGTAGCCGATGTCCCGGGCGTAGGTGGTGGTGCCGTCGGCGAGGGTGCGTTTGATGATGCGGTCGCCGAGCAGCTCGTCGGTGCCGGAGGCGCCGCGGTTGTCGTGCCAGGACACGTGGTGCGGGCGGCCGGTGGTGCGGCGCCGCCACTCCTCCAGGCCGTCCTCGTAGGTGCGGTGGACGGTGCCGTCGGCGAGCAGTTCGTCCGCGTAGCCGATCTCTTCGGGTCGGATCATGGTGTGCGTACCTCGGGTGTGTGGAAGGGAGCGCCGGGGGCGGGTCACGCGGCGGGCCAGGTCATGAAGCCGGTTCCGCGCAGTCCGCGCAGGCCGCTCCACAGGGAGTCGCGGGGTGGCCGTGGTCCCCGGGTCAGGCGCAGGACCGTGCGGACGAGCCGGGCCGGCGGCACGGCGGCCACCTGGGCGAACCGTCCGCTCGCCAGCCACTCGGCCTCCCGTGGCCGCAGGGCGGCGGGCCGGTCCGCGAGGGCACCGGGTCCGGGAGCCGGTCCTCGGCCGGAGGGCAGGCGCAGGGCTGCCGCGTGCCGGGGCACGAGGCCCAGGGACACCACCCGGACGCCGGGCACCGGCCCGAGGCCGGCCCGGACCCGGGCGGGGAGTGCGACCCCGGACGGGCTCGCGTCGTGCAGGACGTGCACGGTGGCACCGCCGGCCCGCTCCAGGGCGGCGAGCAGCCGCGGGTCGAGCGGCAGGGCGTCCGGGGCGGCGAGGACCGGACACGCCGCTTCCAGGTGGACGTGGTTGGCGAGCAGCATCCCGGCGATCGCGCGGTCCTGGCAGATCAGCAGCCGGGGCAGCCCGTAGTCGTAGAGGTCCGGCTCCGACGGTTCGCCCGCATGCGGGATGCGCGGCGCGGCCGGTGGAGGGAGGAGGCCCGGGACGTTCTCCCGGCCGAGGGCGTCCAGCGCGCGGGTGAAGGCGGGCAGGCGCAGGACCGGGGCCGGGGTGCCGGGGATCCGGCCGAGGAGGGCCGCTCCGGGGCTCAGCACGCGGCAGGTCTCGTAGTAGAGCTGGCGCTCGGTGAAACGCAGCCCGCCGGGCGCGGCGGCGCGGTCCGCGGCCACGGCGACGGCCCGGCCGGCCGCCCGGGCGGCGATGCCCCGGCCGGGGCGGCGGCCGGGAAGGGCGGTCGGGGCGGCGGGAGGAAGGTGTCGCCGGCTCATCCGGCCGGGGCGCCTTTCGTTCGGGACGTCTCGCCGACCGGCGCCGGTGGTTCGGCCGGCCAGGTCAGGAAGCCGTCGGGGGAGCGGAGTCCGGCGGCCTTCGCCGCCAGCGCCTGCCGCACCGCCGCGGTGACGACCGCCTCAAGGCGGCGCGGCGGGACGGCGGCGAGCGGGCTCCAGAACCCCTGGGCCAGCCATACGGCGTCCGCCTCGGACAGGCCCGCGACGGAACGGAGGTCCGCGGCGCTCGCCCCGGGCGCCTTCGCGACCTGGTGGACGGCTCCGCGGCGTCTCCGGACGGCGGACGCGGGAAGACCGGCGTCCAGCACGACCCTGTCCGGGTGTGCCTGGCGCAGCAGCGGGGCGAGCAACGCCCCCAGGGCGCTCGCGTCGTGGAGCACCACCACCGGCAGCCCCTCGGGGACGTCCACGAGCGCCTCGGGCGCGGCGGACGGCCGGGCCTCGACGAGGAGCGCCTTCAGCTTCGCGGGGATGCCGTTGACCCGGAGGAACACCGCGGCCGCGTGGTCGGTGCAGAGGATCACGGCCTCGGGGCGGTCCACCCGGGCCTCGCGGGGCTCCGGGGCGCGCGGGCCGTCGTCCACCACACCCGGCGGCAGCTTCCGGTAGGCGGCCTGCCAGGGGCCGACCATCATCTGCCGGAACTCGCCCTCCGAGGGGCTGATGTACGACCGGGGGGCTTCGGCGGGCCTGTACCGCATGACCGAGGCCGCCACCACCACGACGGCGACGGCGGTGACCGTGATCGTGCCCGGCGGGCCGTGGGTGAGCGCGCCGGTCGAGAGCAGGAGCAGGGCGAGGGGCGGGGCGACCAGCCACCGGACGCCGGGTCTGATCCCGCGGGCGGGCTTCGCCTCCCGGCAGCTGCTGTACGTGCGGCTGAGGTACCAGAGCTGGGTGACGGTCATCCGCAGCCGGCCGCCCTCGGTGGCCTTCGCGGCGATCCGTCGGATCCGGAGGTCGTTCATGCCCCGGCCGTGGATCTTCGGGTCGAGCGCGAACCGCTTGGTGCAGCGCGAACACACCTGCCCGGTCCGTTCCTTGGCCGGCAGCCGGGCGGCGCAGTGCGGGCAGGTCACCGGTCACCCGCCAGATCGGGCGCCGCCGTGCCCGGCCAGGTCAGGAAGCCCAGGTCGGCGGCGCGCCGCCGGTCGGCGTCGAGCCCGCGCGTGAGCTGTCCCGCGACCCGCTCGACGACGGTGAGCAGCCGGGCGGGCGGCAGCCCGACGAGCGGGAACCGCCAGCCCTTCGCGAGCCACTTCAGTTCCTCGGGGGTGAACGTGCCGGGTCCGGCGAGGAGCCGCATGTCCTGCGCGCCGGGCCTCCGCCCCGGTTCCCGGTACGGAACGGCCTGCGGCAGGGCCCGTACCGTACGCAGCGGCGGCGCGGCGTCCACGACGGTACGGCCCGGAAGGGCGTCCCGGACCCGCAGGACGAGGAGTTCGCCGTACGCGTCGATGTCGCGGAGCACCAGGACCGGACCGGTCGACGGCACCGCGCGGGCCTCCTCGGGGCTCCGGGTGGGGACGAGGCCGTACCGGGCGGGCAGCCCGTCGGCGACGAGGAAGTCCAGGACGGCGGGGTCGGGGCAGACGAGGACCCCGAAGACGGCGCCAGGCTCCGCCGCGCCGGCTCGGGCGGCGTCCTCGGCGTCCTCTGCGTCCAGCACACCGGCCGGCAGGGCCCCGTACACCTTCCGCCACTCGGCGAGCACCTGGCCGGGGAAGGCCTCACGGGTGACGGTCGGGATGCCCTTCCCGACGCCCGCGGCTCGGGCAACGGCGATGCCCAGGGCGACGAGCAGCATGGCGGCGGTGAGGAACAGCACCTGCGGGACCTCGCTGACGGCGGCCGCGACGACGGCGATGACGGCCACTCCGACCGCCGGACCGACGCAGCCCGGCGCGAACGCGTCGTCCCGGAGGCGCTTGCGGGACAGGGCGTACCAGAGCTGGTCCGGCGTGATCCGGACGCGGCCCTCGTCGGTGAGCGCGGTGGTGATCCGGCGCACCCGGAGGTCGTTGAGGCCGAGCGGGTTGGTCTTGGGGTCCAGCGCGTACGAGCGGTGGCAGTGGGAGCAGCGGTTGCCGGTGCGTTCCCTGCGGAGCAGGCTGCGTTCGCAGTGCGGGCAGATCACCGGGACACCTCCAGGGCGGAGGCCATCCGGCGCAGCCGGGCCGCCAGCCGTTCCCGGACCGTCGTGGCGGCGATGCCGCGGACCCGTTGGGCGCGCTCGATGTCGCGGAGCGCGGCGGCCAGGGCCCGGTGGTCGGTGAGCGCTCCGGCGAGGGCGGTGCCGCCGCCGGGGCCGCCTGCGGGCGCCTCCGCCCGCCGCTCGGCCTCGGCCGCGGTGATCGCGTAGTCCTCGTGATCGATCCCGTAGCCGGTGTTCGCGGCGAGGATCGTCAGCGGTACGTCGGCGCGGTTGGCGAAGGAGTGCGGCATCATCTCCGGGATCCGGATCAGCATCCCCGGCACGAGCGGGACGTCGACGACGCGTGCCCGGCCCTCGTCGTACAGCCCGCAGGCGGCGTGGCCGAGGCTGAGGACGAAGTGCTCGCCGCCGTGCGCGTGCGGGGTGAAGGCGCTGCGCGGGCCCACGACCCCGAGTTTGACGGTGGCGTTGGACGGCCGCTCGGGCGAGGTGGCCGCGTCCCCCACCAGATAGTGGGCGAACTGCCCGTCGTCGATGAACCGCAGGAACTCCCGCTCCGGTCCCAGCTCCCGGCGGCCCTCCCGGTCGGCGAGCAGGATGCCGCCGTCGGGCCTCAGGTGGTACAGCTCCACTCCGCCCGGCAGGTCCCGAGGGACCCCGCCGGGCATGTCCTCCGGCACCCGGTCCCACGCTCGTGCGCGTCGTTCCGCCATCGCGCCTCCCCCTGACGCCCGTTGTACGTGCTCACGTACAACGACCGCATCGTAGAACGCCGTTCGGGAACAGCGGGAGTCCTCGGCGTGACTCCCGGGCGGTCCGGAGTTGAACGCCCGTCGTCGCACGGCGCCTCACGCCGGGTGTGACCCGGCGGCGCCCCGGCGGCGGGGCGTCGCCGGTCAGCCGCGCGCGGAGGGCTCGCCGAGCGCCCCGGCCGCCGTACGCCATGCCTCGGTGACCGCCCCGTGGGCCAGCGCCGTCGCGGCGGCCACGTCGTCCGGCAGCCGGAGCGGAGTCCCGATGTGGACATGGAGGCACGGTCTCCGGACGGGGGCCGTGAGCACCCCCGCGATCTGCTTCACGCGTCCGCCCGAGGTGATCCGGCGGGCACCGGCCTGGCCGATCGGCACGACCTGCGCCCCGGTGACCCCGGCCAGCCGGGCGAGGCCGGTGCGGAACGCCTCCGGCGGATTCTCGGCGGAGTCCGGGCGCGGCGGGATGCGGCCCTCGGCGTACAGCATCACGTGCCGGCCCGAGGCGAGGGCGACGGCGGCGTGGTCGAGGGCGGCGGCCGCACGCGCCGAGTTGCGGTGGACGGGCACGTGGCCCTCGCGGGTGAGGGCCCGGCCGAGCAGCGGGACCCGCCAGAGCCCGGCGGTGGCGAGCAGGACCGGCTCGACGGCCAGCCGCTTGCGGAGCGCGGCGAGGACGAGTGCCGGGTCGGCCGTCGAGGTGTGGTTCACGACCAGGATGCTGCCGGGTTCGATCCGGGCTCCGGGGTCGGTGGTGACGGTGAGCCGTCCGAAGAACGGGACGACATGGGCGGCGATTCGGCTGAGCACGGGCGGGCCCCCTGGATCCGAGGACGAAGCACTGACCCGCCCATCGTGCGAGACCGCGCCCCGCCCCACATGAGCACGCGTACTCAGCTGTCGTACCCAACAGCCGTGGACGAGCGGCCCGGTGGCCGGCGGCCTTGCCTCCCGGTCTAGGCTGGGCCCCCACAGGCGGATCGGGGAGGCGAGGGGCGGTGGGACGTTCGGCCCGGCGACTCGCGACCCTGCTGCCCGCGCTGCTCTGCGCGGTCTGGTCCCTGCTCGTGCTCCCGGCACCGGCGGCGCAGGCCCTCGCCCCGACGCCCCACCCAGTCACCGCCGCCTTCCCGGCCGCCCCCGGCGCCGCGCACCACGCTCCCGGGTACAACCCGCCTCACGGCCCCGCGCGGGCCTCGTCGCCCGAGCCGCACTTCGCGCCCACCGCCGTCGTGCGACTCCCGGCCGCCGTCGAGAACCCCCTGCGGATCCCCGGAACGCCCGCGGCCACCACCGCCGTGCCCGCCGACCTGTCCGTACCCGCGCGCGGCGTCCTCGCCGGCGACCCCCGCCGGGAGCGCGCGCCGCCCGCCGGACCCCGCGCACCGCGCGCTCCCCGCGGCCCTCCCTCCGCCCGGCACAGCTGACGTTCCCCCGCGTCGCCGTCCGGGCCCCCGGCATGCCCCCGGACCGGTCGACGACGCGCATCCGACCGTACGTCCGGCACGGCCGACGAGCGTTCCCACCCTCCGCGTGGACGCGCGCCGTCGCCGTGCGCTGCCCGTGGAGTACCCGTGACCTCTCGTTCCGCGCTCTGGCGCGCGCTGCTCGCGCTCGCCGTCGTCGCGCTCTCCCTCTGGATCACCCTGACCACCCCGCCCCGTCTCGGACTCGACCTCCGCGGCGGAACCCGTATCGTCCTCCAGACCGAGGACGGACCCGCCACCCGTGCGGACGCCGCCGCCACCGACCGCGCCCTGGAGGTGCTCCGCAAGCGCGTCGACGGCCTCGGCGTCGCGGAACCGTCGCTCGCCCGCTCGGGCGAACGGCGCATCGTCATCGAACTCCCCGGGCTGCGCGACCCGCGCCAGGCCGCCGACGTCATCGGCCGTACGGCGCAGCTCACCTTCCACGCCGTCACCGGCGAGGCGCGGGGACCCGCGGGACCGGCCGCGGCGGACGGGACGCGCGTCCTCGCCGACCCCGACGCGCCGGGACGCCTCCTCGCCCTGGCCGCGCCCGCGCTCACCGGTGACGGCGTCGAGAGCGCCGACGCCGTCCTCGACGCCACGAACGGCCGGGGCTGGACGGTCGACCTCTCGTTCCGCGACCGCGCCGCCGGCACCTGGGCCAAGCTGACCGGCGACGCGGCCTGCGCGGCGCCCGCCGACCCGGCGCGCAGGGTCGCGATCGTGCTCGACGACCGGGTCGTCTCCGCGCCCGGCATGCAGGCCGGAGTCCCCTGCGGCGCCGGCATCGGCGGCGGCTCCGCGCAGATCACCGGCGGGTTCTCCGCCCAGGAGGCCCGTGATCTCGCGGCGCTCGTGGAGGGCGGCGCGCTGCCCGTCCCGGTGACGACGGTCGAACAGAGCACCGTGGGACCGACGCTCGGCGCCGAGGCGATCCGGGCGAGTGCCCTGGCCGCGCTGATCGGACTCGCCTGCACCGGACTCTTCGTCATGGTGGTCTACCGGCTCCTCGGCGTCCTCGCCACGGTCGCCCTCCTCCTCTACGGGCTGGTCTCGTACGCCGCCGTGGTCGCCCTGGGGGCCACACTCACGCTGCCCGGCCTGGCCGGCTTCGTCCTGGCCGTCGGCATCGCCGTCGACGCGAACGTCCTCGTCTTCGAACGGGCGAGGGAGGAGTACGCGGCGCTCGGCCGGACCGCAGGGCGTGATCCCCGACGTCCGCTGGCGACGGCGTTCGGCAAGGTGTGGAGCGCGGTCGCGGACTCCCACATCACCACCCTGCTCGCGGCCGGCCTGCTGTTCGTCTTCGCGACGGGCCCGGTCAAGGGCTTCGGCGTGACCCTCGCGATCGGTGTCGTGACCTCGCTGCTCACCGCGATGGTGATCACCCGGCTCCTCGCCGATCTGGCACTGCGGCTGCCCGCGGTGCGCCACCGGCCGGCCGTCACCGGCATCGCGGGCCTCGGCCGGCTGCGGACCCGGCTGACCCGGCGGGTCCCCCGGCTGATGACCCACCGGCGCCGCTGGCTGATGTCCTGCGCCGGGCTCCTGATGGCGGCACTCGCCGGCATCGGCGTCCGGGGCCTGGAGTTCGGCGTCGAGTTCACCGGCGGCCGGGTCGTCCAGTACGCGGCCGAGCGCCCGGTCGACGCCGACGCGGCACGCGAGGCGATCGCCGCGGCGGGCTTCCCTGACGCGGTCGTGCGGACGACGGGCGACGGTGGCGGGTCCGACGGCGGGTCCGACGGCGAGGACGTGTCGGTACGGGTCCGGGAGACGGGGGACGACGAACAGGACGAGATCCGGGAGGCGCTCACCCGGGTCGCCGGCCCGGTGGAGGTGACGCGCGACGACCTGATCGGCCCGAGCCTGGGTGGCGAGCTGCGCACCCACGCGCTGCTCGCGCTCGGCCTCGCGGTGGCGGCCCAGCTCCTCTATCTGACGGCGCGGTTCCGCTGGACGTACGCGACGGCGGCGGTGGCGGCGATGGCCCAGGACGTGCTGCTCGTGGTGGGCCTGTTCGCCTGGCTCGGCAAGCCGGTGGACAGCGTCTTCCTCGCCGCGCTCCTGACCGTCGTCGGCTATTCGGTCAACGACTCCGTCGTCGTGCTCGACCGGCTGCGGGAACTCCGGCGCCGCGGCGGGGGCGTCGGGCTTCCCGACCTCGCCGACCGGGCCGTTGCCCAGACCCTGCCCCGTACGGTCAACACCGGGATGGGGGCGCTCTTCGTCCTGGTGGCGCTCGCGGTCCTGGGCGGTGACTCGCTCACCGACTTCTCCGTCGCGCTGCTCGCGGGCGTCGTCCTGGGCATGGCGTCCACCGTGTTCACCGCGATGCCGCTGGCCGTGGCCCTGGAGACCCGGCGGCCGGTCAGGACCCCGGTCGTCGGCGGAGGCTCGGGGCCGGGGCGGCGGGCAGGCGCGGACCGGGACCGTTCGGGCGCCGTGGTCTGACCCCGCCGGCGCGGCCCGTCGTCCCCCTCTCGTACGAGAAGGGGTGACGGGCCGCGCCGTGCCCTCGCGCTCACCGGTCGCACGCCGTGCCCGTCAGGACCCCGCGAGTTCGGCCTCGATCAGATCGGCGGCCCGGCGCGTCCCGCCCTCGTGGGCCATCGACTCCTGGATCTCCCGCGCCCGGCGCGCCACTTCGGGGTCGCCGAGCAGGGCGAGCACGTCCTTCCGCAGCCGCTCGGGGGTGACCTCGTCCATCGGCAGGTGGCGCGCCACCCCCAGGGACTGCAGCATGTCGGCGTTCCCGAACTGGTCGACGGCCTGCGGGACGGCCACCATGGGGGTGGCCGTGGCCAGGCCCTCCTGGCTGCCGCCGGCGCCGGCGTGGGTCACGAACGCGTCGGCCTGCCGCAGGATCTCCAACTGGGGCACCCAGGAGTGCGCTTCGACGTTCGGCGGCAGCGCGCCGAGCTCGGCCGGGTCGACGAACTTGCCGATCTGCAGGACGACGTGCCAGCCGGGGAGCCCGGCGAAGGCCTCGACGCAGTCCCGGTAGAAGCCTGGCTGCTTGGTGAAGGCGGAGCCGAGCGAGACCAGGACCACCTTCTCCGCGTCCGCTGGGCGCTGCCACGCGCCCTGTTCGGCGCGCTCGCCCTGGCAGGCGCCGACGAAGGTGTAGACGGTCTCGTCGACGCGGTCCGCCTGCGGCTGGAGCGCCTTCGGGATGAGGACGAGCGCGCGGCGCGGGCGGGCGACGAACCTGTCCGGTTCGGTGTCGAGGCCGTGTTCGGCGAGCCAGGCCTCGAACCGCGCGTAGTACGCCCTGCCGCGCGGCGAGGCCTTGAGCTCGGCGGTCATCGGCTCGGCGACCTCCTCCTCGTACCCCTCCCACGGCACGAGGTTCGGCCACAGGGAGAGGGCGGGGACGCCCCAGGTGTGGGCGAGGACGGGGGCCGGATAGGAGGTGATGTCGTGGAGCACGAGGTCCGGCCGGTCCTCGTCGAAGGCCGCGGCGAGCTGGGGGAGTGCCTGCACGGCGTCGTTCAGGAACGGTTCGAGGTTGTCGATGAGTTCGGTGCCCCAGGCGTCGGGGTCGTCGTCGGTCGGGAGGATCGAGGTGTAGACGACGGGGGTCGCCCCGGTCGCCGCGACCTTCTCGGCGAAGGACGCCGGGACGGCGTAGCTGACGCGGTGGCCCCGGTCGACGAGCTCGCGGATGACGTCGAGGCTGGGGTTGACGTGGCCGTGGGCGGCGATGGAGAACATGGCGATGTGCGCGGGGCGCGCGGTGGCGGTCATGACGACCACTGTAGACGAGACGATACGTATCGTCTACTTCTCTCGAGTGACGCGTCCGGTTCATCGCCGGGCCTCCTGGTGATGAGCTGCTCATGTCAAACTGGCGCCTGTCGCGTCCATGCAGTCCGACCCAGGGGACACAGTGAAGACACAGGCGTACGCCACCCGGGGCGCACTCGCCCTCGCCGGCGCCCTCGCATTGATCATCGCCCTGCCGACCAGCGCCTTCGCCGCACCGCCGCCCGCCCTGCCCGCCAACGCCGACGGTCTGGAACAGACCTTCCAGCCGGCCTACGACTACGACACGGACGGCTGCTACCCCACGCCCGCGATCGGGTCCGACGGCACGATCAACGGCGGCCTCAATCCGTCCGGGGCCCTCAACGGGCAGTGCCGCGACTCCTGGGACCTCACCCAGACCAACGGATACTCCCGCGCGAAGTGCAACAACGGCTGGTGCGCCGTCCTCTACGGCCTGTACTTCGAGAAGGACCAGGCGCTGGCCGGAACCAGCATCGGCGGACACCGTCACGACTGGGAGCACGTCGTGGTGTGGGTGCAGAACGACCAGGCGCAGTACGTCTCCACGTCCGCCCACGGCAACTTCGACATCCATGGGCGTGACCGGATCCGCTGGGACGGCACCCACCCCAAGATCGTCTACCACAAGGACGGCATCGGCACCCACTGCTTCCGCCCGGCGAACACCAACGACGAGCCGCCGGAGAACCACCAGCACACCTGGCAGTTCCCGAGCCTCGTCGGCTGGAACGGCTACCCGGCCGGTCTGCGCGACAAGCTCAGCCAGGCCGACTTCGGCAGCGCGGTCTTCGGCCTCAAGGACGGCAACTTCGCCGCCCATCTGGCCAAGGCCAAGCCCGCCGGCATCCCCTTCGATCCCTACGCCTGACCTGCGGGGCCGCTCCACCCGGTGACGGGGGAGCGGCCCCTCGCCGCAAAGTGAGGGCGCCAAAGGGGTTGTCAGTGCAATTTCACATTACTATGTTACAGCGCACACGGTGAGATGAACCGCGGTCATACGCCGTGCGAACCACGGCAGTTGCCGTTCCGATCCCCACCCAGCCACCCCCCTCATCAGCAGGAGTTCTGTTGTCTCTCCACAGACGTGTGCGCTCGTCCCTGCTCGCCTCCGCCATAGCCGTCACCCTCCTGGCCTCCGCCGGCCAGTCCGCCGTCTCGGCCGCGGACGCGGACGACCAGCGTGCCCCGGCGGCTCCTTCTGCCCCGGCGGCCGGCGCGGCGGGCCCGCGGGCCGAGCCCGCGACCAACCCCTTCGACGAGGTCGAGCACCTCGCCACCGCTCCCGGCAAGACCTTCGGACCCGCGCCCGCCCCCGGCGGCCTCGCCGCCGGCCGCGTACCCGGCGAGGCCAAGGCCACCACCGCAGAGTCCGCCGCCAAGGCCGACGCCACCGCCGCCGCACGCTCGTCCGCCGCGGTCGCCGGCACCACCGCGGCAGGCGTGCCCTGCACGCTCGACGGGATCACCGGCCTCTCCCCGGAGCAGCTCGCCGACTTCCTCGCCGACCCGGCCGTCACCGCGCAGGGCTGTCTGAGCGGACTCATCTGGACCTGGGACGCCCGGCTCACCCCCGTGATGTCCGATGCCCACGTCCAGGCCGTCGCCCGGCGCATATCGAGCCTGGCCGCCGCGCACGACGGCCGTAACTCCTCCCACCTGGAGGAGATGTTCACGTACCTGCACGCCGTCGTGTACCACGACTTCTCACGCGGCGAGATCGACGTCACCGACGCGCCCACCGTGAACGCGATCACCCAGGCCGTCACCGCCTTCGGCAACGCCGCGCGCACCTTCGACGTCACCAAGACCAACGCGAACACCCTGCGCGAGGCCCTCTACGCCGCCAGCGGCCCCGGCCTGCGCCACCACCAGCTCGGCCTGATCAAGCGGGTCCTGGCCACCATGGACCCGTCCCACCCCGCCACCCACCTGGACCCCGCCTGGGCGGGCGCCGCGCTCGCCGGGCTCTCCGTCAACTACCTCGGCGTCTACCCGGGCAACCAGGACACCGCCTTCCACACGGCCGTCGCCGCCGACCCGGCGTACCGCGCCGTCTTCAAGGCCTTCGCGACCTACGGACACCTGAAGGGCACCGTCAACGCCTGGGTCGCCCGCGACGCGCTCGGCGAGTACGGCCGCTTCGGTGAGATCGCGAGCCTCAGGACGGGCATCGTCGCCGACCTCGGCGGCCTCCTGGGCACGGTCGTGAACACCTTCGGCCAGGGCAGCCAGCAGTGGGCCAAGATCGTCTCGTGGCTCAACTACTACGACGCCTGCCGGCCGTACGGGGTGTGCAAGGAGGACATCGAGAAGCAGATCTTCCCGTACACGTACACCTACGACAACGGCGCCATCAAGGTCCGCACCGGCCTCGACCGGGCCACCGTCGACCAGCTCTACTACGCCAGCAAGCTGGTCAAGGCGCAGTACCACCGCGTGCTCGGCACGGAGCAGCCGCTCACCGGCGACCCCAACACCAGCCTGAACATCGTCCTCTACGGCTCCCGCGCGGACTACGAGAACTACCACCCCATCCTCACGGGGATGGACACGAACAACGGCGGCATCTACATCGAACGCGGCGCCACCTTCTACACGTACCAGCGGCGCGTCCCCCAGGACTCCTCGCTCACCCTCGAAGAGCTGTTCCGCCACGAGTACACCCACTACCTCAACGGCCGCTACGCCGTCCACGGCTTCTTCGGCGAGGGCCCCTGGTACCAGAACGACCGCACCACCTTCATGGACGAGGGCACGGCCGAGTTCTTCGACGGAGCCACCCGCGACGACGGCATCGCCGTCCGCAAGTCCCTCGTCCGCAGCATCATCAACGACACCTCGGCCGGCGGGCCCCGGATGAGCGTGCGCCAGATCCTCAACGCCACCTACGACGGCGACGGCTTCCGCTTCTACAGCTACGCGGGCACCTTCTTCGAGTACCTCTGGACCGAGAAGCCCTCGCTGCTCCGCGAGATGTACCGGCACCTGCGGGCCGACGACGTCCGTGCGTACGACGCCTGGCGCACGCGGCTCGGCGCCGACGCCGGCCTCCAGCGCGACTACGACCGCTTCCTCGACGCGCAGATCGCCAAGGTCGACGAACTCTTCGTCCCCAACACCACGTACACGCCCAACGAGCAGCTGCGCGACTCCGCGCTCGCGAACGTCAAGTCCACGTTCGCCGCCGCCACCTACAACACCCCCGACTGCGTGGAGAACGGCGACCCGGGCAAGCGCCGGTTCACCTGCACCGGCCGGATCACCGCCAACCTGTCCAACTGGGCCAGCGAGGACCAGAACTTCAAGGACATGTCCGAGACCGTCGACTACTTCATCCTCGACCGCGCGGGCGCCGCCTCGAACAACCTCGCCGACATGAACTGCTCCTTCGGGCCGGTCGAGATCTGGTCCACGAAGGTCGCGGGCACGTCGAGCTTCAGCTGTGAGGGCCCCCTGCGCAGCTGACACCCCCGCTCGCCGGGCCGGTCCCACCCGTGGGGGGAGGGGCCGGCCCGGCGCCGTCCCTCCCCCTCCTGGAGAAAGTACTTCGTGAGCACCGTCCCGCACCCGGTCCGCACCACCGACTACCACACCGCAGGCGAGCCCTTCAGGATCGTCGACGAGGACCTCCCCCCGATCCCCGGCGACACCGTCGCCGAGCGCCGGGCCCTCGCACTCCGCCTCGGACCCCTCGACGGCCTGCGCCGCCTCCTCGTCCGGGAACCGCGCGGACACTCCGGTATGTACGGCGGGTTCGTCGTCCCCGCCGACGACGACGGCGCCCACTTCGGCGTGCTGTTCTGGCACAAGGACGGCTACTCCACGGCCTGCGGCCACGGCACCATGGCGCTCGGCGCCTGGGCAGTCGACACCGGCCGTGTCCCGGCCCCCGACGACGGCGACGCCACCGTCAGGATCGACGTGCCCTCGGGCCGTGTCACCGCCGTCGTACACCGCGCCGCCGGCCGCACCACCGGCGTCACCTTCCGCAACGTCCCGACCCGTGTCACCGCACGCAAGGTGCCCGTCACGACCTCCTTCGGAGCCGTCGACGTCGACCTCGCCGATTCCGGTGCCTGCTACGCCTCCGTCGCCGCCCACGACCTCGGCCTCGACACGACCAGGGCCTCACTCCCCGCGCTCGTCCGGGCGGGACGGGAGATCCGCGCCGCGCTCCCGGCGCACGAGGTGTACGGCGTCATCCTGTACGAGGACCTGCCCGTCACCCCGTCAGGGCCCCGGCAGCGCAACATCACCGTCTTCGCCGACGGCCAGATCGACCGCTCGCCCTGCGGGTCCGGCACCTCCGCCCGGCTCGCCCTGCTCGCCGCGGACGGGCGCCTCGCCCCCGGCGACACCCTGACCCACGAGTCCGTGACCGGCACGGTGTTCACCGGCAGGCTGCTGCCCGGCGGGATCACCGAGGTCACCGGCTCCACGTACCGCACCGGCACCCACACCTTCCTCCTCGACCCGCACGACGACCTGGGGACGGGGTTCCTCCTGTGACCCGGCTGTTCCAGATCGACGCATCGACCATGGCGCGCCTCCTCGGTCCGGCGGCGGTCACCGACGTCCTGGCCGACGTCCTGCGCGCCGGACTCGACCCCGAGACCGCCCCGGCCCGCACCGCCGTCCCCGTCCCGGCGGGCGAACTCCTCCTCATGCCCGCCGCCTTCGGCTCCCACGCCGGCGTGAAGATCGCCGGAGTCGCCCCCGGCAACCCGGCCGCGGGCCTGCCCCGCATCACCGGCTCGTATCTGCTCCTGGACGGCGAGACCCTGCGGCCTGTCGCCCTCCTCGACGGCGCCGCCCTCACCGAGCTGCGCACGCCGGCCGTCTCCGCGCTCGCGGTGCGCCATCTGACACCGGGCGACAGGCGGCTGCGTCTCGTCCTCTTCGGGACCGGACCCCAGGCGTACGGGCACCTGGAGGCGGTCCTCGCCGTCCGTGAACTCGCCGAGGTGATCGTCGTCGGCCGCAACCCGGTCGGCGCCCGCGCCCTCGCCGGATACGCACGGAAGCTCGGCGCGCTCGCCCGTCCCGGCACACCAGACGACGTGGGCCGCGCCGACCTCGTCGTCTGCTGCACCACGGCCCGCGAACCGCTCTTCGACGGAGCCCTGGTGGCCCCCGGCGCCACCGTCGTCGCGGTCGGCTCGCACGAGCCGACCGCCCGCGAGACCGACACGGCGCTCGTGGCCCGGTCCGAGGTGTACGTCGAGGCCCGCTCCGCCGCGCTGCGCGAGGCCGGGGACCTGCTCGTCCCCACGGCCGAGGGGGCGATCGAGGAGAACCACATCGCGGGCAACCTCGCCGAGCTCGTGAACGGACCGCGCGTCCCGCCGTCCGAGCGCCCGCGGCTCTTCAAGAGCGTGGGCATGGCCTGGGAGGACCTGGCCGTCGCCGTCGCCCTGTACCGGGCTGCCCGCACCGTCTGAGCGAAGCCGAACGCCCCGGCCCCCGCACGCGCGGGGGCCGGGGCGTTCGGCTTCGCTCAGGAGCCCTCGGGGAAGTGGCAGGCGACCTGGCGGGCCTCGCCGGGGGCGGCGATCCGCAGCAGCGGCGCCTCCGTCCGGCAGACGTCCTGCGCCTTGGGGCAGCGCGGGTGGAAGGTGCAGCCCGGTGGGGGAGCGGCCGGGCTCGGCGGGTCGCCGAGCAGGGTGATCCGCTCCCGGGACCGTTCGGCCGCCGGGTCGGGCAGTGGTACGGCGGAGAGCAGGGCCCGCGTGTAGGGGTGCGCGGGGGCCGCGTACACCCGTTCCTTCACGCCGATCTCCACGATCCGGCCGAGGTACATCACGGCGACCCGGTCGCAGACCCGCTTGACGACCGACAGGTCGTGGGCGATGAAGAGATAGGCGAGCCCCAGTTCGCGCTGGAGCCGTTCCATCAGGTTGACGATCTGTGCCTGGACGGAGACGTCCAGGGCGGAGACGGGTTCGTCGGCGACGACGAGCCGGGGGCTGGTGGCCAGGGCGCGGGCGATGCCGATGCGCTGGGCCTGGCCGCCGGAGAACTCGTGCGGATAGCGGTCGATGTGCTCCGGGATGAGTCCGACCAGATCCATCAGCTCCGCGGCCCGCCCGCGGGCCTCGGACGCCGAACTGCCCTGCACCATCAGCGGGTCGGAGATGATCCGGGCCACGGTCTGGCGGGGGTTGAGGGAGGAGTGCGGGTCCTGGAAGACCATCTGGAGGTCGCGCCGGAGCGGCTTGAGCTCCCTCTGCGACAGATGAGTGATGTCCCGCCCGTCGTACGAGACGGAGCCGGCGGTCGGTTCCAGGAGCCGCACGATCATCCGGCCGGTGGTCGACTTGCCGCAGCCGGACTCGCCGACGAGGCCGAGGGTCTCGCCCGCCGCCACGTCGAAGCCGATGCCGTCGACGGCCCGGACGGGCGCCGAACGGGCCCGGCGCCCCGGGAAGGTCATGGTCAGGTCGCGGACGCTGAGCAGGGGCGCGGCTGTCGTGCCGCCCCCCGCGGCCGGAGTCGCGGTGGTGGTCGTGGTCATGAGGCGACGCCTTCGTACGCGGGGAACGCGGGGAACGCGGGGAAATGGCAGGCGGCCGGATGTCCGTCCGGGCCGCCGAGCTGCGGGCGTTCGGCCGCGCAGCGCGCCCGTTCCTCCTCGGAGCCGGCGGCGGCCCGGGGGCAGCGGGGCGCGAACGCGCAGCCGGGCGCCGGTTCGAGCAGGGACGGCGGGCTGCCGGGGATCGCCCGCAGCGGGGCGTCGTCGTCATCGTCGAGCCGGGGAAGCGAGTCGAGCAGGCCGCGGGTGTAGGGGTGGGCGGGGGACGCGAAGAGGGCGTCGACCGGGGCGTGTTCGGCGGCCCGGCCGCCGTACATCACCAGGACGTCGTGGGCCACCCGGGCGACCACCCCCAGATCGTGCGTGATCATGACGACGGCGAGCCCCCGGTCCTGTTGGATCCGGGCGATCAGCTCCAGGATCTGGGCCTGGACGGTGACGTCGAGCGCGGTCGTCGGCTCGTCCGCGATCAGCAGGTCCGGTTCGCACGCCAGGGCCATCGCGATCATCACGCGCTGCCGCATGCCGCCGGAGAACTGGTGGGGGTACTCGCCGGCCCGGCGGCGGGGTTCGGGGATGCCGACCTCGCCGAGCGCCTCGACGGCCCGTGCGCGGGCGGCCGCGCGGCGGGAGCCGAAGTGGACCCTGTGGTGCTCGGCGATCTGTTCCCCGACCGTGTAGTACGGGTGCAGGCTGGACAGCGGGTCCTGGAAGATCATGGCCATCCGCCGGCCGCGCAGCCCGTTGAGCTCGCGTTCGGGGAGTCCGACCAGCTCGCGTCCGTCGAGGGTGACGGAGCCGGAGACCTCGGCGCCCGTGTGCAGGCCCATGACGGCGAGCGAGGTCACGGACTTGCCGGAGCCGGACTCGCCGACGATGCCGAGGGTGCGGCCGGGAAGCACGTCGAAGGAGAGGGCGTCGACGGCCCGGACGGGGCCGCGCTTCGTCGGGAAGGTGACCGTGAGGTCCCGTACCGACAACAGGGAGGTGGCGTCGGCCATCAGTACCTCACTCGCGGGTCGACGACGGCGTACAGCAGGTCGACGGCCAGGTTGGCGACGACGATGAAGGTGGCGGCGAGCAGCGTGACGCCGAGGATGACCGGCTGGTCCCCCGTCGACAGGGCGCCGTAGAAGAGGCGTCCGATGCCGGGCAGTCCGAAGATGGACTCGGTGATCACGGCGCCCGCGAGCAGCCCGCCGAGGTCCATGCCGAAGATGGTCAGGATCGGGGTCATGCCCGCGCGCAGGCCGTGTTTGACGACGACCGTGCGGCGCGGCAGGCCCTTGGCGCGGGCGGTGCGGATGTACGGCTCCGCCATGGACTCGATCATCGAACTGCGGCTCTGCCGCGCGTACATCGCGGCGTACAGGATCGCGAGCGCCAGCCACGGCAGCAGCAGGTTGGTGGCCCAGGAGAGCGGGTCGTCGCCGAAGGCCGTGTACTGCGGGTAGGGCAGCAGGCCGGCGACCCGGATGAGCCCGAAGATCAGCAGCACCGAGGTGAAGTAGACGGGCAGGGAGGCGGCGGCGACCGCGCCGACCATCAGGGCCCGGTCGGTGAGGGTGTCCTTGTGCAGGGCCGCGGTGACGCCCGCGGAGAGTCCGAGGAGCAGCCAGATCGCGGCGGCGCCCAGGGCGAGCGAGGCGGAGACGGGCAGCCGGTCCACGAGCAGGTCCCAGACGCCCTGGCTGTTCTCGTACGAGTAGCCCAGGCACGGGAAGTCGCAGTGCAGGGCGTACTGGCCGGAGCCCATCGTGCGGCCGGTGAAGATGCCGGTGACGAAGTCGGCGAACTGCCGCCACAGGGGGGCGTCGAGACCCATGTGGGCGCGGATCGCCTCGAGGCGTTCGGCGCTGCACGACTTTCCGCAGGCGGCGGCGGCCGGGTCGGAGGGGAGGACGTAGAAGATGGTGAAGGTGACGGCGGCGATGGCGACGAGGACGCCGAGCACGCCCAGGAGCCGGCGGCCGAGGTAGAGGATCACGTGCCGCTGCCTCTCGGGTCGAGGATGTCGCGCAGCGCGTCGCCGAGCAGCGTGAACGCGAGCACGGTGAGGAAGAGGCAGAGGCTCGGCACGACGAAGTACATGGGGTCCGTGTCGTAGTAGGCGACGCTCTCGGCGATCATCTGCCCCCAGGACGGGGTGGGCGGACGCACGCCGACGCCCAGGTAGCTGAGGGCCGCCTCGGTGGCGATCATCCCCGGCACGATCAGCGTCGTGTACGCGATGACCGGCCCGGCGACGCCCGGCAGGATGTCGCGGGCGAGGATCCGCCAGGGTCCGGAGCCGCCGACGCGGGCGGCGTCGACGTACTCGCGGTGTTTCAGGGACAGGGTCTGGCCGCGGACCACCCGGGCGATGCCGGGCCAGCCGAAGAGGCCGATGACTGCGGTCATCAGGACGATCCGGTTGACGTCCCGGGCCACGGACATCATCGCGATCATGAAGATGAGGGAGGGGAAGGACATGGTGAGGTCCATCAGGCGGGACAGCACGGTGTCGACGCGTCCGCCGAAGTAGCCGGCGACGATGCCGGCCGCGGTCCCGGCGACGACGACGATGGCCGTCGCCGAGAAGGCGATGAGCAGGGAGACCTGGGCGCCGTGCACGACCCGGGCGAACAGGTCGCGCCCGGTGACGGGTTCGACGCCGAGCCAGTGCTCGGCCGAGACGCCGCCGAGCGGTCCGATCGGGAGGCCGCCCAGGTACGGGTCGACGGCGGTCTTGTCGAACTCCTCGGGACCCCAGCCGCCCAGCGCGCTGATCAGCGGGGCGGCCACGGTCATGAGCGCGAAGAAGGCGACCACGGCGAGCGAGAGTTTCACGGACGTGCGGCGGCGCAGCTCCGCGCGGGCGAGCTGCCAGGGACCGCTGCCCGCCCGTACGGGAGGAGGGGCGGCCTTCGGAGGGGAGGCGGTGGACGTGCTGGACGTGGTGTTCATCGGGGCGGCTTCCTTCGGTTCGCCTTCCTTCAGCTCGCGCTCTTCGCGGGGTCCTTGAGGCCGACCGTCGCGAAGTCGATCTGCCCGCCGAAGGAGGTGTGGCCGAAGGCGCCGGCGATGTTGGTGCCGACCAGGAGGGGCCTGCGCTCGACGACGGCGGGCGCCGTCGGGGCCTTGGCCAGGATCTGGGCGTCGAGCTCCTGCCAGGCCTTGTTCGCCTGCTCGGCGTCGGTCATCGCCGCGATCTCGTCCATGCGCTTCATCGTGGCGTCGTCACGGAAGAGGGAGTGGTTGCCGGAGTTGCCCTTCTCCTTGATGTAGCGGCCGTCGAAGACGAAGGGGAGGAAGGTCGAGCCGGAGGGGAAGTCGGGACACCAGCCGGTGTAGGCGAGGTCCGTGCGGTTCTTCGTGTCGCCGATCGTGTCGTAGAAGGCGGAGGGATCGACGGTCTCGATGGTGACCTTGATCCCGGCGCGGCCCAGGGACTGCTGGATGGCCTCGCCGACGGCCTTGTCGCCGTTGGAGACGGTGATGCTGGTGGTGAGGGAGGTCTTGCCCGCCTCCTTGAGGAGCTGCTTCGCCTTCTCGACGTCGCCGGTGAGCGGGATCTTCAGGGTGTCGGGCTGCTTGCCGCCGCTGAAGAGGGAGCCGGGCATGAGGGCGGTGGCCGGGTCGTTGAGGGCGGGGCCGCCGGAGGCCGTGAGGACGGCCTCGCGGTCCAGGGCGTACTGCACGGCCCGGCGGACCCTGACGTCGTCGAAGGGTGCGCGGCCGGTGTGCATCTGGAGCATCTCGGTGCAGTTGGTCGACTCGGCGAGGAGCCGCGCCTTGACGTCGGGCTTGGTGAGCACCTTGGGGGTGGACTCGGGGCGCAGCTTGTCCCAGGAGACCGCGGAGGCGTCGGCGCCCGCGGCGGTGATGAGACGGTCGTCGATCTGGTTGGCCTTGAGGCCCATGGTGACGACGATCCGGTCCGGGTACGCCTTGCGCACGGTGTCCGTCGAGGCGTTCCAGTGGGTGTTGCGCACGAGGACGAGCTGCTTGTCGCGGGCGTACGACTCGATCTTGTACGGGCCGGAGGAGAAGGGCCGGTTGTCGTACTGCGGTCCCTTGTCCTGGGACTTGGGGACGGGGGCGAAGGTGGGGAGCACGGTCGCGTAGGGGAACTCGGCGAAGGGCTTGCGGAGTTCGAAGACGATGGTGCGGTCGTCCGGGGTCTTCACGGAGTCGAGGTGCTTGCCCTGCGCGGGGCCCTGGTAGCCCTCGGCGCCGACCAGGTAGCGGGCCGCGTAGTCGGGGCCGCCGGGCAGGTCGGGGGAGAAGGACCGCTCGACGTTGTACTTGACGTCCTGGGCGGTGATCGGGGTGCCGTCCTCGTACTTCAGCCCCGGCTTGAGCGTGAACGTCCAGGTCTTGGCGCCGTTGGAGGAGACGCCGAGGTCCTCGGCGAGGTCGGTGGTGAGCTCCCCGCCCTTCGCGCCGGGCTCCGCCTTGTAGGTGAGGAGGGTGCGGTAGAGCAGGCGGGTGCCGAAGTCCATGTCGCCCATCACCCAGTTGCGGGCGGGGTCGAGGTGGGTGAAGTCCTGGTTGGACAGGATGGTCAGGGTGCCGCCCTTCTGCGGGGTCCCGCCGAGGACGGCGCCGCTGTTGGCGAGGGCGGGATTCTTCCCGCGGTCCCGGGAGCCGTCGGGCTTCTCGCCGCCGGCGCAGCCGGTCGCACCGAGGGCCAGGGTCGTCACCAGAGCGGTGGCGAGGACGCGTGTGCGCTTGTTCATGAAGGTCACTCCGGGAGAGCGGTTCGGACAGCCGAGGGCTGGAATGTGACCTGTAACATAGTAATGTGAAATTGCACTGACAAGGCATCGGGAACTCCGTTACCCATCCGTGTCCGGATGGTGTGCGGGCGGGGGTCCGGCCGCCTGGAATGCTCCGACGCAGGGTCTTGGCAACGTCAGTGCCATGTGAAATATTACTGCCGTGCCCACGAGAAAACCCTCGGATGTCATCATCGTCGGCGCCGGCGTCGTCGGCGCGGCCTGCGCCTACTACGCCGCCCTCGCCGGCCTCTCCGTCACCGTCGTCGACCGCGGTTCCGTCGCCGGCGGAACGACGGGAGCGGGCGAGGGGAACCTCCTGGTCTCCGACAAGGAGCCGGGGCCCGAACTCGAACTCGCCCTCCTCGCCACCTCGTTGTGGCGGGAACTCGCCGACGTACTGCCCGCACGGATCGAGTACGAGGCCAAGGGCGGCCTCGTCGTCGCGGCGGACGAGACCGGGACACGGGCCCTGCGGGCGTTCGCGGCCCGCCAGGGGAAGGCGGGCGTCACCGCCCAGGAGATCCCCGGGGACCGGCTCCACGATCTGGAGCCCCACCTCGCTCCCGGGCTCGCCGGCGGCTTCCTCTATCCGCAGGACGCCCAGGTGATGCCCGCCCACGCCGCCGCCCACCTGCTGCGGGCGGGCGGCGACCGCGTCCGGCTGCGCCTGGACGAGGAGGTCACCGGCCTCCTCACCGGCGCGGCCGGAGAGATCCGCGGGGTGCGCACCGCCAAGGGCGAACTCCACGCCCCGTACGTGGTCAACGCCGCCGGAACCTGGGGCGGCGCCCTCGCGGAACTCGCGGGCGTGCACCTCCCCGTGCTGCCCCGCAGGGGCTTCGTCCTCGTCACCGAACCGCTGCCGCGCGTGGTGCGCCACAAGGTGTACGCCGCCGACTACGTGGCCGACGTGGCCAGCGACTCCGCCGCCCTCCAGACCTCCGCGGTCGTCGAGGGCACCCCCGCGGGACCAGTCCTCATCGGCGCGAGCCGCGAGCGGGTCGGCTTCGACCGGACGCTCTCCACCGAGGTCCTCGGCCGCCTGGCCGCCGGGGCCGTCGGGCTGTTCCCGGTCCTCGGCACCGTACGGGCCATCCGGACCTACCTGGGCTTCCGGCCCTACCTGCCGGACCACCTGCCCGCCATCGGCCCCGACCCGCGCGTCCCCGGGCTGCTGCACGCCTGCGGCCACGAAGGGGCCGGCATCGGCCTGGCGCCGGTGACGGGCCTGATCATCGCCTCCTGCCTGACCGGCGGCCGGCCGCCCCTCGACCTCCGTCCGTTCCGACCCGACCGGTTCACCACCCCCGCGCCCTGAGGCTCCCCCGTACGGGGAGGCCCGTACCGTCACCGTCATGAGAGGAGGGCCCGTGGCCCGCACGCCCGCCGACCTGGTCGGTGCACAGCCCGATCCGCCGTTCGAGATCACCTTCGACGGCCGGCGCGTCACCGCCCTGCCCGGCCAGACGGTCGCCGCCGCCCTCTGGAGCGCCGGCATCCTGGCCTGGCGCACGACCAGGGAAGGGGGCCGGCCGCGCGGCGCGTTCTGCGGCATCGGCCAGTGCTACGACTGCCTCGCCACCGTCAACGGCGAACCCAACCGCCGCGCCTGCCTGGTCCCCGCCCGTCCCGGCGACGCGATCACCACCCAGGAAGGGCACGGTCATGACCGCCTCACCGTCTGAAGCGGGAACCGGCCGCGACCCGCGCGCACCGTACGACCTCGCGGTCGTCGGCGCGGGCTCCGCGGGACTCGCCGGTGCCGTCACCGCCGCCGAACTCGGACTCTCCGTCGCCCTGCTGGACTCCTCGCCCCAATCCGGCGGGCAGTTCTACCGGCACCCGGCACCCGCCCTGGGCGCGGTACGCCCCGAGGCCCTGCACCACGACTGGTCCGCCTTCTCCGGCCTGCGGCGACGCCTCGGCGAGAGCACCGTCGACCACCTCTCAGGGCACCACGTGTGGTCCACCGTGCGGGAGGCCGACGGGACGTGGTCCGTGCACGCGGTCACCGGCGCCGACGGAACGGCTGAGGCGCCCGCCCTGATCCGCGCCCGGACACTGCTCCTCGCCACCGGCGCGTACGAGCGTCAACTGCCCTTCCCCGGCTGGACCCTGCCCGGCGTCGTCGGCGCCGGGGGAGCGCAGGCCATGCTCAAGTCCGGGCTCGTGCTGCCCGGACGGCGCGTCGTCGTCGCGGGCAGCGGCCCCCTGCTGCTCGCCGTCGCCTCCTCGCTCGCCGCGGCCGGCGCGCGGGTGCCGGCCGTGGTCGAGGCCGCGGGCTATCTGCGGTACGTCCGCAGCCCCCGGGTGCTCGCCGCCAACCCGGCGAAGGCCGCCGAGGCCCTGGTGCACGGGGCCGCGCTGCTCAGGCACCGCGTGCGGGTGCTGCCGCGCAGCGCGGTCACCGAGGTGCACGGCACCGACCGGGTGGAGGCCGTCACCGTCAGCCGCCTCGACGGCGACTGGCGACCCGTGCGGGGGACGGGGCGCCGGATCGTCTGCGACGCACTGGCCGTCGGGCACGGCCTCGTCCCCCAGATCGAGCTGGCCACCGCCCTCGGCTGCGACACCCGTCCGCTGCCCGACGGAACCCTGGGCCTCGCTCTGGACGACCTCCAGGAGACCTCGGTGCCCGGACTGTGGGCGGCGGGTGAGACCGGCGGCGTGGGAGGCGCCGAACTCGCCCGCACCGAGGGGGAGCTGGCCGGACGGGCGGTCGCCGCACGGCTGAAGGGCCGCCGGGCGGACGCCGGCCGGGTCGGCGAACTCCGCCGCCGCCGGGACCGGATGCGTGCCTTCGCCGACGTCATGTCCGCTGCGCACGCCCCGGGCCCCGGATGGTCCGCCTGGCTGGAGGACGACACGGACGTGTGCCGGTGCGAGGAGGTGACCGCGGGGCGGGTGCGCGAGGCGGTCGCCGATCTCGGGGCGCGGGACGCGCGGACCGTGAAGCTCCTGACCCGGGCCGGGATGGGGTGGTGCCAGGGGCGGATGTGCGGAACGGCCGTGGCCTGCCTCGCGGCGGACGGGGGCGCCGCCGAACCGCCCGCCGAGCGGCGCCCGTTCGCCGTCCCCGTACCGCTGGCGACCCTGGCGACGCTCGCCGAGACCGAGACCGAGACCGAGACCGAGACCGAGACCGAGACCGAGACCGAGACCCAGAGCGAGTCCACCGGGCCGGCCCGAGAACGCCCCGGTACTCCCTAGATCTCATCCGGGGGAGAGGCCCGACGGCCTCTCTACCCTCTTCAATGAAATGTCACACGTTATAGAAAGGTCCGTCGACATGAGCGACACCACCTGGAGCACCACCCGCCCCTGGCGCGGCATCATGGTCGCCACCACCCTCCCCTTCCGCGAGGACCTGACGGTCGATCACGACGCGTACGCCGAGCACGTGGCCTGGCTGATCGCCCAGGGCTGCGACGGCGTCGTCCCGAACGGCTCCCTCGGCGAGTACCAGACCCTCACCGACCAGGAACGCGCCCAGGTCGTCCGTACCGCCGTCGAAGCCGCCGGCGACGGCGCGCGGGTCATGCCCGGCGTCGCCGCCTACGGCAGCGCCGAGTCCCGCCGCTGGGCCGAGCAGGCCGCCGAGGCCGGCTGCGGCTCCGTCCTGCTCCTCCCGCCCAACACCTACCGCGCCGACCCGGAGGCCGTGCGCGCCCACTACACCGAGGTGGCCGGCATCGGCATCCCGGTCGTCGCGTACAACAACCCGATCGACACCAAGGTCGACCTCACCCCCGACCTCCTCGCCCGCCTGCACGGCGACGGCAGCATCGTCGCCGTCAAGGAGTTCAGCGGAGACGTCCGCAGGGCGTACGAGATCGCCGAACTCGCCCCCGAACTCGACCTGCTCATCGGCGCCGACGACGTCCTCCTGGAGCTGGCCGTGGCCGGCGCCGTCGGCTGGATCGCCGGCTACCCCAACGCCTTCCCCGCGAGCTGCGCGGAGCTCTACCACGCGGCCGTCGCGGGAGACCTGGCCACCGCCGTTCCCCTCTACAGGTCCCTGCACTCCCTGCTGCGCTGGGACTCCAAGACCGAGTTCGTCCAGTCCATCAAGCTGTCCATGGACATCGCGGGCCGCCGGGGCGGTCCCACCCGTCCGCCGAGGCACCCGCTCACCGGAGCGACCGAGAGCGGTGTGCGCACCGCGACCGAGAAGGCCGTCGCCGACGGCCACCGCTGACCGTCACCGCTGACCGCCCACGTCGACGGTCGCGGCTCCCCTCCACCGAAAGGAATCCCCGTGCGCACGCGCCATGTCTTCCACGCCGTCGACTCGCACACCGAGGGCATGCCCACCCGGGTGATCACCGGCGGCGTCGGGGTCGTCCCCGGTGCCACGATGGCCGAGAAGCGGCTGCACTTCATCGAGCACATGGACCACCTCCGTACGCTCCTGATGTTCGAGCCGCGCGGTCACGCGGCGATGAGCGGCGCGATCCTGCAGCCGCCCACCCGCCCCGACGCCGACTACGGCGTCCTCTACATCGAGGTGTCCGGACTCCTGCCGATGTGCGGGCACGGCACCATCGGCGTCGCCACCGTCCTCGTCGAGACCGGCATGGTGCCGGTCGTCGAACCCGTGACCACGGTCCGGCTCGACACCCCGGCGGGACTCGTGAGCGTCGACGTCCAGGTGGAGGACGGCGCCGCGAAGTCGGCCACCTTCACCAACGTGCCCGCGTTCAGCGTGGCCCTCGACCGGAAGGTGGTCGTCCCGGGATACGGCACGGTCACCTACGACCTGGCCTTCGGCGGCAACTTCTACGCGTTCGTCTCCCTGGACGACCTGGGCCTGCCCTTCGACCGCGACCGCAAGGACGACCTCCTCGCCGCCGGACTCGCCGTCATGGACGCCGTCAACGCCTCGCCCGACCGGCCCGCACACCCGACGCGGCCGGAGATCGCCGGGCTCAAGCACGTCCACCTCACCGCGCCCGGCTCGGACGCCCTGCACTCGCGGCACGCGATGGCCATCCACCCCGGCTGGTTCGACCGTTCCCCGTGCGGCACCGGCACCTCGGCGCGCATGGCCCAGCTGCACGCCAGGGGCGAGCTTCCGCTCGGCCGGGACTTCGTCAACGAGTCCTTCATCGGGACCCGGTTCATCGGCCGGCTCATCGAGGAGACGGAGGTCGGCGGCATCCCGGCGGTCGTCCCGACCGTCACGGGCCGCGCCTGGATCACCGGCACCGCGCAGTACTTCCTCGACCCGCACGACCCCTTCCCCGGAGGCTTCCTCCTGTGACCGACGCCCCTCCCACCGTCACCTCCCACAACCCGGCCGACCCGGCCGACGTCCTCCTGCGGATCCCGGCACCCGGCGCCTTCGCGGCGGTCGACACCGTCGAGCGCGCCCGGGCGGCCCAGCCGGGCTGGCTGCTCGCCGGCGCCGCCGCCCGCTCGGCCGCCCTGGCCGCCGTCGCCGCCGGCATCGAGTCCGCCGCCGACGAACTGGCCACCCTCGCCGTACGCGAGGTGGGCAAGCCGCTCACCGAGGCGAGGGCGGAGGTGGCCCGTACCGCCGCGATCTGGCGGTACTACGCCCAGGCCCCGTTCGAGGCGACCGGCGCCGTCCACGAGACCGCGGCGGGGCCCGGACTGCTCCTGACCCGCCGGCGACCCCACGGCGTGGCCGGGCTCATCACCCCCTGGAACTTCCCCTTCGCCATCCCCACCTGGAAGGCCGCCCCGGCCCTCGCGGCGGGGAACACGGTCGTCCTCAAGCCCGCGCCCGAGGCCACGGCGTGCGCGTGGCGCCTGGCGGAGATCGTGCGGCAGGCCCTGCCCGAATCGGTGTTCACCGTCCTGCCCGGCGGGGCGACCGAGGGCAACGCGCTCGTCTCCGCCGCCGACGTCGTCTCCTTCACCGGCTCCACCCCCGCCGGCCGGGCCGTGGCCCGGGCCGCGACCGCCCGGGGCATCCCCGTACAGGCCGAGATGGGCGGCCTCAACGCGGCCGTCGTCCTGCCGGACGCGGACATCGGGCAGGCGGCCGCGCACATCGCCGCCTCCATCGCCGGATACGCGGGCCAGAAGTGCACCGCCACCAGCCGCGTCGTCGCGGTCGGCGCCGCGCTCGACCCGCTGCGCGAGGCACTCTCCGAGGCGCTGCGCGCCCTCCCCGTCGGCGATCCGGCCGACCCGGCCACCGTGTGCGGGCCCCTCATCCACGAGCGGGCCCGTGACCTGACCGCCGAGGTCTGCCGGGGACTCTCCGTCCTCGCGGGCGGCACCGTGCCCGACAGGACCGGCTGGTACGCGGCCCCGACCCTGGTCGAGAAGGTCGACCCGGGGCACCGGCTGCTGCGCGAGGAGGTCTTCGGACCCGTCGCGTCCCTGCTGGCCGCCGACGACCTCGCCCACGCGGTCAGGATCACCAACTCCGTCCCGTACGGCCTGGTCACCTCGGTCCACACGGCCGATCTGAACACGGCCCTGACCGGCCTCGACCTGCTCGACACCGGCATGATCCGGATCAACGCCCCGTCCACCGGCGTCGACTTCCACCTGCCGTTCGGCGGCGCCAAGCAGTCCAGTCACGGGGCGCGCGAGCAGGGCGGGGCGGCCCTGGAGTTCTACACCTCCGGCCGGACCTACACCCTGGCACCGGCGGGCCCCGCGGCGTGACATCGTACGGTGGTGATGTCAACCGGAACGAAGGGATCACCACCGTCATGGGGCACCTGACCCACCGCGACCTCAACGCCTCCCGGGAGCGGCTGCGCGACCAGGTCGCCCACGCCCTGCGGGCCGCCCTGATCTCGGGCGAGCTGCGGCCCGGGGTGGTGTACTCGGCGCCGACCCTCGCCGAGGACTTCGGCATCTCGGCCACCCCGGTCCGGGAGGCCATGCTCGACCTGGCCCGCGAGGGCCTCGTCGAGCCCGTGCGGAACAAGGGGTTCCGGGTCACCGAGGTCGACGAGCGCGACCTCGACCAGTACACCGAGATCCGCGCGCTCATCGAGATCCCCATGGTCGGCAGGGTCACCCGGATCGCCACCCGCGAGGACCTCGAAGCACTCCGTCCCGTCGCCGAGGACATCGTCCGCGCCGCCCGCGAGCACGACCTCATCGGCTACCTGGAGGCGGACCGCCTCTTCCACCTCACCCTGCTCGGCCTCGCGGGCAACGAACGCCTCGTCGAGACCGTCGGCGAACTGCGCAAGCGGTCACGGCTGTACGGGCTCACCGCCCTGGACGAGAGCGGCGACCTCATCCCGTCGGCGGAGGAGCACCTGGAGCTGCTCGACCTGATGCTCGCCGGTGACGCCAAGGGTGCGGAGAAGTGCATGACCCGGCACCTCGGCCACGTCCGCTCCCTGTGGGCGAAGGGCGAGGGACCGGCCGGGGGCCGCTAGGGCCTGTCGTTGGGGTGTGGGTTCCTCTCGGCGGGCGGACGACGGCCACCCTCCGATGCCCTGCCACATCCGACCGGCCGTTCCCAGGCCGTGGAAGGAACCCATGAACCCCGCGTACGCCACCGTCGACCACACCTTCACCGTCCCCCTGGACCACCAGGCGCCCGAAGGGCCCACCATCGAGGTCTTCGCCCGGGAGGTCGCCGACCCGTCCCGCGCCGACGAGCGCCTCCCGTGGCTGCTCTACCTCCAGGGCGGTCCCGGCGGCAAGTCGCCCCGCCCGACGGCCGGTTCGCCCGGCTGGCTGCCCCAGGCGCTGAAGACGCACCGGGTGCTGCTCCTCGACCAGCGCGGCACCGGCCGCTCCACCCCCGTCACCGCGCGCTCCGCCGCCCGGTTCACCTCGCCCGGGCGCCTCGCCGGGTACCTCGCCCACTTCCGCGCCGACGCGATCGTCGCCGACGCGGAACTGATCCGCCGCGCACTCTGCGGCGACGCCCCCTGGGAGACGCTCGGGCAGAGCTACGGCGGCTTCATCACCCTCACCTACCTGTCCCGGGCACCCGAGGGACTGCGCGCCTGCTACGTCGCCGGAGGCCTCCCCGGCCTGACCGCCACCGCCGACGACGTGTACGCCCGCACCTACCCGCGCGTCCGCGACCGGGTCCTCGGCCTCTACGCACGCTACCCCGAGGACGCCGCCCGGCTCCGGAAGATAGCCGACCTCCTCGCGTCCGACGACGTCCGCCTGCCGAACGGCGACCGCCTCACCCCCCACCGAATGCGCACCCTCGGACTCGCGCTCGGCATGGGGGACGGCTTCGAGCGCGTCCACTGGCTCCTCGACGAAGCCTTCGGCGCCGACGGGGAGTTGAGCGACACCTTCCTCCACCAGGTGATGTCCCTGACCGGCTTCACGGGCGACCCGCTCTTCGCCGTCCTGCAGGAGTCGCTGTACGGGCAGGGCGCAGGACCCACCGGCTGGGCGGCCTCCCGCGCCCTGGCGGCCTTCCCCGAGTTCGCCGAGGACGCCGACCCGCTCCTGCTCACCGGCGAGATGATGTACCCCTGGATGTTCCGGGAGATCACGGGCCTGCGCCCCTTCGCGGACGCCGCGGACCTGCTCGCCGCCCGCACCGACTGGCCGCCCCTGTACGACCCGCACCGCCTCGCCGCCAACAAGGTGCCGCTCGCCGCGATCGTCCACCACGACGACATGTACGTCGACGCGGGCCTCTCCCTGCGGACGGCGCGCGCGATCGGAGCCACCCGCGTCTGGGTCACCAACGAGTGGGAGCACGACGGCCTCTCGGCCTCGGGCGGCCGCGTCCTCGCCCGCCTGATGGACCTGGCGGAGGGCCGCGCCTGATCCGGCCGACGAACGCCCGCGACCCCGGGGCAACCTTTCGCGCCCCGGCGGCGACTACCGTCCGCCCGCCCTTCCCGGCGGGCACCCCCACGGACGGAAGGACGTACGACATGACCGAGACGCGAGGCAGGGCGAGGCACCGCAGGCGCGGAAAGGCTCTGGTGATCGGTGCTCCGGCGGCGCTCGCCGCGGCAGGGGTCCTGGCGTACGGCACGGCCTTCGACGTGTTCGGCACGGACGCCCGGCCCGAGGCGAAGGCCGCCGGCGCCGCGGCCCCCGCGTGGGCGAGCGCCGTCGCCGACGGCTTCGCGTCCGTCGACGCGCTCGGACAGAAGGGCACGTACGGCGGACGCGACGGGCAGACGGTCACCGTCAGGACGCTCGCCGACCTGGAGAAGTACGCGACGGCCCCGGAGCCGTACGTCATCGTCGTGGCCGGGACGATCACCGTGAACCCCACCGGCAAGGAGATCAGGGTCGCCTCCGACAAGACGATCATCGGCTCCGGCACCTCGGGCCACATCGTCGGCGGAGGCTTCTTCCTCGGCCAGGGCGTCCACAACGTCATCATCCGCAACCTGACGATCCGGGACTCCTACCAGGGCGTCTGGAACGACAAGGAACACGACTTCGACGCCGTGCAGATGGACGGCGCCCACCACGTCTGGATCGACCACAACGACCTGCGGCACATGGCCGACGGGCTCATCGACAGCCGCAAGGACACGACGTACGTCACGGTCTCCTGGAACAGGCTCGGCCACAACAACAAGACGTTCGGCATCGGCTGGACGGAGAACGCCACCGCCGACCTCACGATCCACCACAACTGGATCCGCGAGACCGAGCAGCGCAACCCCTCCACCGACAACGTCGCCCACGCCCACCTCTACAACAACCTGCTCCAGGACGACCCCGGCACGAACATCACCTCGTCGTACGGGAACTACGCGCGCGGCAGGACGCGGATGGTCCTGGAGAACAGCGTCTTCCAGGGCGTGAACAACCCCGTCATCAAGGACGCCACCGCCGCGCTCGTCCAGCGCGGCAACGTGTTCTCCGGCACCACCGGCCGCAACGAGAGCGGCGGAACGGCGTTCGACCCGAAGGCGTACTACCCCTACACCCTCGACGCGACGGCCGCCGTGCCCGACCTGCTCAGGTCCGGCGCCGGCCCGCGCTCCACCCTCGGCACCACCGCGGCCCCGACCGCCGCCGCCACCGTCCTGACCGTGGCGAAGGACGGCAGCGGCCGGTTCACCAGCGTGCAGAAGGCCGTCGACGCCGTACCGGCCGGCAACACCTCCCGCGTCGTGATCCGGGTCGCCCCGGGCGTCTACCGCGAGACGGTCAAGGTCCCCTCGAACAAGCCCCACGTCACGATCGAGGGCACCGGCGGCAGCCGCAAGGACACCGTCATCGTCGAGGGCCACGCCTCCGGCATGACCAGGCCCGACGGCTCGGGGACGTACGGAACGGGCGGCAGCGCGACCGTCGCCGTCGAGGCCGACGACTTCCAGGCGCGCAACCTCACCCTCTCCAACGACTTCGACGAGGCGGCCAACAGGAACCTGAACGGCCACCAGGCCGTCGCCCTGCGCACCGCCGCCGACCGGGTATTCCTCGACGGAGTCATCATCACCGGAGACCAGGACACCCTGCTCCTCGACACCGCCGCGAAGGACAGGACCGGCCGGGTGTACGTCACCAACTCGTACGTGATCGGCAACGTCGACTTCGTCTTCGGCCGGGCCACGGCCGTGATCGACAGGTCCGTCCTCACCCTGAAGAAGCGCTGGGACGGCACGTCCGCCGGATACGTGACGGCGCCGAGCACCCCCGCGGGCCGCAAGGGCTTCCTCATCACGCGCTCCACCGTCAACGGCGACGTCACCCCGGGAAGCTTCTACCTCGGACGCCCCTGGCACGCGGGCGGCGACGCCACCCTCGACCCGCAGACGACCGTCCGGGACAGCGTTCTCAGCGCCGCCGTCAAGCCCACCCCCTGGACCGACATGAGCGGCTTCTCCTGGAAGGACGACCGCTTCGCCGAGTACCGCAACACGGGCCCCGGCTCCGGCCCCTCCCACCCGGACCGCCCCCACCTGACGGACGCACAGGCCGTCGGCCAGGACACCGCGCACTGGCTCGACGGCTGGACGCCGACCGCCGGTTGACGCCGAACCGCCCCAGGGGGCCCTCCGTGGCTGTGCGATCATGCGGGGGCCCACGGGCGGGGTCGAACGGATACTCGGTACAGGAGGAGTGCGGTGTGAACGCGGGTGGGGACCAGGACGGTACGTCCGTGCCGGACGACGTGTGGGAACGGTTCCTCCGGGAGTCGGTGGACGGCGTGGCCGACGCGCCCAAGGAACCGTCGGCGCGAGCCCGGCTGGTCACGGAACGCCTGCGCGACGAGCCCGCGGGCAGCGGGGGATGGCGTACGCACACACCGCCCCCGCCCCGGCGGAAGAAGGGCCGGTACGTGGTCGGGCTGCTGGCCGCCGCGGTCCTCCTCGTCGTGGCGTTCGACCCGTGGCGGATGATCGGCTCGTCCGACGGCGACGGGCCGTCCGGGCCGCCGCTCGCCCAGGAGTCGGCCCGCCCGGACGGCGCCCCGCCCGTCGAACCGCCCGGGCGGCCCACGCTCGACCAGCCGTTCAAGGGCTCACCCGCCGCGCGCTGGGCGGACGGCACCGCCGGGATCACGGTTACGGCGGCCCGGGCCACCGGATGGATGAGCACCGCGCAGGTGGAGAAGGCCCTCCGGCAGACCCGGGACTTCCTCGCGGCGTCCAACCTCGACCCGGCCGTGCTGGCCGGTGAACGCCCCACGAAGGCGATCGCCCTGATCAACCCGCACCAGCGGGACGTCAAGGACTTCCTCGCCGCCGCGTTCCGCACGCCGACCGCGGAGAACGACCCGCTGCTGCTCTTCAGCCGGTTCGACACGACGCACGCGCGCGTGGTCGGCGACGTGGTCAGGACCCGCGGCCGGATCACCTACGGCGAAGGGGCGAGCGGCGCCCTCCGGGTGACCACCGACGTCACCTACGTGTATCCCGTCGTACGGGCGGCCGCGGCCGGCGGCGGCGGCGAGATCGTGCGGACGATCGCGCGGCGCGAGGTGGTCATGGACTGGCACGACCCCTCGAAGGTCGTCACCGCGCCGGGGACCTTCTCCCTCGTCTCGTACAAGGTCGACATGACCAACGGCGGCTGCGACACCCACACCGGCTACTTCACCCCGGAGTTCGGCGAGGGAAGCCACGCCACCGGCACGGCCGCCGACGCCACCGTCGACCCGTACGACCGCAGTACGTCGATGGACGAGGGCCCGGAGTCCGCCGACGACGGCTGCAGGACGGCGACGCGCTCCTAGGGCCTGTCCGGCGGACCATGGCCGGGTCCGCGGCGTCTGGCACGGCACCTCGCCGCGTTGCCGAAACGTCCGCACAGCTCCGCCATGAGGACGCTCCGGCGCCTTGCGAGGCGTCCCCCAGGCCCTGCGGGCCTGGGGAGACCCCATGCACCAGACGCCGCGGCCTGTCCGACCCTGATCCGACGGACAGGTCCTAGGCCTCACGCGCGCGCGTGCCGGGCGGGAACGCCGGTGTCGGGTTCCCGTTGGGCGTCCCACAGTCCGACGACGGCGGGGAGTTCGACCCGGGAGCGGATGCCGAGCCGGGCGAAGACGCTCCGGAGGTGATGGTCGACGGTCCGGGGGCTCAGGGTGAGCCGGTCGGCGACCTCCCGGTTGGTGGCGCCTCCGGCGACGAGGCGGGCGATCCGCTGTTGTTGCGGCGTCAGCCGCCCCAGCGCCGCCGGATCCGTGACCCCGCCCGTGGTGCCCCCGGTGGCGCGCAGCTCGGAACGGGCGTGCTCGGCCCAGCCGTCCGCCGCGGCCCGTTCGAAGGTGACCAGGGCGTCGCTCAGCGGACCACGCGCGTCGCCCGGCCGCCGACGGCGCCTCAGCCACGTGCCGTAGGCGAGCAGGGTACGGGCGCGCTCGAAGTCGTTGCCACAGCTGTCGTGACGGCGGACGGCCTCACCGAACCAGTACGCCGGCTCCTCGCCCCGCGCGAGCAGCGCCCGGCAGCGGGCCAGCTGGGCAGGTGCCGAGCCGTCGATGCCCTGGACGGCCCAGACCGCGTACTCCTCGGCCGCCACCCGCGCCTCCGCGCGCCGCCCGGACGCTACGGCCGCCTCCACGAAACAGGGAACCACCAGCATCCGCAGCGCGAAGTGGCCGCCCCGCGGACCCGGCCGGACGAGCGGCGCGAGGCGCGCCGCCGCCTGCGCCGCCAGCCCCCGCCCGAACTCGGCCCGCGACAGCGCCCATTCGGCGAGCGTCGCGGCCTGGACGAGACCGTGCGGGAGCGCCGTGTCGAGGGCCCGCCCGGCGTGCTCCGTCACGGTCGGCCCGTCACCGGCCACCGAGGCCACCAGGGCGAGGACGGCGTGTTGATGGGCGGCGATGTTGCACTGGCCGGTCAGGTCGGCCGCCCGCAGCCCCTCCCTGGCGGCCCGCGCGGCCCTGCTGTACCGGCCGGCGCGGAGCTCCGCGTAGGCGAGGTGTTCCAGGGCCCGGGGCACCAGGGCGGTACGGTGCTCGGCCCGCGCGCGGGCGAGCGCACGGGCGTGGATCCGGGAGGCCGCCACGGTGTCGCCGAGCACGAGCGCGGCCGAACCGGCCCGCAGCAGCAGCCGGGGATCGTCCTGCCCGCCGTCCCGGGCGACCACCCGCGCCAGGGCGGAACGGGCCTGGTCGAGCCGCACGGTGAGGGCGGCGCGCATCCCCTCGACGAAGTCGCCTTCGGTGCCCCGGGGCACGGTCCCCGAGCCGAGGGCGGCCAGGCACGCGGCGGCGTCACCGCCCGCCCACGCGGCCTCCATCGCGAGGAACCGGGCGTCGGACGCCTCCGCGGGCTCCCGTTCCCCCAGCAACTCGGCCGCCTGCAACAGCACTTCGTGCGCCTCCATGACAGGCCCGCCCCCGAGCGCCGCGAGACCGCGGACGAGCTGGGAACGGCCGCGGACCACCGGAGCGAGGGCGCGCACGGAGGCCGGCGGGCCGAGCCGGTCGGCGCGGTGCCCCTCGCTGCGGGCGAGCGCCGGGTCCACGGGTGCGGGGGGACGGGCCACGGGCACGGAGAGGGGAGGTGCGGGCTGAGCCGGCAGGGTCCGGTCGGAGGCGTCGGCGCGCTCGATGCCCGCGTACCAGGATGCGGGCGCGGAGGCGAGCGCCGCCCGTCCGAGGAACGTGTCTTCAAAGCGGAGCGCGTCGCCCCTGCGGCACAGCAGACCGTCCGTGATCAGACCGTCCAGCGGCTCGACGGAGGTACGGGTCGCCCGCGCGGTGGCGAGAACGGCGCCGAGCGTGACCTCGTATGCCTGGAACACCTCGGGCCCTGGTGAGAGGGCCTGCGACCCTTCGGGGCCGCGGCCCGCCAGGGCCACCACCGCGAGCAGCCGGCGGGAGTCCACCGGAAGACCGTCCACCAGACCGCCGTACACCTCGGCGAGGACGGCGCCGTCGACGAGCGGCCGGGACGGGGGTACGGAGCCGTGCGCGGGACCGGCCGCGAGGCGCCGTACCGCCGCGGCAAGCACACCGGGGTGCCCGGCGGCCGCGTCGAGCAGCCGCTCCGCGACCCCGGCCGGCGGCGGCACCGCGCACAGATCGCCCAGGAGCGCCCCCGCACCGTCCCGGGACAGCCGCCCGAGGCGTACGGTCTCCGCCTCCGGCACCTCGGGGAGACGGTGGTGACGGGCCGCCGACACCAGCCAGGCCGTGCCGCCCGACCGGGGGCCGGGCTCCCGCCAGGCCGTGGTGAGGGCGGCGCGCGAGTGGGCGTCCCAGAGGTGCAGGTCGTCCAGGCAGATCAGGACCGGAAGGCCACCGGTGAGGCCGTCGACGGCCGCGGTGACACCCTCCTCGCCCCGTGCGAGCCGCAGCGCCCGACGTCCGGCGGACGGATGGGGCGCGAGGGCGGCGCACAGGGCCCGCACCCCGCTCCAGGCGCCCCGGTGCGCGGGCGCGGCGATCCGGTGGGCCGAGCCGGGGAAGTCGTGGGCCGCCCGCGCGAGGAGCGCGGTGCGCCCCTCGCCGGGGTCGCCGGTGACGAACAGGACGCCGCCGGCTCCGGCTCCGGCACGGGCCGAGAGCCTGGTCACCGCGGCGAGTTCGGCCGTACGGTCGTACAGCCGCGGGCCGGTCGCGGCGGCTTGCGTCGATCCGCTCACGGCCGTGACGTTACCGAACCGTAGGGAGCGGCGGAAGGCTCCCGGGCACGGGCGTGGGCAGTGGCCCAGACCCGGGAGCCCTGTCCTGTGACGGCGCACAGGGCGCCGCCACAGGACAGGTCGATCGTCAGGAATCGTGCGGGCAGGTGCCCCGGTACTCCTCGATCGTCAGGCTCGGCCGCGGCAGCGGGCAGAGGAACTGCTCGTAGCGGGTGTCGTTGTCGATGAACCGCTTGAGCCAGGAGATGCTGTACTTCGCGATCGTCGTGTTCGACGTGTTCGGCGTGAAGTGGGTGGCGCCGTTCAGCTCCAGGTACGCCTTGTCGAGCGAGCTCGGCAGACTCTGGTAGAAGGGCTCCGAGTGGCTGGAGACGGGGGCGACGGTGTCGCCGTCCGCGCCGATGACCAGCGTGGGCGTGGTGATCTCGGGCCAGCTCTTGTCCGTGTTCCACCCGGTCAGGGGGATCGCGGCCTGCAGAGAGGGCCGGCTCTTGGCGGCTTCGAGGGTTCCTCCGCCGCCCATGGAGTGGCCCATCACACCGAGGCGTGACGCGTCGACCCGGCCACGCACGGAGCTGCGCTCTGTCAGGTGGTCGAGCGCCGCCAGGAGCTGGCGTCCGCGGCTGTCCGGCTGGTCGAGGGTGGTGAGGGTGTCGATGGTGAACACCACGAAGCCCTGCGAGGCCAGGCGCGGCCCGAGCCAGGCGATCGAGGACTCGTAGGCGGTGAAGCCGGGCGAGATGACCACCGCGCCGAACGTCCCGTCGCTGGTGGACGTCGGGTAGTAGATGGTGCCGCCGCCGAAGCCGGTGGCGGAGAGGGAGGAGACGGAGGTCTGGGAGACGGCGTACGGGCCGCGCAGCGCCTCGATGCTCGACTGGCTCGGGGCGGGGCCCCGCTCGTACGGGTTGGCGGCGGTGCCGGCGGCGCCGGCGCTCGGGGTGAGGAGCAGGGTGAGGCAGGCGGCGGTGGTGGCGGCTGCGGCAAGGTGTCGTTTCACGACGGAGTCGTCCTCTCGTGTCGTGTGACGGCCGCCCCCCGGGGGAACCGGAGGACGGCGCGTCCTGCACTGGCCCGGTCACTGTCGGCGCGGCACGGCACGAGGGCATCGGCAGAACCACCGGTCTCGCTCAGACTCAGACGAGGGCCTCGACGGCGGCGAGCGCGAAGGCGTGGTCCTGCTCGGGGGCGCCGCCGCCCACACCGACGGCGCCGACGAGCCTGCCGTCGCGGTGGACCGGGAGCCCGCCGCCGATGAAGAGGAGCGGGCGGTCCAGGGCGGTGGCGAGCGAGTGGAAGGGGCCGTCGGGCTTGACGAGGTCGACCAGGTCGGCGGTGGGGGCGTCGAGCTGGAGGGCGGTGTACGCCTTGCGGGTGCTGGTCTCGCCCGAGATCAGCACCGCCCGGTCGTCGCGGCGGAAGGCGAGCAGGTGCCCGCCGGCGTCGAGCACCGTGATGCTGACGGTGACCCCGGCGCTTTCGGCGGCGCGGCGGGCGGTGGCGACGAGGCTGTCGGCGTCGGCGGTCGTCAGCGGGGTGACGGTGGTGGTGCTCATGGTGCTTCTCCTTGGGGCGGCGTACAGCGTGGGGGGAGGGAGGGGTGTCAGTGGTGCACGGGGGTACGGGCCTCGGCGTCGGTACCGGCGGCACCGACGGCGTCCGCACCGACGGGCTCCGCGCCGGGGATGCCGACCGCGGGGGTCCGGCGCTCAAGGGCGGCGGACCAGAAGGCGAGGCCGAGAGCGGCGGCGGCGAGGGCGGCGCCGACCCAGTTCGGCGCGGTGTAGCCGTAGCCGGCCGCGATGACGACGCCGCCGAGCCAGGCGGCGAGCGCGTTGCCGAGGTTGAAGGCGCCGATGTTGACGGCGGAGGCCAGGGTCGGCGCGCCGTGCGCCTGGTCGAGGACGCGCTTCTGCAGCGGCGGCACCGTGGCGAAGCCGAGCGCCCCGACGAGCAGGATGGTGATCGCGGCGAGCACCTTGTGGTGTGCGGTCACGGTGAAGAGGGCGAGCACGACCGCGAGGCCGCCGAGCGTGGCGTACAGCAGGGGCATCAGGGCGCGGTCGGCGAAGCGCCCGCCGAGCAGGTTGCCGAGGAACATGCCGACGCCGAACAGCACGAGCAGCCAGGTCACGGCGCCGTCGGAGTAGCCCGCGGCGTGCGTCATCATCGGCGCGATGTAGGTGATCGCGGCGAAGACGCCGCCGAAGCCGAGTACGGTCATGGCCATCGCGAGCAGCACCTGCGGGTTGCGGAACGCCTTCAGCTCCCGGCGCAGGTGAGTGCCTTCGGGGCGGGGCATGGCCGGGACGAGCCGGGCGATGCCGAGCAGCCCGATCACGCCGAGTGCGGCGACGAGCGCGAAGGTGGTGCGCCAGCCAACCGCCTGCCCGATGAACGTTCCCAGCGGCACGCCGACGATGTTGGCGACGGTCAGTCCGGTGAACATGGTGGCGATGGCGCCGGCCTTCTTGTTCGGAGCGACCAGTCCGGCGGCGACGACGGAGCCGATGCCGAAGAACGAGCCGTGGGCGAGCGAGGCGATCACGCGGCCCGCCAGCATCAGCTCGAAGCTCGGCGCGAGGGCGGAGACGAGGTTGCCGAGGACGAACAGGCCCATCAGCGCCATGAGCATCTTCTTGCGGCTGACCTTGTTGCCGAGGACGGTCAGCAGGGGCGCGCCGATGACGACGCCGAGCGCGTAGCCGGTGACCAGCAGGCCGGCGGTGGGGATGGAGACGCCGTAGTCGGCAGCGATGTCGGGCAGTAGCCCCATGACGACGAACTCAGTTGTTCCGACCCCGAAGGCCCCGACTGCTAGAGCGAGGAGCGCGAGCGGCATGGCTCCATCCTTCCGTATTTGCTTGAGAGGGCTGCTTACGTGCTGCCACAATAATTGCAGACGCGCTATAAGCGCAAACGCGGATAGCGTGCTTCTGTCGGGTTGTGGGTCGTCTTCGAGACGTCGCGCTGCGAGGCTGCGTCGCCACGCGCGAAGCTGGGCGGAGGTGGTTCGGGCGCGGCGGTGGTGATCCGGGTTCCGTCGAGGTCTGAGTCTGGGGCGATAGCTATACGTGCTGCCTGGCCGGCGAGGGCGGTGATGTGCTTGAGGATGTCGCGGCTCGGCATGCCGGGGTGATGCCGGGATCGCGGGCGGTTCGCCGCTTGGGGCGAGCGCATCGTTCAGAGCCTCGGCGGCTTGCAGGTTCTCGACGAAAGTCAGGTTTCTGCTGCGCAGGTCGAATCGCAGGTCAGCGGGGGCCGCCGACAGGGGAACGCCTCCGAGAGCGTCGAGGGCTGTAGCGACCGCCTACACGGACCGTGGTGGGACCTGCGAGGCCGAGGCGGCTTTGGCCGCGTAGGCCGGCCGCCTCGGCCAGGGCGGTGAGAATGCCTGATTCGCGGAGGATCCGGAGGGCGTCATCCCGCGTCTTGGAGTTGCGTGTGTGCGAGGGAGAAGGCCCCAGGGATGGTGTGACGTATTCCGGCTCCGATGCCATGGGTGAGCGCGGCAAGGACGGCGGTGCGTTTCGGTGAGGGCACGGTGCGGTTCAGTTCTCGTACGAGGGCGTCGTCAAGGTGTTGGGGGTCGTCCGGGTCTGCGCCGGCGGGGAGCTCGTCGATGTCCTGGATCTTGTAGCGGGCGCGTACCAGCGGGTGGTGCTGTGCTCGCGGCTGGCTTCGTGTCCCTTGCGGTACAGACGTGCCTGTCCGCGTCCGGCGGTCGTGAGGTGGCAGCGGATGGGGGCACCGAGGGTGCGGTCTTCGGTGACTTCGCAGCGCACGGCGATGGCTCCGGCGCGTGCGAGGCCGATGGCCCGAGGCCAGGCGTTGTCGGCGGAGCATGCCTTGACGGCGCTTCATGTGCGCGTGGGGGCGCCGAGGATGAAGCTGCGGTCTCCTTTGCGGCCCTCGTTCAGGATGGCTTCAAGGGCAGCAGGGTCGGCCGGTGTGCTGGCCAGGAGGTCTACGTGCTTGTCTCGGAAGCGTGTCCTCAACGACGCCTACGGCTACAAATCCGAGGGCCACAACCGCCTGCGCCAGCTCGGCGACTGGCTCGCGCACATCGGCGAGTGGCAACTCGCCGCGACCCTCGTGGCCGTCACGACGATCGCCGTGTGGGCGGCCACCAGGCTCGTACGGCGCCTGGAACCGGTCGCCCTGCTCCTCGCCATGGTCGCCGCGTCCGTGGCCGTCGCCCTGCTCGGCACCGACGTCGAACTCGTGGGCGGCATCGCCCACATCCCCGCCGCGCTCCCCGGCTTCTCCGCCCCCGACCCGTCCGCCGTCCCCGAACTCCTCGGCGGCGCTGTCGCGGTCGCGCTCGTCGGTCTCGCGCAGGCGGCGAGTATCGGCCCGTCCGTCCCCAACCCCGACGGCTCGAAGTCCTCGGTCAACGGCGACTTCGCCGCCCAGGGACTCGCCAACGTCGCCGGCGGCCTCTTCCAGTCGCTGCCCTCCGGCGGCTCCCTCTCCCGAACCGGTGTCGTGGTCTCCGCCGGCGCCCGCACCCGCTGGGCGGGCATCCTCTCCGGTGTCCTGCTCGCCCTGATCGTCCTCGTCTGCGCCCCGCTCGCCGAACACATCCCCATGCCCGTCATCGGCGGCCTGATCCTCGTCGTCGGCGGCGAGCTGATCTGGGGCAAGCGCCACGACATCCTCCTGGTGCTCCGCACCTCCCGCCTGTCGTCGGCGGCGATGATCGCCACCTTCCTGGCCACCACGCAGCTTCCCCTTCAGCAGGCGATCGTCCTCGGCGCCGTCCTCTCGCTGCTCCTGTACTGCGTCCAGGCCGCCCGCCGCGCCCGCCTCGTCGCCCTTGTCCCCGACGACCGGGGCCGCTGGCACCCCGACGACGTCCCGGCGAACCTGCCACCCGGGGAGGTCACCGTCCTCTACTGCGACGGCGTCGGCTTCTTCGCCGAACTCCCCGGCAACGAGGCGTCGCTGCCGCCCACCGACCACGCCCCCGGTGCCGTGCTGATCCTGGTCATGCGCGGTGTCCCCGACGTGCCGTCGTCCACCATGACCAAGGTCCTGCGTCGGCACGCGCAGGACCTCCACCGGTCGGGCGGCAGACTGATCCCACGCATCCTCCACGCGCTGCTCGCCGCCGACATCGGCATCGCACCGGAGCGGCTGGTCGTCGAGGACGGCCCCTGCGCGGAGTGCGGGACGCGGCACGGCTTCACCGCCGGTGCCGTCACCGGCGCCGGTCCGCCGCTCCACTTCGGAGTCGTCGCGGCGGGCTGCACCGCCGTGTACGCCCTCTCCGACACGGCGGTCGGGCTCGGACTCGGAAGACGCGCCTCGGCCTGTCCGCCCGGGCAGAGGCCGACGCCCGGTCCGCGGCCCGCCGGGGCGCCCATGACCAGGTGGCCGTGCGAGGCCTGTGCGGACCGAACCGGGAGGCTCTTCCCGCCGACCTCGCCTACGTGGCCGCGCCGGGAGACCTCGCTGTCACCGCCCTGTGGCACACCCCTCCGGAAGCCGCGCCTTCCTGAGCGCTCGGGCCGGTCGGGTTCACGCGCCTCTGCTGCGAGGTTGTTGCGACCCGCGATCCGAGTGAAAGATCACGTCGCCGGCTGTGTGCCCGCCCGCAGGGGCTGTTCAAGCCGGGCATCGGCGCGGTGAAGCCGCGCAGGATCAGGTTCGGTGCGGGCGGCGACCGTGCAGTCCGGCGGCCTGGACGTGACCGTGCACCTCTGCTCGGACGGGGTTCCACGCCCGGCCTCCGGACCGTCACTTCCGCGAGCCGCCGGTCGGCTTTCTGGTTTCAGCGCGGTCAAACCCACGAGTCGCCGTCAATGGCATAACGTTCCGGTCGCGAACGTGGCACCGTGCAAAGACGTTATACCTTCGTTATCGAACGCCTATTTCAACCAACTTGCGCCTATTTGCTCAAACATCTTGTTGACCTTGTCACTTCGCGGGAAGTGAAGGCGGCTCAGGAGGTAACACTCCGCCTTGCCCGGCGCAAGGGCCTCCGGCTCATGCGCTTTTGCTTTCTGCTGGGTAACTTCGGCCCGCATGACCAGCACCTGCCCTCCGACTGACCGACGGTGGCGGCCCTGGGGCAGGTCCTGTCCTGGTGAACCCCGCGGCCCACGGCTGTGCCACGTCGGCGATCCGTCACACGTATCCGCCGAATTTCCTTCCGGCCGCCCTTCCGGCGGTGTGCCGGGCACGAGCCAACCCGCCCCACGGGCACACCGGCGGAGTGGATCCGCCCGAAGCAGAAAGCTCTGACTGTTGTTGACACGAACGACCATTCACACGGACGGCGCCTGGCGCGACGCGCTGAACGGTGAGACGCGAGACGTCCTCGACCCCGCGGACGGCCGGCCCTTCGCCGTGGTGGCCGAGGGTGGCGCGGCGGACGCCGACGCCGCGGTCGCCGCGGCGCGTGCCGCCTTCGACTCCGGTGTCTGGCCGGGCACTCCGGTGGCCGAGCGGGCCGCGCTGCTGCGCCGCGTCGCTGAACTTCTGGTTCGTGACCGCGAGGAACTGGCCCTGCTGGAAAGCCGCGACGCAGGAAAGACCCTTGAGGAGGGGCGAGTCGACGTCGACTGTGTCGCGGACGCCTTCCGCTACTTCGCCGACCTGGTTCTGGCCGAGGGCCCGGGTCGCGTCGTCGACGCCGGCAGCGACACCGTGCACAGCGTCGTCGTCCACGAGCCGGTGGGGGTGTGCGCGATGATCACCCCTTGGAACTACCCTCTGCTTCAGGCGAGTTGGAAGATCGCCCCGGCTGTGGCCGCGGGAAACACCTTCGTGGTCAAGCCGAGTGAGATCACCCCGCTCAGCACCGTCGCCCTGATCGCACTGCTGGCCGAGGCCGGACTCCCGAACGGTGTCGCGAACCTGGTCACCGGTCCCGGCCACACGGTCGGTGCCCGCCTCGCCGAGCACCCCGACGTCGACCTGGTCTCCTTCACCGGCGGTCTCACCAGCGGTGTGAAGGTGGCGCAGGCCGCGGCACCCGGCGTCAAGAAGGTGGCCCTGGAACTCGGCGGAAAGAACCCCAATGTGGTCTTCGCCGACGCCTGCGAAACGGAGGAGGGCTTCGACACCGCCGTCGACCAGGCCCTGAACGCCGCGTTCATGCACAGCGGCCAGGTCTGCTCGGCCGGCTCCCGGCTGATCGTCGAGGAGTCGGTACGGGAACGCTTCGTGGCCGAGCTGAGCCGCCGGGCCGCCCGGATCAAGCTGGGCCGCGGCACCGAGAAGGACGTCGAGTGCGGCCCGCTGGTCTCGCGGGCCCAGCTGGAGCGCACCGAGGAGTACGTCGCGTCCGCGCTCGCCGAGGGAGCCGTGCTGCGCAGCGGTGGACGCCGCCCCGAGCCCTCCGCCACCAGGTCCGCCGACGGGTACTTCTACGAACCCACGGTCCTCGACCGCTGCAACCGCCGCATGCGCGTGATCCGCGAGGAGATCTTCGGCCCCGTCCTGACGGTGGAGACCTTCCGCACCGAGGACGAGGCGGTGGCGCTCGCCAACGACACCGAGTACGGGCTCGCGGGAGCCGTCTGGACCGCGGACGCGGCCCGGGCCCGCCGGGTGGCCGGCCGACTGCGTCACGGCACCGTATGGATCAACGACTTCCACCCCTACCTTCCGCAGGCCGAGTGGGGTGGCTTCGGCAAGTCGGGCGTGGGGCGCGAACTCGGCCCCTCCGGCCTCGCCGAGTACCGCGAGACCAAGCACGTCTACCAGAACCTGGCGCCCCGCCCTGTGCGGTGGTTCTCCGGCTGACCCCCCGGACTCCCTCGGCGGCGCCCCGCCCGCACCGCCCGGGAGCCGACAGCCGCCCGTACGCCCCGCGCCCTTTGGAGTGAACACAGCATGTCCGACCGCACCTACGACTACGTCATCGTCGGCGGTGGCACCGCCGGTTCGGTGATCGCCTCCCGCCTCACCGAGGACCCCGCCGTCACCGTCGCCGTCATCGAGGGTGGCCCGTCCGACGTCGATCGCCCCGACGTCCTCACCCTGCGCCGCTGGATGGGCCTGCTCGGCGGCGAACTGGACTACGACTACCCCACCACCGAACAGCCGCGCGGCAACTCCCACATCAGGCACAGCCGGGCCCGTGTCCTCGGCGGCTGCTCCTCGCACAACACGCTGATCGCCTTCAAGCCGCTGCCGTCCGACTGGGACGAGTGGGCCGGGCTGGGCGCCGCCGGCTGGGACGCCGCGTCGATGGACCCGTACTTCGGCAAGCTCCTGAACAACATCGTCCCGGTGGACGAGAAGGACCGCAACGCCATCGCCCGCGACTTCGTGGACGCGGCGCAGGACGCCCTGGGCGTGCCCCGGGTCGAGGGATTCAACCGCAAGCCCTTCCACGAGGGGGCCGGCTTCTTCGACCTCGCCTACCACCCGGAGGACAACAAGCGCTCCTCCGCCTCCGTCGCCTACCTGCACCCCTTCCTGGACCGCCCCAACCTGCACCTGCTGCTGGAGACCTGGGCGTACCGGCTGGAGTTGGACGGCGCCCGAGCCACCGGCGTACGGGCGCGCACCAAGGACGGCGAGGACCTCGTCCTGCGGGCCTCCCGCGAAGTCGTGGTCTGCGCCGGAGCGGTGGACACCCCGCGGCTGCTGCTCCACTCCGGCATCGGGCCGCGCGAGCAGCTCGCCGACCTCGGCATCGACGCCCGCCACGACCTCCCGGGCGTCGGCGAGAACCTGCTCGACCACCCGGAGTCGGTGATCGTCTGGGAGACCCACGGGCCGATCCCGGAGAACTCCGCGATGGACAGCGACGCCGGACTGTTCCTGCGCCGCGACCCGAAGTCGGTCGGGCCCGACCTGATGTTCCACTTCTACCAGATCCCGTTCACGGACAACCCGGAGCGACTGGGCTACGAACGGCCCGCGCACGGCGTCTCGATGACGCCGAACATCCCCAAGCCCCGCAGCCGCGGCCGGTTGTACCTGACCAGTGCCGACCCCGAGGTCAAGCCGGCCCTGGACTTCCGCTACTTCACCGACGAGGAGGACTACGACGCCCGCACCCTCGTCGACGGCATCAGGATCGCCCGGAAGATCGCCGCGACCGAGCCGCTGGCGTCCTGGCTCGGCCGCGAGGTCTGCCCCGGCTCCGAGGTCACCGGCGACGAGGAACTGAGCGAGTACGCCCGCAAGGTCGCCCACACCGTGTACCACCCGGCCGGCACCTGCCGGATCGGTGCCGAGGACGACGGCCTGGCCGTCGTGGCCCCCGACCTGACCGTCCGCGGCCTGGAGGGCATACGGATCGCCGACGCCTCCGTCTTCCCGACCGTTCCCGCCGTCAATCCGATGATCGCCGTCCTGATGGTGGGGGAGAAGTGCGCCGACCTCCTCGTCTCGGACGGCAACCCGAAGGAGGCCGCCTGATGGACGGTCACGATCCCGTCTTCTCGGTCCGCGGCCTGTGGAAGGTCTTCGGCCCCAAGGCCGACCGCGTGCCCGGAGACCCCCGCCTCGCCGCCCTGTCGACCGCCCAGATCCGCGAACGGACCGGCTGCACCGCCGCCGTCCGGGACGTCTCCTTCGACGTCCGCCGCGGCGAGGTGTTCGTCGTCATGGGCCTGTCCGGCTCCGGCAAGTCCACCCTGGTGCGCTGCCTGACCCGGCTCATCGAGCCCACCTCCGGCGAGCTCGCCATGGACGGCGAGGACGTCCTCGCCATGGACCCGGTCCGGCTGCGCGAGCTGCGCAGGCACCGTGCCGCGATGGTCTTCCAGCACTTCGGCCTGCTGCCGCACCGCACCGTCCTGGACAACGTCGCGTACGGCCTGGAGATCCAGGGCGTGGCGAAGGACGAGCGGCGGGCGAGGGCCCGCGAGGTCATCGCGAAGGTCGGTCTGGACGGCCTCGAGGACCGCCGCCCGAGCCAGCTCTCCGGCGGCCAGCAGCAGCGGGTGGGTCTGGCCCGCGCGCTCGCGGCCGACCCCGAGGTCCTGCTGTTCGACGAGCCGTTCAGCGCCCTCGACCCGCTGATCCGCCGCGACATGCAGGAGGAGGTGGCCCGGCTCCACCAGGAGGAGGGCCGCACGATGGTGTTCATCACCCACGACCTCGCGGAGGCGCTGAAGCTCGGCGACCGGATCGCCCTCATGCGGGACGGCGCCATCGTGCAGCTCGGCACGCCCGAGGAGATCGTCACCCGCCCCGCTGACGACTACGTCCGCGACTTCGTGCGCGACGTACCGCGCGAGCAGATCGTCCCGGTGTCCCGGGCGATGCGCCCGGCCGTCGGCGACGAGGCGGACCGGGGCACGGTGCTCACCCCGGACGCCACGGTCGCCGCGGGAATCGCCGCGGTCGCCCGGGACGGCGTCCCGGCCCGGATCGAGGCGGACGGCGCGCTCCTCGGCGTCGTGGACCACGCGCGGCTGCTGGCCGTGGTGGCCGGGCTGGAACCGGGCGAGGAGGGCACGGACGTGGGCGCGGGGACGCGTACGGGCACGGATGCGAGTACGCCCCTGGGGGCGGTCCCGGGCACGCGTGCGGGCTCCGCCACACCCACGGACGCGGGTATGCCCGCAGTCCCCGGCGCGCGTGCGGGCTCGGGCTCACCCACCGGCAAGGGCTCGGCCGCACCCACGGACACCGGCACGGACCCGGTGACCGCATGAGTACCGCCACGACCTCCCGCCCGCCCGTCGGCAGCGAAAGCCCCCGGGGGCACACCGCGGCGAGCGGCCGCCGTCGCACCTGGCGGCCGGCCCGGCCCTCCGCCCCGGCGGTGCTGCTGGTCCTGGCCCTGCTGCTGCCCACGGCCGCACTGCTCGCCGGTGGCGGCTGGCCGCAGGCACTGCGCGTGGACCTGGTGCCGGGCCTCGACTCCTTCGCCGACTGGGTGGTCGACAACCGCGATACCCACCCCGTCTTCCTCTACTTCCTGCTACACCTGTCCAACGCGGCCACCGACTCGGTCGCCGGCGTCCACGACCTGCTCACCTCGACCGGCTGGGCGGGCGTGCTCACCGTCGCCACCGCACTCGCCTGGTACGCGGGCGGCGCGGGCCGCAGGGGCGTAGGCCCGGCGCTCGTCGCCCTCGGCTCGCTGGCAGGCTGCGGACTCCTCGGCCTGTGGGAGCAGGCGACCGAGACCCTCGCCCTGATGCTGGTGTCCGTCGCCGTGGCGTCCGTGCTCGGACTGCTGCTCGGGCTGGCCGGTGGGCTCTCCGACACCGCCCAGCGCATCCTGCGCCCGGTCCTCGACACCATGCAGGTGCTGCCGTCCTTCGCCTACCTGCTCCCGCTCGTCCTGGTCTTCGGCATCGGTACCCCGTCCGCGCTCATCACCACGGTGATCTACGCCGCGCCGCCGATGGTCCGGATGACCACGCTGGGCCTGCGCGGCGCGGACCCGGCCGTCCTGGAGGCATCCCGGTCCCTGGGGTCGACCTCGTGGCAGCGGCTGAGGACGGCGCGGCTGCCCATGGCCCGGCCGCAGCTCTTCCTCGGTCTGAACCAGACGATCATGATGGCCCTGTCGATGGTGGTCATCGCCTCCGTGGTCGGCGCCGGCGGTCTCGGCGAGAGCGTGTACCAGGCGTTGAAGACCCGTGACTTCGGCCAGGGCGTCACCGCCGGTCTTGCCATCGTGCTCATCGCCGTGTGGCTCGACCGGACGACGGCGGCGGCCGGCGCCCGGGGCGGCGTCCCGGTCGGCCGGCGGGGCGCCGGGATCGCCCTCGTGGCCGCCGGCGGCGGCCTGCTGGCGGGCCCCAGCCTGGGCGACTGGCCCGGAGCGGTCACGGTAGACATCACCGCACCGCTGAACGCCGCCGTCGACTGGCTGGTCGGCAGCGTGTACCAGGACGTCCCCGTGCTCGGCGGCACCTCCGTGTGGGCGGGCAACTTCACCAGCTGGGTGCTGAATCCGCTGAACAACGGCCTCCAGGCCCTGCCGTGGTGGTCCCTGCTGTTCCTCGCCGCCGCCGTGGCCTGGCTGGTCGGCACCTGGCGGGGCGCGCTCAACGCCGTACTCGCCCTGGTCTGCACCGGCGTGCTGGGCATCTGGGACAAGGCCCTCTACACCCTGTCCCAGGTGCTGGTCGCCGCGGCCCTCACTCTCCTCCTGGGCTTCGCCATCGGCATCCTCGCCGCCCGCGTCCGCTCGGTCGAACGGCTGCTGCGTCCGGTGTTCGACACCATGCAGACGCTGCCGCAGTTCATCTACCTCATCCCGGTCGTCCAGCTCTTCAACGCCGGCCGGGTCGCCGCGATCACCGCGGCGGCCGTGTACGCCCTGCCCGCTGTCGTGCGGGTCACCACCCAGGGCCTGAAGCAGGTCAGCCCGGCCACCATGGAGGTGACCCGCTCGCTGGGTGCCACCACCTGGCAGCAGATCCGCGACGTGCAGTGGCCGCTCGCCCGCCCGGCGCTCCTGGTCGCCGCGAACCAGGGCGTCGTCCTCGTTCTCGCCGTCGTCGTCATCGGCGGTCTGGTCGGCGGCGGGGCACTCGGCTTCGACGTGGTCAAGGGCCTCACAGCGGGCGAGCTCGGCACCGGCCTGATCGCCGGCGCGGGCATCGTCTGCCTCGGCCTGGCCCTCGACAAGCTCACCCAGCCCGCCGACCGGAGCCCCTCCACCGCCGCCCGACACTGACCAGCCAACACTTCCGCACATTCGAAAGGCAGTTCATCATGCCCACTCCCGCCCACGCCCCCGTCGATCCGCGCCCGCGCGCCAGGTCCCGCCGCACCAGAACGGCCCTCGCGGCGACCGGCGCCCTCGCCCTGCTCACCGTCGGCGCCTGCGGCGCCGCCGAGACCGGCGGCGGCGACTCCAAGACCGTCAGCCTGCACACCCCGTCGTGGGTCGGCGCCGAGGTCAACACGGCCGTCGCCGCGTACCTGCTGGAGCACGAGCTCGGGTACGAGGTCAAGACGCAGCAGATGGACGAGACCCCGGCCTGGGACGCGATGAGCCAGGGCAAGATCGACGCGATCCTGGAGGACTGGGGTCACCCCCAGGAGGAGAAGCGCTACGTCCAGGGCAACAAGTCCGTCGTCTCGGCCGGCGAGCTGGGCGTGACGGGCCACATCGGCTGGTTCGTTCCGAAGTACCTGGCGGACGAGAAGCCGGATATCACGGACCACAAGAACCTCAACAAGTACGCGGCCGTCTTCAAGACCCCGGAGAGCGGCGACAAGGGCCAGTTCATCAAGGGCGACCCGTCGTACGTCTCACACGACAACGCCCTGATCAAGAACCTCGGGCTGAACTACAAGCCGATCGAGGCGGGCGCCGAGGCCACGCACCTGGCACAGCTGGAGCAGCTGTACAAGAACAAGAAGCCCTTCCTCACGTACTGGTGGACCCCGCAGTGGATGAACGCCACCATGGACCTGGTCGAGGTGAAGCTGCCGCCGTACAAGGACGGCTGTGACGCGGACAAGAAGGCCGTCGCCTGCGCGTACCCGGACGTGCCGCTGAAGAAGTGGATGAACGCCGACTTCGCGAAGGAGGGCGGCGACGCGGCGGAGTTCCTGAAGAACTTCAACTGGACGACCGAGCAGCAGAACCTGGTCGCCAAGTACGTCGCCGCCGACAAGATGACCGCGGAGAAGGCGGCCGAGAAGTGGGTCAAGGAGAACGAGTCGACCTGGAAGGCGTGGCTGCCGAAGAAATGACCCGGCCGTGGCCCGGGGGGGCGGCTCGGTGTTCGAGCCGCCCCCCGGCCACGTCTGTGTCACGACGCGCCCCGGCGGGCCCAGGTAGTCCCGCTCGATCTGCCGTAGCGACCTTCTCCTGGAAGCAGCCGGTCGACCGCCGGCCCGGTGAAGTCGGCCCGCAGGCGTCGGATCATGCCGTGTCCGGCTTCGGCCATCCGCCCGAACGCGTCGTTGGCCAGGGGCCGGGCGGGGAGTGACACCGGCTCCGGCGCGGGCGGAGACGCCCGCCTGCCGTGGCCCGTCCTCGATCAGCGTCCTCCCTCCTCGGGCACGGCGGGCGCCGCGCAATGGTGGGCAGCGGCGGAGCGATCGGCGAAGACCTTCAGGACGGAGAGCTCGTACGCCCGGTCGGCGTCCGACCTCGTGGCCTTGTCGCTGTACGGGATGAGCGAGAAGAACGCGGGTTCGCCGCTTCCGGGACAGGCCGAGGTGGTCCAGTAGCCGCCGTCGGCCAGTACCCCGGACCGCTGCCCGCCTCCGATCGGATCGGTGTCCCCCGAGCGTTCGAACTGGTCGTGCCGCACGCCCTCCGCGTACGGGCCGTAGTGCGCGGCGAGCCGGTAGGTGGTGTGGCCCTCGGTGTCGCCCAGCACGCACGCCTCGAACGGCGCGGTGCCGCGTCCGCTCTCCCAGGCCCGTGCCACCGACGTGCCCCGGGCGGTGATGCCGGAGCAGGTTCCCTTGGCGTCCGCCGGGGCCACGTACTCGTCCTTGTTCACGGGCAGGGGCGCGGTGGTCAGCGGTTCGCCGAGGTCGGCGTGGCAGTTCCACCGGTGAGAGGCGTTGGCGGCCGTGTCCGTGGCGATGCGCGCGAAGGCGATGCGGCGCGCGGGATTGTCGAGCGGGCTGTCGTCCACGTACCCGTCCACGTCTACCGCCACGGTGATCAGCAGGTCGCCGCGGCCGGGTGCGCAGTCCAGCAGGACCGTCGTGGTGGCCTCCGCCTCACCGTGTTCGTCGCCCACATCGAACGCGCCGTTCCACCCCTGCCCCAGAGGGGCGGGCGGCAGTTCGGACCGCATCGTGGGGTAGAGGCTCTCGTAGCGCCGGTCCTCGCGGGTGAGAGTCGGTACGCCGTTGATGGTGACCGTCACCGATCCGTCGTCGACGGGCTTGCCCGCGTTCTTCTCGGTCACCCGGCTGATGCCGCACGTCACCCGCAGCGAAGTCGTGGTGCCGTCGAGGCTTCCCTCGCTGTCGTCGCCCCCCGCCTTCAGCGGCCCCTCGCCGAGGAGGGAACGCACCTGGTCGGCGGGGAGCACACCGTCGCACGCCCTCGTGAGCATCCGGCCGGTCGACCAGCGGTCGTAGCCGCCGGTGAAGAAGAAGAGGCCGCCCGTGAGCAGCACCAGCGCGCCCAGTCCCGCTCCGACCCGCACCGCGCGTCGCCTCATCGCGGCCATTCCTCCACCTCGCCCAGGACCTTGCTGCCGTGGCAGTGTGAACGCTGCGGCCAGCCGTCCGGCGCCGCCAGGTAGCGGTCGAGCGCGGCTCGCGCATCCGTCGAGAACCGCTTGCGGACGTGATCTTCCACGACGACCTGTCCTCCGTCTCCGAAGTCGACTTCCGGGGTGACGGCGACCCGGTGGTAGCTCGGGCCGCCGTCGCACACCGACTCGGCCCACAGGGCCAGCGTCGGCGGGAACTCCGAGGACTTGATGACGGACGACGACGCGCGGCGTCCTGGAACCGTTCCGACGTACGCGTGCCGCTCGTACGCGCCACGGGCGAACTCGCCCGACCAGCTCTCCGCCCGCACCGCCACGACGGGCATGCCGGTGGGGGCACCGTATCCGGCGATGCTGCCGGTGCAGAACCCGGCTCGCGGGTCGTACGTGCCGTCCCCGGAGAACTCCCACTCCTCGGCGGCGAATTCCAGCGCTTGGGGATCGAGCCACGCGCAGAGCTTCGTCGGTACGGGACCTTCGGCGGGGCGGGGCGAGGCGTCGGTACGGATCGGCTCACGGCCGCAGTCCTGGCGCTCGATGACCCAGTTGGCGACGCCCACGGCGGTGCGGGCGGCGAGCAGCCGGTCGGTGTCGGAGACGTCGTACTCACTGTCCGCCGCAGACGGCAGCTCCACCGAGACCTGGAACCGCGTGGACGCCTGGCTCCGGCCGCGGAGCCCGCCGGGACACTCCACCTGCAACGAGGCGCTGACCTCACTTCCCACGACCCGGTCGTCGGCCCCGCTACCGCCCCTCGCGCCGGCCGGAAGAGGCATCGGGAAGTCGCCGATGGACCGTGATCCCGTGTCGGCCTCCGCGACCTGCGTCGCGATCAGCGCCTCCGCCCTGACCTGAACCAGTGCCTCGGGTTCCCACCGTCCGGCGCCCCAGGAGAGCGAACAGTCCAGCAGCGCACGGCTCTCCTGGCCGGGATCGAGCATCGTGCCGTACTCCTCGAGGACGCCGGCGCTGTCACCCGGCACGAAGCCGCGTAGCTGTTCACGAGGCAGCAACCCCCCGCAGGCCCGCGCCAGTTGGTCGAGATTGTCGGCGCGCTGCTGCGCACGGCCGACCGAGAACCACGCCACGACCCCGGCGAGAACCAGAGCGAGCAGACCACCCGCCATCACGTAGGGGAGCCACTTCCGCTCCCGTGTGCCTCGCATTCCGCACCTTCCCCGTTCGTCCGGCCGAGGACGCTATCAAACAGGCTTCCGACGGATGGCCCCGTCCTCATGGCTGCGGACAGTGACCCGGCGAACCGGGCTTCGGCATGGTGACCGGTGACGGCTGCCGAAACACCACGGGAGTCGGTGACCAGGACACCGTCGGCGTCGATGGTGTGGCAGTGGACCCCCGTGGGGGTTGGCCCGCAAGGGACATGCGAGGCTGGTCGCTCGGTTGCGGAAGCGGTGTTCGGCACAACGGGGGAACGCATGGGAGATTGGGCGTCGAGGCACCGTAAGTGGTTGTGGAGCCTGGCCTTTACGGGCCTCGCGCTGGTCATCGTCGGGTTCTCGGTCCGCGCGCCGGTGACGGACTGGTGGCTGGCACGCGAGGCATGCGGGGGCGCCTTGCCCAGCGGTGACCTGAAGACGGTACGGACGGACGTGCGACTCGGCTCGGAGCGGGAGTCCTTCGACGAGGATCTCGGTCAATACCACTGCGTGCTGAAGAGTGACGCGGACAAGGTCGTGGTCGCTGTCGACGCCTATCCGCCCGGACCGGCCCGCGACGAGGAGTTGCGGTTCGTCGGGGCCTACTATCCACCGCACGCCGTGCTGCCGGGCGGTCTGCCCGGATTCGAAGACCAGCACAGCCGGGTCTTCCTGATGCCCGAGTGCCCGACGGGCATCAGGGAACCGCGCGGTGACGACCACCGGCTGCTCGTGACCACGTGGACCTACTTCGCCGAGAGCCGCGAGGAGAAGGCCGCCATGCTGCGGCTCGCGGTACGGATGACGAACGCGGTGACCAGGAAGCTGGGTTGTGGTGGCGAGCCGCTGCCCCAACCGAGAGACGGCGCGGTCCCGGACACCGGAAGGTTCGTGCCCCGCGCGGAGGCGAGGGGCACGGCCTGCGACGCCCTCGCCACGACCCGTGTTCCGGCGGAAGGCCGCGACGGGGAGGTGCGCGTCGCCATCGCGGACGGCGGCATCGTCGGACGCTGCACGTTGTACGCGCCGAAGGACGACGACCGCAGTGACCGGCGGGGCCGACCGCTCGTCGAGCTCACCGGGTGGCGCGGTGACTGGGGCACGAACGTACACGAGTGGGGTTCCGGCCCGGACCCCCTGCCGATGGGCGCTGGTACCTGGAAGCCCGCACTGACCGAGGACAGGGCATGGGCCGTCGCCCGGTGCGACGGCGGGAACGCCGGCTTCGCCGCGCACTGGGGCTACGACGACCGCCCCCGTGAAGAACGGGAGAGGGACGAGCGGAACCGGCCTCCGACCGAGGCCGAGAAACAAGCACAGCGCGTCCTGCTGCGCGAGTACGTGGCGGAGTTCGCGAAGGACCAGGTCCGGCGCGGGCACTGCACCGGGTTGGAGCTGCCTGAGATTCCGTGAGACCCGTTCTTGCGCTCCCCGCTGAACCGCACCCGTCCGGCGCTCTCTTCGGGCCCGGAGACCCGTACCCAGCCGTCCGCCTGCTCACCGTGCTGAACCTGGAGGACTCCACGGGGAACCAGGCCGAGTACAGGCAGCTCCCGGCTGGTACCCCCTGGTATGCGGGCGCCGAGAGGAAGGCCCTCTCCTCTGCCAGGACTTGCGGGAGCGAGATGACCAGCAGGGTGCTGCCTGTGAGGAAGGCGATGAGCCCGGCGAGACCGACGAGTACGTCCTGTGCCCGGCGCCAGCGGGCGCTGTAGGGCTTGTCGTTTGCGGGAACCGGCCGTCACGGGCTGCCGACCCACGAGTCCAGCTTCCTTGTCTACGTGGCGTCCTGGGCGAAGCCCCCTTCGAGGCCTTCGTCGGGGAGGTCGCTCTCGTCGAACTCCCCGTCCTGCATCATGGCGCCGGCGAAGCCGCCCATGATCTCTTCGAGGTCCACTTCGGTGGCTCCGGCCGGGGCTGTGGGCTTGGTGCCCCCGCTCATCTTCAGTACCAGACCGAACTTCTTGACCTTCGCGTCCTCGGCGAGCTTGGCGAGGTCGACGTACACCTCGGTCAGCTCGCCGTTCTTCAGGGTGAAGTCGGCCGTGACCTGGGCGTCAGGGGCGTCCTTCAGATCCTTGTCCGTCGGTAGGCCCATGCCGGGCGGCAGGTCCTTGGAGAGCGGACGGATCTCGCCGATCAGCTCCGTGATCAGGGTGCGGAACGGGGCCTTGGCGGTGATGTGCTCGGTTCCGTCCTCGCCCCCGGCGGTCGTGAAGTCGACCTCGCGGGCGATGACCTCGCGGAAGGCTTCCAGGAGCTTGTTCTGGGTCTTGGCGTCCAGCGAGGGCTGTGGCGAGGGCTCCGACGACGGCTTGGTGCCGGGCGCCTGGCCCATCTCCTCGCCGGCCTTCTTCATCTCCTCGGTGTTGATCTTGACCCACTCGCCCTCCAGTGCCTTCTTGAGACCCCCGGCCTCCGGAGGCAGTTCGTCGGTGGGCGGCATGGGGGAGCCCATCGCCTTGGAGAGGGCTTCTACGTCGGACCGGATGTAGGTGTAGTCGCCGACGACCCGGTACTCGACGAGGTCGCCGTCGGGGGCGCTGACCTTCATTGCCATGCCGACGAAGTCCTTCTCGTCGGACTCGTCGATCGGCTTCCTCGATTCCACCGTGACGCTGATCTTCGCGCCGCTGATCAGCTCGGCGGCCTCGTCGGGGATCTCCTCGCCAGGCTCCGGGGCCGATGCCGCGCCCATCTCCTTGAGGGTGCTCGCGTCGACGTCCAGGTCCAGCTCGAAGGAGATCGACTTCTCCTGGCCCAGCTTCTCGAAGGCCTGGTCCAGCTTCTGTCCTGCGGACAGCTGCTCGACCGTGCCGCAGGCGGCCGAGCCCACCAGGACGGCGCTAACGACTGCGGTGGCGGTGAGGGTCTTGCGTATGGCGGTGATGATGCTCTCCTCGTGGGTGCGCGATCACTGCGCCCGACCAGGAGACGCACAGCTTCCTCATGGGGTTGCCCTGCTGTCCCTTGATCGGTCGAACAGTTGCCGGCTAGTCGGTGATCTCGATCGATCCGTCGTCGGACGGCACGGCCGACGACGGTGCGGGTTTCTTCTGGGTGACGCTCTGGAGGAGCTGGGCGAGGCCGACTCCGGTGGTGGAGGAGAGCAGCTCCATGCCCTGGGCGACGTTGTCGGTGACGGTGCGGGTCAGCTGGCTCGCCCCGTCGGTGGAGATGACGGTCATCTTGTCGACGGCGGACAGCGGTTCGGATGCCTTGGCGACGACCTGGGGCAGGACCTCGACGAGCATCTGGAGGACGGCGGCGTCGCCGTACGGGGCGAAGGCGTCGGCCTTCTTCTGCATGGCCTCGGCCTCGGCGGATCCCTTGGCCGCGATCGCGGCGGCCTCGGCCTCCTGCTCGGCGCGGGCGGCCTCCGGACGGCCGAGGTCCTCCAGGTAGGAGCCCTCGGTGGTGACGTCCTGGATCTGGAAGGCGTCCAGCACCAGGCCCTGACCCGACAGGCTGGCCTCGGCCTTCTCCTTCTGGCCGCTGTTGTCGGTGAACACTCGCCCGGTGTCCGGATCGGTGGCCTGCTTCCCGCGACGGCCCGTGATGATGAACGCCTCGCTGGGCCCGACGACCTTGTATCGAGTGATGACCACGAGGCCGAGCAGGACCACGAGTACGGCGATGCCGAGACCAAGAAACCAGCCCATGAACGCCACCTCGCCCCGTGCTCCGAAACTCCCGTTGCCAGGGATGGTTCCACAGAGCGGCGTGGATGGTCACTGCCGGGTTCCGGCAATCTTTACGCGGTCTTCATGCCGCTCGGACTCACGCGTGAACGCGGCTGCGAGAGCGGCGCGGTCCTCGGGTGCCTCCTCCGGGAGGAGGTGTCCCGCGCCTCCGGACGAATGGCATCAGCGTGGACCCGGAAGAGGACGGCTGTGGTGGTGCGTGCGAGGCCGGTCAGCGCACCGTCCGCAGGAATGAGCGGGTGCGCTCGTGCTCGGGAATGTCGAGGAGCCTCTCCGGGGGCCCTGACTCCAGGATCCGTCCGTGGTCGAACATCATGATCCGGTCCGAGATGTCCCGGGCGAAGCCCATCTCGTGGGTCACGCACAGCATGGTGATGTCGGTGGTGCGGGCCACCTGGCGCAGCACGTCGAGGACTTCCGCCACCAGCTCGGGATCGAGGGCGGAGGTCACTTCGTCCAGGAGCAGAACTTCCGGCCGCATCGCGAGCGCCCGGGCGATGGCGACGCGTTGTTGCTGGCCCCCGGAGAGCCGGGTGGGGTGGGCGTCGTGCTTGTCGGCGAGGCCGACGAGGTCGAGCAGGTCGCGGGCGCGGCGGGTGGCCTCGTCCTTGTCGATACCGAGGACGTGGACCGGGGCCTCCGTCACGTTGGCGAGCACGCTCATGTGGGGGAAGAGGTTGAACTGCTGGAACACCATGCCGATGCGTCTGCGGCGCGGGGCGAGGTAGCGCTCGCTCGCGGGGACCAGCTTTCCGCCGGCGCCGGTGGGCATGTGGGAGAAGGGCTCGCCGTCCACGTGGATGACGCCGTCGCTGACGCGTTCCAGGGTGATGCCGCAGGCCTCGGCGAAGGTCGTGAGCGCCTTGCGCGAGGGGGTGCCGGCGTCCTGCATCTGGAGGGACTTACTGGGACACTTCCGCCGACGACGACGCCGGTCGGCGCGCAGACTGCGGCAGCGGGGGATGAGGCACATCGGTCCGCACGAACGGGCGGGGCAAGGGACTCCTGTTGATCTTGTGGGGGGCCTGGAAATCGTGATCGGGAGTACCGGGATCTTCTTCACGGTTCCAGAGACCCGCGCGAATCTCGGGGCTCTGGAGGACTCTGGCAAGGCGTTCCTGAAAGCCCTTGGCTCAGGGGGCGGTGACGAAGCCTGCGTGCTCATGACCCGGACAGCACGATCCGAATTCGCCGCGGCCCAGTGCGAGGACACATGCCCTCAAGCCGTCGAAATGTTTACGGGCCCCTTGAGTGACGCGGAACGAGCTGAATTGGCCGGCTCCTACACACCCCGGTTCTTCGCGAGGGATAGTGGCCTCGGGCATGTAAACGTCGATGACAACCCTCTCCGGATCAGCGAGCTGCTGCTTTCGAAGGTCGACCGCAAGTGGCTGGTGGCCGAATGGCGTTGAGTACGAGAAGAGCCGTGAGGACCACGGCTACTGACACGGGATCGGCGGGGGGCCTTCCCGGGCGTGCCGGCGGCTATGAGGAGCCTGGCCGTGTCCACCGGTAGAGGTGGTCGTCCCCATGGGACGCAAGGCCCAGGCCGGATGGGCGGCCTACCAAGAGCGCTACGCCCCGAAGGTGCACACCGTTCCGACGTGGCATCCGAGCCCGCGTGTGATCGCGTCGCGCCCCGCTGCCCGCCAGGAGATTTTGGAGGTCATGCGGGAGGCCGCGCGGCTGCTGGGTACCCCTGGGGCCCGCTGGAGAGACCTTGCTTCGAGTGGTGCCCGCAGTCGAGTGGCGGCGGTCACAGTGCGAGTGCGTACGGGGGCTCCCTCCGTCGTGCCGCGCGAGGCCGGCTCCGGGCGGGCGGGCATTCCGTCCGCACCGCCCAGAGCGGTGTCAGCGGTCGGTGGCCTCCAGCCGGACGAAGGGGATCTGCTCGCCCGCCACGCGATAGTCGGCGTCGGAGCCGTCGGCCGTGAAGCCCATGAAACGGCACAGGGCACGGGCGGCCCGAGGGCGCCGGCGTGCGTACTCGACCATGGCCTGGCCTCCCTCTTCCGGGGACAGGAACTGCGCGACGACCGGGTGATAGCGACGGCCGAACTGGATCGTTGCCGCAGGGGTGCGGCGGAGATTCCGGTACCACTGGGCTTCCGGGCCGAAGCCGGAGGCTACGGTCCATTGGCCCTGCTCACGGTGGACCACCTCCAGCACCACCTCGCGTGATCGGCCGGATGTCCTGCCCGTGTGGATGAGGAGCAGAAGCCGTCCGCCGAAGAGTGGGCCGAGCCCGCCCCGGTAGAGGTGGATCGGCAGCCGGGCCAGGCGCCGTCTCCCACCAGAGGGGCGGCGGGGACGGCGAGGTGCGGGACGCATGGAGTGATCTCCCTGGCGCGACGGTGGGTGCCTGGCGGCTTCGGTTCGGTAACAGGTGAGCGATCGGTGTTACTGAACGAGGCAAACCATTGCATAGTCTAAAGGTGAAGGCGAGGCAACAGCTGGCGGACAGGCTCCTGGGGGCGGCCTCGTACCGGCGTCGCCCGCCCCTCTGGCTCGTGACCGAAGGGCTCGTCGTCGCCTCCGTAGGCACGGTTCTGCCCCTCGTCGCAGGCGCCGCTGCTGTCCTCGGCGGCCTGCAGCCGCGCGATGCCGTGGGCGCGGTCGTGGTGGCGGTGGCCGCCGTCGTCCTCTATCTCATGGTCATCCGCGCGGGCCACGCACTGATCGCGGGAGTCGCGACCCTCGGGCTGCTCCTCGCTCCGGAGGTTCCGCAGGTGGCCGCAGGAGTGTTGCTCACCGGGGTGGGGCGCACAGAAGACGTGGTCGTGGCAATGGTGGCGCACGAACCGGCGGGGAGCCCCGCCTACTACTGCACCGTCCGACGGCAGGACGGCGCCCCCGTGGACGCGAGACTGTGGAGAGGATGCGGGCCGGAGGTCCTGCCCGGAGATCTGATCCGCATGGTCTACGACCCGGCGGGCAGGGTGGCCCCACGCGGGGTCGCCGGGGCCGGCCCGCTGGTGAGGGCCTCCGCCGAGGCCGTCACCATCCTTCTCGTCTTCGCGATGGTGTGCTTTCTCGCGGTCGTACGGTCCTACCGCGTCCCTTCGACGGGATCACTCCAGCCCAGCGGATGAGCGTGCACGCCGCCGTCGGTGATGGCCGGCTCCCTCCCCGCCGTGTTGAACGCGTCGAGCGCGTCCACCAGGGCACTCCGCTGGGCGGGTTCGAGGCGCCGCAGGATGGACATGATCTCCATCCGGCGCTGGGAGGTCACGTTCTGGACGACGCGGCCGCCTTCCGCGGTGAGACTCAGCTCTGTCTCCCGCCGGTTGTTCGGATTCGTTCGACGGCTCATCAGGCCTGAGGCGATCAGCCGGTCCACCATCCTCATAGCGGTGGACGGCTGTACGCCGAGTTGGTCCGCCAGTGCCACCAGCTTGGACGGGCCATGGGTGGACAGCACGACCAGCATCCGGAACTGGGGCAGGGTGATGCTCTCCTCGACCGTCGCGAGCGACCGGGCCGAGACCGCGACCAGCAGCCGCGACGCCGTCAGCACGGCACGCGTGACGGCCTCGATGTCGTCCTGGTCCGGATCGGCTTGCTCGTTCTCTCGCATACGAACCTTTGTACCGCGTCCCGGGACGGTGGTGAGTCGGCCCCCTCAGCTCGCTTCCGCATGAGCGTGGTAGCGCAGCAGCAACATGGCGGCGTCGTCCCCGAGCGGGCCGCCGGCGTGGGCGACGATATCCCCGTGGAGGGCGTCCAGAGCGAGCTCGGGACTGCCGGCCATCAGCAGGTGGAGCCGGGAGGTGAGGGGATAGAACGTCCCCCGGCTGTCCCGGGCTTCGGTGACACCGTCCGTGTACAGCAAGAGCTGGTCGCCCGGATGGAACTCCGCCCTCAGTGGCTTGGGGCTCTCCGTCCCGTGGAGGCCCAGTCCGAGGGGCAGGGCCCGCTTCCCGGGTTCGAGGAACCGTGCTGTGCCGTCGGCGTGGACGAGCAGGGGAGACGGGTGACCGTAGTTGAGTAGAGACACGGTCCGGTCCTCCCGTATCTCGGCGATCACGGCGGTGACGAACCGCTCACCGCCAAGGGCTCGGTCCATGGCCCTTTCCAGGCGGCTGGACACGCCGGTGAGATCGGGCTCGTCGTGGGCGGCCTCCCGGAAGGCCCCGAGGACGTCGGCCGCCGTCTCGACCGCGTCGAGACCCTTGCCCTGGACGTCGCCGACGATGACGCGCACGCCGCCGGGGGACGTGACGACCTCGTACAGGTCCCCGCCGATCCGGGCTTCGGCGACGGCGGCCGTGTACGAGACCGCGGCGCTCAGTTCCCCTGCTGTACGGGGGACGGGCCGCAGCAGCACGCGCTGAGCCACTTCCGCGATCGAGCGGACACTGGCCAGTTCCGCCTCGCGCCGTCGGCGCATGACCGCGGCGAGCAGGCCGGCGGCGGTGACACCGGCCACCGAGACGAGAGCCGTCGTTCCGCGCCGCCCGGGGAACAGGTCGTCATACCAGCCGAGTGCGAGACAGAGGGTCATGGCGAGCCCGCCGATCACCGCGGTACGGCGCGGTCCGCCGGTGAGTCCGGCGAACGCGGGCCCCAGCGCCACCAAGGGCAGAAGCCCCACGGTCGGGCCCGCGATGACGTCGGCCACGGCGGTGACCGTCATGACGACATAGGGAAGGAGCGTCAGCGCGCGCGCTTCGGCCGGCTGCTGGCTGGACAAGGTACTCCCGGCGGATTCCTGTGATGGTGTCCCTCGCCGCCCGACCAGCGACCCGCGCGTCGGACCCGGCGAGGTTGCCCGGTCACCTTTAGCCTATGCAACGATACGCCGATCCACTACGACTTCGTGCCCGACCCCTTCACGGCTGTCCCCTTCGGGATCACAGCGGCTGGTCGGGCCGGTTCAGGGGTCTGGCGCCGACGACGGCGGTCTGGAGGGTGTAGCGCTGGACGGGATCGCCGGGGTCCGCGCCGGTTCAAAACCAATGATCAGAGTGCTCGTGCTCTGACTCCCGCGTGGGGTCCGTCACGAAGCGGCTCAGCCGGTAGGTGGTCGGCAGCGCCAGGCGCCCACACAGCGTCTCGATCCGGATCATCGACCCGTCGACTCCTGCCTCCCGAAGACGGCGCAACCGCGTGCGCATCTCCGCCCGGTCCCGAGTCTCAACGACCACTTCCCACTGTCCCGCGTCCGGCGCGGTGTGAGCATCAAGCCGCTGCCGTGCGTCCTCTTGCCGCCGCCTTCTCTTCCCCTGTCCTGGCACCTGCCCAGAATCACTGGCCGACGTCAGGTCGGCAAGGCAGATGGACCGAGCACGCACATCCCCGCTCGGTGATCATTTGTCAGACAGTCCCTAACTAGCGCAGGTCACTGACTTGGTGGACGTTGGGGTTGTCCCAGGTGGACGCGATCGGACCGCCGAGATGCTGGTGGGTGGTGATCAGCAGGTCCCCCTGAATCTCGCAGGAACCCTGACCTCGGAGCTGCTTCTCGTATCGGATCCGCACTTCGCGGAACCGTCCCGAAGGCCCCGGCCGCGCGAGGAGTGCGAGCGGAATGGCTCACGCCTTCCGCAATTGCTTGAGTAGGCCCTTAATGAGCTTCCACAATAGTTGCACACGCGCGGTAAGCGCAATCGCGGATAACCGGTGAAGTGAAGTGGTCTCGACGTGCCCAGGGTGAGAATCGACCAGTGGAGGGTGAACGCGGCCCACGCGGTGCGCTGTGGCCGGGACCTAGCGTGGCCGTCATGGAGAACAGGCTGGAACTGCTGAACTCGGTCCAGATGGCGCGCTTCGTCGCGCGCGGGTCGCTGCGCCTCGACGCGGTCGTCCCCGCGGAGATGAACGCCGAGGGTCTGGCCGTACTGGCCGACGGGGTGCCGTCCGTGCCGTACGGGACGCCGCTGTCCGACGCGTACGACAACGGCTCGTTCGTGCGCAGGCTGCTCGCACTGCCACGGGTGGCAGGGGCCCTGCGCAGCCTGGTCGGCCCGGAGCCGTGGGTGGACCACCACTTCGTGCACACCCGCGCACCGCACGGAGGCACCGCGCAGGCCCTGCACGGGGACGCCATCATCGACGTCAGGCCGGACGCCTTCGACGTCCAGCTGATGTACTACCCGCAGGACGTGACGCTCGAGATGGGCGGCACGCTCAGCGTGCCGGGCAGCCATCTGCGACGGATCAACGAATCGGACACCGGCCGCTACCAGAACCTGCGCGGTCAGGACCGGCTGGTCTGCCCGGCCGGCACCGTGGTGTTTCTGCACCACGGCATCTGGCACGGGGGCCGGCGCAACGACAGCGACATCCTCCGCTACATGTTCAAGATCCGCTTCAATCCCCGGGTGCGCCAGCGCCGTCTGTGGGACACCTCGGACCTCCACGACCCGCAGGTGACGGCGGAGCTGGACGCGATGTTCCCCTGGTACGAGGGAGCGACCGGCCGCCTCGAGCGGTACAACCGCATCCTGCTCTGGCGGCACCTCACCGGCGACGACGGCTTCGACCTCGACCACTGGGTGACCAGGGTCTCCAACCGACCGCAGGAGATCGTGACATGACGACCGAAGCCATGCCGTCCGCGCGGGCGGACACCGCGGCCGCCACCGAGCCGGTGCTCCGGCAGCAGGTGCTCGTGCTGTACCTGGACGGCTCGGCCCTCGACTCCCGGGTCGTCGGCTGGTCGCGCTACGACGGCACCGGCCGCACCTCGCCCACCACGGGCGACAGCGACGAGCCGCCGTACGAGTCGGGGGTGGGCGCGCTCCTGGACGGCTGGCGGTTGTTCCAGGCCGCCCAGCTGATCCCGCCGTACCCGGGGCACGAGTACGACGTCTCCTTCCTCAAGCACGAGTTCTTCTTCGAACGGCTCGTCGACGTGCGGGCCTCCTGACGACGACGGACGACGCCCTGCCCGTGTCCCCCGCGAGGGGGGGCACGGGCAGGGCGTCCGCGGCACTCAGGAGCAGACCGCGCCGTTCACCGTGAACCGCGTCGGCACCGCGTTCGCGCCCGAGTAGGTCGCCTGGAACCCGAATTCCGCGCTGGCGCCCGGCGCCAGCGACCCGTTCCACCCGGAGTCCCGGACGGTCACCGCACTGCCGGACTGGCTCGCCGTCGCGTTCCAGGCGCTGCTGATCCGCTGGTCGCCCGCGAAGCTCCACCCGGCCGTCCAGCCGGAGAACGCCGACGTCCCGGTGTTCTTCACGGTCACCGTCGCCGTGAAGCCGTTGCCCCACGAGCTGGCCACCCGGTACGTCACCGCACAGGACGCCGAGGGCGGCGCCGTGTCGTCGTCCGCCTCGGTGGCCGTGAACGACGCCGACCGCACTCCGGTCCCGGCCGCGCCGAACGTCGCGCTGCCCGCCACCGCGTCCCCGTCCTGCGCGGCGGACACCGAGACCTGCTGCGCTGTGGCCCAGTTCGCGGGCGTGAACACCAGCGTCGTACCCGCCGTCGCGGACAGGTCCTCGTCGCCCGCCGACCGGGCCACCGTCACCGTGACGTCCTGCGCGGGCGCGGCCGACAGCCGGACCCCCACCGCCGCCGAGCCGCCCTCCGGAACCGTCACCGCGGCGGGCGTCACCTGCACCGCGGGCGATGCCGGGACGTCACGCCGCTCCGCGGCGAAGGCCACCAGCCACGCCAGCGCCGAGTTCCAGTTGATCGCCACTTCGTTCGTGGCGTACGAGCCGATGTCGTCCACGTAGCAGGCGGCCGGGGCGCAGCCGTTCAGCCGCTCCTTCGCCACCGGGTCCTCGAGCCCCGCGTTCGGCCCGCCCGCGAAGGAACCGGCCGGCGGGTGCGGCAGCGAGGCGTCGTTCTGGTGCGCCCAGAAGCGGTGGTGCTGGTTCTCGGAAGCGCGCTCGCCGTATCCGGTGACGTACGAGCGGTCCAGGGCGTTGCGGCCGAGCAGGTAGTCCAGCGATTCGAGGGCGCCCGCCCGGTAGCGCTGCGCACCGGTGAGTTCGTACGCCACCGCCAGCGTCATCGCGTTGTTGGCGACGGCGCTGTTGGATCCCCACACGTAGCCCGTGGCGGGGATCGGCACCGCGTAGCCCTGGCCGGCCGCCGTGGACAGGTGGCCGTCGGCCGCGGCCGTCAGCGCGCCGCGCACCCGGGTCACGTCGTCGGCCGGAAGGGACACACCGGCGACGGTGGCGAGGGTGATCCGGCCCAGTGTCGCCGTACCGCCCCACCAGGGGCCGTCGGCGGGCTTGGTGTGGTGCGGCGAGGAGGTCACGGCGTCCCGGTACTGCGTCTCGCCGGTGGTGGCGAGCAGTTCGGCCGCGGCCCAGTAGAACTCGTCCGAGACGTCGGCGTCCTCGTACGCGCCGCCGCCGGCGTTGTCGCTCGCCGGGGCGAGCACGTTCGGGTTGGCCTTGGCGGCCGTCCAGGCGATCCGGGCCGCGTCCAGGCAGCGGGCGGCGAAGGCCGCGTCGTGCGGCGCGTACACCCGGGCGCACTGGGCGGCCGTGGCCGCCAGGTTAAGGGTGGCCGCCGTGGACGGGCGGTGCAACTCGCGTACCTTGTCGTCCAGTTCGGGACGCGTCGGCACGGCGGTCCACTGGGCGTCGTGCATCTTGTGGAAGGCCATGCCCGCCGAGGGCCGGCCTGCAGGGACCTGCATCCGCATCAGGAACTCCAGCTCCCAGCGGGCCTCGTCCAGTACGTCCGGCACCCCGTTGCCGCGCTCCGGCACCCGCAGCGTCGAGTCGCCGAGCGCGGCGTCGCCGCCGGAGCGGCGGGCCCGCTCGTAGGAGTTGACGACCTGCCAGGTCGCGATGCCGCCGTTGACCACGTACTTGCCGTGGTCGCCCGCGTCGTACCAGCCGCCACGGACGTCCAGTCGGTAGTCGCACACCCCGGCCTGGCACGGCACGCTGGTGTCGCCCTTGTTCGGCGCGACGCCGAGGTGCCCGGCGGGGCGGGCGTAGGCGCTGCCCGCCAGGGCCGCGTCGATCGCGATGCCGCTGCGCTGCTGGTAGAAGAACGACATGCTGTCGGCGCGCAGCCCGTCGTACAGCGAGGCGGAGATGTCGAACGGGTGGCCGGCCTGACCGCCGGCCACCAGGGTGAAGCCCGTGCCCGTGCCGGTGAAGGCGCCGAAGTCCACCACGTGCGTCGACTGGCCGGACGCCTGATCGGCGCCGCGCACCGTCGTGCTGCCGGACGCGACCTGGGTGCCGGAGGCGTCGCGGAGCTGCCAGGTGAGCGGCGAGGTCGCGGTGCTGACCACGGTGGCCCGTTTCGGGCCGTCGGGCAGGTAGCCGAGCTGGTTGACCCGGACGGGGGATTCGGCGGGCGCCGCGAGGGCGGCCGGGCTCGCCGCGCGGGCGGATTCCGCCGCGAGGGCGGTGTCCGTCAGGGTGCCGGCGGCCAGGGCCAGGCCGGCGAGCACGGCGGCCGCGCGGCGTGACCCGCCGCGGAGGAGGAGAGGAGGCACGGGTGGGGCCTTCCACGAATGGGGACGGATGATGGGAGCGCTCCCATAGCATCAAGCCAGGGTTGTAGGTGTCCCGTCAAGACGCGCGTACGGAATGATCCGTCGACCCGGCGGACGGACCCCGCCCGTGCGTGGGCCTGGAGCCGGAGGTGCGGACGGGGGTCTCCGACGAGACCCGTGCCCGCGTCGAGCAGCTGATCCACCGGCACGGCTACCGCAAGCCCCCCAAGAGCCGCAGCAACCTCGTGGAGCTGGTGTTCCGCGAGCTGGAGAGCATGTGGGCCGTGGAGATCATCCGCGGTGTCGAGCGCGTGGCCCGCAAGAACCGGATCAGCGTGCTGGTGTCCGCGTTCGGGCTCCGCGAACCGGTGGGCAGGACCATCGGCGACACCGTGGAGCGGCGCCCCCGGTGCGTCCTCTCGGTGTCCCAGCTGTCCGAGGCTGAGCGGGCACAGCTCACGGCGAAGAACATCCCGTTCGTCGTCTTCGACGCCATCGGCGAACTGCCCGACGGCGTGCCCTTCGTGGGCGCCACCAACTGGCGTGGCGGCCAGGCCGCCACCCGGCACCTGCTCGACCTCGGGCACCGGCGCATCGCCATGATCAGCGGGCCTGACCACTCCTTCTGCCTCGCCCGGTTCTCCGGTTGCGTCTCCGCCCTCGCCGAGGCCGGCCTGCCGATGGAACAGGAGCTGGTGATCAAGACCCAGCTCACGCGCGAGCACGGCTGCGCCGCGGCGCGTGAGCTGCTGTCCCGTCCCGACCGCGCGACCGCCGTCTTCACGGCGAACGACATGCAGGCGCTCGGTGTCTACCGGGCCGCCCGCGAGCTGGGGCTGCGCATCCCGGACGACCCTCAGCGTGGTGGGCTTCGACGACGTCCCGACGGTGGCCTGGGTGGACCCGCCGCTGACCACGGTCCACCAGCCGCTGGCCGAGATGGCGACGGCCGCCACCGAGATCGCCCTGGCCCTCGGCCGCGGCGAGGAGGTGCCACAGCTGGGACTGGAGACCGCGACCACGCTCACCGTCCGGGAGAGCACGGCTCCGCCGAAGCCGAAGCCGAAGCCGAAGCCGAAGTCGAAGCCGTCCGCGTAGGCCGCGCCGTCCGCGCACTGACCCCGGTCACGCCGGCTATCCCTGCTCGTAGTCGAACCAGTCGAAGCGGACGGTGCCGGCCGCGGCGTACATGCCGATGACCCGGCCGGTGAAGCCGCCGGCCACCTCGGTCGACAGGTAGCGCCCGTCGAGCGTGGCGAGGACGGTGAACGTTCCGTCCGGCTCCTCGACGCCGAAGGAGAGCAGGTCGGGTCCGGTCCGCGCGTCCCCCGGCGGCTGCGGCGCGATGTCGAGGCCGAGGACCACCGGCCCCGCGGGTGCCGGGGCGGACGCCACCTCGGTGCGGAGCGGACCGACGCGGGCGAAGACCGTCACCGCTCCGGCGGTGGCCTCGACCTCGTAGTGGTGCCGCTCGTCGAGCCGGACGGCCAGGCCGCCGCGTCCCTCCGAGGCGTCGACCAGGGTTCGTACCCCGCAGGTCAGGTGCTGCTGGCGCCGGCCGACGAACACCGCGTCGTCCGCGTCGAGGGAGTCGCCCGCGGCCTGGAGCGTCAGCCACCCCGACCGCTCCTTCGTCGTGCACAGCCGCTCGGGGCGCTCGCGCAGCGAGACCCAGCAGGGCCGCAGCTCGGCCTGGTCGAAGTCGTCCCTGACCGGAGCGCCGGGGCCGGGACGGAGCGGCCAGGCCGGTGCGGGCAGCTCGGGGGAGACCTTGCCGACGACCGGCCAGCCGTCGACCCAGTCGACCGGCGCGAGGAAGGTCTCGCGCCCGAGTACGTGCCAGCCGGGGGTGCCGCCGCGCGGTCGGACGCCGAGCAGCACCATCCACCACGACCCGTCGGGCGCCTGGACCAGATCCGCGTGGCCGGTGTTCTGGATGGGGTGATCGGTGCTGCGGTGGGTGAGGATGGGGTTGGCCGGGCCGGGTTCGAACGGACCGGCGGGCGTACGGCCACGGGCGATGGACACGCCATGGCCACGCTCGGTGCCGCCTTCGGCGATGAGCAGGTACCAGTACTCCCCGATCCGGTACAGGTGCGGCGCCTCTGGGGCCGCGCCGCCGGTGCCCGACCACAGCTTGCGCGGCTCGCCGAGCGTCTCGCCGGTGGCCGGGTCGAGACGGACCTGCGAGACCCCCGCGACGGTGCACCAGCAGGTGCCGTCCTCGTCCCAGACGAGATCCGGGTCGATGCCGGGGACCCCCGGGAGCCTGACCGGGTCCGACCAGGGACCGGCCGGGTCGGTGGCGCTGAACAGCAGATTGCCCTCGCCTCGTGCCACGTTGGTGACGATCAGCCAGAACCTGCCGTCGTGGTGGCGCAGCGTGGGCGCGTAGATGCCGCCCGACGAGGAGGTGTCGAGGCGCAGCTGGCTCGGCCGGTCGAGGGCGTTGCCGATCTGGGTCCAGTGCACCAGGTCGCGGCTGTGGAAGACGGGGACGCCGGGGAAGTACTCGAAGCTGGAGCAGACGACGTAGTAGTCGTCGCCCACGCGGCAGATGCTGGGGTCGGGGTGGAACCCGGGGATCACGGGGTTGGTGACCACTTGCTGAGCTGACACTTGACCAGTTCCTGTCGGGGGATGCGGTTGTCGGGGGGCGAGGCGGAGCGGTACGGCCGACGGAGCCGTGGGCAGGCCAGGGGCGCACCGGGCCGCCGGTCGCCCGCGAGGAGTCCTCCTCCGGGGAGAACCGCCGGTCCGGGGTGGCTCAGTGGGCGCGCAGCACCGCGCGGCCGCCGGGCTCGAGGCGGTCGACCCGGCCGCCCGTCAGCAGGTCGTGCGCGGGCTCCGGCAGCGGCACGGCGTCGGCGCGGTGGTTGATCAGCACGTGCCACCGCCGCCCGTCCTCGGCGTGACGGGTGACGGCCTCGACACCGGACGGCAGGCCCGGGAGCTCCTCGGTCACCCCGGCCTCGTCGAGCAGCCGGGCGACCAGGGCCGCGTAGCCGGCGTCGTCGAGATGGGTGGAGAGGTACCAGCCAGCCCCGGCCCCGAACCCGCGGCGGGTGAGCGCGGGGCTGCCGGCGAGCATGCCCCCGGTGTACGTGGCGAGGGCCTCGGCCCCCTCCGTACGCAGGGACTCGCTCCAGACGGTGGCGCCCGAGCCGTCGGACAGGACGATCTCCTCGTCCCGCCCCAGCGGGCGGTACTCCTCGACCCGGATGCCGAGGGCCTCGCGGAGCGGTGCGGCCGGGTAGCCGCCGAGGCGGGCGTGGAGGCGCTCGTCGACGGCACCGCTGTAGTGCTGGACGAGCAGCGTTCCGCCGCCGGCGACGAAGCGGTTCAGGTTCGCGGCGGCCGCGTCGGACAGCAGGAACAGGGCCGGGGCGAGGACGAGCCGGTAGCGGCTCAGGTCGTGCTCGGGGTGGGCGAAGTCGACGGTGACACCGGCGTCCCACAGGGCCCGGTGGGCGCGGCGGAGCGTGGCGTGGTAGTCGAGCTCCTTCGACGGCAGGCCGTCGACCTCCAGGGCCCACCAGGCGTCCGCGTCGTGCAGGACGGCGACCTGGGCCCGGACGGTGGAGCCGGCGAGCTCCCCGAGCCGGGAGACGTTCTCTCCGAGTGCCGTGACCTCGCGGAAGACCCGGCTGTCGGGACCGGCGTGCGGGACGATCGCCGAGTGCCACTGCTCGGCTCCGGCCCGGGACTGGCGCCACTGGAAGAACAGCGCGCCCTCCGAGCCGCGGGCGATGTGGCCGAGGCTGTGGCGGGCGATGTCGCCCGCTTCCTTGCCGAGGACGCGGTCGCCGCCGTAGACGGTGTTCGTGCCCTGCTCCATCAGGAGCCAGGGGGCGCCGCCGCCGAAGGAGCGGGCCCGGTCGGCGCCGAAGGCGGTGTCGGCGGCGGCGTCCACCCCGGGCGCGGCCGGGTAGTGGTCGACGGAGACCAGGTCGACCTCGCGGCCTAAGGCCCACAGGTCCAGGTTCTGGTAGCCGGGCAGCATGAGGTTCGTCGTCACCGGCAGGTCGCTGTGGGCGCGGATCGCGTCGCGCTGCTCGCGGTACGCGGCGAGGGCCTCGTCCGACCAGAAGCGGCGGAAGTCCAGGGCCTGGCCGGGGTTCTTGTGCCACTGGGTGGCGCGGGGCGGCTGGATCTGCTCCCACGCGGTGTACCGCTGGCTCCAGAAGGCCGTCCCCCACGCCTCGTTGAGGGTGTCGAGGGAGCCGTGGCGGGCCCGCAGCCAGACCCGGAAGGCGGCCGCGGTGTGCTCGCACCAGCAGAGGGTCGCGTACTCGTTGTGCACGTGCCACAGGGCCAGGGCCGGGTGGTCGCCGTAGCGTGCGGCCAGGGCGTCGGCGATGCGGCGGGCGGCCCGGCGGTAGGCGGGCGCGGCGAGACAGTACGTGTCCCGGCTGCCGTGGGTCAGACGGGTGCCCTCCGGCGTGACTGGCAGGGAGTCGGGATGGGCCAGGGTGAACCAGGGTGGCGGCGATGCGGTCGGGGTGGCGAGGTCGACGGCGACGCCGTTGGCGTGCAGACGGTCGAGGTGGGCGTCGAGCCAGCCGAAGTCGTAGCGGCCCTCCTCGGGTTCGAGCAGGGCCCAGGAGAACACGCCGACGGTGGCCAGGTTGACCCGCGACCTGCGCATCAGTTCGTCGTCCTCCTTCCACACCTCCTCGTCCCACTGCTCCGGGTTGTAGTCCCCGCCGAACGCGAGGCCGTCGAGCCGATCGGTGAGCCGGCGCATCTGCATGTCGAACGATCTCTCTGGTCGTGGGTCAACGGTGGGAGTCCCGGCGCGGGGCCGGAGCGGTGCTTTCGCGGACGACCAGTTCCGGTGCCATCAGGCGCAGTTCGTCCTCCGGCTCGCCGCCCTCGGCCACCGCGGTGATCCTGGCCAGGACCTGTGCGACGGCTGCCTGCCCGAGTTCCTTCTGCAGGCCGGTCACGGACGTGAGCCGGGGGGAGTGCTGGTCGGCCAGCGGCTCGGGGCAGAGGGCGATGAGCGGGGCGTCCTCCGGCACGATCCGCCCGCCGGCGCGCAGCAGGCTGAGGAGCGGTCCGATCGCCGCCTCGTTCCGCACCACGAAACCCGTGGTGTCCGGGCGGTCGCCGAGGATGCGGGACAGGGTGCCCGCGGTGCTCTCGTACGTGCCCTCGCACGGCCGGTGCAGGAAGCGCAGGCCGCGACGCTCGGCGCGCTCGCGGAAGCCGGTTCCACCAGGTCGGCAGCTGGATCCAGTCCGGCAGGTTCTTGGCCGGGTCATGGTCGGGACGATGGTGGCGTAGTTGTTGCCGTCCGCCGGCTTCGTCGTGAGCTCGACGCCCAGGGCCTTGTTCATCGCCTGGTAGAAGGAGTTTTCCGCCGTCGGAGCGGTGTCCCACAGCGGCGTGACCGCCGTGTGGCGGCCGCCCTTCCCCGGGACGCCGGAGACGGAGGCGACCGGCGGGGACGGATAGGTGAGGAAGCCGGGGTCGGTCGCCGCGTCGGGTCCGCCGGCGACGGAGGGGATCTCCGGCTTGACGCTCGTGTGGGGCACGTGGGCCGGCAGCGCCGCCTTCAGGCCCTTCGCGGTGTTCGTACCGGTCTTCCGGTCCGCACCGCCGCCGCAGGCGGTCAGCAGCGGCGCCATCGCGGCGGCCCCGGCGATCGTGGCGGCGGCGTTCACGAAGGTTCTGCGGTTCCACTCGGTTCTCATGCTGGAGGACCCTTCCCCGTCGAAGTGTCGAAGCACCGGAGTACCGCACCTGCCAAGGCGTCGAACATGTCGAAATGCCGAACGTCCGAAGCATCGAAGGGTCGAAACGTCGAAGCGCTTGGACGTTTCGGCGAGGCTAATGACGCGATACCCATTCGGCAAGGCTCTGAACAAATGGAAAATTCATGGGAGCTGGGGGAGTTGACACCCTCACCGGACCATGTCAGCGTCGAAGCGCTTCGACGTACGGTCACATCGCCCAGCCTGCAAGGGGTTGTCCACGTGAGTTCCCTGTCCGCGTCCGCGGCCGATCGGCCCCCCTTCCGCGACCCCTCGCTCCCGTTGCGTCAGCGCGTCGACGACCTGCTGGAACGGCTCACGCCCGACGAGCGGATCGCGATGCTCCACCAGTACGCGCCGGCCGTTCCGCGTCTCGGCGTCGGCCCGTTCCGCACCGGTAGCGAGGCACTCCACGGCGTCTCCTGGCTGGGGGAGGCGACCGTCTTCCCGCAGTCCGTCGGACTCGGCGCCACCTGGGACGAGGAACTGGTCCGCCAGGTCGCCGAGGCGACCTCCGTCGAACTGCGCGCCTTCCACCACCACCGCCCGGCGGTGATGGCCCCCGACCGCGCCCCCATCAGCCTCCAGGCCTGGGCGCCCGTCCTGAACCTCCTGCGCGACCCGCGCTGGGGGCGCAACGAGGAGGGCTACTCCGAGGACCCGGAGCACACTGCACGCCTCGGCCAGGCCTTCTGCCGGGGCCTGTCCGGGGATCACCCGGCCTACCTGCGCGCGGCCCCGGTGCTCAAGCACTTCCTCGCCTACAACAACGAGGACGACCGCTGCGTCACCTCCTCCGGGCTGCGCCCGCGCGTCCTGCACGAGTACGACCTCGCCGCCTTCCGCCCCGTTGTCGCCTCCGGCGCGGCGACCGGCGTCATGGCCGCGTACAACCTGGTCAACGGCCGCCCCTGCCACGTGAGTCCGCTCATCGAGTCGGAGCTCCGCCGCTGGGCGGCGCCGACGGGCCACGAGCTGTTCGTGGTGAGCGACGCCGAGGCCCCGTCGAACCTCGTCGACCCCGAGCAGTACTTCGACGACCACGCCGTGTCCCACGCGGCGGCGCTCAAGGCAGGCATCGACAGCTTCACCGACAGCGGCGAGGACAGCGAGAGGCCGATCGGCCGACTGCGCGAGGCGCTCGAACGCGGCCTGATCGACCAGAAGGACGTGGATCAGGCGCTCCGACGGCAGCTGGAACTCCGCTTCCGGCTCGGCGAGTTCGACCCGGACCTCGACCCGTACGCGGGGACAGGACCCGAGGTGATCGACTGCGCCGAGCACCGCGCCCTGGCGAGGCACGCGGCGACCGAGTCGGTGGTCCTGCTCAAGAACGACAACCTGCTGCCGCTCGACCCGGCCGCCACCCGGCGGATCGCCGTCGTCGGCCCGCTCGCCGACACCCTGTGCGAGGACTGGTACAGCGGCACCCTGCCCTACCGGGTCACCGTCGCCGACGGACTCGCGGCGCGGCTCGGCGTCCACGGCGGCGAAGTGATCCGCGTGGACGACTCCGACCGGATCACGCTCCGCTCCCGCACCACCGGCCAACTCCTGTGCGAGACACCCTTCGACGTCGTCGACTGGGGCCGCGGCGTGGTCACGCTGCGCGCCGCCGACACCGGCCTCCACCTGAGCCTCAAGGACGACGCCTCACTGGCGGCGGACCAGGAACTGCTCAAGACCTGGGAGATCCACGAGACCTTCCGCCTGGAGCAGGCGGGGGACGGCGACATACGGCTGCGCTCCGTACTCACCGGGCGCTACGCCACCGTGGACCCGGCGGACGGCCGGGTGGCCGTCACCGCCGATACCGCGGACGCCGCCGAACGCTGGCACCGCGAGCTGCTGCGCGACGGCGTGGCCGAGGCGAGCGCGGCCGCCGAAGCCGCCGACGCGGCGATCGTCGTCCTCGGCAACCACCCCATGATCAACGGCCGGGAGACCGAGGACCGCGCCGGCATCGAACTGCCTGAGCGGCAGGAGGAGTTGCTGCGCAGCGTCGCGGCCGCGCGCCCCGACACGGCGCTCGTGGTGATGAGCAGCTACCCGTTCGCCGTCGACTGGGCCGAAGAGCACCTGCCCGCCGTGGTGTGGACGTCCCACGGCGGTCAGGAGACCGGCCACGCGCTCGCCGCCGTCCTGCTCGGGGACGCCGAGCCCGCCGGCCGGCTGCCGCAGACCTGGTACCGGGGCGACGACCCGCTGCCGGAGCGGCTCGACTACGACATCATCAAGGCCGGCTGGACCTACCAGTACCACCGGGCCGCCCCCCTCTACCCCTTCGGCCACGGGCTCTCCTACACCGACTTCACCTACCGCGACCTGCGTCTCTCCCAGGCGTCCCTCGCCCAGGACGGCACCGTCGACGTCACCGTGACCGTCGCCGACACCGGCACGCGGCCCGGCAGCGAGGTCGTCCAGCTCTACGTCCGGGCCCTGGACGCCCGCTACGAGGCCCCCCTGCGGCGCCTCGCCGACTTCCGCAAGGTCCGCCTCGCACCGGGCGAGAGCCGGGAACTGACCTTCCGGCTGCCGGCCGAGCGCCTCGCCCACTGGGACGTCGCCACCGGCGCCTTCACCGTCGACCCCGGGGCCTACGAGATCGCCGTGGCCCGCTCCGCCGCACACCCGGTCCTCACCGCGCCCCTCACGGTGACCGGGCCGGCCCCCGCGCCCCGCGTGGTCGTCGAACGTCGAACCCTGACAGGCGACTTCGACGACCACGCGGACTCCACCCTGGTCGACGCCACCCGCACCAGCGGCGACGCCGTCACGCCGACCGATCCGTCCCGGCCCGCGACCCTCCTCTTCCGCGACGCCGACCTCTCCGGAGCGGTACGCGTGGAGGTCGAGACCGCCCGCGAGGGCGAGGGAGCACGGGAGGCACGCCTCGAGATCCACGCGGGTGAGCGGCTCCTCGCGGGGCTCGACGTGCCCGTCACCGGCGACCCCTACACCTGGACGACCGTCGAGACCGGACTCGTCGCCCCGATGGCCGGCGTGCACGACCTGCGCCTGACCCTGCACGGCGACTTCCGCGTCGCAGCCTTCCGCTTCGGCAGGCACTAGACCGGCGGCACCTCCGCCCGGGCAGTGGTACGTCCGCACAGACCGGCGGCCCGTTCGAGGGGGACGGGCCGCCACCCCTGCCCACGCCGTACGCCCGGTCCCGTGAGCCGGGCGTTCCGGCGTCACCCGAAGACCCGAACCACCCACCCGTCACCCCGACACCGCCATGACCAGAGGAATCCCATGCCGCTGACAGACTTCGGACTGGACGAACTCGGCGACTACCGCCCGAAGTCGACCGCCCCGCACGACTTCGACGCCTTCTGGTGGCGGACCCTCGCCGAAGCGCGCTCGCAGGGCGGGGCCGTGACGGCCGACCGGGTGACCGCCCGGCACCTGCTGCGCACCGTCGACGTCGACGACGTCCGCTTCCCCGGCTGGAACGGCGACCCGGTCGCCGCCTGGCTGCTGCGCCCGCGCGGCGCGGCCGGCCCCCTGCCGGTCGTCGTCACCTACATCGGCTACAGCGGCGGTCGCGGCCTGCCCACCGACCACCTGCTCTGGTCGGCGGCGGGCTACGCCCAGCTCGTCGTCGACAGCCGGGGGCAGGGCCACGACACCCCGGACCGGCACGCGGGCGAGGGCACCCAGTGGACCGAGGGCTTCATGACGCGCGGCATCGAATCCCCCGACCAGTACTACTACCGGCGCCTGATCACCGACTGCGTGCGCGCCGTGGACGCGGTCGCGGAGCTGCCCGGCCTCGACCCCGACCGGGTCGTGGTGACCGGCGGCAGCCAGGGCGGGGGCCTGGCGCTCGCCGTCGCCGGTCTTGCCGGGGACCGCGTGGCCGCGGTACTGCCGGACGTCCCGTACCTGTGCCACTTCCGCCGCGCCGTCCAGATCAGCGGGGACGGCCCGTACCAGGAGATCGCCAAGTACCTGCGCTGGCACAGCCGGCATCGGGTGGAGCCGGCGTTCACCACCCTCGACTACTTCGACGGCGTCCACTTCGCCCAGCGGGCCACGGCACCGGCGCTGTTCAGCGTGGGGCTCATGGACCCGGTCTGCCCGCCGTCCACCGTCTACGCCGCCTTCAACCACTACGCGGGTGAGGACCGCACCATGACCGTCTGGCCGTTCGCCGACCACGGCGGCGGCTACGGATCCAACCCGCCCGTCCAACTCGACTGGCTGCACGAGCGCGGCCTCGGAACGGAGCTCTGACCCCGATGTCCACCACCCCCGGGCCCTCCGCCCGCGCGGTTCCCGGCCTGCCCGCCGGATTCCGCTTCGGAGCCGCCACCGCCGCCTACCAGATCGAGGGCGCCCACGACGAGGACGGCCGCGGCCCGTCGATCTGGGACACCTTCAGCCACACCCCGGGCCGTACGCTCGGCGGGGCCACCGGCGACACGGCCTGCGACCACTACCACCGCCACCCCGAGGACATCGCCCTGCTGCGCGAGCTCGGCGTGGACGACTACCGCTTCTCGATCGCCTGGTCCCGGCTGCTCCCCGACGGAACCGGGCCGGTCAACCAGAAGGGCCTCGACTTCTACGACCGCCTGATCGACCAGCTGCTCGCCGCCGGAGTCGCACCGGCCGTCACCCTCTACCACTGGGACCTGCCGCAGGCCCTGGAGGACCGCGGAGGCTGGCGTACCAGGGAGACCGCCGAGGCGTTCGCCCGGTACGCGGCCCTCGCCGCCGAGCGCTACGGCGACCGGGTGGAGCGCTGGATCACCCTCAACGAGCCGTACTGCTCCGCCTTCGTGGGCCACGCCGAAGGACGCCACGCCCCCGGCACCGAGGAGGGCCGCGGCGCGCTCGCGGCCGCACACCACCTCCTCGTCGCCCACGGCCTCGCCGTACGCGAGCTGCGGGCCGCGGGCGCCCGCGAGACCGGCATCACCCTCAACCTCGACCGCATCCACGCCGCCTCCACCCGCCCCGAGGACCTCGCCGCCCTGCGCCGCGCCGAGGTCCTCCACAACGAGGTCTGGACCGGGCCGCTCCTCGCCGGCCGCTACCCCGCGTACGAGGAGGAGACCTGGTCCGGTCTCGCCGAAGGACCCTGGCGGCGGCCCGGCGACCTGGAGCTGATCGGCGCCCCGCTGGACTTCCTCGGCGTCAACTTCTACCGCCCGATCACCGTCGCCGCCGCCCCCCACCGCGCCGAGGACCCCGAGGCCCGCACGGCCGTGGACATCGGTGTCATCGAGCTGGACCCGTACGGCACCCGGCACACCACCATGGGCTGGCCCGTCGTCCCCGAGGCGCTCACCGAGCTGCTCCGCGCACTCCACGCCCGCCACCCGGGGCTTCCGCCCGTCTGGATCACCGAGAACGGCTCCGCCGAGGCCGACACCCTCGGCGCCGACGGCCGGATCCACGACGACGAGCGGATCGCCTACCTCGCCGACCACCTCGCCGCCGTCGCCGACGCCGTCGCCGCCGGAGTGGACGTACGCGGCTACTTCGCGTGGTCGCTGCTCGACAACTTCGAGTGGGCACGCGGCTACGACCAGCGCTTCGGCCTCGTCCACATCGACTACGACACCCTCACCAGAACGCCCAAGGACAGCTTCCACTGGTACCGGGGCATGATCACCGCGCACCGTGCGCGGACGGAGGAAACCACCCGATGAAGTTCACCGACGGGTACTGGCTGATGCGCCCGGGTCGCACCGCACGCTATGCCACCGAGGTCGCGGACGTCCGCGCCGACGAACACCGGGTGACGCTCTACGCGCCGGTGAAGCACGTGCGCCGCCGCGGCGACACGCTCAACAGCCCGTTGCTCACCGTCGAGTGCTGGTCTCCGGCCGAGGGCGTGATCGGCGTGCGCACCACCCACCACGCCGGTTCGGCACGGCCAGGGCCCGAGTTCGCGCTGCCCGGCGCGGAGCAGGGCGCGGGAAAGGTGCGGCGGGACGGCGCCGTCGTCGAGCTCAGCGCCGGCGACCTCACCCTGCGGGTGGACACCTCCGCGCCGTGGAAACTGGAGTTCACCGCCGACGGGCAGGTCCTCACCACCGTGGGCGAGCGCGGCACCGCCTTCGTCACCGACGACGAGGACCGGCACTTCATGCTCGGCCAGCTCTCCCTCGGGGTCGGCGAGTTGATCTACGGACTCGGCGAGCGGTTCACCCCCTTCGTCAGGAACGGCCAGACGGTCGACATCTGGCAGGCCGACGGCGGCACCAGCAGCGAACAGGCCTACAAGAACGTCCCCTTCCACCTCACCAACCGGGGCTACGGCGTCTTCGTCAACCACCCCGGCAAGGTCAGCTACGAGGTCGGCACCGAGGCGGTCGGCCAGGTGCAGTTCAGCGTCGAGGACCAGTCGCTTGAGTACTTCGTCGTCCACGGCCCGACCCCGAAGCGGATCCTCGAGCGCTACACCGCGCTCACCGGCCGCCCCGCCCTGCCCCCGGCCTGGGCCCTCGGACTCTGGCTGACCACCTCCTTCACCACCGACTACGACGAGGCCACCGTCAACCGCTTCGTCGGCGGCATGGCCGAGCGCGGCATCCCCCTGAGCGTCTTCCACCTCGACTGCTTCTGGATGCGCGAGTACCAGTGGTGCGACTTCGAGTGGGACCCCGACACCTTCCCCGACCCGGCCGGCATGCTGACCCGGCTCAAGGACCAGGGGCTGAGGATCAGCGCCTGGATCAACCCCTACATCGCCCAGAAGTCCGCCATGTTCGAGGAGGGCATGCGCCTCGGACACCTCGTCCGGCGTCCGGACGGGAGCGTGTGGCAGTGGGACCTGTGGCAGCCCGGCATGGCCCTGGTCGACTTCACCAACCCGGCCGCGCGGGAGTGGTACATCGCCAAGCTGCGCACCCTGCTCGACCAGGGGGTGGACTGCTTCAAGACCGACTTCGGCGAGCGCATCCCCACCGACGTGGTCTGGCACGACGGCTCCGACCCGGAGCGCATGCACAACTACTACACCCACCTGTACAACCGGGCCGTCTTCGAGCTGCTGCGCGAGGTACGCGGTGAGGGCGAGGCCCTGCTCTTCGCCCGCTCCGCCACCGCGGGCGGCCAGCAGTACCCGGTGCACTGGGGCGGCGACTGCGAGTCGCACTTCAACGCCATGGCCGAGTCGCTGCGCGGCGGACTCTCCCTCGGCATGTCCGGCTTCGGCTTCTGGAGCCACGACATCGGTGGCTTCGAGGGCACCCCCACCCCCACCGTGTTCAAGCGCTGGGTGCAGTTCGGGCTGCTCTCCTCGCACAGCCGCCTGCACGGCAGCAAGTCGTACCGCGTCCCGTGGGACTACGGGGAGGAGGCCGTCGACGTCACCCGCGCGTTCACCCTGCTCAAGCACCGCCTCGCCCCCTACCTCCAGCGCGCCGCCCAGCAGGCGCACGCCACCGGCATCCCGGTCATGCGGGCCATGGTCCTGGAGTTCCCCGACGACCCCGCCGTCGGGACGCTCGACCGGCAGTACATGCTCGGCGACGACCTGCTCGTCGCCCCGGTCTTCACCGACGACGGCACGGTCGAGTACTACGTGCCCGAAGGGCCGTGGACGAACGTCCTGACCGGTGCCCGGATCGAGGGTCCCCGCTGGGTCCGCGAGCGGCACGACTTCCACTCCCTGCCCCTGCTTGCCCGCCCGGACTCGGTCGTCCCGCTGGGCGCCGACGACCAGCGCCCGGTCTCCGACTGGGCGGACGGGGTCGAGCTGCGGGTGCACGCCTTCGCCGACGGCGCCGAGCGGACCCTCGTGATCCCGCGCTCCGACGGCCCCGGCGAGGCCGCCCGCTTCCACCTGCGCCGCCGGGGCGACCGCCTCCACGTGACCACCGACAGCCGGCACCCCTGGCACCTGCGTGTCGGCGGCCCGGACGGAAGCGTCCACTCCCGGCCCGCCGACACCTTGGAGGCGGACCTCCCGTACCCGGCCTGAACCGGAGGCGGGAGGCGGGAGGCGGCCGGGCGCATGTGCCCGGCCGCCGCGCCGGTTCAGCCGCGCGGGCGGACGCGGAGCCCGCTCATGCCGCCGTCGACGGCGAGGTCGGTGCCGGTGGTGGCGCCGGCGAGCGGGCCGGCCAGATAGGCGATGGCGGCGGCCACCTGATCGGCGGAGACCAGGCGCCCGGTGGGTTGGCGGGCTTCGAGGGCGGCCCGCTCGGCGAGGGGATCGTCGGCCCGTGCCAGGAGCCGGTCCACCCAGGGCGTCGCCACCGTGCCCGGGTTGACGCAGGTGACCCGGATCCCCTCGCCCACCAGGTCGGCGGCCATCGCGCGGGTCATGGCGAGGACCGCGCCCTTCGAGGCCGAGTAGAGCACGCGGGCGGGCAGCCCGGCGGTGGCCGCGACGGAACACGTGTTGACGATCGCCGGGGCGGCCGACCGCCGCAGGTACGGCAGTGCCGCACGGGTCGTCCGCACCACGCCGAGGACGTTGACCTCGAACACCCGCCGCCACTCCTCGTCGGGGTTGTCCTCGACGCCGCCCTGCGCGCCGATCCCGGCGTTGTTGACCAGGATGTCGATGCCGCCGAGCAGCTCCGCGGCCCACGCCACTCCGGCGTCGACGGACCGGGCGTCCGAGACGTCGACGGGGGTGCCGATCAGCGGCTCGGGCAGGTCGTCCGGCTTCAGGTCCAGACAGGCGACGCGGGCGCCGCGCGCCGCGAGGAGCCGGGCGGTCGCCAGACCGATGCCCGACGCCCCTCCCGTGACGACGGCGCTCAGTCCGGCGAACTCGGGCTCACTCATGTCCGGTCTCCTCCCGCCAGACGGAACCGCCCGGGTAGCGGTGCTCGGTGACGGACGCCGGGTGCAGTTCGGCGCCGATGCCCGGCGTGGTGGGCGCCAGATAGTGGCCGCCCGAGATCCGTACCGGAGCGGTGAAGTGCTCGTGCAGGTGATCGACGTACTCGATCACCCGGTCCTCGGTCGTCCCGCTGACGGCCACGTAGTCGAACATCGACAGGTGCTGGACCATCTCGCACAGCCCGACGCCGCCCGCGTGCGGACACACCGGGACGCCGAACTTGGCGGCGAGGAGGAGGACCGCGACGTTCTCGGTGACGCCGGCGGTACGGCTCGCGTCGAGCTGCAGCACGTCGATCGCCCGCGCCTGGAGCAGCTGCTTGAACATCACCTGGTTGTGGCAGTGCTCGCCGGTGGCGACCTTCACCGGAGCGACCTGCCGCCGGATCGCGGCGTGGCCGAGGATGTCGTCGGGGGAGGTGGGCTCCTCGATCCAGTACACGTCGTACGCGGCGAGCGTGGCCATCCACTCGACGGCCTGGCGCACCCCCCACGCCTGGTTGGCGTCCACGGCGATCCGGATGTCCGGGCCGACCGCCTCGCGGGCCAGTGCGACCCGGCGCAGGTCGGCGGCCGGGTCGGCGCCGACCTTCAGCTTGATCTGGGTGAATCCGTCGGCGACCGCCTGCTTCGCCAGGAGGACCAGCTTCTCGTCGGTGTAGCCGAGCCAGCCGGGGGAGGTGGTGTACGCCGGGTAGCCCCGGGCCAGGAGGCGGCGCTTGCGCTCGGCGCGGCCGGGCTCGGCACGGCGCAGGATGTCCAGCGCCTCGTCGCGGGTGAGCGCGTCCTCCAGGTAGCGGAAGTCGACCATGTCGACGAGCTGTTCGGGCGTCAGGTCGCTGAGCAGTTCCCAGACCGGCTTGCCCTCCCGGCGGCCGTACAGGTCCCACACGGCGTTCACGAGGGCGGCGGCCGCCATGTGGATCACGCCCTTCGCCGGCCCCAGCCAGCGCAGTTGGCTGTCCTCGACGAGCCGGCGCGAGAACGCGCCCGGATCGCCGAGGACCTCGTCGACCGGCAGGCCGACGACCAGCGGGGCAAGGGCACGGACGGCGGCCACCTGCACGTCGTTCCCGCGCCCGACGGTGAACGCCAGGCCGTGGCCGGCCTGACCGGAGCTGGTGCGGACCGTCACATAGGCGGCGGAGTAGTCGGGTTCGGGGTTCATGGCGTCGGAGCCGTCGAGCTGACGCGAGGTCGGGAACCTGATGTCGGCGGCCTCGACAGCGGTGATCACTTCGGTCACGGCGCCTCATGCGCATCGCCTGGATACATGGGATGGATTTATAGGAGGCGTGACCGGTCGCCGTCCAGGGGTTCAGTGGAGCTACTTGTAAAACCCCAGGTAAATGGGGCGAGTTGGCGAGTCGGTGAGTGTCATCTGTCGACGCCTTGGGGGTGACTCCTTCTCCGGACATGGGATCTCCTGTTACGTTGTCGCCGTGTCCCTGACCGACAAGGCCATCACCCGCATCCGCCGGCTCATCCAGGACGGCGACCTGCCCCCCGGCTCCAAACTGCCGCCCGAACAGCAGCTCGCCGCCGAGCTGGGCCTCTCGCGGAACCTGATGCGCGAGGCCGTCAAGTCCCTCGTCGTCGCACGCGTCCTGGAGATCCGGCGCGGCGACGGCACGTACGTCACCAGCCTGGAGCCCGGCCTGCTCCTGGAGGGCCTCGGCGGCGCGGTCGACCTGCTCCAGGGGGACACCGTCCTCGAACTCACCGAGGTCCGCAGGCTGTTCGAGCCGGTCGCCACCGGCCTGGCCGCGGCCCGCGTCACCGACGAGGACCTCGCCGAGATCGAGCGCCACCTGGACGCGATGCGCGAGGCACGGGACGACGCGGAGCTCCTCAACCACCACGACGCCGCCTTCCACCGGGCCGTGGTCCGCGCCACCCGCAACGAGACCCTGGCCACCCTCCTCGAGCACATCTCCGGACGCACCCTGCGCGCCCGCGTCTGGCGCGGCCTCGTGGACGCCGACGCCGCCGGGCGCACGATCGCCGAACACGAGGCGATCCACCGCGCCCTCATCGCCCGCGACGCCCCGCTGGCCCAGGCGGCCGCCCTGCTCCATGTCAGCACCACCGAGCAATGGCTGCGCGAGCACCTGGCCGGGGGAGGCAGCGTCCCCCTCGGCCCCGCGGAGCCCTCCCACCCCACCCGACCCTCTTCCGAGGAGCATGATGCGCTTCCTCCGCGTCGGACCGCAGGGCGCTGAGCGCCCCGCCGTCCTCGATGCCGAAGGCCAGGCCCACGACCTGACCCCGCTGACCGGTGACATCGACGCCGTCTTCCTGGCCTCCGACGGCCTGAACCGGGCACGGGCCGCGCTCGCCGCCGGTGAGCTGCCCCGACTGGACACGACCGGTCTGCGCGTCGGCGCTCCGGTCGCCAGGCCCGGGAAGGTCGTCTGCATCGGCCTCAACTACCGTGACCACGCCGCCGAGACGGGAGCACCCCCGCCGGCCGAGCCGGTCGTCTTCATGAAGGCGGCCGACACCGTGGTCGGCCCCGACGACCGGGTGCTCGTCCCGCGAGGCAGCCGCGAGACCGACTACGAGGTCGAACTCGCCGTCGTCATCGGCCGCACCGCCCGCTACCTGGACGACCCCGCGGACGCGGAGGACGTCATCGCCGGCTACACGATCACCGACGACGTCGGCGAACGCGCCTTCCAGCTCGAACGCGGCGGACAGTGGGACAAGGGCAAGTCCTGCGAGACCTTCAACCCCCTGGGACCCTGGCTGGTGACCCCGGACGAGACCGGCGACCCCCAGGGACTCGCCCTGCGCCTGTGGGTCAACGGCGAACCGCGGCAGGACGGCCACAGCAAGGACATGCTCTTCGGCGTGCACCACGTGGTCTGGTACCTGAGCCAGTTCATGGTCCTCGAACCCGGCGACGTCATCAACACCGGGACCCCCGCCGGTGTCGCGGCCGGCGCCAACGACTTCCCCTACCTCCGCGCCGGCGACGTGGTCGAGGTGGAGATCGAGCGGCTCGGCCGCCAGCTCCACGTCCTCGGGCAGGCGTGACCGAGCGGGTGCCGCTGGGCGGCACCGCTGTCACGGTCAGCCGGATCGCGCTCGGCACCGCACCGCTGGCCGGCCTGTACGCACCCGTGGCCCAGGACCGGGCCCGCGCCACCCTGGAGGCGGCCTGGAAGAACGGCGTCCGGTACTTCGACACCGCCCCCCACTACGGCGCGGGCCTCGCCGAGCGACGCCTCGGCTCCTTCCTGGCCGAGGTGCCTCGGGACGAGGCCGTGGTGTCCACCAAGGTCGGCCGCCTGCTCGTGCCGGGGGCGGCGGAGCCGGGCGACGAGGGCTTCCACGGCGCCCCCGGCCTGGTCCGGGTCCGCGACTACACCCGCGAAGGCGTGCGTCGCTCCCTCGAGGAGAGCCTGGAACGCTCCGGGCTCGACGCCTTCGACGTCGTACTGATCCATGATCCCGACGACCACGGGGAGCAGGCGCTCGCCGAGGCGTACCCGGCGCTCGCCCGGCTGCGGGCCGAGGGCGTGATCCGTGCGGTGGGCGTGGGCATGAACCAGACGGCGACGCTCTCCCGTTTCGTCCGGGAGACCGACGTCGACTGCGTCCTCGTCGCCGGCCGCTACTCGCTGCTCGACCGGAGCGCCGAACGGGAACTGCTGCCGCTGTGCGCGGCCCGGGGAGTCGGCGTCCTGGTCGGCGGGGTCTTCAACAGCGGCGTACTCGCGAACCCGCACCGCGGGGCGATGTACGACTACGCCCCCGCCTCCGCCTCCGTGCTCCGGGCCGCCCGGGAACTGGACCGCCGCTGCGCCGCGTACGGTGTGCCGCTCGCCGCGGCGGCGCTGCGCTTCCCGCTCCGGCACCCGGCCGTCACCGGTGTCGTCGTCGGCGCGGCGAGCCCGGCCGAGGTGCTGCAGAACGCCGCCCACGCGGAACTCGACATCCCGGAGCGGCTCTGGGCCGACCTGGGCGCCGGCTGAGGAGGGGCCGCGCGTGAGAATCGACGCGCACCATCACCTGTGGGACCTGCGCCGACGCACCCACGCCTGGCTCGACGCACCGGAGTCGACGGCGATCCGGCGCGACTTCGGCATGGCCGAACTGACCCCGCACGCCCGCGCGGCGGGCATCGGGGGCACCGTACTCGTGCAGGTGCTGCCGGACGCGGCAGAGACCCGGGAGTTCCTCGCACTGGCCGTCGGCGAACCGCTCGTCGCGGGCGTCGTCGGCTGGGCCGACCTCACCGCGCCCGGCATCGCCGACACCCTCGCCGACCTGCGCCGGGGGCCGGGCGGTGACCTGCTCGTCGGTGTGCGGCACCTGGTCCAGGGCGAGGCCGATCCGGCCTGGCTCGTCCGCCCCGACGTCCGCCGCGGACTGCGCGCGGTCGGCCGTGCCGGGCTCTGCTACGACCTGCTCACCCTGCCCCACCAGCTTCCCGCCGCCATCGCGACCGTGCGCGCGCTCCCGGGGCAGTCCTTCGTCCTCGACCATCTCTCCAAGCCGCCCATCGCCCGCGGAGAGCTGGAGCCCTGGGCCGGCCTGCTGCGCGAACTCGCCCGCGAGTCCGGGGTGTTCTGCAAACTCTCCGGTCTGGTGACGGAGGCCGACCGCGACCGCTGGAGCGTCACGTCCCTGCGCCCGTACGCCGAGACCGCCCTCGACGCCTTCGGACCCGAGCGCGTCATGTTCGGCTCCGACTGGCCGGTCTGCCTCACGGCTGCCTCGTACGAACAGGTCGTGCGCACCGCCGAGGAGCTGACGGACGGCCTCGGCCCGGACGAGCACGCGCAGGTCTTCGGCGGAACGGCGGCCCGGGTCTACGGGCTCGGCACGCCGAATGCCTCCGGCGCCGGCGCCGGAGGCGAGCCGGCGTGAAGGCCCCCGGCGTGAAGGCCCCCGGCGTGAAGGCCCCCGGCGTGAAGGCCCCCGGCGTGAAGGCCCCCGGCCTGCGGGCCGGCGGTGCCTGCTCCCGCTACCGCGTGACGAAGACCCGTACGTCCCACGCGCCGAGGCCCACCGGTCCGCCGACGTCGACAGGCGTACCGTCCAGCGCGTCGGTCAGATCCACGGGCGCCCGCACCTCGGTGGGCTCCCAGCTCCGGTTGTGCACCACGTGGACGCGACGCCCTTCCGGGGAGGTGCCGGTCGTCGCCGTGACGGACGCGGGCAGGTCGCCCCAGCCGCTGAGGGGCGTCGGCGCCAGCCAGGCGGCCAGCGACCGGGCGAGCTCGCGCCCCGGCACGGTGCCGACGCAGGTGACCCGGCCGGCGCCGTGGGCGTGCGTGGTGACGGCGGGCCAGCGGCCGTGGTGCGGGTGGCCGTACTCGGCGAGCACCGTGGCGTCGCCCACGACGAGGCCGTCCACCCACCGCGTCGCGGTCGCCCCCTCGGGCAGCGCCAGGGGACTGCCCTGCACGGCGCGGAGCGGGAGGTCGGATGACAGGTTGGCGAACTCGTCGTACGACACGCCCGCCGCCGCCACGAGACGCGCGGGTCCCGGCTCGTGGCGCGCCCTGGCCTCCTGGTCGGCGTAGCCGGTGCGGGGGCCGAGGACGAGATGCCCGCCGGCGTGGGCGTAGGCCGCGAGCCAGTCGAGCAGGGAGTCCTCCGCGAGGTAGAGCCCGGGGACGACGAGGACGGGGTGGCGTGCCGCGGCGACGTCCGGTGCCAGGCCCTCCCGTTCGCCTCGGCCGTCGTGGAGCTGGCGGGCGTGCAGGACGCGCACCTGACGGCCGGCCTCGAACGCGCCGCGGTAGAAGGGGTCGAAGAGGCGGTGGTACGAGGAGCCGTCCTCCCCGCCGTCCGCCGTGCCGAGCGGCGGGTACTTCTGCATCAGCCACTTGCTGGGCATCGAGTAGACCATCGCGATGTCGGCGTCGGGATCGATCCCGGCCACCAGTGCCCCGGCCGTCTCGAACTCGGCTCCCAGGCGCGCGAGTTCGGCGTAGACGCGGCCTGGGCGGCCGCTGTGCGGCAGGATGCCGCCCCAGTACGTCTCGGCGCCGAAGTGCAGGGTGTGCCAGTGCCAGTACTCGATCATCCGCGCGCCCCGGGAGACGAGTGCCCAGGCGGCCTGCCGCCACTGCCCGTCGTAGGCGGGCCGGTTCTCGGCCGGGCCGCCGACGGCCTGGGCGTTGGTCTCGGTGATCAGGAACGGTTCCTGCCGGGAGGAGAAGGTCCGGTCGGCCTGCTGGTACAGGCCCCAGACACCGGCGGTCTTCCATCCCTGCTCGTGGTCGTCGGGTGTCGGGTCGGGAAGCGCGAGGGCGTCCTGCATGTCGTAGTACGGGTTGCCCGCGGTGACGTCGACGCCGTCGGTCAGCTCGTCGTCCTCCAGGGCCGGGTGGCCGTAGTGCAGGCAGGTGGTGACGAACTGCCCGCTGCCGGCGTACTCGCGCGCGATGTCGGCCTGCCAGGCGATGAACTCGGTGGTCTGCCGGGCCAGGAAGGCCCGCCAGGCGACGTCGTACTGCGGCTGGGCGTTTCCGTCCGGGGTCCACAGGTCGGCCCAGGTGGAGAGACGGTGCGACCAGTAGGTCAGGCCCCACGCGCGGTTGAGGGTCTCGACGTCGCCGTACGTATGGCGCAGGTCGTCGACGAAGCGCTGGAAGACGCCCCGGTTGTGCGGGAGGCGGCAGCCCGGCTCGTTGTCGACCTGGAAGCCGATCACGGCCGGGTGGTCGGCGTACCGGGCGAGGATGCGCCGGACCACGCGCTCGGCGTGGAAGCGGAACGCTGGGTGGGTGAAGTCGACCTCCTGGCGACCGCCCCATGACGCGGACCGGCCGGTGGCGTGATCGGCGGCGATCTCCGGGTACTGGCGGACCAGCCACGGCGGCACGGCGTACGTGGGCGTGCCGAGGACGACCGAGATGCCCCGGGCGTGGGCGCCGTCGAGGACGGGCTGCAGCCAGTCCAGCTCGAAGCGGCCGCTCGTAGGCTCCCAGGTGGACCAGACGGACTCGCCGACCCGGATGACGGTGAACTTCGCCTCCGCCATCAGGTCCAGGTCTTCCTTGAGACGCTCGTACGGCTGGTACTCGTGGTAGTAGGCGGCGCCGAAGAGGACGCGGGGAGGCAGCGGGAACATGCGTGCACCTCGAGACGTGTGGGGCCCCGGCCGCCGGCGGGGAGGCCGGCGGCCGGGGCGGGGAGGGCATGGGTCAGGCGAGGGTGCCGGTCACCGCGGTGCCGGACTTCGTGACCTTGTACGTGACGGTCTGGCCGCTGTAGAAGTGGAAGACCAGCGTCGCCGTGACCCCCTCGCGGAGCGAGGCGAGGAAGTCGGGGGTCAGGGTGATCGCGCCGTTCGCGTAGTCCGGCGAGAAGGCCCTGTTGAACTCCTGGTAGGGAGTCCAGTCCGTCGGGCCGGCGTTGGTGCCGTCGGCGTACGTGGCGTGCATGGTGGCCAGGTTGTTGCCCCGGTACTGGGTGGGAACGGCGAACGCGGTGGAGGTGCCCGTGGCGTTCGACAGCACCGGAGCATCGTTGGTGACGATGCCGATGTTCCAGGGAAGCCCGCTGGTGAACCGGGCCTGGAGCGTCGCGTTGACGCCGTAGGCGCGGTTGCCGACCAGGCGGGTCAGCGCGCCGGCGGTGAAGGTCAGCCGGGTGCCGGAGACGGTGTAGTCCCGTCCCGCGACCAGCTTGGTGCCGCCCTGCCACACCCCGCGGAAGCTGGTGCCGTTGAGGTTCAGGGTGAGCGACTTGGCGGTGATCGGGGCCGACTTCGGCACGAAGACCTTGTCGAAGGAGGCGGTGCCCGAGCGGGTGGTCCAGCTCGACTTGATCCAGTCGAACAGGGCCTGGTCACGCCACTGCAGGGTGTCGCGGTTCAGGTAGCCGAACGGGTCCCACAGGGCGGTGGTGACGCCGACGGCACGCGCCGTGTGGTTGACGTGCTCGTAGTACTTGAGCGCCTCGCCCCGCTCGGTCCGGTCGGGGTGGAAGTGGTTCGGGTAGTCGAGCAGACCGTACTCACCGATGTAGACCGGGATGCCGCGGGCGACGAAGGTGTTGCGTATGTTGGCGAAGGTGTCGTCCAGGTGCTTCTGCGCGACGGCGTCGTAGAGGGTGCCGCCCGCCACGTTCACGCTGAACGGGTACCAGCTGTAGAAGTGCACCTGCGCCACGAGCTGGCTGTCGTTCAGCCCGGCGATCGTGGTGTACAGGTCGTTCATGAAGGCCGGTTCGGGGGCGCCGGCGGGCGTGGTCAGGCTCAGCAGACGGTTCGCGTTCATGCCGCCCGAGGCGCGGACCAGGCGGTGGAACGAGGTCTGCAGCTCCCTCAGGTACTGGAACTTCTGCGCTTCCGTGGCGTTGGCGAAGCTCGGCTCGTTGATGCCCTCGAAGACCAGGGTGCGCGGCGCGTCCCGGAAGGTCGTGGAGATCTGGGACCAGGTGGAGTTGAACCGGGCCATCACGTTGTCGTGGTCGCTCGTGATCTTCTCGACCCACATCCACGAGTCGTGGTGGACGTTGAGCACGACGTACAGGCCGCTGTCCAGCGCCCAGTCGACGATCTGCTTGACGCGGGCCATGTACGTGGCGTCGATGGTGTACGGCGCGGTGGCGGACTGGTGGTCGCTCCAGGTCACCGGGATGCGGACACTGCGGAACCCGTCCGCGGCGACCTTCTCGAACGTCGCCTTGGTGGTCTGCCCGTTGCCCCAGGAACCCTCGTCGGGAATGGCGTCCAGGGTGTTGCCCAGGTTCCAGCTGGGCTGCATCGCGGCGACGAGGTCGTTGGCCGAGTCCGGGACCCAGACCGCACGGGGCGGCTTCTTGGCGTCGTCGGGCGCGGCGAACGCGGTGCCGCCCGACAGCCCCAGCATGACGAAGAGCGCCAGCACGAGCGCGATCAGGCGGCCTGGGCCCCGGCCTCGGTGGTGCGCCGGTTGCCGTGTCTCGTTCATGGATCGTTCCTTTCGCGGGGCCGAGCCCCTCGGTCGGTAGTGGGGGGGGGGGGGTTGATCCGAGTGCTGGTCAGGCGGCGCCGAAGGGCGACGCCGCCGTCCTTCCCCGAAAGCGCGTCGAAGCGCTTCACTGGCCGCCGAAGGTAACGGACATGTTTCGTGCGAAACAAGGGCTTTGATGCAAGGAAACTTTCTTGAGATCGCCCGATTGACAGGGCGTGAGGGTGGTGCAACTGTCGATGCGCTTCGACTCGCGACGCGAAAAAGGCCGGCACCCCGCCCGGGAGATGCCCCGGGCGGGGTGCCGGCCTTCGCCGGGCGTGAACGGGTGACGGAGCGGGCTCAGCGGTTGAACGTCAGGCGCGGGGCCGCGTTGCGGGCCAGCGAGTGGACCTGGTCGGCCCACCAGGTGCCGGCGGGCGGGTCCACGATGCCGTACTCGGGGTCGATGGTGCCGCCGGTGTTGCGGGTGCAGCTGCCGTCGGACTCACCGGGGATCTTGATCCACAGGTAGGCGTCGACGAGCGGGACCCCGGTGTCGGCGGTGGGGCGCGCCCCGAGGCCGCGGCCGGGTGCGTTGCACCAGATCTCCGGGTCCCCGGTGTACTTGCCGGGTTCCGGCGTCCAGGCGCCGAGGCCGTTGCGGCTGGTGTCGATGACGAAGTGGTGCAGCCCGTCGGTCGCCGGGGTGCCCACGTTCTGGTCGAACCAGGCGTCCGTCCAGCGCCAGGTGGTGGGGTCGGCGGAGTCGACGGCGTTGCCGGGGGCGCCGTCGTTGGGCGCGGCGGGGGAGTAGTACTGGGTCGCGCACCAGTCGGCGTGGCCGCGTGCGTACTCCGGCCCCTCGGTGGCGAACCACATGCACTTGGCTATCCAGGTGCCGTACCTCGCGTTGTGGTCGGTGGGGTGGGTGTTGGACACGTTCAGGGCGAATCCGTCGCTGTGCTCGATCCCGGCGTCGAGCAGTCGCTGCGCCATGTCACCGACGGACCGCCACAGGACGTTCCCCGCGTCCAGGTAGACCGCCGTGCGGGGCTTGGACTTGAGGGTCCTGACGGCGTACTCGAGATCGGCGATGCGGGTGGCCGTGAGTTCACCGGTCGGGTCCACGGTTGGTCCGCAGTCCTTGGGCAGGAGGGCCAGGCCGTCGGGCTCGACGACGACCACCGCCTTGTCGTCGCCGATGCCGGCGGCGAACGCGTCGATCCACTGCCGGTAGGCGGCGGAGGACGCGGCGCCGCCGCTGGAGTACTGCGTGCAGTCCCGGCCCGGGACGTTGTAGGCGACCAGGACGGGGGTCCGGTCGACCCACCGCGCCTTGCGGACGAGCCTGTTCACCTCGACGCGGACCTCGCCGGGCGTGCCCTCGGTGAACCAGTCGGCCTGCGGCCAGCTCGCCAGCCTGGCCATGTTCGCGGCGTTCGCGAAGTCGCCGTTGCGGAGGTCGACGAGGGCCTGCCCGGCGGCCTTGCTGTGCGGGTCCACGTAGAACTTCGTGGCCGGGGTGACCACGTCCTGCGCGGGTGCGGCCTGCGTCTGCGCCTGCGCCTGCGCCTGCGTCTGCGCCTGTGCCTGCGTCGCGGTGAGGGCGGCGATGGCGGCGACCGCGGCGATGGCGGCGGTCGCGCGGCGCCGTAGGCTGCGTGGCTTCATGAATGCTCCTGGTCGAAGGAAGGGGGAGTCAGGGCGGAGGGGGGCAGCTGTCTCTTATACACATCTCCGAGCCCACGAGACCGTACTA
>JOBE01000003.1 GCA_000717735.1 Streptomyces griseoluteus | reverse complement strand
GTACTGGAGGGGGAGGGCGGGCAGTGCGGCGGGGGTGCCGGACACGTGGCCGTCGTAGAGCTGCCAGAGTTCGCGGGCGAAGACGCCCTCGGACCAGCCGTCGGTGACGGTGTGGTGGAAGTTGATGAAGAGGTAGTGCCGGGTGGGTGCGGTGCGGTGGACGGCGGCGCGGATCAGCGGGCCGCCGGTGAGCGCGAACGGGATGCGGGCCGCCGCGGCGATCTCGGCCAGGACGTGCTGCTCGGCCTCCTCGGGCGCCTGCCCGTGGTGTTCGACGCACGGTACGTCGAGGGGGAGCCGGTCGGCGATGCGCAGGACCAGTTCGTCGTCCTCGTCGGCGAAGGTGGAGCGCAGCATCTCGTGCCGGTCGACGAGGTCCTGGAGCGCGGCGCGCAGGGCGGGGACCCGCAGGTCGCCGTCGATCCGGAGGGCGAAGGGGACGCTGTACGTGGCGTTGGCGCCGTGCAGCCGGTCGAGGAACCACAGCCGCTGCTGGGCGCTGGAGGCCGGGAGGCGGCCGTCGCGGGGGGCGCGGCGGACGGTGGCGGGCGCGAAGACCTCCTTCTTGTTCCCCAGGAGGAGGCTGAGCAGCTCGGCCTGGAGGTCCTGCGAGGCCGCGTCCTGCGAGGCCGGGTCCTGGAAGGCCGGGTCCTGGAAGGCCGGGTCGTGAGCGGCGACCGCGTCCCGGGCGAGATCGTGGAGGGTCATGTCAGCCGGCCCGCCCCTCGGTGAGCACCGCGCGGACGATGGACACGGCCTTGTCGATGTCCGCCGCGGTGACGCCGTTGTGGGTGACCGCGCGCAGCCTGCCGTGGCCGAGTTCGGCGAGCGAAAGGCCCCGGTATCCGGCGGCCTCGACGAACGTCTGCCAGGTGAAGCGCGGGTCGCTGACCCGGAACATCACGATGTTGGTCTGCACAGCTGCGGGGTCGATGTCGATGCCGTCGACGTCCGCGAGGCCCTCGGCGAGCCGCCGGGCGTTGGCGTGGTCGTCCTGGAGCCGCTCCAGGTCGTCCAGGGCGACCAGGCCCGCGGCGGCGATGATGCCGGCCTGGCGCATGCCGCCGCCGAGCATCTTGCGGGCGCGGCGGACCTCGGTGATGAAGTCCTCGCTGCCGGCGACCATGGATCCGATGGGGGCGCCGAGGCCCTTGGAGAGGCAGAACTGTACGGAGTCGGCGTACTGGGTGATCTCCGCTGCGGGGATCCCGAGGGCGACGGCGGCGTTGAACAGCCGGGCGCCGTCGAGGTGCACGGCGACGTCGTTCTCGTGGGCGAAGTCCCACACCTCCTTCATGTAGCTCTGCGGGAGGACCACGCCGCCGCAGCGGTTCTGGGTGTTCTCCAGGCAGATCAGGGAGGGCAGGGCGAACTGTTCGTCCGCCGGGTCGTCGGGGAACCCGGCGCGCAGGTCGGAGAGGAGCAGCCGGCCGTCGGGCTGGTTGGGGACGCGTTCGTACATCACGCCGCCGCAGACGGTCGCGCCGGCGGCCTCGTAGATGTAGATGTCGCTCTCGGCGCCGACGAGCATCTTCGAGCCCCGGGGGGCGTGCACGAGGATGGAGGCCAGGTTGGCCATGGTGCCGCTCGGCATGAGGCAGGCCGCCTGCTTGCCGAGCAGGTCGGCGGAGCGCTCCTCAAGGAGGCGGACGGTCGGGTCCTCGCCGTAGACGTCGTCTCCCAGCGGGGCGTCGTTCATCGCGCGCATCATCGCGGGGGTGGGGAGGGTGAAGGTGTCACTGCGCAGTTCGATCATGGTCACTGGTCTTCTCTCGCTACTTCGCGGACGTGTCGGTGCGCAGCTGGACGGTGATCCCGCGCAGGGCCGTGTCGAGGGCGGTCACGACGTGGGCGGCGTCGTCGCCGCGGGCGATGACGTGGCCGAGCCGGTCGTAGGCGTTGCGGGGCGGGCGGACGGCCTGGCCGGCGGTGGCGGTCACGGTCACCCGCTCGATGCCGTCGGCCGCCAGGACCGCGTCGGTGCCGTCGACGGAGGCGAGCGTGCCGGGCCGGGCGGCGAGCAGGAACTGGATGCCGGCGTGACCGGTCCGTGTGGCGGCGAGGTCGACGGGGAGCCCCGCGGCGGCGCGGATCTGCTGCTCCAGGAGGTCGGATCCGGTGGCGAGCCTGATGAGTTCGGGGATCATGCCGCCGGCGAGGCGGGGGTTGATCTCGATGAGGGCGGGGCCGTGCTCGGTGAGCTTGACCTCGGTGTGCGTGGGCCCGAAGCGCATGCCGGTGGCCTTGAGGGCGCGGGTGACGGCGTCGGTGAGCGCGGCCAGGTCGGCGTCCGGCAGCGGGGCGGGGAACACGTGGCGGGTCTCGACGAAGTACGGGGTGCCGGTGAGGTGCTTGGCGGTGACGCCGACGCAGGTGTGCTCGTCGCCGTCGCTGAACATCTCGACGCTGTACTCGGGGGCGTCGAGGTACTCCTCGATCAGCACGGTACGGGCGGTGGGCAGCCCCCGTACGTTGGTCTCGACGGCGAGGATGCGGGCGGCGTGCGCGGTGGCCTCGGCGACGGTGGTGCACAGCAGCACGTCGTTGGAGCCGGAGTCGTCGGCGGGCTTGACCACGCAGGGCAGGCCCACGGAGGCGACGGCCTCCTCGGTGCGGGCGGCGTCCTTCACGACGGCGAAGCGGGGCTGGGGGACGCCGGCGGCCGCCAGGGCGTGGCGCAGCGAGGCCTTGTTGCGGCAGCGGTTCGCCGCGTCCTCGTCGTTGCCCGGCAGGCCGAGCCAGTCGGCGAGTCCGGCGACGGTGGGGACGTAGAAGTCGCTGGTGGTGGTGATGCCGGCGATGTCCTCGCGCCGGAAGCGTTCCTGGATGGTCTGGCGCAGGGCGGGCACGTCGTTGGTGTCGCAGACGACGACCTCGCAGCCGGTGTCGGCGGCTCCGGTGTACCGCTCGGGGGCGCTGGTGAGGAGGACGGCGGTCAGGCCGAGCGCGGCCGCGGTGCGGAGGGCCTGGACGCCGGTGCCGCTGGTGTTGGCCTCGACGAACAGCAGGTGGCGGCGGCGGGCGGGGCGCTCGCCGAGGGCGGCGACGGACCAGGAGGCGACGGTGGTGCCGTAGTCGACGCGGGTGGGGGCGTCGGAGGAGGGCAGTTCGTCGAGGCGGTGGGCGGCCCAGTGGTCGTCGCTGTAGACGGTCTCGGTGTACCGGTCGCCGCGGTCGGGGAAGATGCCGACGATCCGGCTGCCGGGGGCGGCCGTACGGGCCAGGTGGCGCAGCACGTGGTAGACGGAGCCCGAGGTGTTCCCGGCGAAGACCTGCTGTTCGCGGGCGAGTTCGCGGGTGGCGGTGAACGCCTCGCGGTCGTTGAGCCAGTGGATCTCGTCGATGACGGTGCGGTCGAGGTTGTTGGGGTGGAGGCTGTTTCCGAGGCCGCTCTGGAGGCGGCCGGGCCTGTCCGGCTGGTCGAAGAGGGTGCTGCCCACCGAGTCCACGCCGACGACCCGCAGGTCGGGCAGGGTGCGGCGCAGGGCGCGGCCGGTGCCGCACAGGGAGCCGCCGCTGCCGACCGCGCCGACCAGGGTGTCGACGGGGCCGAGGTCGTGCAGGAGTTCGGCGGCGAGCACCCGGTAGGCGCCGGGGTTGTCGGGGTTGCTGTACTGCTGGGGCCAGAAGGAGCCGGGGAGTTCGCTCATGAGTTCCGCGAGGCGGGCCAGCCGGGCGCCCTGCCAGCCGCCGTCGGTCATGGCGGGGACGACGTGGACCTCGCAGCCCAGGGCGCGCAGCTTGGCCAGGGTGGTGGGGTCGGTCCGCGGGTCGGTGACGATGTGGACCGGGTGGCCGAGGGAGCGTCCGACGAGGGCGACGCCGAGCGCCATGGTGCCGGAGGAGCTTTCGACGATGGGCGCACCGGGGCGCAGGACGCCGAGGCGGCGGGCTTCGGCCACGATGTTGCGGGCGACCCGGTCCTTCATGCCGAAGGCGTTGGAGAGTTCGAGCTTGGCGTACACCCGGGTGCCTTCGGAGGCGGGGACGTCGAGCCGTACGAGCGGTGTGTTGCCGATCGCTTCGTTCATCGAATCGAAGATCATGTTCATGCCCCCAAGGCGGGTTCGGTGCTCGCCTCGCGAGCCGGCGCGGTGGTCTCCCGCACCGTCACTTCCATGGAGCTGGCGCTCCAGACGTCTCCGTGGCCCAGCGACCGGTGCACGGTGGTCGTGCCGGGCAGTGCGGCGCAGGCCGTCAGGGCGGTGCCGACCTTGACGGTCAGTTCCGGGTCGTCGGCCGCGTAGAGGATGCCGAGCACCGTGCCGCTGTGGGCGCAGGCCACCCCGAGGCCGCCGGTCTCGGCGCAGATCCGCAGCAGGGCGGGCAGGCTCCGGCGGGAGCGGGCGACGGCGTTGAGTTCGGCGCTGCGGGTGGCGACGCGGCCCACCGCGGGCAGGTCGGCGTTGCGTACGGCCTCGCACAGTTCGGTGAGCAGGGCGGCGTACTCGGCCTTCTCCGCGTCGCCGACGCGGCGGGCGTCCCGGTTGTGGGCGATCGTGTCGACCTGGCCGCCCTCGTCGTGGCCGACGATGACGAGCGGCGGCAGCATGCCGAGCTCTTCGCGGAGTTCGGCCTCGCGGTGGTGGTAGGCGACGATCTGGTCGTACATGACGCCGTCGGTGGGCTCGATCTCGCGGAGGAAGGACTCGATGTCCGCGGCGCCGAACGTGGTGCCCACGGCCGCGCCGACCGCGCGGACCGTGGCGACCAGGTCGGCCGACGAGCTGGCCATGCCCTTGCCCTCGGGCAGCTCGCTGCTCAGTTCGAGGGAGCCGCCGCCCTGCCGCCCGGCCGCGGCCAGGGCGAGCTGGGCGATCCGTACGGCCTTGCGCTTGTGCGGCGGCCAGACGGTGAGGCCCTCACGGTCGGGGCTGTGCCGGAACACGGCCCTGCTCCATCCGGCGACCGGGAAGGTCACCATGAAGTGCCGGTCGCCGTCCGGCAGGACGCCCTGGAGCAGTTCGCCGAAGGTGCCGAACGCGGTGCCGGTGCCGCGGATGTCGATCTCAGTCGCCGCAGGGCGCGCTTGCGTTGCCATGTCCGTCCCCTCCTGTCGTCCGGGCGGTCGTCGCCCGCTCCGCCCATTCCCGTACGAGGCGCTCGTGCTCGTCCCGCTGCGCCCGCAGGGCCGTCCGTACCGCGTCCGGGTGGGCCGATCCGCTGGACCGCATCCGGCGCAGGGCCTGGCCGACGTCGAAGGCGTCGCCGAGCGTCGCGGCCGGGTCGCGCAGTTCGTGGCCCTCTCCCAGGGCCGCCCGGCGCAGGAGTTCGGGGTCGCCGTCGGCGGGCTTCCGCCCCGCCGCCACGGCCGCCACGATGTAGCGGCCGGCGATCACCTGGGCGCGCCTCCAGGGGATGTCCTCGTGGAGCGTCAGGGAGTTGGCGAGGGCGAAGCCGCCCAGGAACTCCCGCTCGCACACCTCGGCCATCCGGTCGGTCCTGAAGGAGAGGTGCCGGATGACCTCGGTGAAGAGCCGGGTGGTGCTGCGGAGCGCCTCGAACGCCTGGTAGACGTGCGCCCCGGCCTCCTTGGAGACTTCCACGGTGTTGGAGTACGGGGTGTTGCGCTGGCCGAGCGTCACGTCGATGTGGAAGGCCGACAGGTGGGAGCTGCGGCCCCGGATGCGCTCCAGGATGGGGAAGTTCTTCTTCTGCGGCATCGCGGAGGAGATGCCGGAGAGTTCGTCGGGCAGGTCGATGAACCCGTACTCGCTGCTGCCCCAGGCGAGCAGGTCCGTCACGAAGCGGCTCAGCGTCACTCCGAGGACCCCGAACTCGGCGGTGATCTCCAGCGCCCAGCCGCGCGAGGCGACGGACATCAGGGCGTTCGGCTGGGCCCGCCGGAAGCCGAGGAGCGAGGCCATCCGGTCGCGGTCCCAGGCGAGTTCCTGACCGGACATGGCGCCCGCGCCCAGCGGGCAGGCGTCGATGCCGTCGTAGGTGACGAGCAGGCGGCGCAGGGTGTGCTGGACGTGCTCGGAGACCGCCGCCAGGTAGAAGCCCGGGGTGATGATCTGGGCGGCCTGGTGATGGGTGTAGCCGGGCATCGGCAGGTCGGCGGTGACGGCGGCCAGCTGCCGGACGGCCTCCTGGAACTCCAGCAGTGATCGTGCCGCGCCGGCGAGCCGGTCGCGGGCGAACATCAGCTGGGCGCAGGCCTGGAGGTCGTTGCGGCTGCGGTCCAGGTGCCAGGTCGGGACCGGGGCGGACAGACCGTTCTCCACGTGCCGTTCCAGCGCGAAGGCGATGTCCGACATGTTGGCCTGCTGCTGCCCGGTGATGACCTCCCGGGTGGCGCCGGCGAGGAGGCCGTCCAGTTCGCGGGTCTGCTCGGGGGTGATCAGCCGCATCCGGGCGTACTCGGCGACGAGCGTCCGCTCGATCCGTACGTAGTACGGGAGCAGGTGCTCGGCCTCGTAGGCGAACTGCGGGTCGAGCAGCTCGTCGCGCAGGAGGGCGCTGGGGCCGCTGGATATGCGGCCGGTGAGGGTGTTTCGCATGTCGTACCGCCTCAGACCGTTACGGGTACGGCGTCGGGGATCTCCCGCACCGAGCGGACACCGGACAGAAGGATCACGACGCCGGCGAGCAGGACGCCGAAGGCGCCGAGGACCAGGGTCTGCTGGGCTCCGATGGCGCCGCCGAGGAAGCCGCCGGTGAGGGCGCCGACGGGGGCCACGCCCATCACGGCCATCCGGATCGTCGCGTTCATCCGGCCCTGGAGGTGGTCGGGGGTGACGGCGGCCCGCAGGCTGCGCTGGTTCACGTTGTAGACGATGATCATGGCCGAGTCGATCAGGTGCATGAGCACGATGAGCAGCGAGGCCTCGGTCTTCGGCAGCTGGGTGGCCAGCGGGATCAGCAGGGCCGCGAGTCCGGCGATGACCAGGGACACGACCATCGCCCGCCCGACGCCGAGGAGCCGGCTGGCGCGCCCGGCGATGAGGGCTCCGAGCAGGGCGCCCGCACCGGCGGAGGCGAAGATCAGGCCGATGTAGAACGGTTCGAGGCCCAGCGTGCGGGTGATGAAGATCAGGAAGACCGGTTCGATCACCAGGGTGAAGAGGTTGAACACCAGGGTGGCGGTGACGAGCGTCCGGACCGTCTTGTTCCGCAGCACCGGCTGCGCGCCCTCGGCCATCTCCCGCCACATGTTGGGCTTCACCGCCGCGGCCTCGTCGGGACCGACCGGGGCGGGCTTGGTCTCCCGGTGCCTGATGAGGGCCGTGAACACGGCGGAGACCAGGTACGTGACCGAGTTGACGATCACCGCGAAGGGCGCGGAGATCACCTGGAGCAGCCCGCCGCCCATCGCGTTGCCCGCGATGTCCGACGCGGAACTGGACAGCTCCAGCTTGCTGTTGCCCTCGACGAGGTCCTTGCGGTCGACGAGAAGCGGCAGGTACGAGGCGCTGCCGATGTCGGAGACCACGGTGCAGGCGCCGATGGACAGCGAGACCACGAGCAGCAGCGGGAAGGAGAGGAAGTCGCCCGCCCAGCCGAGGGGCAGGAGCAGCAGCAGCGCCGCCCGCAGCACGTCGACGAGGATGAGGATGGGGCGCTTGGCGCTCCGGTCGAGCCACACCCCGGCGAACAGGCTGATGAACAGGTACGGCAGGCCCTCCGCCGCCACCAGGACACCCATCTCGAACGGCGTCGCCTGCAGGGAGACGGCGGCGATGAGCGGAAGCGCCACGGCCGTGACCTTGGACCCGAACAGCGACGCGGTCAGTCCGAACCACAGGTTGCGGAAGTCGGCGTGCCGCCACAGGGTCGTTCTCTTGTCGGTCACGGTCGGTGCCCTTCCTGAGTGATGTCTCGCATGTCTCTCGCTATCTCCTGGACGTGCGCGCCGCGCACGATCCCGTAGTGGTCGGTGCCGAGGTCGCGCACGGTGAGGCCGGGGCCCACCGTCCGCTCCCACGCCTCGGCGGAGCCCGCCCGGACGCCGTCGGCGCTCCGGTAGAAGCGCACGGCCCCCGGGTGGGCGGGCGGCCGGTAGGCCGCCATGGCCAGCAGATTCGCCCGGAACACCGCGTAGTGGCGGTCGATCTCGGCCGGGCCGGGGGCGCCTCCGGCGTCCGCCCTGACCAGTTCCTCGCGGACGAGCCGCAGGCCCTCCCGCTCCGCGCCGTCCGCACCCGCCGGGGCGAGATCCGGGGCGAGCGCGGCGGCCAGCGCGGGCGGTACGTCGAGACCGGCGGAGAACAGCAGGTCCTCGGCGAAGTGCGCGAGCGCCCCCGCCGCCGTGGCGGGCCCGTCGCTGCCCGCCGGGTGACCGCTGTCCACCAGGGCGAGCAGCTCCACCCGCTCGCCCGCGGCGGTCAGCCGGCAGGCCATCTCGTACGCCACGAGCCCGCCGAACGACCAGCCCGCCAGCCGGTACGGGCCCGAGGGCCGGACCTCCCGGACGGCCCGCAGGTACGCCTCGGCCATCTCCTCGACGGTTTCCGCCGGGGCGTGGCCCGCCTCGAGTCCGGTCGCGGAGAGCCCGTACACCGGCTGGTCCTCGCCGAGGGCCGCCGCGAGCTCGCGGTAGCAGAGGACGCTGCCGCCCGCGGGGTGGACCAGGAAGAGCGGGGTCCGTCCGCCGGCGGCCCTGAGGGGCACCGGCGCTCCGGGCCGGTCCGCGGCGGTCGTGCCGCGGAGCAGCTCCGCCTGCCGGGCGACCGTCGGGTTCGCCAGGACGGCGGAGACCCCCAGGCGCAGCCCGAAGGCGGCGTTCATCCGGGAGACGAGCCGCAGGGCCAGCAGGGAGTGCCCGCCCGCCGCGAAGAAGTCGTCCTCCACGCCCAGCCGGTCCGTCCCGAGCAGCTCGGTCCAGATCTCCAGGAGCCGCGCCTCGTTCGCGTCGCGCGGGGCGACGGCCTCGTCGGCCCGGGCGGACGGTGCCCCGCCCGGCGCCGGCAGCGCCCCGCGGTCCAGCTTGCCGCTGGCGGTGAGCGGCATCGCGGCCAGCTCGGTCCAGGACGTCGGCACCATGTAGGCGGGCAGCGCGGTGGCCGCGTGCGCCGCGAGGGCGGCGGGACCGGCCGCGTCCGCCGCGCCGGGGCGCGGTACGACGTAGGCCGCCAGCCGGTCCTCGCGCAGCAGTACGGCGCACTCGGCGACGTCGGGGTGGCCCGACAGGACCGCCTCGATCTCCCCGAGCTCGATGCGGAAGCCGCGCAGCTTGATCTGGGCGTCGGTCCTGCCCCGGTACTCCAGGGCGCCGTCCGGCAGGTGCCGTACGAGGTCGCCGGTGCGGTAGAGCCGGCGGGTGACGCCCGCGTGGTCCGTGTGGTGGAAGAAGGCCCGCCCGGTCAGGTCGGGCCGCCGGTGGTAGCCCTCGGCGAGCCCGGTGCCGCCCAGGTGCAGTTCACCCGTCACGCCGCGCGGTACGTGGCGGCCGTGCCGGTCCAGGACGTGCAGCTCGGTGTTGGCGATCGGCCGGCCGATGGGCACCACACCGGTGCCGTCGTCCACGCAGCGCCAGTGGGTGACGTCGACGGCGGCCTCGGTGGGCCCGTACAGGTTGTGCAGCTCTGCGGGGAAGCGGTCGAGGAAACGCTGCTGGAGGTCGTACGGGAGGGCCTCGCCGCTGCAGATGACACGGGTCAGGCCGGTGCAGGCCCCGGTGGCGGGGTCCTCGACGAACGCCTGGAGCATGGAGGGAACGAAGTGGACCGTGGTGATCCGCTCGTTCTGGATCAGCTGCGCCAGGTACGCCGGGTCGCGGTGGCCGCCCGGTGCCGCGAGCACCAGCACGCCGCCCGCGAGGAGCGGCCAGAAGAACTCCCAGACCGACACGTCGAAGGTGGCCGGGGTCTTCTGCAGCACCGGCTCGCCGGGCCGGAGCCCGTACGCGCGCTGCATCCACAGCAGCCGGTTCGCGATGGCCCGGTGCGAGACGACGACGCCCTTCGGCGTACCGGTCGAACCCGACGTGAAGATCATGTAGGCGGGGTCGCCGGGGCCGGCTCCCGTCTCCGGACTCGGCTCCATTGTCGGCTCCGGACTCGGCTCCGGGTTCGGCCCCGCCTCCGGTCGCGTCTCCGCCTCGTCCGGGCGGATCACCGTCGTGCCGGGCCCGGCGACCTTCGCGTCCCACGCCGGGAGAGTGAGGACCAGGGGGATGCCGGCGTCCGCCAGGATCCCGCGCAGCCGCTGCTCCGGGTGGTCCGGGTCGAGCGGGACGTACGCCGCACCCGACTTGAGCACCGCGAGCAGGCAGACCGGAAGCTCCAGCGAACGCTCCAGGAGCAGCGCGACGAACCCGCCGGGCCGCGCACCGCGGGCCCGCAGGAGCCGTGCCAGCCGCTCCGCCCGCTCGTCCAGCTCCCGGTAGGTCAGCGACCGTCCGCCGAACCGCACGGCCTGCGCGTCCGGGGTGCGCCGCACCTGCTCCTCGATGAGGCGGTGCAGCACGTGCGGCCGGTCGTACCGCTCACCGGTGTCGTTCCACTCCCGGAACAGGCGGTGCTCCGCCGGCGACAGCAGGTCGGCGGTCTCGTAGCGGCCCGCGGGCTCCGTGGCCATGGCGGCGAGCGCGGCGGCGTAGTACCCGTGGAACAGCTCGATCTGCGCGGCGTCGAACCGGGTCGTGTCGTAGCGCAGCCCGAGGCCGAGGTCACCGTGGACGCCGTCCCGGAAGAACTCCGCGCCGAACGGGAAGTTGGTGTGCGCGACCCCGCGCGAGTCGAGGACCTCGACCTCCGACTGCCCGTCCAGCTGTCGCTCGACGTGGAAGTGGGTGTAGTTGAAGAACGTCTCGAACGGCTCGGACACACCGGTCCGGCGGATGATCTCCGACAGCGGGTAGCGGCGGTGCCGCTGGATCTCCAGGTCCAGGGCCGCCGTCTCGCGCACCAGCTCCGACCAGCTGCCGCCGGTCAGCCGGCCGCGTACCGGCAGCGTGTTCAGGAAGACGCCCAGCGCCAGATCGCCGTCCGCCTCCTCACCGCGCCCGTTGTAGACGGCGCCGGTCACCGGGTCGTCCGTGCCGGTCAGGAGGGCCATGACCCGCAGGTGCGCCGCGAGGAGCACCGTGCGCAGCGGAACGCCCAGGTCGCGGGCGAGCCCGGTCAGCGCCTCGTGCACCGATGCGGGCACCCGGCGCTCGGTGAACGCCATCGCCGCGGCGCCCGAGCCCTCCGGCCGGCCGGCCGCCACCAGGCCCCGGGGCAGCCGCGTGAGGGTCGCGCCCTCAAGCCGCCCGGTCCAGAAGCGGCGGCTGTCCTCGTCCTCGACGGCCGCGCGCTCCAGCGCCACGTACGAGGAGAAACGGGACCGCAGCGGGGCGGTGGCCGGCGGCTCCGCGCCGGACAGTCCGCGGCCGTACCGCAGGAGCAGTTCGGCGTAGAGGGAGCGCTCGCTCCAGCCGTCGAGGATCGCGTGGTGCTCGGTGATGAAGAGCTGGACGGTGTCGTCCGGGCGCCGCTGGACGTGGAACCGGATCAGCGGCGCCGTCCGCCAGTCGAAGTGCGCGGTGTCCTCGGTGTGCTCGTGTTCCCAGCGCCGCTCGGCGGCGGCGTCCGCCTCGGCGGGGGTGAGGGCACTCAGGTCCTCGAAGGTGACCGGCGCCGGGACGTCCGCGTGGACCAGCTGCAGCGGCTCCTGGAAGCCGCTCAGGTCGAAGGAGGTGCGCAGGATCTCGTGCCGGGCGAGCAGCCCGGCGACGGCGTCGCGCCAGGCGGCCTCGCTGTAGCCGGTCCTGAGCCGGTACGTCGAGACGTTGTGGTACTCGGTGCCCGAGGCCGACAGGTCGTTGTGGAACAGCATGCCCTGCTGGAGCCGGGTCATCGGATAGGCGTCGGTGAGGCCCCCGGGGAGCCGTGCCCGGTCGGCGGCGGACAGCTGGGAGAACGGCGCGTGGGCGGAGGGGCCGTACGCCGCGGCGGTCCCGGTGGTGTCGGCGGTGACCGCGGCGGCCAGGCCGCGGACGGTCTGGTGGGTCATCAGGTCGTTGAAGCCGATCCGCAGGCCGGCCTCGCCGGCCAGGGCGAGGAGCCGGATGCTGCGGATGGAGTCGCCGCCCAGCGAGAAGTAGTTGTCGTCGATCCCGACCCGCTCCACGCCCAGGACGCGGGACCACACGTCGGCCAGCGTCCGTTCGGCCGGGGTGACGGGCGCCGCGAACACGCTTCCGGTACCGGTCCTGCCGGCCTGCGGCCGGGGCAGCAGCTTGCGGTCGACCTTTCCGTTGGCGGTGAGCGGGAACGCGGACAGGGCCGTGAAGGTGGCGGGGATCATGTGGGCGGGCAGCCGGCGGGCGGCGTGCGCGCGCAGCTCCTCGGTGCCCAGGGCGCCGGGGTCGGTGCCGGACCGTGCGGTGACGTAGGCGGCGAGCTGGGCGTGGCCCTCGTCGTCGGTGTGCAGGAGCACCACGGACTCGTGGACCAGGTCGTGGTCGACGAGCGCCGTCTCGATCTCGCCGAGTTCGATCCGGAAGCCCCGCAGCTGGATCTGCGCGTCGATGCGGCCGCAGTACTCCAGCTCGCCGTCGGGCAGGTACCGGGCCAGGTCTCCGGTGCGGTAGAGCCGCGCGGCGGGGTCGGCCGAGAACGGGTGCGGGACGAACCGCTCGGCGGTCAGCTCCGGCCGGTTCAGGTAGCCGTCCGCCAGGCCCGCGCCGCCCACGTACAGCTCGCCCAGGACGCCGGCGGGGACCGGGCGGCCGTGCGGGTCGAGGACGTACAGGTGCAGGTCGGGGATGGGTTCGCCGATGACGCTGCCGCTGCCCTCCTCCAGGTCCTTCAGGGTGATCGGGCGGTGGGTGACGTGCACGGTCGTCTCGGTGATGCCGTACATGTTGACCAGTCGCGGGGTGACGTCACCGTGCCGCTCGAACCAGCCGCGCAGCGAGGCGGGTTCGAGGGCCTCGCCGCCGAAGACCACGTAGCGCAGGGCGAGTTCCGAAGGGTCTGCGCCCTCGGCCTCGTCGGCGCGCATCAGCTGGTGGAAGGCGGACGGCGTCTGGTTGAGCACGGTGACCCGCTGCTCGCGCAGCAGCCGCAGGAAGGCCGCGGGCTCCCGGCTGGTCTCGTACGGGACGAGGACGAGCCGTCCGCCGTGGGCGAGGGCGCCCCACAGCTCCCAGACGGAGAAGTCGAAGGCGTAGGAGTGGAAGAGCGTCCAGACGTCCTCGGGGCCGAAGCCGAACCAGTGGTCGGTGGCGGTGAACAGACGGCTGATGTTGCGGTGGGGGATCAGGACGCCCTTGGGGCGGCCGGTCGAGCCGGAGGTGTAGATCACGTACGCGAGGTCGCCGGGGCGGGCGGTGGCCGGTACCGGCGTCTCCGGGTACGTCGCGAGGAGGTCGCGGTCGGCGCCGAGGTCGACCACGGTTCCCCGGAAGGCCGCACCGCCTTCGTCGGGCCCGGTCGCGGGGGCGTCGGTCCACCAGCGCGGGACCACGCCGCCGGTCACGAGGGTCCGCAGGCCGGAGTCCTCGACCATGAGACGGAGCCGCTCCACCGGGTACGCCGGGTCGAGCGGTACGTACGCGCCGCCGGCCTTCAGCACCGCGAGCAGCGCCACGACGAGGTCGGTGGAGCGCTCCATGCTCAGTCCGACCATCACGCCGGGGCCCACGCCGAGCCCGCGCAGGTGGTGGGCGAGCCGGTTGGACCTGCGGTCCAGTTCGCCGTAGCCGACGTGGAGTTCACCGTCGACGAGGGCGACGGCGTCCGGGGTGCGGGCGGCCCACGCCGCGAACAGCTCGTGCACCGGCCGGAGACCGGCGGCCCCGGCGGGCGGCGTCCGCGGATCGGTGACGGTGGCGGGCGCGTGCGCGGCCCGGGCGTACTCCTCGTCGTCGAGCATCCGGAGCGAGGAGACCGGAACGTCCGGCTCCGCCACGGCGGCCTCGATCAGCCGCCCGTAGTGCCGGGCGAGTCCGTCGACGACGGAGGCCTCGAAGAGGTCGCTGCGGTACTCGATGATCCCGGTGACGCCGTCGGGCGTCTCCGCCACGTCCAGCATCAGGTCGAACTTGGCGGTGCCGGAGTCCGTCGCCAGCGCCTCCCCCTCGACGGCGCCGAGCCGCAGCGTCCGGTCCCCGACCTCGTTCATGCCGAACATCACCTGGAAGACGGGCGACGACTCGGCGTCCCGGTCCGGGTTCTTCATCCGGACCAGTTCCTCGAACGGCATGTCCTGGTGCTCCTGGGCCTCCAGGACCCCGTCGCGGACCCGGCCGAGCAGCTCACGGAAGGTCGGGTCGTCCGACAGGTCCGTGCGCAGCACCGTGGTGTTGACGAAGAGACCGACCGTGCCGGCGAACTCGGCGCGGTGCCGGTTGGCGATCGGCGTGCCCACCAGGACGTCGTCGAGCCCCGTGTAGCGGTTGAGCAGCAGGTCGAAGGCCGCGAGGAGGCCGCTGAAGAAGGTGGCGTCGGCGCCGCCGCACAGCTCCCGCAGCCGCTCCACCGCCGGGGGGAGCGGGAAGGCGAGGGCGGCGCCGCGCCGCTCGGGGGCGGCAGCGCCGCGCGGCCTGGTCACGGGCAGCCGCATGACCGGAAGGTCGCCGGCCAGCTTCTCCCGCCAGTACGCCTCCTGGCGTGCGGCGGCGGGGCTCTCCAGCCATTCCTCCTGCCAGGACGAGTAGTCCGCGTACTGGAAGTCCACCTCCGGCAGCGCCAGGGCTGCGCCGGTCGTACGGGCCGTGTAGACCTCGGCCAGCTCGCGGAAGAGGATCTCGGTCGACCAGCCGTCGGACACGATGTGGTGAGTGCCGAGCAGGAGGACCGACTCGCGGTCCGAGACGCGCAGCAGCTTCACCCGGAAGAGGGGACCGCGCGCGAGGTCGAACGGCAGCGCCTCCTCCTGCCGGATCCAGGCGCGGACGACGCCGTCGGTGTCCTCCGGCGCGTACCCGCCCGCCGAGGCCACGGCGGCCACGTCGGTCTCCGCCCACTCGAACGAGGCGTTCCGGCCGATCAGCTGGAGCAGCTCGCCGTCCTGGACCACGAACCGGGTCCGCAGCGCCTCGTGCCGCTCGGTCAGCACCCGTGCGGCCTCGCACAGCGCGTCCCCGTCCACCTCGCCGCGCAGCCGATGGAAGAGCGGTACGTGGTACGTGGGCGCGGATCCCGCGAGCTGCTGCAGGAAGTACATGCGGTGCTGCGCCCGGGAGGCGCGGAACTCGTAGATCTCCTCCGCGAGTTCGTCGTCGGCTGCGCCGGGCAGTCCGGTGTTCACGAAGTCCCCATCCGTTTTGGTGCGGGGCGGCCCCTGAGGGCCGCTCGTCCGCGGTCGTACACGGTCGTACGCGGTCACCCGCGGTTCAGCGCAGCAGGTCGAGCAGCGCCCGCATCTCGTCCATGCTCATTCCGCTGATCCGCGACCTGAGGTGCTGGTCCACCTCTTCGGCGAAGTCCCGCAGGCCCGGCGCGGCGAACACGGTCCGCAGCGGCAGGTCGAGGCCGAAGCGGGCGCGGAGCCGGCCGGTCACCCTGGTGGCGATCAGCGAGTGGCCGCCGAGCTCGAAGAAGTTGTCGTCGGGGCCCACGGCGTCGAGTTCCAGCACCTCGCACCAGATCTCGGCGACGGCCCGCTGGACCGGCCCCTCAAGCGGCGCCCGGTCGGCCTCTGCCTGCCCCGACCGCGTGGGGTCGGGCAGCTGGTGCCGGTCGATCTTGCCGTTGGCGTTGAGCGGCAGCCGGTCCATGACCAGCAGGAACGGCGGGCGCATGTGCTCGGGCAACCAGGTCGCCAGATGGCGCCGCAGGCTGTCCTGGTCGGGGGCGGCGGCGGGGTCGAGCGGGGTGACGTACCCGGCCAGCCGGTAGTGCCCGGCGGCCGTGCGCGGGGCCACGACCACCGCGTCCCGCACCTGCTCGTGGTCGCGCAGCACGGACTCGATCTCGCCCAGCTCCACCCGCATGCCGCGGATCTTGATCTGGTGGTCGTTCCTGCCGACGAACTTGATCGAGCCGTCGGCCCGCAGGTAGCCCTGGTCGCCCGTGCGGTAGAGCCGCTCCCCGGCCCCGAAGGGGCTGGCGACGAACGCGCGGGCGGTCTTCGCCGGGTCGTTGAGGTAGCCGCGGGCCAGGCCGTCGCCGCCGATGTAGAGGTCTCCGGTCACCCCCACGGGCATCGGGTTGAACGCGGCGTCCAGCACGTGGACCGTGTTGTTGTCGAAGGGCGCTCCGACGCTGACCGCGCCGGTGTCCTCGGCGTCCGAGGCGTCGCAGGTGCGGATGGTGGAGTCGATGGACACCTCCGTCGCACCCCAGGTGTTGTGCAGGGCGCCGGGCATCGTCTCGGCGAACCGGTGCACGGCCGCCGGGGTGAGGGCCTCGCCGCTGGACACGGTGTTGCGCAGGGCGCCGAGCGCGATCCGGTCCTGCGGGGTCACGGCCTCCATGAGCAGGTTCAGCATGCTGGGCACGGTCTGCAGCAGCACCGTCCGGTAGCGCTTGGCCGCTTCGAGGACGGCCTGCGGGTCGCGGTGCAGCCCCGGTTCGATCAGCGCGATCCGCCCGCCGTACATCAGCGGCCAGAACAGTTCGAGCGCCGAGTCGTCGAAGGTCAGGGTGGTCTTGTGGAGCACCGTCTCGCCGGGGCGCAGACCGTGCTGTTTCTGCATCCACACCATCCGGTTGACCCAGCCCTCGTGGCTGCTCGCGACGCCCTTGGGCGCGCCGGTCGAGCCGGAGGTGTAGTAGACGGACACCAGGTTCCGGGGGTGCACCGCCACGGCGGGCCGGTCGGCGGGGAGTCCGGCCATCTCCGCCCGGTCCGCGTCCACCCGTACGACGTGCGCCACCTCGGGCGCGCCGTCGGCCTGGTGGCCGAGGGTGAGGCAGACGTCGGCGCGGGCGTCGGCCGCGATCTGGGTGAGCCGCTTGCGCGGGGCCTCGGGGTCGAGCGGCAGGTATCCGGCACCCGCCTTGAGGATGGCGAGGAGACCCACGACCAGCTCCGGGGAGCGGTCCATGCACAGGCCCACGACGTCGTCCGGGCGGACGCCGAGCCGGCCGAGGTGGCGGGCGAGCCGGTTGGCACGGGCGTCGAGTTCGGCGTAGGTCAGTTCGGTGTCGCCGAGGACGACGGCGACGGCGTCGGGGGTGGCGTCGACCTGGTCCTCGATCAGGGAGTGCAGGCAGCGGTCGGCGGGGAAGTCCGCGGTGGTGGCGTTCCAGGACTCCAGCTGGGCCAGCTCGGCCGGGGTGCACAGCCGGTAGGCGGCGAGGCGCTCGCCGGGAGTGTCCAGGACCTGGCCGAGCAGGCCGAGGAAGTGGGCGACGAGCCGCTCGGCGGTGGCGCGGTCGTAGAGGTCGGTGCTGAACTCGAGGTCGCAGTCGAAGGATCCGCCGGGCCGCCGGGTCACGAACAGCGTCGTGTCGAAGCGGGAGGTGGCGCCGTCCACCGGCACCGGCTCGGTCCGCAGCCCGTCGAGGGCGAGCTCCTGTGCCTCGTCGTCCTGGTAGGCGAAGACGGTCTGCACGAGCGGGGCGTGGCTGCTGATGCCCTGGAGGTTCAGGCGCTGGACGATCTGCGCGAACGGCACGTCCTGGTGGTCCAGGACGTCCAGGCAGGTGGCGCCGACCGAGCGGACGTACTCCTGGAAGGTGTCGGAGGCCCGGTAACGGGAGCGGAACGGGACGGTGTTGACGAAGAAGCCGACCAGCTCGTCCACGTCCGGGTGGTGCCGCCCGGCGACGGGCGTGCCGATCACCAGGTCCTGCTGGCCGGTGTACTTGTGCAGGGTGAGCAGGAACGCGGAGAGCATCGTCACGTAGACGCTCACCTCGTGCGCGCGGCTCGCCTCCACCACGCGGCCGCCGAGACCGGCGGGGACCGTGAACCGCACGTGGCCGCCGTCGTAGGACGGGGTGGCCGGGCGGGGCCGGTCGGTGGGGAACGCCGTCAGCTCCGGGGCCGCGGCGAGCTCCCGCTCCCAGAACTGCAACTGGCTTTCGGCGACGCCGTCTTCGAGCCAGCCGCGCTGCCATCCGGCGAAGTCGGCGTACCGCACGCTCAGGGGCGCCGCGGCGACCGGACGGCCGGCGCGGGCCGCCGCGTAGCCGGCGCCGAGGCCGTCGAGGATCAGCCCGGTGGACCAGCCGTCGGTGACGATGTGGTGGAAGGTGAGCAGCAGGTACGCGTCCTGGTCCCCGGTGCGCAGCAGCAGGGACCGGAAGAGCGGTCCCGCGGCGAGGTCGAAGGGGGTGGCGACCTCGGTACGGATCCGCTCACGGGCCGCGTCCTCGGCACCGCCGTCGCCCGCTCCGCGCAGGTCGGCCACGGTCAGCTCCACCCGCGCCGTCTCCTCGACCCGCTGCACGGGACGGTCGTCCTCGAGGACCAGTGAGGTGCGCAGGACGTCGTGCCGGTCCGCCAGGTACCGCAGCGCGGCACGCAGCGCCTCGACGTCGAGGTCCCCGTGGATCCGGTAGAGGAGCGGCTCGTTGTAGGCCGGGGACTCGGGGTCGAGCTGGTGCAGGAGCCACAGGCGCTCCTGGGCGTGGGAGAGCGGCTCGGCGGTCCCGTTTCCGGTGCGCGCGATGACGGACCCCGTCACCCCGCCCGTCCCGGCGGCCGTCCCCTCCGTCGTGCCCTCCGCGCCCGCCAGGCGCACGCGGCCGTCCAGCAGGACGGCGAGCTTGACGGGGCTCCGCTGCTCGAACAGCCAGGAGAGCGGCACGTCCCCGGACGCCTCGGCACGGATGCGCATCACGGCCCTGGCCGCGAGGATCGAGTCCCCGCCGCACGCGAAGAAGTCGGCGTCCTGGGCGAACTCGCCCGTACCGAGCGTCTCCGCGAATATCCGAGCCAGCCACGCCTGGACGTACTCGCGCGATCCGGTCGATTCCTGACGTGTCTGTGCGTCCAGCGGCAGCATGGTTTCCCCCGAGGTCATGGGTACGTGAAAGGAGCCCGCCTCCGGGTCCCCTCGGGGTCTCCGGGCAAAGGGCGATCAGGTGTGCAGAAGAAGCAAAAGAAGAAGCGGCGGCACGGTTCACCGTGCGCGGCGTGATCCGAAGGACAGGCCCTGGGGGCCGGACGCGCGGGCCCGGGTGTTCCGGCCGGGCCCGCGGGGGCGCGTGGGTTCAGCGCGCCGGGGTCTCCATCGCCTGGACGAGGCTGGCGGGCCGCATGTCGGTCCAGCTCTTCTCGACGTAGGCCAGGCACTCCTCGCGGCGGGCCTCCCCGAACACCGCCGTCCAGCCTTCGGGCACCGTGACGAACGACGGCCACAGCGAGTGCTGGTTCTCGGAGTTGACCAGCACGAGGTAGGTGCCGTCCGCGTCCTCGAAGGGGTTGCTCATGGTTGTTTCCTCATCTCTTCACGGGCCCCGTCGAGCACTCCGGCGTACGCGGGTGTCGTGGGGCTCCGGCCGGTTCAGGCGTGGCCGGGGGCTCCCCAGCCGGTGTCCGTGGAGGCGACGGTCACCGGCACGTCGGCCGGCTGCGTCACGGCGACCGTGGCCGCACCGCCCAGACCGAGGACCACGACGGCCGTCAGCGCGCACATGTTCCGGAAAGCGGTGGTGAAGTGCCTCATCGCGACATGTCCTTAAAGAAGTTCTGAGGGGTGGTCTGGTCGGGACCGCCCTGCGCCCCCTGGCACGTCAGCCACTCTTCCAGGCCATTACGGCCGAATACCGAGTGGTGGTGGATCATCAACGTGCATGTCAGCATGATGAGCACTGGACGTATCAACGTGAAACAGGGTGAAATGGATATACCTGCCACGTCTGCCGCATCCGCGCCCGGGACACCCCCGGATCTGATGCACGCCGTCTACCGCCACGCACTGCGCCAGTCCCCCGTCACCACGGAGGGCATCGCAGCGGGCCTCGGCGTCACACCCGACGCGGCCGAGCGGTCATGCAGGGAACTGGTCGACCTCGGCCTGCTGCGCGAGGACGCCCGCCGGCCGTCCGGTTTCGTCGCCGTCGACCCCGAGTACGCCGCCGAGCGTGTCCTCGGCCCGATGGAACGCGCCATCCGGGCCCAGCGCGCGGCCGCCGAGACCCTGCGCGCCCAGCTGCTGGAGTTCGGCCGCATCTACCAGGAGCGGCCCGCCCCGAGCGACGGCCGCGGCGCCGTCGAGTTCATGGAGTCGCTGAGCAGCACGAGGGCGGCCATCGCCGAACTCGCCGCGCAGTGCGAGAACGAGGTGCTGACCTCCCAGCCCGGCGGCGGCCGCAGGGCGGACGTGCTGCAGGAGGCCATCGCGCGCGACGAGGCGATGCTGGATCGCGGGGTCGGCATGCGGACGCTCTACCAGCACACGGCCCGGTTCAGTCAGGGCACGCGCGAGTACGTGGAGCGGATCTCCCAGCGCGGGGCCGAGGTGCGGACGCTCGACGACCAGTTCGTACGGCTCCTGCTGTTCGACCGGAAGGTCGCCGTCATCGGGGTCGAGGCCGACCCGGGCGCCGCGATCATCGTCCGCGAACCCAACCTGATCCACTTCATACGGAGCACCTTCGAACTGTGGTGGGTCAGCGCGGCCCCGTTCCCGCTGGAGTGGAACAACCAGGACGTCGCCGACATCTCCGAGCAGCTCAAGCAGCGGATCACCCTGCTGCTGAGCGAGGGCCTGACCGACCAGTCGATCGCCACCCGGATGGGCATGTCCGTCCGCACCTGCCGGCGCCACATCGCCGAGATCATGGACCGCCTCGGCGTGAAGAGCCGCTTCCAGGCGGGCTACCTGCTCGGCTCTCGACCCCCGTCACCGGGCGGGCTGACGGACGGCGAGACGGACGGGCTGACGGAGAGCGAGTCGGACGGCGAGACGGACGGGCTGACGGAGAGCGAGTCGGACGGCGAGAGGGACAGGGCGGCGGACGGGCTGCCGGACGGCGGGTAGACGAAGCGCGCGGGCAGCGACGTCACGCGCAGAGTCATCTCCGGCCCCTCCACCGCGACCGCCGCGGCGTGCCGCCCGTCCACGGGGACGTTCGAGACGCACCATCCCCCGGGAGAGGGTGCCCGGCCGGTCTCGCCGAGGTAGTCGGCGTCCAGCGCACGCCCCAGGCCCGTACCCAGTCCCTTGAGATAGGCCTCCTTGCGGGTCCAGATCCGGGCGAACGTCTCCGGTGAGAACGCCTCGTCGGCGATCTCACCGCGCTCCAGCGGATGAAGGGACGATGTGAGGTCGCGTACGCCCGCGACGGACGGAACGGCCTCGACGTCCACACCGACCGGGCGGGACGCCATCCCGATCAGCACCATGTCCCCGCCGTGCGAGAGGGAGAAGTGCGGTGCGCCGGCTCTTCCGAGCACGGCCGGCCTGCCGTGGGGCGCCCCGCAGCAGGGGCACGGCTCCCGGAGATAGCCGACCTCGGCCGGCGGCATGCCCAGGCGCGCCGCGAGCAGCCGGCGCAGCGCGATGTGGGCGGTTCCGTACAGCACCCGGTCCTGCGCGCGGCGCAGGCCCTCGAACCGTCCGAGCTCCGCGGCGTCGAGCACGGAGAGGTCGAGGACGCCCTCCGTGATCCCGCGCACCCCGATCGACCACAGGTCGACCTCGACCGCGGGAACGCCTCCCGCCGAGGCGGCGGCCCGCGGTGTGGGCTCGGTCACCGCCACGGTGCGGCGTCCACGATCCCGCGGACCGCGGGCAGGTGGTCGTCGAGGTAGAAGTGGCCGCCGCCCAGGACGTGCGCCGCGTAGGGCCCGCTCGTCTCGCTCCGCCAGCTCCCCATCTCCTCGACCGGCACCCGCGGGTCCTTGTCCCCGACGAGGCTGATCAGCGGGCAGGCGAGCGGAGCACCGGGCCGGTACGCGTACCGGCCGAGCATCCGGAAGTCGGAACGCACCGCGGGCAGCGCGAGCTCCAGGAGGTCCGGGTAGGCCAGCAGCTCCTCGACGGAACCGCCGAGCAGCCTGAGCTCGTCCACGAGGGCCTCGTCACTCGCTTCCGCCAGCGTGCCCGCCCGCGCGCCGATCCCGGTGGACGCGGGCCCCCGGCAGGCCGAGACGAACAGCGCCGCCGGTACGCGCTCCGCACGCTCCAGCCGACGCGCCGCCTCGAAGGCGAGGAGCGCCCCCATGCTGTGCCCGAACAGCCCGAACGGCCTGCCGTCCGCAAGCACCGGGAGCAGCTCGCTCCACAGCCCGTCGATCAGCTCCCCCAGCCCGTCGGCCGCCGGCTCCGCGAGGCGGTCCTGCCGACCGGGGTACTGCACGATCAGGACGTCCGTCCGGCTGTCCGCGAGCGACTCCGCCATCGCCCGGTAGGCGCTCGCGGAGCCTCCCGCGTGCGGAAAGCAGATCAGCCGCCGGTCGGACTGCGGCACGGGGAAGAACTGCCGTATCCACACGCTCATCGCTGCTGCTCCAGGTATGCGTCGTCGTACGCGGGCCGGGAATGCGAAACGGTCGGCATCGTGAACGATGCCGACCGTTTCGTCGGTACTGCCTGGTGCGCGAGGGGGGAGTTGAACCCCCACGCCCTTTCGGGCACTGGAACCTGAATCCAGCGCGTCTGCCTATTCCGCCACCCGCGCATTGGGTGTGCTCCGGGCTCTCTCACTTGCGGTGCGAGCGCCTGGCGACATCAGAAGATTAGCACGTCGCAGACCGTGGATTCACATCCGTTGTTTCGGCTCCGCTCGGGCAGACCAAGGTGAGGGAGGGATGGAAGGACGGAATCGGGCAGGAGGGAAGGAGCGGGTGGGGACGGAGGAGAGGGACCGCGGGGAGAGACGGCGGAGAGACGGAAGAAGAAGGGGGTGGCGGAGGGGGAGGAGAAGGGGGAGGAAGGGGACGGACCACCCCCCGAACCCGGACCGCGCCCCCGCTCGCACAGCCGGGTGCGGGACACTGTCCACAGGCCGCCTCTACGATCCGTGGGGAAAGCCTGTGAGAGGTGTGACACTCGTCCACAGGGCAGGGAAGGGGAACCAGCCGATTTCCCGACGCGTGGATACGATCAGTAAGCAGTACCAGGACGACAACGACCGAGGAGGTGCCCCATGGGAGTCATGAAGCGTTTCGAGCAGCGTCTCGAAGGTCTGGTCAACGGCACCTTCGCCAAGGTCTTCAAGTCCGAGGTCCAGCCGGTCGAGATCGCCGGCGCGCTCCAGCGCGAGTGCGACAACAACGCGCAGATCTGGAACCGCGAGCGGACCGTCGTCCCCAACGACTTCATCGTGGAACTGAGCACGCCCGACTACGAGCGCCTCAGCCCCTACTCCGGCCAGCTCGGCGACGAGCTCGCCGGCCTGGTCAGGGACTACGCGAAGCAGCAGCGGTACACCTTCATGGGGCCGATCAAGGTCAACCTGGAGAAGGCGGAGGACCTCGACACCGGCCTCTACCGCGTCCGCAGCCGCACGCTGGCGTCGAGTACGTCACAGCCGCAGCCGCCCGCGGGCGGACCGCAGCACCACCAGCAGCAGGGCCAGGCACAGGGCCGCGGCGGCTACGGGTACCCCCCGGCCGGCGCCCCTCCCATGCCCGCCGCCCCGCCTCCCGGCGCCCCCGGCCACCGGCCGCAGGCGGCGCCTCGTCCGGCGGCCCCCGGCCCCGGTACGCACGGCGGAGCGGGCACCCATGTCCGCCACTGGATCGAGATCAACGGCACCCGCCACCAGATCTCCCGCCCGACCCTGGTCCTCGGCCGCAGCACCGACGCGGACGTGAGGATCGACGATCCCGGCGTCTCCCGCCGGCACTGCGAGATCCGGACCGGAACGCCCTCGACGATCCAGGATCTGGGATCCACCAACGGCATCGTGGTGGACGGGCAGCACACCACCCGCGCTACGCTCCGCGACGGCTCGCGGATCGTCGTGGGCAGCACCACCATCGTTTACCGGCAAGCCGAAGGGTGAAGCGGGGGCAATGTCAGAGCTGACCCTGACGGTCATGCGGTTGGGTTTCCTGGCCGTTCTGTGGCTGTTCGTCATCGTGGCCGTCCAGGTCATCCGCAGCGACCTCTTCGGTACGCGGGTGACCCAGCGCGGTTCGCGGCGCCAAGAGGCGCGACCGCAGCAGCAGCAGGCGCGGCAGGCCGCCGCGCCACCGCAGCAGCGCGGCCAGCAGAACACGGGCGGGGGCGGGCGGCAGCGCCGCGGCGCCCCGACCAAGCTGGTCGTGTCCGAGGGCACCCTCACCGGCACGACCGTCGCCCTCCAGGGCCAGACGATCACGCTGGGCCGGGCGCACGACTCGACGATCGTCCTCGACGACGACTACGCGTCGAGCCGGCACGCCCGGATCTACCCCGACCGGGACGGCCAGTGGATCGTCGAGGATCTCGGGTCCACCAACGGCACGTATCTCGACCGGACCCGCCTCACCACCGCCACACCCATTCCGCTGGGCGCGCCGATCCGCATCGGCAAGACCGTCATCGAGCTGCGGAAGTAGTGCTACATCATGAATAGGCGCGAGCGGAGCGAGCGAGGGTGGGCAGTGTGGGTCGAGACCGGCCGTACCCCGAAGCAGCGGCGACAGGGCAGGTGCGCATGAGTCTGTCCCTGCGATTCGCCGCGGGCTCGCACAAGGGCATGATCCGCGAGGGCAACGAGGACTCCGGCTACGCCGGTCCCCGGCTGCTCGCCATCGCCGACGGCATGGGCGGCCAGGCCGCCGGCGAGGTCGCCTCCTCGGAGGTGATCTCCACCCTCGTCACGCTGGACGACGACGTCCCCGGCTCCGACATCCTCACCTCGCTGGGTACGGCGGTGCAGCGCGCCAACGACCAACTGCGCATGATGGTCGAGGAGGACCCGCAGCTGGAGGGCATGGGCACGACGCTCACCGCCCTGCTGTGGACCGGTCAGCGCCTCGGCCTCGTGCACGTCGGCGACTCCCGCGCGTACCTGCTCCGCGACGGTGTCCTCACCCAGATCACCCAGGACCACACCTGGGTCCAGCGGCTCGTCGACGAGGGCCGGATCACCGAGGAAGAGGCCACCACCCACCCGCAGCGCTCGCTCCTCATGCGCGCGCTCGGCAGCGGCGACCACGTCGAACCCGACCTCTCCATCCGCGAGGTCCGCTCCGGCGACCGGTACCTGATCTGCTCCGACGGCCTGTCCGGCGTGGTCTCGCACCAGACGCTCGAGGACACCCTCGCCAGCTACCAGGGCCCGCAGGAGACCGTGCAGGAGCTGATCCAGCTCGCGCTGCGCGGCGGCGGCCCCGACAACATCACGGTGATCGTCGCCGACGTCCTCGACGTCGACGGCGGCGACACCCTCGCGGGTCAGCTCAGCGACACCCCGGTCATCGTGGGCGCGGTCGCCGAGAACCAGGCCGCCCAGCTGAACGACGGCGGGGCGATGCAGACCCCGGCGGGCCGCGCCTCCGGGCTCGGCCGCCCGGCCCCGCACCAGCAGCCGCCCGCCGGCGGCTTCGGCCCGCCCGGCAGCGGCGACGGCCACGGCTACGGCGGCATGCCCCCGCAGGGCTCCTTCGAGTCGTACACGGACGACGACTTCGCGAAGCCCCGCACCGGCCGCAAGTGGCTGAAGCGCTCCTTCTTCATCGTCCTCGCCCTCGCCGTCCTCGGCGGCGGCGCCTACGGCGGCTGGCGCTGGACGCAGACCCAGTACTTCGTCGGGTCCAAGGACCAGCACGTGGCGCTGTACCAGGGCATCAGCCAGGACCTGGCCTGGGTCTCGCTCTCGAAGGTCCAGAAGGACCACCCCGAGATCGAACTCAAGTACCTCCCCGCCTACCAGCGGAAGCAGGTCGAGGACACCATCACGGGCGGCAGCCTCGGCAAGGCCGAGACGAAGATCGCCGAGCTGGCGGCGCAGGCCTCGGCCTGCAAGAAGACCGAGCAGCGCCGTGCGGCCGCCGAGAAGGCCGCCGACCAGGCGAGCAAGCCGCCGACGACGCCCAAGCCCGGCGAGACCGCCACCCCTGACCCCAAGCCCACCACAGCCGCTCCGTCCCCGGGTCCCACCCTCACCGCGGAGGAGCAGAAGCTGGCCTCGAACTGCGGCAAGCAGTAAGCACCCGTAGGGGGCCTTTCACCACCATGAGCGTTGTCACCAACACGACCACCATCGGCGCGATCGAGGCGCCGAGCCGTCGCAACACCGAGCTGGCGCTGCTCGCGTTCGCCGTCGTCATCCCGGTGTTCGCGTACCTCAACGTGGGCCTGGCCATCGACGGCAAGGTCCCGGCCGGCATGGCCGGGTACGGGCTGGGCCTCGCCCTGCTCGCGGGCGTCGCGCACCTCGTGGTGCGGAAGTGGGCCCCGTACTCGGACCCGCTGCTGCTGCCCCTCGCGACCCTGCTCAACGGCATGGGCCTGGTGCTGATCTGGCGGCTCGACCAGTCGCCGCGGCTGATCGCCAAGTCGATCAACGACTTCGGCAGCTTCAGCCCGGACGCCCCGAAGCAGATGATGTACTCCGCGATCGGCATCGCCATGTTCGTCGGCGTGCTGCTGCTGCTCAAGGACCACCGGGTCCTCCAGCGGTACACGTACATCTCCATGGTGACCGCCCTCGTCCTGCTGCTGCTGCCGCTCGTTCCTGGCCTTGGCAGCCCGGTCTTCGGTGCCAAGATCTGGATCAACATCGCCGGCTTCTCCATCCAGCCCGGTGAGTTCGCCAAGATCGTGCTGGCGGTGTTCTTCTCCGGCTACCTCATGGTGAAGCGGGACGCCCTGGCCCTGGCCAGCCGCCGCTTCATGGGGCTCTACCTGCCCCGTGGCCGTGACCTCGGCCCGATCCTGACGATCTGGGCCGTCAGCCTCCTCATCCTGATCTTCGAGAACGACCTCGGTACCTCGCTGCTGTTCTTCGGCATGTTCGTGATCATGCTGTACGTGGCGACGGAGCGGACCAGCTGGATCGTCATGGGTCTGGGAATGTCCGTCGCGGGCGCGGTCGGCGTGGCCTCCTTCGCAAGCCACGTCCAGGCCCGCGTCGATGCCTGGGCCGACCCCTTCGCGTGCGCCAAGTCGGTCAACGCCTGTGACCAGATGACCCAGGTCCTGATGTCCTTCGGCTCCGGCGGCATCCTCGGCACCGGCCTCGGCCAGGGCAACTCGGACCTCATCGGCTTCGCGGCCAACTCCGACTTCATCTTCGCCACGGTCGGCGAGGAGCTCGGACTCACCGGTGTGATGGTCTTCCTGCTCTTCTACGGGCTGATCGTCGAGCGCGGTATCCGCACCGCCCTCGCCGCCCGTGACCCGTTCGGCAAGCTGCTCGCGATGGGCCTCTCCGGCGCCTTCGCGCTCCAGATCTTCGTCGTCGCCGGCGGCGTGATGGGCCTCATCCCGCTCACCGGTATGACGATGCCGTTCCTCGCGTACGGCGGATCCTCCGTCATCGCCAACTGGGCCCTGGTCGGCATCCTGATCCGGATCAGCGACACGGCGCGCCGCCCCGCGCCCGCGCCCGCCCCGTCCCCCGATGCCGAGATGACCCAGGTGGTCCGTCCGTGAACAAGCCGCTGCGCCGGGTCGCGATCTTCTGCGGCCTGCTCATCCTCGCCCTGCTCCTGCGGGACAACTGGCTCCAGTACGTCCGCGCCGACGAGCTGAACACCCACTCGAGCAACAAGCGCGTGCAGATCGAGCGGTACGCCAACCAGCGCGGCAACATCATCGTGGACGGCAAGCCGATCACCGGATCCGCCGACTCCAAGGACCCGTACTACAAGTACAAGCGGACCTACACCGACGGCCCCATGTGGGCGCCCGTCACCGGCTACGCCTCGCAGGCCTACGACGCCAACCAGATCGAGAAGATCGAGGACGGCATCCTCACCGGCAACGACGACCGGCTGTTCTTCGACCGCACCCTCGCCATGTTCACCGGTGAGGAGAAGAAGGGCGGCGACGTCGTCACCACCCTCAGCGGGGCCGCGCAGAAGGCCGCCTTCGAGGGGCTCGGGAACAACACCGGCGCCGTCGTCGCCATCGAGCCGAAGACCGGCAAGATCCTGGCGCTGGCCTCCACCCCCTCGTACGACCCCTCCTCCTTCGCCGGCTACTCCGGCAAGGACGAGAAGGCCTGGGTGGCACTGGAGAAGGACAAGAGCAAGCCGAAGCTCAACCGCGCGATCCGCGAGATCTACCCGCCCGGCTCCGTCTTCAAGGTCGTCACCGCCGCGGCCGCCCTGGAGAACGGCAAGGTCAGCGACATCAACGCGGCGACCGACACCCCCGAGGGCTGGAAGATCCCGCTCTCCACGAAGCCGATGGTGAACCACGCCAAGGGCTGCGCCAACGCCAGCCTGAAGCGCGCCCTCGACATCTCCTGCAACTCGGTCTTCGCGAAGCTCGGCGACGACGTCGGCGTCGAGAAGATGACCGAGATGGCCGAGAAGTTCGGTTTCAACGCCGAGCAGTTCACCCCGGTCCGCTCCGCCGCCTCCGTCTACGACAAGAAGGCCGACCGCGGCGGCAACGCGCTCTCCTCCATCGGCCAGTTCAACACCGCGACCACCCCGCTCCAGATGGCGATGGTCACGGCGGCGATCGCCAACGACGGCAAGCTGATGAAGCCGTACATGATCGACCAGCTGCGCGCCCCGAACCTCGACGTCATCAAGCAGAACGAGCCGGAGGAGATGAGCCGTCCGGTCTCCGCGCAGAACGCGCAGCTCCTCCAGCAGATGATGGAGAGCGTCGTCACCAACGGCACCGGCGGCAACGCCGACCTGAACATGGACGGCGTCAAGGTCGGCGGCAAGACGGGTACGGCCCAGCACGGCGACAAGAACGCGAAGCGCCCGTACGCGTGGTTCATCTCGTACGCGAAGACCGCCGAGGGCTCCCCCGTCGCGGTCGCCGTGATCGTCGAGGACTCGGCGGGCACCGACCGCGAGGACATCAGCGGTGGCGGCCTCGCCGCCCCGATCGCGAAGGCCGTCATGAAGGCGGTCATGAAGAACAACGGCTGACGTACCGGCCCCGTACCTGCCAGGTACCGGTCGGGTATCAGCTACCGGCCCCGGGTGGATCGTCCTCCCGGGGCCGGTACCGTATGCGCGAACAGCACACACCGCCGGACCACCCATGGGTGCGGTCGGGACAGACGGAGAGGGCTGGATTAGCTATGGAAGAGCCGCGTCGCCTCGGCGGCCGGTACGAGCTGGGCTCGGTGCTCGGCCGTGGTGGCATGGCCGAGGTGTACCTCGGACAGGACACCCGGCTCGGCCGCACCGTCGCCGTGAAGACGCTGCGGGCCGACCTGGCCCGCGATCCGTCCTTCCAGGCCCGGTTCCGCCGTGAGGCACAGTCCGCCGCCTCGCTCAACCACCCGGCGATCGTCGCGGTCTACGACACCGGCGAGGACTACGTCGACGGGGTCTCCATCCCGTACATCGTGATGGAGTACGTCGACGGGTCGACCCTGCGTGAGCTGCTTCACTCCGGGCGCAAGCTGCTGCCCGAGCGCACGCTCGAGATGACGGTCGGCATCCTCCAGGCGCTGGAGTACTCGCACCGCGCCGGGATCGTGCACCGTGACATCAAGCCGGCGAACGTCATGCTGACGCGCACCGGTCAGGTCAAGGTCATGGACTTCGGCATCGCGCGCGCCATGGGCGACTCGGGCATGACCATGACGCAGACCTCCGCGGTCATCGGCACGGCCCAGTACCTCTCCCCCGAGCAGGCCAAGGGCGAGCAGGTCGACGCCCGCTCCGACCTGTACTCCACGGGCTGCCTGCTCTACGAGCTCCTCACCGTCCGGCCCCCGTTCATCGGCGACTCGCCGGTCGCGGTCGCGTACCAGCACGTCCGCGAGGAGCCGCAGCCGCCGAGCAACTTCGACGGCGAGATCACGCCCGAGATGGACGCCATCGTCCTCAAGGCGCTGGTCAAGGACCCCGACTACCGCTACCAGTCCGCCGACGAGATGCGCGCGGACATCGAGGCCTGCCTCGACGGCCAGCCGGTCGCGGCCGCCGCCGCGATGGGCATGGGGATGGGCATGGGGGCGCCCGCGTACGGCGGGGGCTACGGCGGCTACCCGCCGGAGGACCAGCCGACCACGGCGCTGCGCCAGGCCGACCCGGCCGGCCAGACCTCGATGCTGCCCCCGATCAACCCGGACGACGGCGGCTACGGCTACGACGACCGTCCGGACCGGCGTCGCGGCGGCCCGAAGAAGTCGAACACCTCGACGATCCTGCTGGTCATCGCGGGCATCCTGGTGCTCGTCGGCGCGATCTTCATCGGCGTCTCCCTCATGGAGAAGAAGGACGGCATCCGGCAGGTCGGCGCGCCGCGGCTGGTCGGCCAGACCGTCGAAGCGGCGACCGGGCTCGCGGCCAACGCCCGAGTGAAGGTGCAGCAGGCCGGCACCGAGCGCTGCGACCAGCCCAAGGGCGCCATCTGCCGCCAGGACCCGGCTGCGGACGTGAAGATGGACACCGACGGAACGATCCAGGTGTTCGTCTCCGAGGGCGCTCCGCTCGTGGAGGTCCCGGACGTCAAGGAGAAGTCCCAGGAGAGCGCCGAGACGGTCCTGAAGGACAAGGGCTTCAAGGTCAAGGTCGAGCAGGAGGAGTCCGAGGAGGACCCGGGCACGGTCCTGAGGCAGAACCCCGACGGTGGCACGAAGGCGGAGAAGAACTCCGAGATCACCATCACGGTCGCGAAGCAGCTGCTGTCCGAGCTTCCCGACCAGAAGGGCCGGACCTACGACCAGGCCGTCCAGCAGCTGACCCAGCTCGGCTTCACGAAGGTGTCCAGGGAGGACGTCGACTCGGACCAGCCCGCGGGCACGGTCATCGACCAGACCCCGGCGGGCCCGTCGAACCAGCCGAAGGACGTCCAGATCACGCTGAAGGTCTCCAAGGGCCCGCAGCAGCCGCAGCAGGTCCAGCTCCCGACGGGGCTCGCCAACAGGCCGTTCAAGGACGTCAAGGCACAGCTCGAAGCCCTGAACGCGAACCTGAAGATCACCCAGGTGGGCTCCGACAAGGAGGACGCCCTGGTCGTCGGGACGAACCCCGGCGAGGGTTCGATGGTCACGCCCGGCCAGGAGATCAGCGTCTACACCGTCGGTGGCGGCGGCAACGGCGGCCGCGGCGGCGACAACAACGGCGACGGGGACGGGGACGGCGGCTTCTTCGGCTGACCCTCGACCCTTCGTCATGGGGAGAGCCCCGGCATCCAGTGGATGCCGGGGCTCTCCCCATGTCCGGGTCGGGTCAGCGCAGCTCCGCCGGCGGGGTGCGGTCGCGGTCGACCTTCTCCGTGCGCTCCAGTTCGCCCCAGACGATGTACCGGTAGTCGGAGGTGTACATCGGGGTGCAGGTGGTCAGCGTGATGTAGCGGCCCGGCTTGGTCTTGCCGGATTCCTTCGGTACGGGCTGGAGGACGTCCACGTTGAACTTCGTGGTCTCCGGCAGGGACTTGTAGACCTTGTAGACGTACCAGGTGTCCTTGGACTCGAAGACGATCGCGTCGCCGGTCTTCAACTTGTGGATGTTGTGGAATTTCGCGCCGTGGCCGTCCCGGTGGGCGGCGAGCGTGAAGTTGCCCTTCGCGTCCTGCGGGAGGGCGGACTTGATCGGGTCCGTGTAGTAGCCGGCGACGCCGTGGTTGAGGATCGCAGGGGTGGTGCCCCGCTTGATCAGGATGTCGTCGTCGCCCATGGCCGGCACGTGGAGGAAGCCGATGCCGTCCTTGGTGTCGAGCGCGCCGGGGCCGTCGGCCCAGTTGTCGCGGACCTGGGCACCGTCCTGGTCGGCGGCGCGGTCGGCGAGGACGTTGGTCCACCACAGGGAGTAGACGACGAAGAGGCCGAGCACCACGCCCGCCGTGATGAGGAGTTCGCCGAAGAGGCTGATGATCCCGGCGATCCGATTACGCACGCGTGCCACTAGGTTCGTCCCGTCGTCCCGTCCGGAGGTGTCGGGTCTCAGCCTACGAGCGCTTTCGGCTTTCCCTTGCTGCGCGGGCGTTCCTCGACCAGCCTGCCCCACACGATCATCCGGTACGTGCTGGTGAACTCGGGCGTACAGGTGGTCAGGGTGATGAACCGGCCGGGCTCCGTGAAGCCCGAGCCCTTCGGCACCGGGTCGATCACGGAGATGTTCGAGGGCGCGGTCTGCGGCAGGATGCTCGCCATCTCGTACGTGTAGTAGGCGTCCTGGGTCTCGACGACGATCGGGTCGCCCGGCTCGAGCCGGTTGATGTACCGGAACGGCTCGCCGTGGGTGTTGCGGTGGCCGGCGACCGCGAAGTTGCCCTGCTCGTCGGAGGGCATGGCCGTCTTCAGCTTGCCCTCGGCGTAGTGGCCGACCATGCCCTTGTCGAGGACCTTGGCCTTGTTGATGCCTTCGGCGACGGGGACGACGACGTCCAGCTTGGGGATGTACATGATGGCGAAGCCCTCGCCGGGCTCGAAGGTGTCCGGCTTGCTGTCGCCCTTGGCCCAGGTGTCCTCGATCTGTTCCTTGGCCTGGTCGGTCTCCTGGCCGGCGAGGACGTTCGTCCACCACAGCTGGTAGGTGACGAAGAGGAGCATGACGACGCCGAAGGTGATGAAGAGTTCGCCGACGGCGCGGCTGGCGACGACGCCGACGCTGTCCTTGGCGGCGCGGGCGGCCTGGCGGGCCTCGACGCGGGAGAGCGGACGGCCCTCCGGCGGGCGGCTCGCGGGCGCCTCGGGGCCGGCACCGCCCCGGTTCCTGCCCCGGCCGCCCTTGGCGGCGCGGCGGCGCTCGGCCCTTCCGGGCCCGGGAGGGGGCTCCACGGCCTGGAGAGCCATCGTCTCGGCTGGGGAGGGCCCGGGGGGCTCCTCCGCCTCGTACGGGTCGTACGGGGGCGCGTAGGGGCTCTCCTGGGCTGTGGCCTCGTAAGGGGCGGCAGCCGGTACCTCGTACGGATAAGGCTCGGCCGGTGCGTACGGCTCGGCGGGTGCGTACGCGTCAGCCGGGGGATACGCGTCGGCCGGGGCGTACGGGGCCGCAGGTATCGGCTCCGGCGCCGGGGGGTTCGTGGGGTGGTTCGTCGGCTCGTTCGTCGGGTCGTTCGTCGGACGGAACCACGGAGAGCCCGTCGTCACGCGACGGCCTTGCCCACCACCGGGGCGAGCCCCGCCGACCGTCCGACCGCCCCCTTGTCGCCGCACTGCTCCAGCCAGTTGGCGAGCATCAGGTGCCCGTGCTCGGTGAGGACCGACTCGGGGTGGAACTGGACGCCTTCGACGGGCAGTTCGCGGTGGCGCAGGCCCATGATGATGCCGTCCTCGGTCCGCGCGGTGACTTCGAGCTCGGCGGGGAGGGCGGCGGGCTCGGCGGCCAGCGAGTGGTAGCGGGTGGCGGTGAACGGCGAGGGGAGTCCGGCGAAGACGCCCTTGCCCTCGTGGGTGACGGGGGACGTCTTGCCGTGCAGCAGTTCGGGCGCGCGGTCGACGACGCCGCCGTACGCCACGGCCATCGACTGCATGCCGAGGCAGACGCCGAAGACGGGCACGCCGGTGGCCGCGCAGTGCCGCACCATGTCGATGCAGACGCCGGCCTGCTCGGGGGCGCCGGGCCCCGGCGAGAGCAGGACGCCGTCGAAGCCGTCCTGGGCGTGGCTCAGCTCGACCTCGTCGTTGCGGAGGACTTCGCACTCGGCGCCGAGCTGGTAGAGGTACTGAACGAGGTTGAAGACGAAGCTGTCGTAGTTGTCGACGACGAGAATTCGCGCGCTCACTGGCCGTCCACCGTCACATCGTTGAACGGAAGCAGAGGCTCCGCCCAGGGGAACACGTACTGGAAGAGGACGTAGACGACCGCGAGGACCAGCACGATCGAGAGCAGCGCCCGCACCCACGCGTTGCCCGGCAGATGCCGCCAGATCCAGCCGTACATGACGTCGACCGCCCCTTCCGTTCGTTACGGGGACCAGAGTACGGGGCGAGGGCGCCGGGAGGGGTCAGCTGCCCAAAGCCTGTGGACGGCCGGCGGTGACCGGGTGGGTGGCGTCGAGGTGGGCCCAGGCGATCAGGCGGTGGCTGCTGCCCCACTCGGGCTCGCAGGTGGTGAGGGTGAGGTAGCGGCCGGGGCCGTCGAAGCCCGCCGTGTTCCGTCCGAAGGACGTCGGCAGCGGGGCGACGACCCCGACGTCGGTGGGCACGGTCCGGTGGGGGGCGCGGACGATCCGGTACGTGAACCAGGTGGTCCCGTCGGTCAGGACCACCGCGTCGCCCGCGCGCAGCCTGGGGAAGTCCTTGAAGGGGTCGCCGTAGGTGCGGCGGTGGCCGGCGACGGCGAAGTTGCCGGTGGCGCCGAGGCGGGCGGTGGCCGTGTAGTGGCCGAGGCCCTTCTTGAGGACGTCCGCGCCGGTGCCTTCGAGGACCGGCCACTTCCAGTCCCTGCCGAGCCGGGGGACGTACATGACGGCGATGCCCTTGCCCGGGGCGTACGCCGGGGGCGTGGAGGGGGTCCCGGGTGCGGGCGGGGCCGCGGCCGGGGTGCTCGTCCACGCGCGCTGGAGGGTGTCGATCTGGCCGGCGCTCGCGCTCCCGGCCTGGACGCCGGTCCAGTACAGGACGTACACGACGAAGAGGACGATCAGGGTGCCGAGGGTGAGGCACAGTTCGCTGAAGGTCCTCACGACGAGACGCAAGCCCCCCAAGCCGCCCTCCCGCTGTCAGCTCACCGGCTGTCAGCTCACCGGCTTCGCGTGCTGGAGGTCCACTGTGCCCGAGTAGCCGGGCAGAGTCACCGCCCTGTGCTCGTCGACTTTCCAGCCGAGCCCGTACGCCTTCACGTACAGCTGGTAGTTCCGGATCGCCGGGGAGTTCGCGAGCGCCTTGTTCAGCTTTCCCCGGTCACCTACGGCGGTGATCTTGTACGGGGGCGAGTAGACGCGGCCCTGGAGGATCAGGGTGTTGCCGACGCAGCGCACGGCGCTGGTGGAGATGAGCCGCTGGTCCATGACCCGGATGCCCTCGGCGCCGCCCTGCCACAGGGCGTTGACGACGGCCTGGAGGTCCTGCTGGTGGATGACGAGGTCGTTGGCCTGCGGTTCGGGGTATCCGGGGGCCGCCTGGGCGTTGGGCGGGGCGTCGTCGAGGGTGACGGTGAGACCGGAGCCGTCGACCCCGGTCGTGCCCGCCTTCGCCTCCAGTGCGTCGAGTCGCTCGTCCTCCGCTCGGGTGGATCCGTCGTCGCGGGCGGCGAGCGAGTCGACCTGGGAGCGGAGGGCGGAGGTGGACTCGTCGAGGCCGGCGTTCTTGTGGCTCCGCTGCTCGATCAGGTCGGAAAGCCGCAGGAGAGAGGCGTCCGTGCGGATGTTGGTGCCCTTGGCGGTGTTGAAGCTCGTGACGAAGATCAGGCCGGCGAGGGCGAAAACGGCAAGGGTGAGGACCCGGACGGGGCGCCATCTCGCGGGGCGGCCCGGCCCTTCGGGAGTGCCGGCGGAATTGCTCAACGTACCCTGATCCCCTTCGGTGCCGCGGAACCACTACGCTAACGGACGCCTGGGGGACACAGACGTCCTCCTTCGTCACATCCCGGCGCCAGCCACAGTTCCCTGCGCGGTCACGCAGCGCATCGACAGGAGAGTCCCTCGTGCCGAAGTCACGGATCCGCAAGAAGGCCGACTTCACGCCCCCGCCCGCGAAGCAGGCCACCAGTATCAAGCTGACCAACCGCAGCTGGGTGGCGCCTGTGATGCTGGCGCTGTTCGCCATCGGTCTGGTGTGGATCGTGGTCTTCTACGTCACCGACGGTTCCCTGCCGCTGGAGTCGATCCGGAACTGGAACATCGTGGTGGGCTTCGGCTTCATCGCGGCCGGATTCGGCGTCTCCACCCAGTGGAAGTAGCTGCTCCACGCAGGGGGACAGCGGCGATCCAGCACCCTCGCGGGGGCCTCGTCAAGCTCTCCCCTGAACTTATCCACAGCGTTGTGCACAGCACTGGATAACTTACGAAGATCTGTGGATAACTCGCACGAGGTTGACGCCGGTATGACCGGCGTCACCCCCGTCGAAAACCACGACACCCCTCGCCTCCCTGGAGAAACACCAGGTGAGAGGCGAGGGGTGAGGTGTTTCCCCACAGAGTGCGGAGCACCCGCCACGCACTGTGGATAACTCTGGGGAAAGCTCACAGAAGAGCTCGCCCACAGCCCTCCGCGCTCAGGTGAGCGCGGTCGAACGGGCGAGCACGATCCCCAGGTCGATCAGGAACACCAGACCGCAGGCCCCGTACTGCACGAGGTCCCGGCGGGCCCGTGGCGCGTGCACGAGGACGTAGGTCACGAGAGCTCCCGCGACCAGACCGCCGACGTGGGCCTCCCAGGAGATCCCCGGCCGGGTGAACGTCATGAGCAGCGACAGCGCCACGAAGAGGACCACGGGCCGCATGTCGTGGCGGCGCCGGCGGGCCAGCACCACCCAGGCGCCGATCAGTCCGTAGACGACGCCGGAGGCGCCGAGCGAGGGCTGGTTGGGCGCGGCCACGAGATAGGCCAGTGCGGAGCCGGAGAGACCGGACAGCAGACACAGGGTCGCGTACCGGATCCGGCCCAGCTCGGGCTCGACGATGCCGCCGATCACCCACAGGCCCAGCACGTTGAAGAGGATGTGCCAGACCTCCTGGTGGAGGACCGTCGCGGTGAGCAGCCGGTACGACTCGCCGTCCGCGACGCCGACGACCTCGCCGAGCGCCGGACTGAAGGCGTACCCGATGAGCACCAGTTCGTCGACGAACCGGTCGCCGAGGACCAGTACCGCGAGGTAGACGGCGAGGTTGATCCCGATGAGGATCTTGGTGACCAGGTGCTGGTCACTCGCCACCTTGCCGCCCGCGAGCGTCCTGGGCTGGTTCGCGTCGGCGGCGTGGCCGGTCCCCGAGCCGTTGCGCACGCAGTCGGGGCACTGGAAGCCGACCGAGGCGGAGATCATGCACCGGGTGCAGATCGGCTTGTCGCAGCGGGTGCAGCGGATGCCGGTCTCGGCCTCGGGGTGGCGATAGCAGCGCGGCGGCCCGGCGTCCGGGTCCGGGGAGGGTCGCTGGTCCACGGGAGGTTCCGTCCCTTCCACCTCAGCGCTTCTCGATCACCACGGAGTCGATGACGACGTCCTTGAGCGGCCGCTCGGTGTGCGGGTCGGTCGCCGTGGCGGCGATCGCGTCCACGACCGCGCGGCTCGCCTTGTCGGCGACCTCGCCGAAGATCGTGTGCTTGCGGTTCAGCCAGGTGGCGGGGGCGACGGTGACGAAGAACTGCGAACCGTTCGTGCCCGGGCCCGCGTTGGCCATGGCCAGGAGGTAGGGGCGGTCGAAGAACAGCTCCGGGTGGAACTCGTCGGCGAAGGAGTAGCCCGGGTCGCCCGTACCGTCCCCGAGCGGGTCGCCGCCCTGGATCATGAAGCCCTTGATGACCCGGTGGAAGACCGTGCCGTCGTAGAGCGGGTCGGAGGAGACCTTGCCGGTGGCGGGGTGCGTCCACTCGCGCTCGCCGCTGGCGAGCTCGACGAAGTTCCGGACCGTCTTCGGGGCGTGGAACGGCATCAGCCGCACCTCGATGTCACCCAGGCTGGTCTTGAGGATCGCGTACAACTGCTCGGCCACGGTCGCCTTCCGTCCACGTCATGTCGCGTCATGTCACGTCTGTTCCTGGCGTGACCGATCCTCGCATGCCCCGGATGCCCGCCCCACATGCCGGACCCGGCTCAGACAGGCATGATTCCGAAAAGGATGGATAGGTGAAAAACCGACATCGTCGCCACCGAGGAGGAGGAATCCTGTGACCCGCATGGACAGCGTGCGCGCCGCGACAGATTCGGCGAAGGAGAGCGTCATGCACGCCGCGGAAGTGGTGGCGCCGTATGCCGAGACGGCCAAGGACCAGGCCTCGCACTACGCCCTGGAGGCGCGCGAGATGATCGCGCCGAAGGTCTCGAAGGCCGCTCGTGTGGCCCGCAGGCAGGCTCGTGCGCAGTACGACTGCTATGTCGCACCGCATGTACCGCCGCGGGTCGACGCGGCCGCACAGCGTGCGGCGGTCACGACCCGCCTGGCCGCCCGTCAGGCGGCCGACTACACCGTTCCGCGTGTCGAGCACGCGGTCGCCGCGACCGGTCCCGTCCTGGAGGAGGCCGGGTCGCGCTCTACGGCGGCCTGGTTCGCGCTGCGCGGTCAGGTGACGCCGAAGGAAATCCGGAAGATCGTGAGGAAGCACGAGCGTCGGGCCAGGGCCGGACGCCTCGCCAAGGGCCTCGTGGTCCTCGGCGTTTTCGCCGGCGGCGCGTTCGCCGCCTGGAAGTGGTGGGACAAGCAGGCCAATCCCGACTGGCTGGTGGAGCCGCCCGCTCCCACCGAGGTGGACGAGGGCGCCGTACTGACGTCCGTCGACGACAGCGAGGAATCGCCCCTCGACCCGGAGGTGGAGGCCAAGGAGACCGAGGCCGACGCCGCAGCCGCAGCCGAAGCGGCCGCCGAGCGCGACGAACGTCGCCCCTGACCGACCGGGGTCCTGCTGGGTTTGCGCCGGGTCCTGCTGAGCACTGCGGGTGAGGCCGGGTCCTGCTGGTGCTGCGGTTCTTGCTGGTCCTTCTGGTCAGGCTGGGTCCTGCTGAGTACTGCGGGTCTTGCTGGCACTGCGGGTGAAGCTGGGTACTGCGGGTGAGGCTGGTCCTGCTGGTCCTGCTGGTCCTGCTGGTCCTGCTGGGAAATGCGGGTGAAGCCGGGAACTGCTGGTCCTGCTGGGAAATGCTGTGTGGGTTCTGCCGGAGCGTGGGGAGCTCGTACGCGTGGTCGTCTCCCCGCGCCCTACGCCGCCGCGGCCAGCGCCGGCCCGACGAGTGCGGCCTCGTCGCTCTCGGCGCCGGTGGTCACACCGGCCTTGGAGCGGTGCCGGGCGGCGGGCGAGGAACCGTGGGCCTCGGCGGCGATGCGCTGCTTGATGGTGGGCGGCAGGGAGCGGTCCCCGGCGAGCGGCCACCGGTGTGTCCGCTGGGCCGGTACGGAGGCGAGGGCGGCGCGCTCCCGGGCGACGGGGGCGGCGGCGGAACCGGCCGGCTCCTCGGGCTGCTGCACGGCGGTCCGGTTCGCCGCGGCGGCGGTGCCCGTGAGGCCGACGGAGGCGAGCAGGGCGAAGAGGACGGAGATGAAGGCGGTCCAGAACTGCTTGACCTTGGCGGTGGCCATGACCCCTCACTTTCGTGACGTTCTCGGATGGTTCATTTCGGATTGCGCGCTTTTCGTACCTTCCTCATGATGTGGATGCGCCTCCGATTTCCGGGGAACGTCGCCGCCGCCGCGCAGTTCTTCCGATGAACACCACCCGTCCGGACCAGCGGCCCCGCGATCTCCCAGGTCAGCCGATGCGGGCCAGGCCCCGGGCGGTGCGCCGCCCGGCGCCGCGGGAGACGGCCAGCGGGTCCCAGTCCGCGGCGCGGTCCGGGAGCAGGTCGGGGTCGCCGAGGACGGCGCCCCGGTGGACCTCGGGGAGCAGCCGGCGTTCCAGGATCTGCGCGGCGCAGGCCATGCCGCTGACGGCGGCGCCTGCGATGCCGCTGCCGTACCGGGTGCTGGCGCCGACGACGTGCAGGCCCTCGATGGTGCTCCGGGTGTCGGGGCGGCTGCCCGCGGTGCCCCACCGGGCGAGCCCGTAGGGGGTTCCGCCGGAGGCGAGGGTGTACCTCTCGTGGGTGAGGGGCGTCGCCGCCTCCAGGTGCGTGATGTGGTCGCGCAGCGGGCCGAGCGCGGTCTCGGCGGCGCTCAGGAGGGACTCGGTGAGCTGGGCCTTGCGCTCCTGGTAACCCTGGTTGCGCCGGTAGCGCTCGCCGGCCGCCGGGCCGGTGTGCGCGCCCCAGTACCCGTAACCGGGCGGGCACAGCGTCATCACCTGGAGGTTGCTGTGGCCGGGCGGGCAGACGTTGCGGGCGCCCGGGTCCTTCAGGGAGGCGAAGGAGACGAAGAGGAAGGGCACCGGTCCTGAGCGCTCCTCGGCGAGCCGCCGGTAGGCGGTCTCGATGTCGTCGTCCCTGAACCACCACAGGTTGGCGTTCGGGCGGTCGGGCAGTTCCCGGTCGAGGCCCAGGTAGAGCGTGGCGAACGGCAGCGCCATGCGTGCCTGCCGGGTCTTGTCCGCGGTGCGGCTGCCTAGGTGCTCCTCGCCGACGAGTTCGAGGACGGTACGGGTGTAGTCCGCGTTCGACACCACCAGCGGGGCCCTGAGGAGTGCGCCGTCCGTCGTCCCCACGCCGGTGACCCGGCCGTCCTCGACGAGGATGCGCGCCACCCGGCACCTGGTCCGCAGTTCGCCGCCGTGCGCCTCCAGGGCCTCGACGAGCGCGGCCGGCAGGACCTGGCCGCCGCCCTCGGGGTAGTAGGCGCCGCGGAGGTAGTGGTCCGTGACGGCGGCGTGCCGGGAGACGACGGCCTCGTGCGGTCCCATGCCGTAGTTGGGGGACTGGGCGGCCAGTACGGTGCGGACGCGGGGCGGGAGTCCGCAGTGGTCGAAGAGCTCGGCGAGGGTACGGCGTCCCCAGCGGACCGTGACCGCGGTACGGGCGAGCAGTTCGGTGCCGGTCAGGTCGCCGTCCGACAGCATCAGGAAGCGGGCCTCCGCCGCGACGTCGGCGCAGATGCCGGTGAACCGGGTGATGCCGTCCGCGTACTCGGGGAACGCCCGGGTGAGCCGCTCCGTGTACCGCTCCCAGCCGACCGGGACGTCCAGGGTGAGGCCCGGGAGGGTGATCCGGTCGAATCCGTCCCGGTCCATCTCGCGGTAGGTGACGCGGCCGGCGAGGCCGAGTCCGGAGAAGATCGCGGGCAGTACGCCGTCCGGGCCGCAGTCGCCCAGGTAGTGGACGCCGACGTCGAACTCGTAGGCCCTGCGGCGGCGGAAGACGTGGCTGTTGCCGCCGGCCACGTCGTGCTGTTCGAGGACGAGCACACGGCGGCCGGCGGCGGCCAGGTAGGCGGCGCACACCAGGCCTCCCATGCCGCTGCCGACGACGATGGCGTCCCACTGGTCCTGCTCGTCCTGCTTCGCCATGCGGTCGACCGTCCTCTTCTCGCGGTTCACGGTGCGGGGGTTGGTAGTGGGCGCTTCGCGGTTCGGGTACGACGACGGCCCTTCCGGACCGGGTCCGGAAGGGCCGTCGTCTTCGGCAGCGTCACGTCACGCCTTCGCGCGGCGGACTCCTTCGAGGGCGGCGATGGTGATGCCGCCGACCAGCAGGTGCATCACGGCGATGGTGATCGCGGTGCCGCCGTCGGTCTTCAGGGTCAGCGGACCGACGAGGCTGACCAGCGTCGTGACGGCGGCCAGGACCTGGGCCACCCGCAGGAAGCCCGGCTTCCACCGCGCGATGAGAATGGAGGCGGCGACGCCGATGGCCGGCGCGAGCACGGACATGATGACGACATCGGCCGCGCCGATCTCGTCCGGCTTGCCGTTGAGCTCCAGGACCAGCGAGGCTCCCGCGGCGTCGCCGACGATGAGGACGATCACGTTGACGACGGCGGCGATGACGGCGGCGCAGACCACGGCCAGCCAGGCGGGCAGCCCGCGTCGGCCGTGGACGGATGAGGTGGCGGCGGGGTTGGTGCTGGCCATGGGGCCCTCCGGATGTCGTGTCGCGCCGGGGAGGGGCGTGACCTCCCCCCGGCGCGGTGGGTCGATGCGGTGCCCGACGCCCGAGGGCGTCAGACGCCCAGACGCGCCGCGATGCCGTCGAGGACGCAGTCCAGGCCGGTCTCGAACTGCCACTGCAGGTCGTCCTTGCGGGTGGCCTCGCCGATGTACCGGTTGTACTTCGGATAGCGGCCGGTGTTCATGAGCCAGGCCATCTGGGACGCGAGGCCCGAGCGGGCCTCCTCGCGGCTCGACCAGCCCCGTACGCGCAGCATCCGCGTCTGGCCGATCTCCAGGTCGACGGCGCCGTGCACGTACGCGGTGACGGTGGTGCAGACCGCCATCGCCGTGTCGGCGTCGAGACCGACGCCGTCGAGCGCGGCGAGCGCGCTCTCCGGCACGGCCAGCTGGTGGGGGGTCGGCGCGCCCCAGCTCACCCGGGCCACCCAGGGGTGCGTGAGCAGCACCTCTCGGATGCGCAGGGCGAGCGTCCGCAGGGCCTCCCGCCAGTCGGCGTCGCCGTCCGGGAGCTTCAGCTCCGCGTAGACGAAGTCGACCATGAGCTCCAGGAGCTCGTCCTTGCCGGAGACGTAGCGGTACGCGGCCATGGGTGCGACGCCCAGCTCGGTGGCCAGGCGTCGCATGGTGACGGCGTCGATGCCCTCGGCGTCGGCGATCCCGACCGCGGCCGTGGCGATGCGCTCGGGGGTGAGCGTCACGCGGGGCGCGGGCGCGGGGCGGTCGAGCCGCTCCCACAGGGAGACGCGGTCCTCGTCCCCGCTCGGGGGCTTTCCCTCCTGGGCAAGCATCGCTGGGCTCCTTCCGACGCCTTGTGTACAACGTATCAGAGACGAGACAGCGTACGCAGGAGATACGGGACGGCCCTCGGCAGCGTGCGGGACCCGGGAGGGCCGCGCCCTCCTCCGCCGGAGGTCAGGCGCTGCGGACACCCGTCCGCAGGGCGCGGTACAAGGTCTCCTCCGGCTGCGCGCCGGTCATCGGCGGCACCCCGTCGACCACGATCACCGGCACCCCGGTCACGCCCTGCCCGCGCACCCGGTCGAGCCGCTCCTTCAGCTCGCCCGCGCTGTCACGGGCCGCCTGCTCGTCGGTCCGCACGCCCACCTCGGCCGCGAGCGCGGCCAGGACGTCGGGGTCGCCGATGTGCAGCCCGTCGGTGAAGTGCGCCCGGAACAGCCGCTCCGTCATCGGCTCCGCCAGGCCCTGCCGCCCGGCCAGCAGGATCAGCCTGTGCGCCTCGAAGGTGCCGCTGGCCAGGGCGTTCTCGTAGTCGAAGCGCAGCCCGTCGGCGACGGCCCGCTCGGCGAGCGCGAGCGCGTCCGTGACGGCCCGCTCGCCGAAGACGTGCCGCAGCACGGCGAGGAGCGGCTGCCCTGTGGTCGGCGCTCCGGGCGCCAGCTCGAAGGGCAGGACCTCGATCCGGACGTCGACGCCCTCCTCGCGCAGCCGGCCGGCCGCCCGGCCGAGCCGGGTGAAGCCGATGTAGGAGTGGGCGCAGATCACGTCGGCCACGATCTGGACGCGTACGGTCTGCGGGTTGTCGTTCTGCGGGTAGTCGTTCTGCGGTGCCATCTGGCGGTCCCCTCGGTGTGTGGGCTGACCCGGTCGGTCCACGGTGTCGTGCCCCGGCCCGCGGCCGATCATGCTCCCCGGCCGGCGGCGGCCCGGCGGACCGCGTCGAGCAGCGCCGCCTGCCGGACGACGGCCGGGTCGGGCGCGGCCCGTTCCCGTACGGCGGTGACGAAGGCGTCGACCGCCGCGGCGACCTGGTCGAAGGGGTCGAGCCGGATCCGCTCGACGCCGCCGCCCCGGTGCACGGTGATCTCCGGGACCTGGTCGGCCGGCGGGGTGAAGGCCCGGTCGACGTGGATCTCGCCGTCGCTGCCCCGCAGCCGGTACTCCGAGCGGTAGGCGTGCGCCATCCCGAACTCCACCTGGGCGACGACGTCGTCCGGGGTGCGCAGCAGGGCCGCACCCGTGGTCTCGACGCGCCGGCCGGGGCCCGCAGCGAGGTGGGCGCCGACGGTCTCCAGGCCGTCGCCGAGGAGGTGGAGCGCGGCGCGCAGCGGGTAGAGGCCGATGTCGGCGAGGGCGCCGCCGCCCAGTTCCGGGGCGTAGCGGATGTCTCCGTCGGCGGGCGCGGGAATGGTGAACGCGGCCTGCATCGAACGGAGTTCGCCGATCGCGCCGTCGGCGACGAGCTTGCGTACCGCCGTGTGGCGCGGGTGGTGGACGAACATCACGTTCTCGACGAGGGCCAGGCCCGCCGCCCGGGCCAGGTCGCACAGCCGCGCCGCCGTCGCCGCGTCCGGAGCGGCGGGCTTCTCGACGAGGACGTGCTTGCCGGCGGCGAGGGCGGCCTCGGTCCAGTCGGTGTGCAGGGCGGCGGGGAGCGGGATGTAGACGGCGTCGATGACGTCGTCGGAGTCGGTGGGGTCAGTGGGGTCGGTGGGCTCGTGGGCGAGGAGTTCGGCGTAACCGGTGAAGGGCCTGGCGCCGAACCGCTCGGCGGTGCGCCGGGCCTTGTCCGCGTCCCGGCTGGCGACGGCCGTGACCACGGTGCCGGGGTGGGCGGCGAAGGCGGGCAGCATGCGGCGGAGCGCGATGTCCGCGCAGCCGAGCACGCCGATCCGTACGACGCCCGTCGCACCGGCCGTCATCGCGCCTGCCCGGGCAGCGCGTTGAGGATGGCGAGCAGCGTGCGGGCCTGGACGTTCAGGTAGTGGCCGTGCCGCACCAGCGTGGAGAGCTGTGCGGGCGTGGCCCAGGCGTAGCCGGGGGGCGGGTCGGCGGGCGCGGTCTCCTCGTCCGCGTCGACGACGAGGTAGCGGCTCTCCGCGTGGTGGAAGCGGCCGCCCTCCTCGGCGTGCACGGCCTCGTACCGGATGCGCTCGGGGCCGGCCGCGAGCACGGTGCCGAGGAAGGCGGGCTGGCGCTCCGGGGGCAGGTGGGCGTGGTTGCCGGGGGTGCACTGGACGGTGGGACCGAGTTCCACGGTGTCGAGGAAACCGCCCTCCACGCGCGCGTGCACGAGGACGTGCGGCACCCCGTCGAACTCCCGTGTCAGGAAGGCCGTGACGCCCCGGCCGACGGGGGCGAACAGCGGCTGTGTCCAGCCGGACACCTCGCGGCTGTCCGCCCGTACGTCGACGGCGACGACCTCGAAGTACCGGCCCTCGTCGTGGCCGATGGCGTCGTCGCGGAGCGTCCAGCCGGGCAGCCCGGCGAGCGGGACGGGCTCGGCGCGGACGTGGTGCCGGGTCCGCTCGCCGGTGAGCCAGGAGAGCAGCTCGGTGTCGCCGAGCAGGGCGGACGCCTCGTGCGCGGCCGGGCCGCCGAAGAGGGTGGGGTACGTGGCCGGCGGCAGGCAGGCCAGGACGGTACGCGAGTCCATGTTGACGGTGTTGTCGCGGTGCAGCAGGGCGTGGAGCTGGCCCAGGGTCAGCCAGCAGAAGTCCTCGTGCGGCTCCACGTCGCCGAGCGCCTCCACCACCATGTTGCGGTTGGACTTCCGGAAGAACCAGGAGCCGTGCTCCGACTGAAGGCTGTCGACGAGGACCCTGCCCCGTCCTGGGCCGAAGAAGTGGTCGATGTGGCGGACGGCGGCGCCCCGGTGGGCCTTGGTGTAGTTGCTGCGGGTGGCCTGCACGGTGGGCGAGAGCTGGAGCAGGTTGGGGTTGCCCGGCTCCATCTTCGCCTGCATGAGGAAGTGCAGCACGCCGTCGAACTCCTTGGCCAGGATGCCGAGGAGGCCGACTTCGGGCTGGCGGATCGTCGGCTGGAACCACTCGGCGGCGGGGCCTTCGCCGTGCGGCTCGCCCTTCTCCGTGACATGCAGGCCCTCCACGCTGAAGAACCGGCCGGTACGGTGCCGCAGATTGCCCGTCCCCTCCTCGAACGACCAGCCGTCGAGCGCCGCGAAGGGGATCCGGTCGACCCGGAAGGCGTGCTCGCGGCCACGGCCGGCCAGCCAGCCGGTGAAGTCCGCGGTGCGCAGGTGCGCGCCGTCGGGGGCCGCGGCGGAGGCGGCGAGGCGGTCGGCGAGCGTCCTGTCCTCGCGCGGCTTGAGCCCGGTGCGGACGAGGGTCCGGATGGTCCGGTGCGGCATGGGAGCTCTCTCCTGGGGTTCGGGAGGTGGCGGGCGGGACGGGTGGGACCGGTGCCTGAAGAACGGGCGGGACGGGCGCGGCGGGTGCGGCGGCCCGCGGGTCAGACGGGGACCGTCGCCGTGTACGCGTCGAGGACCCCGCGGAAGTAGTCCGGCCCTGCCCCCGGAGTGTCGGCCCCGGGAAGGAGCCGGTGCAGCTTCGCGACGGAGACGGTGTGCGGGTGGATCGGTCCCGCGTCCACCTGGTCGACGCGCGCGGACCCGTTCAGGCGCAGCCGGAGGTGGTCGACGATCTCCATGACCGGGACGGCCGTGCCGGAGGCGACGTTGACGGTGCCGGAGCGCAGACCGAGGCCGAGCAGCCGGTCGATGACCCTGATCACGTCCTCGACCGCGATCAGGTCCCGGGTGGCGCCCCTGTGCACCTGGACGGCGCCCTCGCGCAGGTGCCGGACCAGGGTCGGCAGCAGCTGGTGCTCGGGCTGGCCGGGGCCGACGAGGTGGCTCAGGCGCAGGATCAGGTGGTCGGCGCCGCTCGCCCGCAGCAGCTCCTCCTGGGCAAGTTTGTGGGCGCCGTAGGCCGTCGAGGGGACGGCCGGACCGTCCTCGCGGGCCGGGCGGTCGAGGGGACCGTAAAGACCGGCGGAGGAGGTGGAGAAGAAGAGGAGGCGCCGGCCGGTGTCGGCGCAGCGGCGGGCGGTGTCGGCGAGCATCGCGCGTTCCCGGGCGAACTCCTCCTCGGAGACGCAGCTCGCCCAGGAGACGCCCGCGGCGAGGACGACGGTGTCGGGATGGCGGTCGGCTAACGGCTGCAGGCTCCGGGCGAGGAAGCCGTTCCCCAGGATGTGCATTGCGCTGGCTCCTGTTCCTGTGCGGGAGGGTCGGAGGCGGGAGCCCCCGTACGGAGGCCGGGGCAGCGGGGGTCAGGCCGTGCCCGCGGCGGGCGTCAGGCCGTGCCGTGTTCCGTCCGGTGCTTGGCGGGCTTCCACCAGTCCGGGTGGTCCCGGTACCAGTCGACGGTGTCGGCGAGGCCCCGCGCGAAGTCGATCGCCGGCGCGTAGCCCAGCTCCTCGCGGATCTTCGTCTCGTCGACCGAGTAGCGCAGGTCGTGGCCCTGCCGGTCGGCGACCCGCCGGATCGTCTCGGGCCCCGCGCCGAGCAGTTCGAGCAGCTGGTGGGTGATCTCCAGGTTGGTGTGCTCGTTGCCGCCGCCGATGTTGTACACCTCGCCCGCGCGGCCGCCGTCGAGGACGAGCGCGATGCCCCGGCAGTGGTCGTCGACGTGCAGCCACTCGCGGACGTTGCGCCCGTCGCCGTACAGCGGGACCGGACTGCCCTCGAGCAGGTTCGTGACGAACAGCGGGATCAGCTTCTCGGGGTGCTGGTACGGCCCGTAGTTGTTGGAGCAGCGGGTGACCGACACGTTCAGGCCGTGGCTGCGCCAGTAGGCGCGGGCGACCAGGTCCGAGGACGCCTTGGAGGCCGCGTACGGCGAGTTGGGCAGCAGCGGCATGTCCTCCGTCCAGGAGCCCTCGGCCAGCGAGCCGTACACCTCGTCGGTGGAGACGTGGACGACGCGGGGCGTGCCCGCGGCGACGGCCGCGTCGAAGAGGGTCTGCGTACCGAGGACGTTGGTGCGGAAGAAGTCCGTGGCGCCCTGGAGGGACCGGTCGACGTGCGACTCGGCGGCGAAGTGCACGACGGCGTCGTGTCCCGGCAGCAGTTCGCGCAGCAGCGCGTGGTCGCAGACGTCGCCGCGGACGAACTCCAGGCGGGGGTGGGACGCGGGCAGGTTGTCGCGGTTGCCGGCGTACGTCAGCTTGTCCAGGACCGTGACGTGCGCGTCCGCCCAGCGCGGGTAGTGGTTCGCGAGCAGCCCGCGGACGAAGTGGGAGCCGATGAAACCGGCGCCGCCGGTGACGAGGATCCTCACGAGGCCACCTCCACGCGCGTGTGGTCGCCGACGACGAGCCGTACGTGGTCCGCGCCGCCGCCGGTCGGGCCGACCGAGGCGGACCGGCCGATGACGGAGTGCCGCAGGCTGCGGATGCCGGTGACGGAGGCCCCGTCGAGGGCGATGGAGTCCTCCAGGCGGCTGCCCACGACCACGCAGTCGCGGCCGACCGAGGTGTACGGGCCGAGGTGGCTGTCCCGGACGACGGAGCCGGCGCCCACGACCACCGGCCCCGTGACGCGGGAGCGCACGATCCGCGCGCCCTCCTCGACGACGACCGGGCCGATGAGTTCGCTGCCCTCGTCGACGTGACCCGCGACCGAGCCGCGGACGGCGTCGAGCAGGTAGCGGTTGCAGTCCAGGACGTCCTCGACCCGGCCGGTGTCCTTCCAGTAGCCGGAGTAGTGGTGGGCGCGGACGGGGGCGCCCGCGCTCACCAGCCACTGCACGGCGTCGGTGATCTCCAGTTCGCCGCGCGGGCCCGGCTCGATCGCGGCGACCGCCTCGTGCACGGCTGAGGTGAAGAAGTACACCCCGCACAGGGCGAGGTCGCTCCGCGGCTCCTGCGGCTTCTCGACCAGGCCGAGGACCTCGCCGTCGGGGCCGAGCTCGACGACGCCGAACGCGCGGGGGTCGGCGACCTTGTGCACGAGGACCTGCGCGGCGGGCCGCCGGGCGGTGAACTCGGCGGCCGCGTCGGCGATGCCGTCGGGGAGCATGATGTCGCCGAGGTACATCGCGAAGTCGTCGTCGCCGAGGAAGTCACGGGCGATGGCGACGGTGTGGGCGAGGCCGCGCGGCGCGTCCTGCCGCAGGTAGGTGACGCGCGCGCCGAACCGGGAGCCGTCGCCGACGACCGCCTCGATCTCGGCGGCACGGTCGCCGACGACCACGCCGATCTCGGTGACGCCCAGGTCGGTGATGTTGCGCAGGACGTGGACGAGCACCGGGGTGTTGGCGACCGGGATCAGCTGTTTGGGCATCGAGTAGGTGAAGGGGCGCAGGCGCGTGCCTGACCCGCCTGAGAGCACCAGGGCCTTCATAGGGGTGGTCCTTTCGCTTCCGGCGTCAGTCGCGCAGGAGTCGTTCGAGTGCGGGAACGAGGTCCGCGGGGGACGGCATCCCGGCCACCTCCGCGGCGAGTTCGCCCGCCCGCGTGCGGTAGGAGGGCTGCTCGAGAAGGTTGTGACACGCCTCGGTGACCGCGGCGGGGGTGTCCTCGCCGGGCAGCAGGGTGACGGCCGCGCCCTGGTCGGCGACGCGCTGCGCCGGGGTGCACAGCACGGCGCCCTTGGGGATGAGCAGCTGGGGCACGCCCGCGGTGAGTCCGGTGAGGGTGGAGACCCCGCCGGCGTGGTGCACGAACAGGTCGCAGGTGGGTGCGACGACGTCCAGCGGCAGCCAGCCGAGGCGTACGCCGGGCAGCTCGGGGCGCAGCGCCTCGGCGACGGCCTCGGGGGCGGCGACGACCAGCTCGGCGTCCCAGCCGGCCAGGTCGCCGGCGAGGGTGCGGAGGAACTCGAAGTTGTGGTCGTAGCTGTCCTTGGCGACGCGGCTGCCGGAGGTGACCAGGATCCTGGGGCGGTCGCCGCGCGTGTACATCCAGGGTTCGAGGCGGCCGGACTGCCGGGTGACGGAGACGTGCCGCATCGGCAGGGCGGGCGCGGCGTCGGCGGGGCGGAGGCTGGGCGGGCAGATGTCGATGAGGAGGTCGGGCGTGGACAGCCCGTCGAGTCCGAAGTCCGGCAGGTCCGAGACGAGTTCGGCCTCGGCGCCGCGGTGGATCTCGTCCGAGTCGACGCCGTCCCAGGTCTGCCGGACGTGCGGGACGCCGAGCCGGGCCGCGAGCAGCGGCGCGACGTAGCTGAGGGTGCCGCCGACGACCACGTCGGGCCGCCACTGCTCGGCGAGCGCCGTGAGCCGGTCCAGGCCGGCGAGGGCCATCCGGGCGAACCAGGCGCCGGTGAAGTGCGCCTGCTCCAGCGGGTCGGCGGGGATGTCGAGCGGCTTCCCGTGGCGGTCGGTGGTGATGAAGTGGCGGATGGGCAGGTCGGTGGTCGGGACTCCGGGCAGGGCCATGGACGCGACGACGGGCATCATGTCGTCGTTGGCGGCCATGATCACCTGGTGGCCGGCGTTGCGCGCGGCGGTGGCCAGCGGTGTCAGGGCGAACACCGTGGCGGGGCTGCCCGCGGCCACGAAGAGGATCTTCACGCTGTTTCTCCTGAGGGGCCTGAGGGTTTCGTAGGGACGGGCGGCCGGTCCTCCCGGTCGCCGCGCAGTCCGGTGAGGGCCGTGAAGAACCCGGCGGCGGCGAGCGCCGTGAGCAGCGCGAGCGGCGCGCGCAGTCCGTCGCCGACGGCGGAGAGGACGGCGACCGCCGGCAGGACGAGGACCACGCCGAGCTGCACGCCCGCCTGGTACAGCGGCACGGCCGCCGGGCGCTGCGGCGCCGGAACCGAGGCCAGGGCCTGCAGGTTCAGCGCGGCGAAGGAGAGCACGAACGCGGCGCCGACGAGCAGCAGGCCGGGCAGGACTCCGGACGCGTAGTCGTCCAGGGCGCCCGGCCGCAGGTGGAGCGCCTGACCGAGCAGCGCCGCCGCGGCGCCCGCCGCGACGAGCCGGGCGGCCCCGAGCCGTTCGACGAGCCGCCCGGCGAAGGGCAGCGAGAGGACGAGCGGCAGGCAGGCGGGCAGGAAGGCCAGGGCCGTCCGCCAGGCGTCCCAGCCGAACCGGGCCTGGAAGTGGAGGGTGAGGAGGACGAGCAGGCCGAGATAGGTGCCGTTGAGGAGGGCGGCGCCGACCGCAGAGCGGAGCAGCGGGCCGTGCCGCAGCAGGGCTGCCGTCGGCCGGGGCCCGTTCCGTACGGACGCGTCGTCCGCCGGGAGCAGCCGCAGGCCGAACAGGAGCAGGACCAGGGCGACGGGCCCCGGCAGGACGACGTCCCACCGCCAGCTCAGGCCGGTGAGGGCGCCGGCCGAGAGCAACCCGAGGGTGAACCCGGCCGCCCCGAACAGGGAGTAGACGGAGACGGCCCTGCGCCGCTCCGCCCCTTCGGGGAAGGCGGTGCTGATGATGGCGAGGCCGGTGGGCGCGGTGAGCGCCGCACACGCCCCGGTGACCACCCGGGCGGCGATCAGGACGGCGCCGTCCTCGGCGAGGCCGCCCGCCACCGAGGCGGCGGTGAACACCGGCAGCGAGAGCAGGTAGACACGGCGCCGGCCCCACCGCGCGGTGATGCGCGGGCCGAGCAGCAGCAGCGCGGCGAAGCCGAGGGCGAAGCCGCTCATCACCCCCTGCGCCTGCCACAGCGGCAGTCCGAGGTCGGCGCGGACGGCCGGCAGGGCGACGAGGACGACGGAGACCTCGAGCGCGTCGATGAGCATGTTGCCCGCGAGGACGAGCAGCAGGGCCCGTTCGCGCAGCCGCCACCGGGGGGACGCGGCCGCGGGCGGGGCCTCGGCGGGACGGACGGTCGTCGGCATCCGGGGGTCACCCTCCTCGGGCTGGGGTCGGGGCCGGGGCGGACACGCCTCGGCCTGATGGGCGTTTCAACCGAGCAGCGTGCCGCCGCTCGCGTCCAGGTAGGAGCCGGTGATCCAGCGCCCGTCGGGGCCGGCGAGGAAGGCGACGACGTCGCCGACGTCGGAGGCCTCGCCGACCCGGCCGAAGACGGAGTACGAGGACATCTGCTCGACGGCCTCCGGGTTGTCGAAGATCGCCGATCCGTTGTCGGTGATGCCGGGACCGACGCTGTTGACGGTGATCCGGCGCGGCCCCAGGTGCTTGGCGAAGTGCAGGGTGAGCTGGTCGACCGCGCCCTTCGTCATCGCGTAGGCGATCTCCTGCGGGTTGGCGACGCGGGTCAGGCCGGAGGAGATGTTGATGATCCGTCCGCCGTCGGGGATGAGGCTCAGGGCGCGCTGCACGATGAAGTACGGCGCCTTGGCGTTGACGGCGATGAGCCGGTCGAACGCGGCGGGCGTGAGGTCCTCGGGGGCGACGCCGCCCATCACGCCGGCGTTGTTGACCAGGATGTCGAGGGTGGTGGAGCCGGTGCGCTCCTTCAGGCCCTGCTCCAGGCCGAGGAAGAGGGCGTGCACGTCGCCCGCGACGCCGAGCTCGGCCTGGACGGCGAAGGCGCGGCCGCCCTCCTTCTCGATGGTGGCGACGGTCTCGTCGGCGGCTTCCCGGTGCTGCGAGCAGTGGACGGCGACCAGGGCCCCCTCACGGGCCAGGCGGATGGCGGTCGCGCGGCCGATGCCGCGGCTGGACCCGGTGACGAGCGCGGCCTTCCCGCTGAGCTTGCCCATGGTGATGCTCCTCCTGCGTCGCTTCGTGTGGTCGGTGGTACGTGCGGGGTCGGCGGCGGCGCCTGTGCCGATCCCGGTGCCGGTGCCGCTCTGCCGGGGCCGGTCGAGGCCGCTGATCATGGCGGCCAGGTGCCGCCGGGCCGCGGGCAGTTCGAGGAGTTCGCCGACGAGCTGCCGCAGCGGGTCGAGTCCTGAGGGACCGAACAGGAGCAGCGCCTGGGCGCGGATGTTGCCGAGCACGCGGGCGGCCGCCGGTCGGCACTCGGCGTCGTACGCGTCGAGGACGTCGTACGGGTCGAGGGCGTCGTACGCCTCGGCAGGGGACTCCCGGGTGCGCCCGGCCGCGACGGCCGCGAGCCGGCCGCCGAGGGCGACGGCCTCCTGGAGGGCCAGGTTGAGCGCCTGTCCGCCGACGGGCAGCTGGACGTGCGCGGCGTCCCCGGCGAGCAGCACCCGGCCCTCCCGGTAGCGGGTGACCTGCCGGCAGGCGTCGTCGAAGGCGTCGATCCACAGGGCCCGCCCGCCGGAGATGTCCTCCCCGGTGATGCGGGCCCACAGGGCGCACACCTCGGCGAAGTCCGGCGGCCGGACGCGGGCCCCGGGGTCGGAGCCGTGGGCGTGCAGCATGAGCCGGGTGACGCCGTCCGGGCCGCGGCGGGCGTTCGCCACCCCGTGCGGGTGCCGTTCGAAGCGGCGGTCCCCGATGTCGACGCCCGTCAGATCGACGCGGATCAGTTCGCGGCCGGCGTCCTCGCCGGGGAAGGCGAAACCGGCCAGGTCACGGACGGTGCTCCGCATGCCGTCGCAGCCCACCGCGTATCCGGCGCGGAACACGCGCGCGGCGCCGTCCGGGCCGCGCGCCCCGACGCGTACCCCGTCGGGACCGTCGTCCACGCCGGTCACGGTGTGGCCGCGGAGCACGGTCGCGCCGAGCCCGGCGGCCCACTCCCCCAGCACCTTCTCGACGAGGGTCTGCGGCGCCTTCCACAGTCCGGCGTACGGGCTGTCGCCGGCTTCGGCGAGGTCGAGGCGGAGGCCGCCGAAGTGGCCGGGGCCGACGTTCGGCGGCGGCCCCAGGCGGCCGAGGAGCCCCCGCTCGTCGAGGAGTTCCATGGTCCGCGCGTGCAGCACCGAGGCCCGGGACTCGTCGGTGGCGGCGGTCAGCCGCTCCAGGACCGTGACCCGGGCCCCGCCGAGGCGCAGTTCACCGGCGAGCATCAGGCCGGCAGGGCCCGCACCGACGACGAGCACGTCGGTGTCACGCACATCGGTGACGCGCGCCTCGGTCCCGGAAGTGCCTCCCGTCGCGGCCACGGGTCAGCGCCGCGCTTCCGCGTACTCCTTGGCGTACCCGAGGGTCGCCCGGCTGTTGCCGCCGAGGGCCTCGCGCAGGAAGGCGCGCGCCTCGGGCACCCCGGCGTCGGCACCGAGGATGCGGGTGATGTTCTCGGTGTTGACGACGACGGTGTGGTGGGAGGTGACGGTGGTCGTGCCCTCGCCGTCCTCCTCGACCGTCCAGAGACCGGTGTGCAGGTTCATCAGGGCGGGCAGCGTCGTCTGCTTGTACGCGATGCGGCTGTGCGGGAAGCAGACCCGGACGGACTCGGTGGTGTGCGAGTCGCCGTTCTTGGTGAGGGTGTCCATCCGCAGCGTCTGGAGCCCGGGGGACGTCTCGGTGAGGACGACCTTCGCGACGTGCGGCAGGCGCTCCTTCCACAGGTCCGCCTCGTTCAGGAAGTCGTAGACGTCCTTGGCGGCGCCCTGCACGGTGACCGCGTCGGCGAAGGAGAAGCGCAGCTCGTCCTCGGCGGCGACGCGTTCGACGTTGGCCTTCAGGGCGGCCAGCTCCGAGCGGCTGTTGCGGTCGACGGCCTCGTCGATCCAGGCGAGCTTGGCCGGGTCGTCGTCGATCGCCCGGTAGTCGTGCAGCAGCCGGACCCGGCAGGCGTCCGCCCCGGCCGGTTCGATGACCCAGGCACCGCCCATCGCGGCGACCGGCTCGGCGGGCACCTCCTGGCGGAAGGTGATCCGCCGGGCCTCGGCGTCGAGGGTGCGGCGCGAGGTCCAGTTCTTGACGTCGTCGTTGGCGGTGGCCCAGATGCGGATGCGCTCCTCGCGCTCACCGCGCTCCACGTGGTCGACGTAGATGGTCGGCGGGAAGATCAGCGGCCAGTTCTCGACCTCCGCGATCAGCTGGTAGACCCGCTCGACCGGGGCCGCGACGGTGATCTCGTGTTCCACTTCGCGCACGGTCATCGATGCCATGCCTCCTTGATCCGGATGGGATGGAATGGAATGGGGTGGGGTGGGGTGATCAGAAGTTGCCGAGGCCGCCGCAGACGTTGAGCGCCTGCGAGGTGATGGAGGCGGCGGTGTCGGAGGCGAGGTAGCCGACGAGACCCGCGACCTCCTCCGGGGTGGAGTAGCGGCCGAGCGGGATCTTGGCCTGGAACTTCTCCAGGATCTGGTCCTCGGTGGCGTCGTACGCGGCGGCGTAGCCCTGCCGGACCCGCTGCGCCATGGGCGTCTCCACGTAGCCGGGGCAGACGGCGTTCACGGTGATGCCGGTCGGCGCGAGCTCGTTGCCGAGGGCCTTGGTGAAGCCGACGACTCCGTGCTTGGAGGCGGAGTAGGGGGCGCCGAGGACGACACCCTGCTTGCCCGCGGTGGAGGCGATGTTGATGATCCGGCCACGGGACTTGGCGGACATGCCGCCGGCGTTCAGCACCTCGCGGGTCATCCGGAAGACGCTGTTGAGGTTGGTGTCGATGACGTCGAGCCACAGCTCGTCGTCGATGCCGGCGGTCGGCCCGCCGCCGCTGCGTCCCGCGTTGTTGACGAGGACGTCCACGGTGCCGAAGCGCTCCACGGCGAGCCGCACGAAGCGCCGGACGTCCTCGACGGAGCGGACGTCGCAGGCGGCGCCGTCGACGTCCAGGCCCTCCTCGCGCAGCTCCTTGACGGTCTGCGCGACCCGCTCCTCGTCACGGGCGCAGAGGAAGACGCGGTGCCCGTTCGCGGCGAGCAGCCGGGTCACGGCGAGGCCGATGCCGCTGGTCGCACCGGTGACGAGGGCGGTTCTCGGGTTCTGCTGGGTCATGGGGGACTACTCCTGTGGACGTGAACGTGTACGTGGGCGTGAGCCGGTACGCAGGCGTGAGCCGGTACGGGTACGGCAGGGCACGCCGCCGCGGGACGGCGGGGCGGCAGGGCCGACGGTCGTGTCTTCGTGCGGGGGCAGCGAAGCGCCGGACGCCCGTCAGTCGGTCCGGCCGTGGGCCAGCTGCGCGCCGACGGCGTCGATGAGCTGCCCGGGCGTCCCGGCGCTGGCCAGGATGTCGTCGTCGAGGGTGATGCCGTACTCGCGCTCGATGCGGCCGATCGTCTCGAGCAGGGCCAGCGACTCGTAGCCGAGGCTCTCGAAGTCGGTGTCGCGGATGTCGCCGCCGAGGTCGGCGGACTCGTCGGCGCCGGCGCCCTCGCGCAGGATGTGGACGAGGTTGTCGAGGGTGAACTCAGTGGAGGACACGGGGTGTTCCTTTCGTGTGCGGCCTGGGGCGGTGCTCAGGGGCGGGCGTTCCAGTCGTAGAAGCGCTGGGCCATGGCGTCGGCGGGGGACCGCCAGGTGGCCGGGTCGTAGGCGGTGATGAACGGCTTGAGGTCCTCGCTGATGCCGACGAAGCGCGGGTCCGTCTTGGCCTGCTCGATCCGCTCTCCGCCGTCCTCGCCCGCGAAGTCCTGGAGGTGGAAGTAGAGGCCCCGGTAGGAGAAGAGCTGGCGGCGGAGCGTGCCCATGCGGTGCGGCATCTCCGTCTCGTCGAAGGCGCCGAAGAGCTTGGCCACGTCCACGGCCGAGCCGGGCTCCATCCGGGCCACGATGAGGGTGCTGTGCATGTCCGTCTCCTATCGGTCCGACTCGTGCCGGGACGGTCCGAACCACCGGCCGAGAGCCATGGGAAGGTCGTGGTGGCTGCCGGGCGCGACCCAGGCCACGTGCCCGTCGGGCCGCACCAGGACGGCCGAGACGCCGGCGAGCGGGCCGTCCGGGTCGACGCCGTGCGGCGCGGCGGTGACCAGGTCGACCCGATCGGTCCAGCCGTCGGCGCGGCGCCGCAGCTCGGCGTTGTCCTCCAGGTCGAGGAGGATGCCGCGGCCGGCGTGCAGCAGCGCGGTGCTGCTGGTCTTGGCGGTGTCCGACACCAGCTCCAGGTGCGGCATGCGCAGGCCGAGGAGCGGGTTGGTGCCGGTCCCGACGTCGTAACGGATCTCCAGGCCGCTCACCATGCCGGAGAGGTGCCGGGCGACCTCCTCGTGCGTGAGGAGCTCGCCGATCACGTCGCGCAGCGGCTGGATCTCGGGGCCGCCGAGGAACAGCAGGCCCTGCGCCCGGGTGTTCATCATCAGCCGCTGCCCGACCGGGTGGCGCTCGTCGTGGTACGTGTCGAGCAGCGCCTCGGGGGCGGTGCCGCGGACCACGGCGGCGAGTTTCCAGCCGAGGTTCACGGCGTCCTGGATGCCGGTGTTCATGCCCTGGCCGCCGGCCGGCAGGTGGATGTGCGCGGCGTCGCCCGCGAGCAGGACCCGGCCGCGGCGGTACTCGGTGACCAGCCGGGTGGCGTCGCCGAAGGCGCTGACCCAGACGGGCTCGGCGTGCGAGATGTCGATGCCGGTGAGGCGCTCCCAGGCGGCGGCGACCTGCGCGTACGGCGGCGGGGCGTCGCGCCGCTGGGGCGGGGTGCCGCGCTCGCAGACGATGATGCGGTTCACGCCGTCGCCGAGCGGGCCGACCATGACCATGCCGCCTGGGTACGTCTTGCCGATCAGCTGGGGTTCCAGGTCCACGCCGCGGATGTCGGCGAGGTACATCTCCAGGGTGGCGGCGGTGCCGGGGAACTCGGATCCGATGGCCTTGCGGACGAGGCTGCGGCCGCCGTCGCAGCCGACCAGCCAGCGCGCGGTGAGCGTCTGCCGCTCGCCCGCCGGATCGCGTACGTCGATCTCGACGCCGTCGCCGGTGTCGCGCAGCGCGAGCAGTTCGGTGCCGCGCCGCAGGTCGACGCCGATTTCCCTGGCCCATTCCTCCAGGACCGCCTCGGTGACGTGCTGCGGGACGGACTTCGCGGCCCGGTGGTTGCTGCCGAGGATGCCGAAGTCCATCGGGAGGCCGCCGAAGTGGCCGGCGTTGCTCGTCACCATGTCGCCGAAGCGGGGCAGCAGGCCGCGCTGGTCGAAGACCTCCATGGTGCGGATGGTGAAGCCCAGGCCACGGGACTCGCCCGTGGGCTCGGCGAGGCGCTCGACGACGATGACGTCGACGCCGGCGAGCCGCAGTTCCGCGGCGAGCGCGAGACCGGTCGGCCCGGCGCCTGCGACGATCACGGAAGCATCCATGTACCTCTCCTTCAAGGGGACTTGCTGGCGTGCCACGGATCCGGCGGATCTGGTGATCCGGTGGATCACTGCGGCGGGTTGCCGTGCTTGCGATGGGGAAGTTCCGCGTGCTTCGCGGCGAGCATGGTGACCGCCCTGCAGAGCACGGCCCGGGTCTCGCGCGGGTCGACGACGTCGTCGACGAGGCCGCGTTCCGCCGCGTAGTACGGGTGGACCAGCTCCCGGCGGTACTCGTCGATCTTCTGCGCGCGGACCGCGTCGGGGTCGTCGGCGGCGGCGATCTCGCGCCGGAAGACGACGTTGGCGGCGCCCTCCGCACCCATGACGGCGATCTCGTTGAGGGGCCAGGCGAGGGCGATGTCGGCGCCGATGGAGCGCGAGTCCATGACGATGTAGGCGCCGCCGTACGCCTTGCGCATCACGACGGAGATGCGCGGCACGGTCGCGTTGCAGTAGGCGTAGAGCAGCTTGGCGCCGCGCCGGATGATGCCGTCGTGTTCCTGGTCGACGCCGGGCAGGAAGCCGGGGACGTCCACCAGGGTGACGAGGGGGATGTTGAAGGCGTCGCAGAACTGGACGAAGCGGGCGCCCTTCTCGCTCGCCCGGATGTCGAGGACGCCCGCGAAGGCCGCCGGCTGGTTGGCGACGAAGCCGACGACGTGCCCGTCGAGCCGGGCGAGCGCGCAGACCAGGTTCGGCGCCCAGTCGGCGTGCACCTCCATGAACTCGCCGTCGTCCGCGAGCTCCTCGATGACGCCGTGGACGTCGTACGAGCGGTTGGCGTCGGCGGGTACGAGGGAGAGCAGGCGGTCGTTCGCGCGGTCCGCCGGGTCGCCGCTCCGGACGACGGGCGGCAGGTCGCGGTTGTTGGACGGCAGCAGCGACAGCAGGTAGCGGACGTCGGCGAGGCAGGACTCCTCGTCGTCGTGGACGAAGTGGGCGACGCCCGAGACGCCGCCGTGGACGTCGGCGCCGCCGAGGCCGTTCTGGGTGATCTCCTCGCCGGTGACCGCCTTGACGACGTCCGGTCCCGTGATGAACATCTGCGACGTCTCGCGGACCATGAACACGAAGTCGGTCAGGGCCGGCGAGTAGGCGGCGCCGCCGGCGCACGGGCCGAGCATCACGCTGATCTGCGGGATGACGCCGGACGCCTTGGTGTTCCGCTGGAAGATGCCGCCGTATCCGGCGAGCGCGGAGACGCCCTCCTGGATACGGGCACCCGCGCCGTCGTTCAGGGACACCAGCGGCGCCCCGGCCGCGATGGCCATGTCCATGATCTTGTGGATCTTGGCGGCGTGCGCCTCACCGAGCGCGCCGCCGAAGATCCGGAAGTCGTGCGCGTAGACGAAGACCGTACGGCCGTCGACCTCGCCCCAGCCGGTCACCACCCCGTCCGTGTAGGGGCGGTTGGACTCCAGACCGAAGCCGGTCGCCCGGTGCCGGCGCAGCGGTTCGATCTCGCAGAAGCTGCCCTTGTCGAGCAGCAGCTCGATCCGCTCGCGCGCGGTCAGCTTCCCCTTGGCGTGCTGGCGTGCGGTCGCCTCGGGGTTGGGGCCCTCGTCGGCCAGCGTCTTGAGCCGCTGGAGTTCGTCGAGCCGGGCCCCGGTCTCGGCGTCGGGGGGAACGGCTGCCGTCATGGCATGTCCCTTCCTGTTCGCTGGGTGGGTGAAGGCGGGTCGGCGGGTCCTGCGCGCCGGATGGACGAAGGAGGGTCGGCGGGCCGCAGGCAGTCCTCGGCGAAGGCCAGGGCCCGCAGGTGGTAGGCGCGGGCCGCCCAGCCGAGGCTGATGTTGTGGCCGGCCTGCGGCTGGCGCTCGACGAGCACGCGCGGGGCGGCCGTGAACGCCGCCGCCAGCTCGGCCAGTTCGGCGTCGTCCTGCCGCCACCACGCCTCGTGGGCGGCGAACGTCAGGCGTACCGGTACGCGGACGCGCGCCGCCACACCGGGGAACAGGTCCGCCCAGGCGCCGGCGTCGCCCCGCTCGCGCTCCGGAACGGGCCCGACCAGCGTCTGGCTGGAACGGAAGGTGTCCGGCGGATAGCAGCGCAAGGGGCCCCAGTGCCGGGCGGTCCTGCGCAGCGAACCCTCGGGCGGGACCGGGTCGACGGCCAGGCGCCGGCCACAGCCGGAGACGTCCACACCGAGCAGCGGCGCGCCCGAGGCCGTGCCACCGCTCTGCAGGCCGTCGGCGGCGGCCGTGAGGGCGAGCATCCCGCCGTACGAATGCCCAAGCAGGAACATCCCGGCCCCGGTCTCGTGGGTCGCCGCGAACTCCGCGAGGGCGGCGCGCAGCAGGGCGGACTGCTCCTGGCGGTCGCAGCCCCGGGGCAGTACGGGTGCGGAGTCGCCGTAGCCGGGGCGGTCGACGGCGAGCACGGCGTAGCCGAGGCGCGCGCCGAGTCCGAGGAGCGAGGCGTCCGGGTGCGCGGAGCCGTCGAAGTAGCCGCCGCTCATCCCGGCGCCGTGCAGCGCCACCACGGTGGCGCGGGGCGGGACGTCCTCGGGGAGCGCGAGCAGCGCGGACAGCGGGACGCCCGCCCCGTCGAGGACGGTGCGGCGGGCGGCCGTCCGGGGGAGCCGGTTCGGCAGGGTGGCCGTCATGGTCGGTGGGGGCCTCTCGGGGTCGGACGGAGGGCGGCGGGCGTCGCACGCGTCAGCCGGGCGGCCCGGGGCCCGGGGCCCGGCCTGTGGGTCACGGCGGCCATGGGGGCCGTGGAGGCCGTAGGGGGGACCACAGCGGCCACGGCAGTCACGGACCCCACGTGGGTCACGGCGGTCACGGAGCGCTCTTGATCTCGCACACGGGCGCGCCGGAGGTGAGCGCGCCGCCGACCTGCGCCGAGAGCCCGGTGACGGTGCCGGACTTGTGGGCGTTGAGGGGCTGTTCCATCTTCATGGCCTCCAGGACGACGATGAGATCGCCCTCCTCGACCGTCTGCCCCTCCTCGACCGCCACCTTCACGACCGTGCCCTGCATCGGTGAGGCGAGGGTGTCGCCGGAGGCGGCGGGACCGGACTTCTTCGCCGCACGGCGCTTCGGCTTCGCCCCTGCGGCCAGGCCCGTCCGGGCCAGCGCCATGCCGAGCGAGGACGGCAGGGAGATCTCCAGGCGCTTGGCCCCGACCTCGACGACGACCGTCTCGCGGCCCTGCTCCTCGTCGTCCTCGCCGTCCGCGGGGACCGCGAAGGGCGGGATGTCGTTCGCGAACTCGGTCTCGATCCACCGGGTGTGGACCGAGAACGGGCCGGCTTCACCGCCGAGTTCCGGCGCGAACGCCGGGTCGGCGACCACCACGCGGTGGAACGGCACTGCCGTCGCCATGCCCCCGACCTCGAACTCCGCCAGGGCGCGCGCGGCCCGCTGGAGGGCCTGCTCGCGGGTGGCGCCGGTGACGATCAGCTTGGCGAGGAGCGAGTCCCACGCCGGGCCGATGACCGAGCCGGCCTCGACACCGGCGTCGACGCGGACGCCGGGGCCGGTCGGCGGGGTGAAGACGGTGACGGTGCCGGGCGCGGGCAGGAAGCCGCGGCCCGGGTCCTCGCCGTTGATGCGGAACTCGAAGGAGTGGCCGCGTACCACCGGGTCGCCGTCCTGGAAGTACGGCGAGGCGCCCAGGTCCTCGCCGTCGGCGATGCGGAACATCTCGCGGACCAGGTCGATGCCGGTGACCTCCTCGGTGACCGGATGCTCCACCTGGAGACGGGTGTTGACCTCCAGGAAGGAGATCGTTCCGTCGGCGCCGACGAGGAACTCGCAGGTGCCCGCGCCGACGTACCCGGCCTCCTTCAGGATCGCCTTGGAGGCGTCGTACAGGTGCTTGACCTGCACGTCCGTCAGGAACGGCGCCGGCGCCTCCTCCACCAGCTTCTGGTGGCGACGCTGGAGGGAGCAGTCGCGGGTGGAGACGACGACGACGTTGCCGTGGGTGTCGGCCAGGCACTGCGTCTCGACGTGCCGGGGCTTGTCGAGGTAGCGCTCGACGAAGCACTCGCCACGCCCGAAGGCGGCGACGGCCTCGCGCACGGCGGAGTCGTACAGCTCGGGGATCTCCTCCATCGTCCGGGCGACCTTCAGTCCGCGCCCGCCGCCGCCGAACGCGGCCTTGATCGCGATCGGCAGACCGTGCTCCGCGGCGAAGGCGACCACCTCGTCGGCGCCGGAGACCGGATCCGGCGTGCCGGCCACGAGCGGGGCACCCGCGCGCTGGGCGATGTGACGGGCCGCCACCTTGTCGCCCAGGTCACGGATCGCCTGCGGCGGCGGGCCGATCCAGGTGAGACCCGCGTCGATCACGGCCTGCGCGAACTCGGCGTTCTCGGAGAGGAACCCGTAGCCCGGGTGGACCGCGTCCGCCCCCGACTCCCGCGCGGCACCCAGCACCTTGGCCATGTCGAGATAGCTGGTGGCGGGGGTGTCACCGCCCAGGGCGAACGCCTCGTCGGCCATCCGGACGTGCAGGGCGTCCCGGTCGGGCTCCGCGTAGACGGCGACGCTCGCGATCCCGGCGTCCCGGCAGGCACGGGCGACACGAACAGCGATTTCGCCACGGTTGGCGATGAGCACCTTGCGCACGACGGCTCTCCCTTTCGGCGGGTGTTGGCTGGGACGGGCTAGGGCCTGTCTTTTGGATCAGGGCGGATCAGGGAGCGGGGTCTGGTGCGTGTGATCGCAAGGCGGAGGAGGGAGTCAACGCGGAGCGTTGGGGACCGACGACAACGCGGCGAGCGCGCGTGCCGGGCCCCGCGAGCCCGGCCTGATCCAAAAGACAGGCCCGAGGGCCTTGCTTCGCACCGGGGGCGGCCGGGGGGATCTCCCCACCGGCCTCCGGTGCGTGGTGCGCGACGCTCAGCGCTGTCGCTGCCGCTGCCAGCTCCGCGGCCCGCCGAAGCCGCGGGACCGTTCGAGCCGGGCCCAGCGGGCCCCGGCGTCGTCGGGGCCGCGCGAACCGTCCGGGTCCGCGGGGCCCGCCTGGGTACGGGTGAGGAGGACGGCGACGAGGGCGGCGGCCTCGTCCTCGTCGAGGCTGCCGCGTTCGACGCGGATCAGGTGGGGGAGGGTGCCGGCGTTCATCAGCTGCTCCTTCGGTCGACGGATGCGCGGGTCGATGACGGACCCGGGCCGGTCGATGACAGGCCCGGGCAGGTCGATGACAGGCCCGGGCAGGTCGATGACGGACCCGAGCCGTCGGCTCACGGTCCGGGGCGCGTGACGGGGAAGGCCCCCTCACGCCGCAGCCGGAACGGCCGCCCCCGGCAGGTCGGCGAGAGCCACCGCCGCGGCGTGCCCGGGGGCGCACGGCACGTCGAGGACCGTCCAGCCGGCGGGGCGGCCGGGCCTTCCGGGCCCGCCGTCGCCCAGGTAGTCGGCGTCCAGGGCCCGCCGGAGGCCGGTGCCCAGGCCCTTGAGGTACGCCTCCTTGCGCGCCCAGAGCCGGGCGAAGCCCTCCGCCCGGTCGGCGAGCGGCCGGGCGGCGAGTTCCGCCCGCTCGGCCGGGTGCAGACGGCGACCGCACAGTTCCGCCGTCGTCACTCCGGGCACGAGCTGGACGTCCACGCCGACCGGCCGCCCGGCGAGCCCCACCAGGGCCAGGTCACCGCTGTGCGAGAGGGAGAAGTGCACAGCGGCCTGCCCGGCCACCACCGGCCGCCCGCCCGCCTCGCGGCGCAGCGGCACGTCCGCGGGAAGGACGCCGAGGCGCTCCCCGAGGAGGTGCCGCAGGGCCGCGTGCGCGGAGACGTACAGCGCGGCCTGCGCCGGACGGCGGAACGAGGCGGCGCGCCGGCGTTCCGCCGCGTCCAGGACGGCGACCTCCGCCGCGGCGGGCGGCTCACCGGTCCTGACCAGCCACAGCTCCACGTCTTCCCGCACGGGGAGCGGCAGCCGTACGGGGCCCGGCTCACGTGCGAGAAGGGGAACCGCGTCGTCAGTCCGCACGAGTGACGACGAGGGCGGAGTTGAAGCCGCCGTAGCCGCGCGCCAGGACGAGCACGGTGCGCAGCGACGTCTCCCGGGGCCGCCCGGTGACGAGGTCCAGGCCGTGGCCGGGGTCCGCCTCCACGTGCACGGTCGGCGGGATCACCTGGTCCCGGAGGGAGAGCAGGGCGGTGGCCACGTCGAGCGGCCCCGCGCCGGAGTTGAGCCGGCCGGTCATGGTCTTGGGCGCCGTGACGGGCACCCCTCGTACGCCGAAGAGGTCGCGGAGGGCGGCCGCCTCCGTCTCGTCGAGTTCGGGAACGGCGGCGGCGTCCGCGAAGACGACGTCGACGTCCGCCGCGGTGACGCCCGCGTCGGCGAGGGCGAGGTCGATCGCGCGGCGGAGCCCCGGCTCGCGGCCGCTGCCGGGCCGCGGGTCGAACGTGGTGCCGTAACCGGCGATCCGCCCGTAGGTGCGGGCGCCGCGGCCCGCCGCGCTCGCGGCGTCCTCGACGATGAGGAGCGCCCCGCCCTCGCCGACGACGTGCCCGGCGGCGTCCGGGTGGAACGGCCGGTAGGCGGTGGCCGGGTCGGGGTCGGTGCTGAGCCGGCCGCTGGTGAGCAGGGCGGCCCAGCCCCACGGGCAGATCGAGGAGTCGACGCCGCCGGAGACGACGAGCGGCGTTCCGTTGCGGATCAGCCGGCGGGCCTGGGCGAGGACGTCGAGGCCGCCCGCCTGGTCGGCGACGAGGACGCCGCTGGGGCCGCGCATGCCGTGCCTGATGGAGATCTGGCCGGTGTTGACGGCGTAGAACCAGGCGAAGGACTGGTAGGCGCTGACGTACTTGCTGCCCTGGCTCCACAGGGCCTTCAGCTCGTTCTGGCCGAAGGCGAAGCCGCCGGCCGAGCTGGCCGTGACGACGCCCATGCCGAAGGAGTCCGTCTCGCCCGGTTCCACCTGGGCGTCGGCGAGGGCCCAGTCGGCCGCGACGAGCGCCATCCGGGTCATGTGGTCCGTCTGCGGAAGCAGCCGGCTGGGCAGGTGCTCGGTGGCGTCGAAGTCGCTGACCTCGCCGGCGAGGCGGGCCGGGTAGGAGACGGGGTCGAACCGCTCGACGGGTCCGATGCCACTGCGTCCTTCGAGGGTGGCGGCCCAGAAGGCCTCGGTGCCGAGGCCGTTGGGGGCGACGATGCCGAGGCCCGTCACGACGGCGGTCGCGCGGGCGCCGGTCGTCGTCTCGACGGGCATCGTGACGGCGGTGGTCATCGCGGGCTCCTCTCCGGCCGGCTGAGCACGATGGCGCTCTGGAAGCCGCCGAAGCCGCTGCCGACGCTGAGCACGCTGTCGAGTCGCCGTTCCCGGGCGGTCAGGGGGACGTAGTCGAGATCGCACTCGGGGTCAGGGGTGTGCAGGTTGGCCGTCGGCGGTACGACGCCGTACTCCATGGCCAGCGCGCAGGCCGCGATCTCGATGGAGCCGATCGCGCCGAGCGAGTGCCCGACCATCGACTTGATGGAACTGACCGGCGTGCGGCGGGCGTGCTCGCCGAGGCTGAGCTTGAACGCCGCCGTCTCGTGCCGGTCGTTCTGCTTGGTGCCGGAGCCGTGGGCGTTGACGTAGTCGATCGCCTCGGGGGCGAGGCGGGCCTCGTCGAGGGCGATCCGGATGGCCTCCGCCATCTCCAGGCCGTCCGGCCGCAGTCCGGTCATGTGGAAGGCGTTGCAGCGGGAGCCGAACCCGGCTATCTCCGCGTAGATGTGGGCGCCCCGCCGGCGGGCCGACTCCAGCTCCTCCAGGACGAAGACGGCCGAACCCTCGCCGAGGACGAAGCCGTTGCGGGTCCCGTCGAAGGGGCGGGAGGCGTGCGCCGGGTCGTCGTGGCGGGGCGTGGTGGCCTTGATCGCGTCGAAGCAGGCCATGGTGATGGGCGAGATCGGCGCGTCGGTGGCGCCGGCGATCATCACGTCGGCGCTCCCCTCGCGGATCAGCTCGGTGGCGTGACCGACGGCGTCGAGGCCGGAGGTGCAGCCGGTGGAGACGACGGTGGCGGGGCCCTCGGCGCCGGTGGCCCAGGCGACCTCGACGGCGAACGAGCTGGGCACCAGGTGGTTGTACAGGTGGGGCACCGCGTACTCGTGGTCGACGAGCTCCAGGCGCCCGTCGTCGCTGACGACCCGGTACTCCTGGTCGAGGCCCATGGTGGCGCCGACGGCGCTGCCGAGGCAGACGCCGGTGCGGTACGGGTCGCCCTCGGCCATGTCGAGGCCGCTGTCGGCGAGCGCCTCCCGGGCCGCGACCACCGCGAACTGCGCGGCGCGGTCCATGCGGCGGATCTCCTGGGGCCGCAGACCGTGGTCCGAGGGGTCGAAGTCGATCTCGGCGGCGACCCGCGAGCGGAACGGCGAGGGGTCGAAGAAGGTGATGCCGCGGGTGGCGGTACGGCCCTCGCTGAGGAGGCTCCAGAAGTTCTTGGCACCGATGCCACCGGGAGCGAGGACGCCGATGCCGGTGATGACGACGCGCCGCTTCACCGTGTCCGGCTGCGTCGAGGGTCGGGGTGTGCTGTGCATGATCGGGGTCTCCTAGGGGAATCGCGGGCCGGGGCGCGCGGCTCAGATCGAGAGTCCTCCGTCGACCGTGAGGACGGTGCCGGTGACGTACTCCGCGGTCAGGAGGTACGCGACGGCGTCGGCGACCTCCTCCGCGCGGCCGAATCGGCTCAGGGAAATGCCTTTCCGCGCCTTCTCCCGGTGGTTCTCGGAAAGCCCGGAAACCATGTCGGTGTCGATGAATCCGGGGGCCACAGCATTCGCGCGGATCCCGTACCGGCCGACCTCTTTGGAGAGGGCCTTGGTGAATCCGATGATTCCGGCCTTGGTGGCGGAGTAATTGGTCTGGGTCGCGTTCCCGTACAGACCCGCGACGGAGGAGAGGTTCACGACGCAGCCGGATTTCCGCTTCATCATGCCGAAGACGGCCGCCCTGGTGACGTGGAAGGTGCCGGTCAGATTGACGTCGACGACGTCCCGCCAGTCACCGTCCTCCATCATGACGAGCGGCGTGTCGCGGACGATGCCGGCCGAGTTGACGACCACCTCGATCGGCCCGAGTTCCGCCTCGGTCCGCTGCACCCAGGCCTTGACCTGCGCGGCGTCGGTGACGTCGACCTGGCTCGCCACGACCGTGGCGCCCAGCTCGGCGGCCTCCTTCTCCAGGCTCCGTGCGGCCTCGGACGGGGTCTGGTGACAGAAGGCGACCTGGTGGCCGTCGCGGGCCAGTCGCAGCACCACGGCGCGTCCGATACCCCGCGATCCGCCGCTGACGAGCGCGGTCCTCCGGTTTTCCTGAGCCATGTGGCTACTCCCTGAAAAAGGCCTGGGCCGCGGCGGACACACACCACCGGAGCCTGGTGAAATCATTCTTCGGAATGCCGGTTAAGTTCAATGCGCTACCGGCTAAGTTTGCGCTAAATGCTTTCCGCCATCGTTGGATCGGCCCCCGCCTTCTGGTCCGTTCCCTCTCCGGGTACGGGCACGCGGGCCCGCAGCAGCCACGCCGCGGCGCAGCCGATCGCGGCCAGGGCGCAGGCCCCGATCACCAGGCCGTGCAGTCCGTCCACCGCCGCCTCGCGGAAGGCCGCGAGGGACGCCGCGGGCAGCTGCCGCAGCGCCTCGGGGTCGAGATGCTGGCTGGACGCGGCGAGCGCGCGGGCCTCCGCGGCTCCCAGCCGCTCCGTCAGGGTGGACTCGGACACGGCGGTGTAGACGGAGCCGAGCAGGGCGACGCCCAGCGAACCGCCGACGGCCCGGAAGAGGTTGAGCAGACCGCTGGCGACGCCGATGTCGCGCTCCTCGGTGCTGCCGAAGGTGATGACGAGGGTGATCTGGAGCACCAGGCCGATGCCGAAGCCGGCCACCACGCAGACGGAGGCGGCGAGGCCCGCCGAGGTGCCCGTGTCCAGGAGGGTCAGCAGGGCGAGGCCGGCGGTCGCCGTGGCTGAGCCGGCGAGAGCCGGCAGGCGGATCCGTCCGCTGCGCAGCACGAGCCGGGCGGCGAGGAGCTGCGCGGTGATCATGCCGCCCATGAAGGGCAGCAGCAGGAGGCCGCTGATCGTGGGAGACACACCCTGCACGGTCTGCAGGTAGAGGGGGAGGTGGACCATGACCGCGAGCTGGCCGGCGGCGAGCAGCAGACCGAGGATCTGCGCCAGGTTGAAGTCCCGGGAGCGGAACAGCCGGGGCGGCAACATCGGTTCGGCCGCGTGGCGCTCGACCCGGACGAGGACCGCCAGGGCCGCCGCCGCGACGACGGCCAGGCCGATGATCCGCCAGGAGCCCCAGGCGTACCGCGTACCGGCCCATCCGGCGAGCAGGGTCACGGCGACGACCGCGACCGTGAGCAGGGCGGCGCCGATGTAGTCGATGCGCGCCTTGGCGCCCCGCGCGACGGCGGGGACGCCGAGGGCGGTGGCGGCGAGCGCGACGGCGCCGACGGGCACGTTGAGGTAGAACGCCCAGCGCCAGTCGGCGTGTTCGGTGAGCACGCCGCCGAGCAGCGGTCCCCCGACGAGCGCGACGGGGATGACGGCGCCGATCACGGACTGCACCTTGATCCGCCCGGCGGGATCGCGGACGAGGTCGCCGACGAGTCCGAAGGCTCCGACGAACAGACCGCCGGCGCCGAGCCCCTGGAGGGTGCGGAAGCCCACGAGCTGCGTCATGTTCTGGGCGAGGCCGGCCGCCATCGAGCCGACGAGGAAGATGCCGATGGCGGCCATGAAGGTGCGGCGACGGCCGTAGAGGTCGCCGAACTTGCCCCAGAGCGGGGTGGTGACCGCGGTGGCGAGGCCGTAGGCCGTGACGACCCACGGAAGGAGGCTGAGGCCTCCGAGTTCGCCGACCATGGTGGGCAGCGCGGTGCCGACGATCACCTGGTCGAGGACGGCGAGCGTGATGCCGAGCACGAGCGCGAGCACCCCGAACCCGACCCGACGGCCCTCTGGCATGACCCTGTCCTCGCTTTCCACCATCAGGAACGGGCGACGTCGTCGGCGGCGGCGTCCACGTCCGCGTCCGCGTCCAAGTCCGAGTCCGAGTCCGAGTCGGCCGGATAGTGACCGAGCACGACGATCGCGTTGTTGCCCGCGAACGCGAGCCCGTTGTTCTGCACCACCCGCAGCCGCGCCGGGACCGACTCGTTCGGCACACAGTCGATCTCGCACTCGGGATCCGTCTCCCGGTGGTTGATCGTCGGCGGTATGAACCCCTCGGTGAGCGCCACCGAGCAGGCCACCGCCGCGAGCGCGCTCGCCGCGCCCATCGTGTGACCGAGCATCGACTTGAGCGAGACGGTGCGGGGCGGGGCGCTGTCGTACACGTCCCGGATGGCCCGCGACTCGGTCACGTCGTTCGTCCGCGTTCCGGTGCCGTGCGCGGAGATGAGGTCGACGTCCTGCGGGGCCACGCCCGCGTCGTCGAGCGCCAGCTGCATACAGCGGGCGATGCTCGACTGGTTGGGCTGCACCGGGTGGTGGGCGTCGCAGGTCAGCCCGTATCCGAGCACCTCGGCGTGGATCCGCGCGCCGCGCGCGAGGGCCGAGTCGAGGCGCTCCAGGACGAGGACACCGGCGCCCTCGCCGGTGAGGATGCCCTGCCGGTCCTTGTCGAACGGCCGGCAGAAGTCCGGGGCGATGGTGCCGAGCCGGTAGAAGGCCGAGAACGACTTCTGGCACATGGCGTCGGCACCGCCGCACAGGGCGATGTCCGCGTCGCCGACCCGGAGGGCGTCGAGCCCCATGCCGATCGCGTAGTTGCCGGCCGAGCACGCGGTGGCCAGGGTGACGGCCTCGCTGTCGGTCAGGCCGAACTCGGAGGCCACGGCGGCCGAGAGCCGGCCCGCTCCGACGCGCCGGGCGGTTTCCGGGTCCCAGGTCTCCGGCCCGGCGGCGACCCAGTCGGCGGCCAGCCGGTCCAGGTCCTGCGACTCGCCGTCCGTGGTGCCGACGGCGACCTGGACACGCCGGGCACGCAGCTCCTCGTCGGTGAGACCCGCGTCGGCGACCGCCATCCGCGCCGCCGCGACGGAGAACTGGGCGGTACGGCCCAGCTCCTCCTGCTTCCACCGGCGCAGCCACGGCGCGGGGTCGAAGTCCCGTATCTCGCAGCCGTTGGCGTGGTCGAAGCCAGTGGTGTCGAAGGCGGTGATCGGCGAGACGCCGTTCCGCCCGGACCGCAGTCCTTCGGTGAACTCCTCGACGCCCACGCCGATGCTGGAGAACACGCCGAGGCCGGTCACCACCACGCGGTCGTACGCGGGCCGCTGCCCGCCCGTCGCACTCACGTCATCCATGTCGAGCTTCCTCTTCCTCTTCCTCGGTGTTGCCCGCAGGCGGTTCGCTTTCGTCGTCCAGGTCACGCAGTACTGCGAGGTGGCCGGTGCCGGTGGCCGTGTCGACGGCGCACAGCGCGACCGTGGCGTACCGGCCCCGCCAGGACTCCGCCTCCTGGGCGAGGAGTCGCCACACGGCGGTGCACGAGCTGTCCGCCGGTGCCGTACGGACGTCGGTGCGCTCGGCGGGGGCGGCCCCCGGGTCGGTGCCGGGCCCGAGGACGAGCAGCAGCCGGCCCTTTGCGGGTACGAGCTCCGCCCACGCCTCGGCGAGCCGGTCGACGGGTACCGCCACCGTGTCGGCCAGGGCAAGCCCCCCGCGCCCCCCGGGTCCATCGGGCCCACCCGGTCCATCAAGTCCATCGGGTCCGCCGAGTCGGAGCAGGACACCGGACGCGGCGCTCGCCCCGGCCGTGCCCCCGCTCTCCACGACGGCCACCAGGGGCGCGGTGCCCCGGCCGGTCCTGGCGTACGCGCCGGCCACCCGCAGCGCGATGAACGGACCGCCGACGCCCTGGTCGGTGAGGGCGAAGCCGTGCGCGGCCCCACCCGTGCGGTGGTTGAGGTGCGAGGCCGTGGTCTTGTGGCCCTGGGGGTCGGCCACCGCGTAGACCAGGGCCATCAGGTCGGGTGCCGGTGCGTCCGGGTCCTCCGGTACGCGGGCGAGCAGTCGTTCCACGAGTTCCGTGTGCTGCGGCGGGGCAGCTCCGGCGGCGGGCGTCTCGACGTGCTCCACGACGGAGCGCAGGCGCAGGCTCATCGGGCCACCGCCCCGTGCTCGGTCCCGGGGACGACGACCATGGCGGAGAAGGTCATCCCCACGCCGATGGCGACGAGCATGACCGGCCGGTCCGGTTCGAGGCGTTTCTCCTCGCGCAGGGTCACGTAGTTGGCGAGGACATCGGCGGCCAGGCAGTGGCTGTAGCGCGGGATGTTGTCGAGGAAGAAGCGCGCCCGCAGCTCGTCGTCCGGCACGGCGTCCTGCCAGAACACCAGGTTGGGGCTGGGCGGGACGAACCACTGGACGTCGTCGAGCGTGCAGCCGGCGCTCCGTACGGCCTCCTCCATCACCTCCGCGAGCACCCGGGGCCGCGCCTCGGCGGCGGCCCGGAAGGTCTCGGGGGTGGAGAGGACTCCGTCGGAGAACTGCCCGAGGGTGCGGGTCGCGAAGGAGCGGACGGGGACACCGGGCCCGTCGTTCGCGACGAGCGCGGCGGCGGTGCCGTCAGCCACGACGCAGGTGTTCATGATGAGCTGCGCCTCCTGGGTCAGCGGCTTGTCGCCGACGACGACGAGGGCGCGTGCGGACGGGTCCTCCTCGGCCTGGAGCAGCGTGCCCGCGATGTCGAGCGCGGACATCGACACGGCGCAGTTCTGCTGCGTGACCGCGAACGCGTTGGCGTGCTCCAGGCCGAGGCGGCGGGCGACCTCCCGGAGCGTGTCGGGCGACAGCTGGTCGGCGCCGTGCAGGGCATGGGCGAAGACCAGGTGGCGTACGGCGGCCGGCGAGGTGCCGGCGAGGGCCCGCTCGGCCGCCGGCACCAGCTGCTCGACGATGCCGAGGGAGGGTTCGTACCGCATGCGGTCGATTCCGAAGTGGCGGCGGAACATGTGCGTCTGCTCCGCGGTCAGACCGAGTTCGGCCGCGCGGTCCTCGACCGAGACCGTGCGTGCGGGGAAGTGGGACTCGATCGCTTCCAGGGTGATCATCGTGCAGACCTCTTTCGTTGCCGCGACGACCCGGAAACCGTCCTGGGGGTGTCCCTGTCGATCGGTTCGGGACCGCGCCCGGCGTGATCGGCGGGACACCCCCAGGGGGACCGGTGGTTTCTCAGTGGTGCCGCAGCAGTGCGGCGGCGACGGTGCCGGCCTCGTCGGTGGTGGTGACGAGGGACAGACGGCCGGTGGCCCGCTCGTCGGTCTCGGCACGGCTCAGTACGGCGGCCAGCTGGAACGCGGCGGAGGCCGCGTGGCCCTCGCCGACGAGAGGGGCGACCGGCACCTCGATGCCGCCGGCCGCGGCCAGCTCCTCCGCGACGGCCTGCTCCGCGTCGCCGCCGGGGCCTGCGGCGCCCGACGGGCTGACCGCCCAGACGTCGGTCGGCTTGGCGTCCGCGTCGCGCAGCACCTGCTCGACACACCGCCGCACGACCGCGGCCCAGTTCCCGTCGCTGCACGTCATGGCCTTGACGCCGACGAGCGACGCGGGCGCGGGCGGGGCGTCCGCCGGGGCGGCGGCGAGCGCGAACATCGCGCAGCCCTCACCGAGGAGCGGCTCGCCGGCGGCGGGGTCGGCGGTGTGCCGGGCCAGCCACGCGCGGGCGGTCGAGTACTCCTCGGCGGCGCCGCAGAGCACGACCCCGGCCCGGCCGGTGAGCAGCAGCCGCCGCGCGTAGCTCAGGGCGAGCACTCCGGCGGAACGCCCCGCGGCCAGGGTGGCGTTGGGGCCCTTCAGCTCGTGCCAGATGGCGACCTGTCCGGCGGCCCCGTTCATCACGCTGTACGGGATGAGGCCTGGTTCCACGTGAAACGGTCGCTCGCCGGAGAGGGAGCCGCGGGTCAGGTCCAGGGTGCTCTGCACGCTGCCGCCGGTGGTGCCCAGCACCATGCCGGTGGTCTCGGGCGTGAGCGCCGACCGGTCCATGTCGGCGAGCAGCTCGCCGACGGTGCCGACGGCCAGTCCGGTCACCCGGTTCATCATCCGGGTGCCCTTCTTGCCGAGCACCGCGCGGACCTCGAAGTCGGGGACCAGGCAGGCGCGACCGGCCGGAACCTGCCACTGCTCGTGGTCGAGGGCCGTCGCGGTGGCCCGGCCCTCGCGCAGCCCCTCGGCGAAGGCGGACCGGCCGATGCCGAACGGCGAGGTCGCCGACCAGCCGATGAGGTCCAGCCGGGGGCGCCTTTTATCGGAGCCGGTCATCGATTGGATTCCGAAACGACCTCGTACACGCCGGCCAGATTCACCATCCGTGCCATGTCGGCCTGCTCCAGAGTGACCTTCAGATTAAGTTCGAGTGAGGAGAGTATTTCAATCAGCCGCATGGAGTCGGCGTCGTGCTCCTCCACAAAGAGACTCGTCTCCGTGATTTCATCCTCCTCCAGCTCGAGGATGTCACAGACGATCTTCTTGATCTGCTGCCTGTCGTCCGTCGTGATCGCAGCCATCTGTCGCCTCCGCTTGTCCGTCGACCCGTTCCCGGAATCAATTCACGGGACATTACGCAGTAGCTTCTTCGGCGGCCGCGCAAAGAACAAGCAGCTCTTTTCTAGGTTTTCACTAGGTTCCGGCGAGCAGACGCCGAACGGTTCCGTCGGACGGTCCGGGAACGCAGGTGGGCGAGGGTGCCGCCGCGACACGGCGCCACCCTCGCCCACCTGCGTACGAAGCCCGACCGGGCCCGCCCGGACGCGGCTCAGACCGTTCGGACCGGACTCGGTCCCGGCTCAGACCCGGATCAGACCCGGCTCAGACCCGGCTCGGCACTCTGCCCGGCCACCTGTCCGGCCACTTGCCCGGCACCGGCGCCGACACGGGCCGGCCGCGACACGTTCAACCGGAAGCCGATGCCGCGGACCGTCTCGACCAGCGACGCGATGCCCAGCTTCCGCCGGAGCCCGACCATGTGCACGCCGAGCGTCCTGGTGTCGCCGGCGCCGTCGTGGCCCCAGACCTCCCGCATGATGTCCTCCCGGGTGAAGACCCGTCCCGGGGCGGACGCGAGAAGCGCCAGGATGTCGAACTCCTTGCGCGTGAGCGCCACTTCCCGCCCGTACACCGCGACGACCCTGCTGCGCAGACCGATCCGCACCGCACCCAGGTCGCTGACCTGTTCGCTGTGCGCGGCCACGCCCTTCCAGGGCTGCCAGGTGTCACCGACCCGCCGGACGACCGCTTCGAGCCGGACCACCAACTCCCGCGTGGTGCACGGCCGGACGACGTAGTCGTCGACGCCGAGCTTGAAACAGAGCACGCGGTCGAATTCGTCGTCACGCACATCGGTGACGATGAGTGGCACCGAGGATGCGGAACGTATCGCCCGACACACCTCGAAGCCTTCGGTTCCGGATAAGCTCAGATCGAAGAGGACGGCGTCGACGTCCTGCGAGCGGGCGAGCACCGCGCCGAGCCCGTCCGCCTTCTCCACCCTGTGGCCGCCGCTCTCCAGATCCCTGGTCACCTCGACGGAGAATTCTCTGTCTCCCGCCACCACCAAAATCAGCATCTAGGCCCACTCTCGTCCAGATCCCTGTACTTGGAATGCACCGGAAACGGCATGACCCGTCGCCATGCCACAGGAAAAGGGGAGAGCACGGAAACACTTCGTCGTTTTTCCGCACAGAGCGCGCATGTGCGGGTTTGAAATGGATGCGCCACACAAGCCCCCGTTCGCTAGCACAATCGGAGTCTAGGCGAGTGCCCAATCAGCCATCAAGGTGGCTGGTGTGAGCTGCATCACTCAGAGTATGTCAATCGGAATATTACATACCGCTCCCCTGAACAACACGTTGTCAAAGGAGCGCACCACGATATCGGACCGGTGCCGCACAGCCCTCATGGCTTAGCGAAAGCTTAGAACTGCGCGCATTGTCGGGGCCCGAGCGGGCTGCCTACCGTCGGACCATGGACACGCATCACGTGGAACGGAAAGCGGCGGTACGACTCTGCGGCGGAGCCGGGTGCGCGGACCGCGAGCCCCGCCCCGCCCTCGGAAGGAGCCGGCTGTGCCACATCTGCGCACAGCGACTGGCCGCCGACCTGGAGCGGCTCCCCGGCCTCTACGGCTCCTGCGAGGCGGTGCTCGAGAACAGCCGTAGCGGCGCCATGACGGCCGGCGGCCGCGGCACCGGCGGCCCGGCGCCCGGCATCCGCCTCAACATCCGCGCCGCCGAGGTGCGGGCGTCGATCCTCTCGGTGCTCGGCTCGTGGGGCGGCCTCGTGGCGCACGAGCGCCGGGTCGCTCCCCCGTCCCGCACGGTCACGGCACTCGCCGGCTTCCTCCGCCTGCACGTCACCTGGCTGGCGGCGCACGACACGGCGGCCGACGCGAGCGGCGAGCTGAACGGGCTGGTCCACGCCGCCCGCCGGATCGTCGAACCGGAGCCGGTACGCCGGCTCGAGATCGGCACGTGCGCCGAACCCGACTGCTCCGGAAGCCTGGTGGCGCGGGTCCACACCGGCGGCGGCGCCGCCCTGTCGGACATCGTGTGCACCGCGACCCCCGCACACCGCTGGCCCGCGGCGGAGTGGACCCGCCTCGGCCGCCGCCTCGGCGCCGAGAGCCGTCCGGAAGGCACGGGCACGGGCCCCGCGGAGGCCGCGGGCCCCGCGGAGCCCGTCGGCCACCCGGGAGGCGCCCGGCGGGCCTCGGAGTGGCTCAGCCCCGCCGAGGTGGCGCATCTGCGGGGCGTCCCCTCCGGCACGGTGTACCGGCTGGCCAGCGAACAACGGTGGCGCCGCGAGAAGCGGGCCGGCCGGACCTACTACTGGGCCCAGGACGTGGAGCGGACGTTCCACGCGGCCGGCAGGACGCCCCGGTGACCCCCACGGCCGGCACGGTGCGGACCGGCTCACCGCCGAAGCCCGCCCACCTCACGATCGGCGAACTCGCCGCACGCAGCCGCGTACCGACCTCCACGCTCCGCTTCTACGAGCGCCGCGGCCTCATCGCCAGCGAACGCACCCTGGGCAACCAGCGCCGCTACCCCCGGGACGTACTGCGCCGGGTCACCTTCATCCGCATGTCGCAGCAGCTGGGCATCCCGCTGTCGGAGGTGCGGGCCGTCCTCGGCCTCCTCCCGGAGGGCCGGACGCCCACGGCGGAGGACTGGGCGCGGATCTCCCGGTGCTGGCGGGAGGACCTCGACGCCCGGCTGGGCCGCCTGACGGAACTGCGGGACCGCCTCGAGGAGTGCATCGGCTGCGGCTGCATGTCCTTCACCGGCTGCCTCCTGGCCAACCCCGACGGGGCCGGGTCCGACCGGGCGGAGTCCGGCCGGACCGATCCCGACGGAGCCGATCCCGACGGCCCCTGAGCCGTCAGACCGTGTACGGGCTGACAGCGCGCGCCTCGCCGAGCGCCACCGCCCACCACCGCAGCCGGTCGATCATCAGCTTGGCCGCGCTGCCGCAGCTCTCCGCGTCGGTCGGCGCGCCGTCCGCGTCGAACTGCGACCAGGCGTTGTGGAAGCTGACGGTGTCCCGGACGGTGACCGCGTGGACCTCGGCGAAGACCGGGCGGAGCTGCTCGACTGCGCGCAGACCGCCGGCCATCCCGCCGTAGGAGACGAAGCCGACGGGCTTGGCGTGCCACTCGACGTTGTGCCAGTCGATGAGGTTCTTCACCGAGGCCGGGAAGCTGTGGTTGTACTCGGGCGTGACGACGACGAAGGCGTCGGCCGCCGCGAGCCGCCCGCGCACCGCCTCGGCGGCCACGGCGGTGTCCCCGGCCGGCTGGGCACCGAACGCCGGGAAGACCATCGGCAGCCCCACCTCGGCGAGGTCGATCGTGTCCACCTCCAGGTCGGCGTGCTCGCCCAGCTGCTCGACGAACCAGCGCGCGACGACCGGCCCGAACCGCCCCTCCCGGACACTGGCGATGACGACGGCGATACGCAGGCGCTTCTCGGGCACGGCTGTTTCCCCCATGAGGTCGGCGGTTCCGACGACTTCTCGACTGGGCAGCACGCTAGAAGTTGAACCAAGGTTCAGGTCAAGCCCCGGCACCGACCCGGCCCGACCGAGCCCGGGTCCGGCCCGCCGAAGGGCACGAAAAATGCCCCCTGAACCGCGTTTCCACAGTTCAGAGGGCATTCACCGGTGGAGCCTAGGGGAGTCGAACCCCTGACATCTGCCATGCAAAGACAGCGCTCTACCAACTGAGCTAAGGCCCCGGAACGAGGACAGCGTACCGGGTCACCCCCCATGTCCGGCAAAAGGATTGGGACTCCCGGTCGGCGACCACTCTCCGTAAGATGCTGATCGAGGTTCGCAGTGGCGAACCGCAGGGATGGGGAGAAGTGATGGACGCAGCGCAGCAGGAAGCCACGGCTAGAGCCAGAGAGCTTCAGCGCAGTTGGTACGGAGAGCCGCTGGGGGCGCTCTTCCGTCGGCTGATCGACGATCTCGGGCTCAATCAGGCCAGGCTCGCGGCCGTGCTCGGACTGTCCGCGCCCATGCTGTCCCAGCTGATGAGCGGCCAGCGCGCCAAGATCGGCAACCCGGCCGTCGTCCAGCGTGTCCAAGCCCTCCAGGAGCTCGCCGTGCAGGTCGCCGACGGCAGTGTCAGCGCCGCCGAGGCCACCGACCGCATGGACGAGGTCAAGAAGTCGCAGGGCGGCTCCGTCCTCACCAGCACGGTTAACACCAGCACCGGCTCCGGCGCTCCGACCGTCCGCCGGGTTGTCCGCGAGATCCAGTCGCTGCTGCGCTCCGTAGCTGCGGCGGGCGACATCATCGACGCGGCCGACTCCCTCGCCCCCGCCCACCCGGAACTGGCAGAGTTCCTCCGGGTGTACGGCGCCGGACGCACCGCGGACGCGGTCGCGCACTACGAGTCGCACCAGAACTGACGCGGTCGGCGGCCGGCCGGCAACGCCGAGAGACGAACCAACGGGGAGCGGACGCAGCACGATGGGTGAGGTCTTCGCCGGACGGTACGAGCTGGTCGATCCGATCGGGCGGGGCGGGGCGGGCGCGGTGTGGCGTGCCTGGGACCACCGGCGCCGCCGCTATGTGGCGGCCAAGGTGCTGCTGCAGAGCGACGCGCACACCCTGCTCCGCTTCGTCCGCGAGCAGGCGCTGCGGATCGATCACCCGCACGTCCTCGCCCCGGCCAGCTGGGCCGCCGACGACGACAAGGTCCTGTTCACCATGGACCTGGTCGCCGGCGGCTCCCTGGCCCACGTCATCGGCGACTACGGCCCGCTGCCGCCCCGGTTCGTCTGCGTCCTGCTCGACCAGCTGCTCTCGGGCCTGGCCACGGTGCACGCCGAGGGGGTCGTGCACCGGGACATCAAGCCCGCGAACATCCTCATGGACGTCACCGGCACCGGGCGGCCGCACCTGCGGCTCTCCGACTTCGGCATCTCCATGCGCAAGGGTGAGCCGCGCCTGACCGAGACCAACTACGTCGTGGGCACGCCCGGGTATTTCGCGCCCGAGCAGCTCCTCGGCGCCGAGCCCGACTTCACCGCCGACCTCTTCGCCGTCGGCCTGGTCGCGCTCTACCTCCTCCAGGGCCGCAGGCCGGACTCCCAGGCCCTCGTCGAGCACTTCCGCACGTACGGCACCCCGGGCGCCCCCGAGGGCATCCCGGAGCCCCTGTGGCAGGTCATCGCCGGGCTGCTCCAGCCCGATCCGCAGGCCCGCTTCCGGACGGCCACGGGCGCGCGCAAGGCGCTGACCGCCGCCGTCGAGCTGCTCCCCGGGCCGAGCCCCGACGAGCAGCCGGTCGAGATCTTCGACCAGCTCGGCCCCCTGCCGCAGGGCTTCGGCCCCGAGGGCCCCACCGGCCCCTCCGACGCGGTGGCCTCCGGGGCCTCCCAGGCCGCCTGGGGCCAGTTCCCGGCCGCCGTACCGCCGACGCCCCCCACGGCGCCCGCGCCGCCCCGGCAGCAGCCCCCAGAGCCGCAGTACCAGGCCCAGCACGGCCCCTCCGAGACGGGCAGCTTCCACCTGCCCCCGCCGGTCACTCACCCGACCCCCTCCTTCGCACAGACCCCCACCGCGGGAGTGCCGTACGGACAAGCCCCCACTTATCCATACACCGCTCACCCCGTTCAGGTTCCCGGGCAGCACACCCCACCCGCCCCGGCACGCCGACCGGGACCGCCCCCGAAGGTGACGATCCCGGTCCTCCTGCTCGCTCTGGCGTGCTTCGCGGTCGGCTTCTGGGCCCTCAGCCAGACCTGAGGCCCGGCGAAGCCTCCTGCACCCGCGAGGCCCCTGCACCCGCGAAGCCGGCGCAGGCGGTCCTCCGGCAGCCCGCGAGGGCGCTACGCCGCCCGCCGCCGCGCCACCAGCGTCCACGCGCCGAGGCCGAGCAGCAGCGCCGTCCCGCTGCCGATCCCGGCCATCGCGACGACCTCCATGGAGCCGTTCCGCTCCGCCGCCCGCGCACCACTGGCGCCGTTCGCTGCGGCCTCCTTGTCGTCGGGGGTCACCTTGAACGGCCCCGGGTCCCCGTCGTAGCCGGGTCCCGGCTTGGCGCTGCCCCGCACGGAGACCCGCAGGGTCAGCGGCACCGCCTTGTCCCCGTACTCCGCGGCGATCTCCGGGCTGAGCGTGGCCGCCAGGTAGTACCAGCCGGCGAACCGCATGCCGCTGGTGGCGTCCTGGTAGGAGGTGCGGTTCTCGTGGGCCACCGGCCGCAGCGCGTCCAGCTCCAGGGTCGAGGGCTTCCCGTCGTAGCTGGCGGTCTTCTCGTCGACGTGTCCGAGCGCCGGGTTCTCCAGGGAGAGGACCAGGGCGTTGCCGACGTACTCGTCACCACTGGCGCTGCTGCCGAGTTCGGCGCTGGCGAAGAGCTGCTGCCCCCAGTCGACCGGCACCCGGTAGAAGAGCGTCTGTCCCGGCCGGATGTCGGACCGCCACTCGCCCTGCGTCAGCGAGGTGGCGTCGTGGATCCCGGAGCCGCCCTGCCGCTTCGCGGGCTCGCCCGTGGGCGGCGCGGGCGTGCCGGAGGCCCAGACCTCGGGCAGCTCGGTCGGCCCGGCCTTCTTCAGGCCGGGCTCGGACGCGTACCGGATCTCCAGGTCCCAGTCGTCCTGGCTGGAGGTCGCCTTCGACTCCCGCTCGACGAGCACGTAGTAGGCGCCCGCGCGCTGGCAGCTGGAACTGCCGGCGCCGACGATCCGGCGGGCGTACGCGGCGAGCGGCCGGGTGTACTCGGCCGAGGAGAAGTTCACCTGCTGGTAGCCGCATTCGGTGCCGGAGCCGTCCTGCATGCTGATCTTGACGCCGTCGCCGTACTCGACCTTGCCGCCGTTCTTGGGGACGGCGATCACGGAGACGTACGCGTTCCGCTTGTCGTCGAGGTCGACCCGGTAGTAGACCTTGCCGTCCTTCTCGAGCGTGTCGCGGTAGGTCTGCCCGGTCTTCAGCGGCACGGCGTCGGAGCTCGAAGCGGCCCCCTGGACCCGCTGCGCCGCGCTGTCGAAGGTGTACGGCGGCAGAGGGGCAGCGTCGGCCGCCACCGCCTGACCGGGCAGCGCCACCGCCTGCAGGGGCGGCGCCACCACCGTCGTGCCGGGCAGCGCGGCCGCCTGACCGGGCAGCGCCACGACCGTTCCCACCGCCGCGGCCGCCGTGATCAGGGCCCCCGCCCTCCGGCCGATGCCGGCCTGCGTCTTCACGCGCCCTCCTCCTCTTCACTTAAGCAAGTCGACAATTTGCTCAGGCAAAGCAAAGCCCCGGCCCGCTCACGCGCGGCCGGGGCTTCACCCACAGACGGTCTTCGTCTCAGACACCCGAACCTGCGGGCACGGAGTCGGTCGCCTCCGTCCACAGATCCTGCTCGGCGCGATCCGCCTGGATCTGGCGGTACACGAGGAGTCCGCCGATGGCGGCCAGTGCGACCAGGAGCAGCTTCTTCACCGCGCGACCTCGTCTTTCGTTGACGTAGGAGACTTCTGACGCCCACTCTACACATCGACCGATACCGATCGGTGACCTGTGCGAGCTTCAAACCTCCGACACGCCCCGGACGTCACCGGCCCGGCGCGGGACAAACGAAATCGACCCGGACGGAGTAACCGTCCGGGTCGATCGTCACCGTGGGGCTAACAGGATTTGAACCTGTGGCCTCATCCTTATCAGGGATGCGCTCTAACCAACTGAGCTATAGCCCCGCCGCGCTCTGCGGTGTATGTCCCGCGCGCTGACTCCTGAACATTAGCGCACGTGGGGGCCAGTCCCAAAATCCGTAACCGGCACCGGCCCCACGCGGGCTACTCGTCCTCGGCGAGCGTCAGCTCGACACCGCCGACGAAGCCGGCCGACAGGTTGTAGATGAACGCGCCCAGGGTCGCCAGGGCGGTCATCAGGACCACGTCGATCACGGCGATCACCGAGGTGAACATCAGGACCCGGGGCAGCGAGAGGAACGACTGCAGGTCGAAGCCGTTGGACTCGTTCGAGCCCGTGGCCTCGCTGATCGTCCCGCCAACCGTCGAGAACACGCCCATGGCGTCCATGACCATCCACAGCACCGCCGCGGCGACGATCGTGCAGATGCCCAGCGCGATGGAGAGCAGGAAGCTCACCTTCATCACCGACCACGGATCCGCCTTGGCCACCCGCAGCCGCGCCTTGCGCGTACGGGGCGTCGTCCGCGCGCCCGTACGCGGCCGGCGCACCGCACCGGTGGCCTGGCCGCCCGGCGCCTGAGCGCCGTACGCCTGCGGCGGGTGGTACGGCCCGCCCGGCTGCTGCGTGCCCGCACGCTCGCCGGGCAGCGGCCCGTTGTAGGTCTCGTACGAGGGCTGCTGCCCTCGATTGTCCGTCACCGCAACCCCCTGGGAGTCCGTGGCGGGGCCACGGGCGCCGTTCGCTCCAGCACCAGCAGAAGCTCCGGCGGCCGCCGATCCGGCGCCCGTGGCTCCACTCACGCTCTTACTCCTCGTGCTCCCCGGCCGAGGGCTCCGTGCCCTCGACTGCCTCGGTCCCGACCGCCTCGGTCTCGACCACCACGTCCTCGGACGCCTCCACGGCGTCTTCGACACCGCCGACCTCGTCCGCGTCGTCGGCGTCCTCGTCCTCGCTGCCGGCCTCGGCGTTCCGTGCGATGCCGACGACGGCATCGCGCTTGCCCAGGTTGATCAGCTGGACGCCCATGGTGTCACGGCCGGTCTCCCTGACTTCGTTGACTCGCGTACGAATCACACCGCCGGACAGCGTGATGGCGAGGATCTCGTCCGTCTCCTCGACCACCAGCGCGCCCACGAGGGATCCACGGTCCTCCACGATCTTGGCGGCCTTGATACCGAGGCCGCCACGGCCCTGGACGCGGTACTCGTCGACGGGGGTGCGCTTCGCGTACCCGCCGTCGGTCGCGGTGAAGACGAACGTACCGGGCCGGACGACATTCATCGAGAGCAGCTCGTCGTCCGCGCGGAAACTCATCCCCTTGACGCCCGAGGTGGCGCGTCCCATCGGACGCAGCGCGTCGTCGGTGGCGGTGAAGCGGATCGACTGCGCCTTCTTGCTGATGAGCAGCAGGTCGTCCTCGGCCGAGACCAGCTCCGCGCCGATCAGCTCGTCGGCGATGCCGTCGGCGCCGTTGTCCGTCTCCCGGAGGTTGATCGCGATGACACCACCCGAGCGCGGCGAGTCGTAGTCCTTCAGCGCGGTCTTCTTGACCAGGCCGGCCTTGGTGGCGAGCACCAGGTACGGCGCGGCCTCGTAGTCGCGGATCGCCAGGATCTGGGCGATCTGCTCGTCCGGCTGGAAGGCGAGCAGGTTGGCCACGTGCTGGCCGCGCGCGTCCCGGCCCGCGTCGGGCAGCTCGTACGCCTTGACCCGGTAGACCCGGCCCTTGTTGGTGAAGAAGAGCAGCCAGTGGTGGGTCGTGGAGACGAAGAAGTGGTCGACGATGTCGTCCTGCTTCAGCTTCGTGCCCCGCACGCCCTTGCCGCCGCGCTTCTGCGAGCGGTAGTCCTCGGTCTTCGTCCGCTTCACGTAGCCACCACGCGAGATGGTGACGACGATGTCCTCCTCGGCGATCAGGTCCTCGATGGACATGTCACCGTCGAAGGGCACGAGCTTGGAGCGGCGGTCGTCGCCGAACTTCTCGACGAGCGCGGCCAGCTCCTCGCTGACGATCGAGCGCTGGCGCTCCGGCGAGGCCAGGATCGCGTTGTACTCGTTGATCTTCGCCTGGAGCTCGTCGTGCTCGGCGACGATCTTCTGGCGCTCCAGGGCGGCGAGCCGGCGGAGCTGCATCTCCAGGATCGCGTTGGCCTGGATCTCGTCGATCTGCAGCAGGTCCATCAGGCCGCCGCGGGCGATCTCGACGGTGTCGCTGCGCCGGATGAGCGCGATGACCTCGTCGATGGCGTCGAGCGCCTTGAGCAGACCGCGCAGGATGTGGGCGCGCTCCTCGGCCTTGCGCAGCCGGAACTTGGTCCGGCGGACGATGACCTCGATCTGGTGCGTCACCCAGTGGCGGATGAACGCGTCGAGCGAGAGGGTGCGCGGCACGCCGTCGACGAGCGCCAGCATGTTCGCGCCGAAGTTCGTCTGCAGGTCGGTGTGCTTGTAGAGGTTGTTCAGGACGACCTTGGCGACGGCGTCGCGCTTGAGCACGATGACGAGGCGCTGGCCGGTCCGGGACGAGGTCTCGTCGCGGACGTCGGCGATGCCGCCGATCTTGCCGTCCTTCACGAGGTCGGCGATCTTCTGCGCCAGGTTGTCCGGGTTGGTCTGGTACGGCAGCTCCGTGACCACCAGGCACTGGCGGTTCTGGATCTCCTCGACCTCGACGACCGCGCGCATCGTGATCGAGCCACGCCCGGTGCGGTACGCCTCCTCGATGCCCTTGCGGCCGACGACGAGCGCGCCGGTGGGGAAGTCCGGGCCCTTGATCCGCTCGATCAGGGCGTCGAGGAGCTCCTCGTGGGTGGCCTCGGGGTGTTCCAGGGCCCACTGGGCGCCGGCCGCGACCTCGCGCAGGTTGTGCGGCGGGATGTTGGTGGCCATACCGACGGCGATGCCGGCGGAGCCGTTGACCAGCAGGTTCGGGAACCGGGCCGGCAGGACGGTCGGCTCCTGGTTGCGACCGTCGTAGTTGTCCTGGAAGTCGACGGTCTCCTCGTCGATGTCCCGGAGCATCTCCATCGACAGCGGGATCATCTTGCACTCGGTGTACCGCATGGCGGCGGCCGGGTCGTTGCCCGGGGAACCGAAGTTGCCGTTGGAGTCGACGAGCGGCATCCGCATCGACCAGGGCTGGGCGAGGCGGACGAGCGCGTCGTAGATCGAGGAGTCGCCGTGCGGGTGGTACGTACCCATCACGTCACCGACGACGCGGGCGCACTTGTAGAAGCCCTTCTCGGGCCGGTAGCCGCCGTCGTACATCGCGTACAGGACGCGCCGGTGGACGGGCTTGAGGCCGTCCCGTACGTCGGGCAGCGCGCGGGACACGATGACGGACATCGCGTAGTCGAGGTACGAACGCTGCATCTCGGTCTCGAGCCCGACGGGCTCGATGCGGACCACGGGGTCCTGCTCTTCGGTGGTGCCGGGAGTGATTTCGTCGGCCATTGCTGGTCGTCAGTCCTTTCGTACGGTCAGCTGAGACCGACTCAGATGTCGAGGAAGCGAACGTCCTTGGCGTTGCGCTGGATGAACGAGCGCCGTGCCTCGACGTCCTCGCCCATCAGCACCGAGAACAGGTCGTCGGCCTGCGCCGCGTCGTCCAGGGTGACCTGGCCGAGCACGCGGTGCTCGACGTCCATGGTCGTGACGCGCAGCTCCTCGGCGTTCATCTCACCGAGACCCTTGAAGCGCTGGATCGAGTCTTCCTTGATCCGCTTGCCGTTCTGCTTGCCGAGCGTGACGAGCGCGTCCCGCTCCCGGTCCGAGTACGCGTACTCGAAGTCGTCCCGGCCCCACTTGATCTTGTAGAGCGGCGGGCGCGAGAGGTAGACGTGACCGGCCTCGACCAGCGGGCGCATGAAGCGGAAGAGGAAGGTCAGCAACAGGGTGTTGATGTGCTGACCGTCGACGTCGGCGTCCGCCATCAGGATGATCTTGTGATAGCGGAGCTTCTCGATGTCGAAGTCCTCGTGCACACCGGTGCCGAAGGCCGAGATCAGGGCCTGGACCTCGGTGTTCTGCAGGATCTTGTCGATCCGGGCCTTCTCGACGTTCAGGATCTTGCCGCGGATCGGCAGGATGGCCTGGTACATCGGGTTGCGGCCGGACTTGGCCGAGCCGCCGGCGGAGTCGCCCTCGACGATGAAGATCTCGCACTTGGCGGGGTCGTTCGACTGGCAGTCGGACAGCTTGCCCGGCAGCGAAGCCGACTCCAGGAGCCCCTTGCGGCGGGTCAGGTCGCGCGCCTTGCGGGCGGCCACGCGCGCGGTGGCGGCCTGGATCGACTTGCGGATGATGTCCGCGGCCTCGACCGGGTTGCGGTCGAGCCAGTCGTTGAGGTGCTCGTAGACCGCCTTCTGGACGAAGGTCTTCGCCTCCGTGTTGCCCAGCTTGGTCTTGGTCTGGCCCTCGAACTGCGGCTCGCTCAGCTTGACCGAGATGATCGCGGTCAGACCCTCGCGGATGTCGTCGCCCGTGAGGTTGTCGTCCTTCTCGCGGAGGAACTTCTTGTCGCGCGCGTACTTGTTGATCAGCGAGGTCAGGGCCGCACGGAAGCCCTCCTCGTGCGTGCCGCCCTCGTGGGTGTGGATGATGTTGGCGAAGGAGTACACGCCCTCGCTGTAGCCGCTGTTCCACTGCATCGCGACTTCGAGGGAGAGGGCCCTGTCCTTGTCCTCGGCCTCGAGGTCGATCACGGTGGGGTGGATCAGCTCGCCCTTGCGCGAGTTGAGGTACTTCACGAAGTCGACGATGCCGCCCTCGTAGTGGTACTTCACCGTGCGCGCGACGGGCTCGGCGGCCTCCGCCTCGGGGTCGTCCGCGCCGACCGTGGCCTTCGCCGACTCGCGCTCGTCCGTGAGCGTCAGGGTGAGGCCCTTGTTGAGGAAGGCCATCTCCTGGAAGCGGCGCGCGAGCGTCTCGAAGGAGTACTCGGTGGTCTCGAAGATGTCCGGGTCGGCCCAGAACGTGACCGAGGTGCCGGTCTCGTCGGTCGCCTCGTGCTGCTCGAGGGGCGCGGTGGGGGCGCCCATCTTGTAGTCCTGGGTCCAGCGGTAGCCGTCGGTCTTGATCTCCACCGCGATCTTGGTGGAGAGGGCGTTGACGACGGAGACGCCGACGCCGTGCAGACCGCCGGAGACGGCGTAGCCACCCCCGCCGAACTTGCCGCCCGCGTGGAGGACCGTCAGCACGACCTCGACGGCCGGCTTGCCCTCGGACGCGACGATGCCGACGGGGATGCCGCGACCGTTGTCGACGACGCGGACGGCGCCGTCGGCCAGGATCGTCACGTCGATGGTGTCCGCGTGGCCGGCCAGGGCTTCGTCGACCGAGTTGTCGACGACCTCCTGCACCATGTGGTGCAGACCGCGCTCGCCGGTCGAGCCGATGTACATGCCAGGCCGCTTGCGCACGGCATCCAGGCCTTCGAGGACCTGGATGTTGCTGGCGGTGTACTGGTTGTTCTCGTTGGGGTTGCCGGAATCGGCCACGAAGCGCCCTTTCTGGCACAGCACAAGCCGTTCTCCGGGCATACGGGAGCGGCTGCGTAGTTCGACATGTTCCGCAGGGTGGCGGGATTGTCTCCCAGTCTACCGGTAGCGCCGACACTCATGGGGGTTTGCCGGTCCCTGAGTCCGCATGTGCCGCCCTGTCCGGGAGCGAGACGACTCCCCATATCCGGACAGGGGCTTCAGAGCCCCCTGACGGCCACCCAGCGCTTCGACCCGTAGCGCGCTGTGGGGACCGACGATGCACGTCTGGCGTACGCCCGGCACCACGTCGCAGAGATGCGTTCCGACCACGTTGTGGGCATGCGTTCCGCCGGGGCGATGGGGGTGCCCCCTGCTCGAGCGAAGCCGAGAGCTGGGGGAGGCTGGGCACAACGCCCCTAGCGCAGCGCCCTCGGCTTGCACCCGCACCCACCGCACCACCGGGCCGTACCGCCCGCACGAACCACCCGGCAGCCCGGCGCTCTAGCCGTACGTGTCTCCGGGCCCGACAGAACCGGGCGCCCGCAACGGCCCGTACCCCCGCCGGGGCGCCCCCGGCCCCAGCACCTTGATCACCCGCACCGTCCCGTGCCCGAGGTCCTCGTTGAGACGGGCCACGAGCCGAGGCGCGAGCAGCCGCAGCTGCGTGGCCCACGCCGTCGAGTCGCACTGCACGGTCAGCACCCGCGCGTCGGGCTCCTCGTCGTACTTCAGCGGTACGCAGTGCTTCGCCAGGTCCTCGCCGACGATCTGCGGCCAGCGGCCCATGACCCCGCCGACCGCCGCCGGTGTCTCCCAGCCACGCTCGGTGATGAGCCGGTTGATCGCCGCGCCGAGCGCCATCGGGTCGCGCCCGTCGGCGCGCGCGCCGGAGCGCAGTCCGCCCCCGCGCCGGGCCTGCTTCTTCTGCTGGGCGGCCGCGCCCTTGGCCTTGGCCTGTTCCTTGGCGGCGCGCAGCGCGACCCGCGCGAGATCGACGCCCGAGGACTCCGCGACCGACGGCGCCGCCGGCTTGTCCACAGGCTGGGGAAGCTGTTCCTCGCTCATACCCGCTCCACCGTCCCTCCGGCGACCGCGTACCGCGTCCCCGCGAGCACCCCGGGGACGTCGTCGTCCACCGCCGCCGTCACCAGGACCTGCTCGCCACCCGCCACCAGCTCCGCGAGCCGTTCGCGCCGCCGCGCGTCCAGCTCGGCGAAGACGTCGTCGAGGACGAGGACGGGTTCGTTGCCCTCGGAACGCAGCAGGTCGTACGAGGCGAGCCGCAGCGCGAGCGCGTACGACCAGGACTCGCCGTGACTGGCGTACCCCTTCGCCGGCAGGTCACCGAGCTTGAGCAGCAGCTCGTCGCGGTGGGGTCCGACCAGCGTGACGCCCCGCTCGATCTCCTGCTTGCGGACCTCGGCGAGCGCGGCGATCAGCTGCTCGTACAGCTCCTCGCGGGTGTGCCCGGCGCCCGGCGCGGACGGCCGGTACTCCAGCAGAATCGGTCCGCCGGCCGGCGCGAGCTGGTCGTACGCCTTGTCGGCGAGCGGCTGCAGTACGGCGATCAGGTCGAGCCGCTGGGCGAGCAGCTCGGCTCCGGTCCGCGCCAGGTGCTGGTCCCAGACGTCCAGCGTGGACAGGTCCATGCCGCGCCCGCCGTGCCGCCGTGCCATCGCGGCCGACTTCAGAAGGGTGTTGCGCTGCTTGAGCACGCGCTCGTAGTCGGAGCGCACGCCCGCCATCCGCGGCGTGCGCGCCGTGATCAGCTCGTCGAGGAAGCGCCGGCGTTCGCCGGGGTCGCCCTTGACCAGGGCGAGGTCCTCGGGCGCGAACAGCACGGTCCGTACGATGCCGAGCACGTCACGCGGTTTGACCTGCGAGGACCTGTTGATCCGGGCCCGGTTGGACCGGCCGGGGTTGAGTTCGAGCTCGATCAGCTGGGAGCGCTCGCCCTGGGTGACGGCGGCGCGGATGACCGCGCGCTCGGCCCCCATCCGGACGAGTGGGGCGTCGGAGGCGACGCGGTGGCTCGAGAGGGTCGCGAGATAGCCGACGGCCTCGACCAGATTGGTCTTGCCCTGGCCGTTGGCGCCCACGAAAGCGGTGACGCCCGGGTCGAGCGGGACCTCGACCCGGGCGTAGGAGCGGAAGTCGGCCAGCGAGAGATGCGTGACGTGCATGGTTGGGCGCCGACCTTCTTCCCCCGGCGGTTGTGCACCGCGGGGTGCACAACCTGTGGATTACTTCTTGGACTCGACCGCGTGGCCGCCGAACTGGTTGCGCAGCGCGGCGATCATCTTCATCTGCGGGGAGTCGTCCTGCCGCGAGGCGAACCGCGCGAACAGCGAGGCGGTGATCGCCGGCAGCGGTACGGCGTTGTCGATGGCGGCCTCGACGGTCCACCGGCCCTCGCCGGAGTCCTGTGCGTAGCCGCGCAGCTGGTCCAGGTGCTCGTCCTCGTCCAGCGCGTTGACCGCGAGGTCCAGCAGCCAGGAACGGATGACCGTGCCCTCCTGCCAGGAGCGGAAGACCTCGCGCACGTCGGTGACGGAGTCGACCTTCTCCAGGAGCTCCCAGCCCTCGGCGTAGGCCTGCATCATCGCGTACTCGATGCCGTTGTGGACCATCTTCGCGAAGTGGCCGGCGCCGACCTTGCCCGCGTGGACCGAGCCGAACTCGCCCTCGGGCTTGAGCGCGTCGAAGATCGGCTGGACCTTCGCCACGTCCTCGGCGGAGCCGCCGTACATCAGGGCGTAGCCGTTCTCCAGGCCCCAGACACCGCCGGAGACGCCGCAGTCGACGAAGCCGATGCCCTTGGCCGCCAGCTCCTCCGCGTGCTTCTCGTCGTCCGTCCAGCGCGAGTTCCCGCCGTCCACGACGATGTCGCCGGGGGAGAGCAGGTCGGCCAGCTCGTCGACGGTGGACTGGGTCGCGGCACCGGCCGGGACCATCACCCACACGACGCGCGGACCCTTGAGCTTGCCCACAAGCTCTTCGAGGCTGTGGACATCGGCGAGGTCCGGGTTGCGGTCGTATCCGATGACGGTGTGGCCTGCGCGGCGGATGCGCTCACGCATGTTGCCGCCCATCTTGCCGAGACCGACGAGACCGAGCTCCATCAGAGATTCCTTAAGCGTCGTGTGCGGTTTACCCGGGTCCGAGCCTACGCCCGGACCCCGGTGCACACCTGTGGGGTCAGCCGCTCAGGCGATCCCCCGGCGAAGCCTCCCGGAGGGCCTGTTTCCGGGCCTCAGCCGGAGAGCCGCACCGGCATACCGCGCCTTCCCGGGGGGCGACCCCCGGACCCCCGGCGGCAAGGGCCTCAGCCGCTCAGCCGCACCGGCATGATCAGGTACTTGTAGGCCTCGTCCGCCTCGGCGTCCACGGCCGGCTTGCCGCTGAGCAGCGCCGGCTTGGTGGAGGTCGTGAAGGAGAGCTGGGCGACCGGGGAGTCGATCGCGCTCAGACCGTCGAGCAGGAAGGTCGGGTTGAAGGCGATCGAGATGTCGTCGCCCTCCAGCTGAGCGTCCACGCGCTCCACAGCCTGTGCGTCGTCGCTGGAGCCGGCCTCCAGGATCAGCACGCCCTGCTCGAAGCTCAGCCGGACCGGGGTGTTGCGCTCGGCCACCAGGGCCACGCGCTTCACGGCCTCGACGAAGGGGGCGGTCTCGATCACCGCGACCGAGTTGAACTCGGTGGGGAAGAGCGTCCGGTACTTCGGCAGGTCACCTTCGAGCAGCCGGGTGGTGGTGCGGCGGCCCGCGCCCTCGAAGCCGATCAGGCCCTCGCCCTTGCCGGAGCCCGAGAGCGCCAGCGTGACGGTGTCGCCGCTGGTGAGCGCCTTGGCGGTGTCCAGGAGGGTCTTCGCGGGCACCAGGGCGACCGCGGAGGCGTCGGGGGACTCCGGCTTCCACAGGAACTCGCGGACCGCGAAGCGGTAGCGGTCGGTGGAGGCGAGGGTGACCGTGTCGCCCTCGATCTCGATGCGCACACCGGTGAGGACGGGCAGCGTGTCGTCACGGCCGGCGGCGATGGCCACCTGGGCCGCGGCGGAGGCGAAGACCTCACCGGGGACGGTGCCGGTCGCGGTGGGCATCTCCGGCAGCGCCGGGTACTCCTCCACAGGCAGGGTGTGGAGGGTGAAGCGGGAGGAGCCGCAGACCACGGTCGCCCGTACACCGTCTGTGGAAATCTCCACCGGCCGGTTGGGGAGGGCACGGCAGATGTCGGCGAGCAGCCGGCCGGAGACCAGGACGGTGCCGTCCTCCTCGACCTCCGCCTCGACGGAGACCCGGGCCGAGACCTCGTAGTCGAAGCTCGAGAAGCTCAGCGCGCCGTCCTCGGCCTTCAGCAGAAGGCCCGCGAGAACGGGCGCCGGCGGACGGGCCGGAAGGCTGCGGGCCACCCAGGCCACCGCCTCCGCGAGTACATCGCGCTCCACCCGGATCTTCACCGGAACCGCCTCCTGCTGTTGCTGGCTCTTCGTCGACTGCGGGAACCAGTCTGACGTACGCCGCCGACACTCGGTGCGGCTCGGGGTCAAGTCGCGACGAGGGCGCGTCGGCGTTCCGGCGCCGAGTTGTGCACAGGCCCCACTTCGAAGCGGATTCCTAGCTAACTCTAAGTGGGAGTAGTAGTAGGGCCTGTGGAAACGGTGGATAACGTCGTATTCGCAGGTCAGACCCTGTTTTTTGTCCACCGAGCCTGTGGGTGGAGCCGGTGGACAACTGGGGTTCTCTGTGGACACCCGAAAGTTCTGCACACCCGGTACACAGGCCATGGGGAGTTCTCCCCAGCGCTGTCCCCAGCTTTCCCCAGGTTCCCCACAGCCCAAACGTCTCCCTTGGTGTGACCGCTTTCACTCGGGCCGGTGAGCGGGGGTGTTTCGTTGCCGAACAGTGGACAGCGGTGTGGAGAAGCTGTGGGCAACCCGCCCTCCCCTGTGGGTTGCCGGTGGACAACCGCCGGGCCCCCCTGTGGACGAAAAGTTCATCCACAGCCTGTGGAGATCTTTTACCAACAATTCCACAAGGGTCTGACCTGGGGTGATGATCTGTCAGCAGGCCGGCCTGTGGACACGTTCCGGATAACTCGACAGTCCCCACCCTGTGGACGGGAGATCATCCCCCAATCTGTGGAGAACCCGCCACCGAAACGGAGTAATCGAACAGCCCGATCGGCGTACAGACGCCGGGGAGGACCCGGCGAAGCCCCGGGGAACCCCGAGCAGCCGTCGAGCGGCGCCCCAGCAGCCGTCGAGCAACCGTCGAGGAGCCCTCCGCGACGCCCCGGGGCGGGGCTCCACACCACGGGCGCGGGAACGCCGAAGGGCGCCCCGGGAGGATGTCCCGGAGCGCCCTTCGGCGGGGCCGCTGAAGCGGTCCGTCAGCCGTTCTTGATGCGGTTGGTCAGCTCGGTGACCTGGTTGTAGATGGAGCGCCGCTCCGCCATCAGCGCGCGGATCTTCCGGTCCGCGTGCATCACCGTCGTATGGTCACGGCCGCCGAACTGCGCGCCGATCTTCGGCAGCGACAGGTCCGTGAGCTCGCGGCAGAGGTACATGGCGATCTGCCGTGCCGTCACCAGGACCCGGCTGCGTGAGGATCCGCAGAGGTCCTCCACCGTCAGACCGAAGTAGTCGGCCGTCGCCGCCATGATCGCCGGCGCCGTGATCTCCGGCGACGAGTCCTCGCCCCCCGGGATCAGGTCCTTGAGGACGATCTCGGTCAGACCCAGGTCCACCGGCTGCCGGTTGAGGCTCGCGAAGGCCGTCACCCGGATCAGCGCGCCCTCCAGCTCACGGATGTTCCGCGAGATCCGGGACGCGATGAACTCCAGCACCTCCGGCGGGGCGTTGAGCTGCTCCTGCACCGCCTTCTTACGGAGGATCGCGATGCGCGTCTCCAGCTCGGGCGGCTGCACATCGGTGGTGAGCCCCCACTCGAAGCGGTTGCGGAGCCGGTCCTCCAGAGTCACCAGCTGCTTGGGCGGCCGGTCCGAGGAGAGCACGATCTGCTTGTTCGCGTTGTGCAGGGTGTTGAAGGTGTGGAAGAACTCCTCCTGCGTCGACTCCTTGCTCGCGAGGAACTGGATGTCGTCGACGAGCAGGATGTCCACATCGCGGTAGCGCTTGCGGAAGGCGTCGCCCTTGCCGTCGCGGATCGAGTTGATGAACTCGTTCGTGAACTCCTCTGAGCTCACGTACCGCACGCGCGTGCCCGGGTAGAGGCTCCGCGCGTAGTGCCCGATCGCGTGCAGCAGGTGGGTCTTGCCGAGGCCCGACTCCCCATAGATGAAGAGCGGGTTGTACGCCTTAGCCGGCGCCTCGGCCACCGCGACGGCCGCGGCGTGCGCGAAGCGGTTCGAGGAACCGATGACGAAGGTGTCGAAGAGGTACTTGGGGTTCAGCCGCGCGTGCTGCTCCCCCGGAGCGCCGGAGCCCTGTCCGGAGGACGAGGAACCGTGGCCGCCGCCCGAAACGCCCCCCGGCCGCTGCCCGGGACCGCCCGGCCGGGGACCGGGCCGCGCACCGTGGCCCTGCGGGTCGGAGTGCTCGCGCTCGGGGCGCTGCTGCTCGTATCCGCGGGGCGGCTCGTCGTACCGCGACTGCCGGGGCTGTTCGGGCCCGGTGTACGGAGCCCGCTCCTGGTAGCCCATGCGGGGCTGCTGCCAGGACAGGTCCTCCTGGGTGCGCGGCCAGGAGCCCGGGTCGGGGCGCTGCTGCGGGTAGTCCGGGTAGGCCGGGCGTGCGGTGGGCAGCCCGTCGTCGGGCATCGGACGGTGGCCGTACCCGTCGTACTTGTCGTACGGCTCGGGCTGCGCGCGCTCGTCGTAGCGGGACTGCTGCGACTGCTGCAGCGGCGGCGCGGGGGGCGTCGGCTCGCCGACGGAGTCGTCGACGGTGATCGCGATCCGGATCGGGCGACCGCACTCACGGCTCAGGGTCTCGCTGATCAACGGCGCGAGCCGGCCTTCGAGGACGCGCTTGCCCCACTCGTTGGGCACGGCGAGAAGCGCCGTGTCGGCGACCAGGGCGAGGGGCTGGCAGCGCTCGATCCACTGCTTGTCCTTCGGCTCGATCCCCTGCTGGCCCTCGGCGAGGAGCTGCTCGATGACCCGTGGCCACACTGCGGCAAGATCGGCAGGTACGTCAGCCACGGGGCACGCTTTCTCGCAGGTCCCACGATGGTGTGGTTCTCGGGGGACGGTGGGTCGGTGTCCGTGAGGACAGGTCCGTGAGGACAGGTGAGGACAGAACGGAAAAGATTGTGGAGTCCGTCCACGGTAGTCGTGGCGGCTGACGTGGTTCAAGTTTTGTCCACAGCCTGTGCACAATGGAGGCTGGCGACAGGTCGGTTTGACCGGATGGCGTAGCCGCGCGTACCGTAACCAGGTCGAGTTGTCGATGGCTGCTGCCGCCTGCCTCCGATGGGCAAAGATCACGATCTGTGGTCGCGAAGCGGTGCACTCGGGCGAATGCGAGCTACTCGTGGGCGCACGGTGACAGCCAGGCGATGTCCCGCCACCACCCGAATCATTTCTGGAGCCCCCGAGTGAGCAAGCGCACCTTCCAGCCGAACAACCGTCGTCGCGCGAAGACCCACGGCTTCCGCCTGCGCATGCGCACGCGTGCCGGTCGCGCCATCCTGGCGAACCGCCGTTCCAAGGGTCGCTCTGAGCTGTCCGCCTGATCTGCCTTAACAGGTCATGACGTGCTGCCTACCGAGAATCGGCTGAGGCGGCGCGAGGACTTCGCAACCGCGGTACGCCGAGGTCGCCGGGCCGGTCGCCCGCTCCTCGTCGTCCACCTACGCAGCGGTGCAACGGACCCGCACGCGCCTGGGGAGAGCGCTCCCCCGACGCGTGCGGGTTTCGTCGTGAGCAAGGCCGTGGGTGGTGCGGTCGTACGCAACCAGGTGAAGCGACGTCTGCGCCATCTCGTCCGCGACCGGCTCTCCGAGCTGCCCCCCGGTAGCCTGGTGGTCGTACGGGCGTTGCCCGGAGCCGGCGACGCCGACCACGCACAGCTGGCCCGAGACCTGGACGCCGCTCTTCAGCGGCTGCTGGGAGGGGGCGCGCGATGAAGTACCCGCTGCTGGCTCTCATCAAGCTGTACCAGTGGACGATCAGCCCGCTCCTGGGCCCCGTCTGCCGGTACTACCCGTCGTGTTCCCACTACGGATTCACGGCCATCGACCGGCATGGCGCGATCAAGGGCACGGCCCTGACCGCCTGGCGCATCCTGCGGTGCAACCCGTGGTCGCCCGGCGGTGTGGACCATGTCCCCCCGCGTAAGCGCCCCCGCTGGCACGAAATGCTGAGGAACGCGCTGCGCGGCGACAAGGGCGGGTCCACCGCCGAGACGAGCCCGGCCGCAGAGACTTCGCCCAATGCTCAAGGAGCCTGATTAGTGGACACGATTGCCAGTCTGTTCAGCTTCATCACGTGGCCCGTTTCCTGGGTCATCGTCCAGTTCCACAAGGTGTACGGGGCGGTCTTCGGCCCTGACACGGGCTGGGCCTGGGGCCTGTCCATCGTGTCCCTCGTGGTGCTGATCCGCATCTGCCTGATCCCGCTGTTCGTCAAGCAGATCAAGTCGACCCGGAACATGCAGGCGCTCCAGCCGAAGATGAAGGCGATCCAGGAGCGTTACAAGAGCGACAAGCAGCGTCAGTCCGAAGAGATGATGAAGCTGTACAAGGAGACGGGTACCAACCCGCTCTCCTCGTGCCTTCCCATCCTGGCGCAGTCGCCGTTCTTCTTCGCCCTGTACCACGTGCTGTCCAACATCGCTGAGGGCGACGAGGTCGGCGCGATGAACCAGGCGCTGGTCGACAGCGCCCGGCAGGCCCACATCTTCGGTGCCCCGATCGCCTCGAAGTTCATGGACAGCGCCGCCGACGTCGCCGCTCTCGACGCCTCGATCACCTCGGTCCGCATCGTCACCGCGATCATGATCATCATGATGTCGGCCTCGCAGTTCTTCACCCAGCGCCAGCTGATGATGAAGAACGTCGACCTCTCGGTGAAGACCCCGTACATGCAGCAGCAGAAGATGCTCATGTACATCTTCCCGGTGATCTTCGCCGTCATGGGCATCAACTTCCCCGTCGGCGTCCTCGTCTACTGGCTGACCACCAACGTGTGGACCATGGGCCAGCAGATGTACGTGATCAACCAGAACCCGACCCCGGGCAGCAAGGCGCAGGACTCCTACCTCCAGCGTCTCCTGAAGAGCATCACCACCCATGGCGAGGTCCGCGGCCGGCGCCGCAAGACCATCGTGAAGGTGATCGTCGCCAAGAGCACCAGCGACCGCAACGAGAACGAGCGCCGCTTCTTCTCGGGTCTGACCAAGGCCGGCTTCGCCGCCCAGCCCGACGGCACCGTGATCAAGAGCGACACGATCGAGGCCGAGGCCGAGGGCGGTGCCGCCGCCAGGCGCCAGCAGCCCAAGCGCCAGACCAAGGCCCAGCGCCAGGCCGCCGCTGCCCAGCAGGCCGCGGTGAAGGACACCGAGGAAGACTCCGAGCCGGCCGCCGAGACGGCGACCACCTCGCTCGAGAAGAAGCCCCAGGGCCCGGCCAAGACCGCCGCGAAGGACGAGGCCAAGGACGAGGCGGGCGACAAGCCGGCGCGTCCGAGCCGTGCCAACTCCGGAGGCTCCCGCCAGGGCAAGTCCGGTCAGCGCAAGGGCCAGCAGCGGCCCAAGCACCCGTCCTCCAAGAAGTAAGCCTCCAGGCCTCCAGGCCTCGCCGAAGCAAGAAGGAGTCCATCCGTGACGGAAGGCACCACCTCCGCCGCCGCCTCCGCCGCCGCCGAGGGTGGCGACACCCTGACCCGCCTGGAGCAGGAGGGTGAGATCGCGGCCGACTACCTCGAGGGTCTGCTCGACATCGCCGACCTCGACGGCGACATCGACATGGACGTCGAGGCGGACAGGGCCGCGGTCTCGATCATCAGCGACGCCAACAGCCGTGAGCTGCAGAAGCTCGTCGGCCGCGACGGTGAGGTCCTGGAGGCGCTCCAGGAGCTGACCCGCCTGGCCGTGCACCGGGAGACCGGTGACCGCAGCCGTCTGATGCTCGACATCGCCGGCTTCCGTGCCAAGAAGCGCACCGAGCTCGCCGAGCTGGGCGCCAAGGCCGCGATCGAGGTGAAGTCCACCGGTCAGCCGGTGAAGCTGGACCCGATGACGCCGTTCGAGCGCAAGGTCGTGCACGACGCGATCGCCGCCGCCGGTCTGCGCAGCGAGTCCGAGGGCGAGGAGCCGCAGCGCTTCGTCGTTGTACTCCCGGCCTGAACCCTCACGTAGTGTCGGCCCCGTCTGTTCGCAGGCGGGGCCGATCTTTGTCAGCCTGATAGTCAGCCACCACAGTGCGCTCGCACGCGATGCGTGCGGTACGGAAGGACGGTTCCCGTGACGGAGGCAGCGGAGCTCCCCGAGGCTCCGGAGCAGGCACGGACAGTCTTCGGTGAGTACTTCCCGGAGGCCGTGCGGTACGCGGAGCTCCTCGCGGACGCCGGTGTGAAGCGTGGCCTGATCGGCCCGCGCGAGGTCCCGCGACTGTGGGAGCGCCACCTGCTGAACTGCGCTGTCCTCTCGGAGGCTGTCCCCGAGGGCGTCACCGTCTGCGATGTGGGCTCGGGAGCCGGTCTTCCCGGCATCCCCCTCGCTCTGGTCCGGCGTGATCTGAAGATCACGCTCCTGGAACCGCTCCTTCGCCGGACGAACTTCCTCCAGGAGGTCGTCGAGCTGCTCGGTCTCGACCACGTGACCGTGGTCCGGGGACGTGCGGAGGAGATGCTCGGCAAGATCACCCCCGTGCACGTGGTGACCGCGCGTGCGGTGGCTCCCCTTGACCGGCTGGCCGGCTGGGGCGTCCCTCTGCTCCGCCCGTACGGGGAGATGCTGGCCCTCAAGGGCGACACCGCGGAGGAGGAGATCAACGGTGCTCGCGCCGCGCTCTCACGGCTCGGTGTGGTGGAGACCTCGGTGCTGCACGTGGGCGAGGGGATCGTCGATCCGCTGACCACGGTCGTCCGGGTGGAAGTGGGCGAGAGCCCGGGTGGCGTGCGGTTCGCGGCCAAGCGAGCCAAGGCGGCCCGGACGAGCAAGACCCGCCGACGCCGCTGAGCGTCCCATACGTACCATTTCGGAGTGTCGAACGGTCCTGGCCAGGCAGCAGGGGCATGGTGTTTCACGTGAAACGTCGCTCACTGCTGCAGGGGATCATCAGCCGCGGTCGCGCGGCTGCCACGCCCCGGGACCGCCGACCCCGCGTGAAGCCACCCGTGAGGGTCACGGAGATGTCCACAGAGGTGGATTCACCCACAGAACCACCGGCCTCGCTGGTTCACGACCCTGAAAGCATGGCAGGCTCTCCCCATCGCGAGCCTGAAGCCGAGGAGAGTGAATCCTTGCGGTCCGACGCCAACATCGCGGGACCGATGACCGATCCGGTCCCCGGTCCCCGAACCGAATCGGCGGGGGAGGATGTTTCACGTGAAACACCGCCCCCGATGGACGACACCCCCATTGGTCGTGCTGCCCAACTGGCAGTAGAAGCCCTGGGTCGTGCCGGTGAGGGACTTCCCCGCCCGGCTCAGACTCGCGTGATGGTGGTCGCCAATCAGAAGGGCGGCGTGGGCAAGACGACCACGACGGTCAACCTTGCCGCGTCTCTGGCTCTGCACGGGGCCCGGGTCCTGGTCATCGACCTCGACCCGCAGGGCAACGCCTCCACGGCACTGGGCATCGACCACCACGCCGAGGTCCCCTCGATCTACGACGTGCTGGTGGACAGCAGGCCGCTCTCCGAAGTGGTCCAGCCCGTCATGGACGTCGAAGGCCTCTTCTGTGCCCCCGCGACCATCGACCTCGCAGGTGCGGAGATCGAGCTGGTGTCGCTGGTGGCGCGTGAGAGCCGTCTGCAGCGGGCGATCCAGGCCTATGAGCAGCCGCTGGACTACATCCTGATCGACTGCCCGCCCTCGCTCGGCCTCCTCACGGTCAACGCCATGGTGGCCGGTGCCGAGGTGCTGATCCCGATCCAGTGCGAGTACTACGCGCTGGAGGGCCTCGGTCAGCTCCTGAGGAACGTCGACCTGGTCCGGGGACATCTGAACCCCGCACTCCATGTCTCGACGATTCTGCTCACCATGTACGACGGCAGAACGAGGCTCGCCTCCCAGGTCGCGGACGAGGTGCGGACCCACTTCGCCGAAGAGGTGCTGCGGACCAGCATCCCGAGGTCCGTCCGGATCTCGGAAGCACCGAGCTATGGACAGACGGTCCTCACCTACGACCCGGGTTCCAGCGGCGCCCTGTCGTATCTCGAAGCGGCCCGTGAGATCGCCCTGCGGGGGGCGGCCGTGCACTACGACCCGCAGCACGCCCATGGAGGGCACGCCCCCGTGGGGCACCAGAACAACCAGCGCAGCATGTCGGAGGGGATCCAGTGAGTGAGCGACGTAGGGGACTGGGGCGTGGGCTCGGTGCGCTGATTCCCGCTGCTCCCCAGGAGCGTCAGACGCCGACGGTCGGCGTAGGGGCGGGCCTGGCCTCCCCCGGCGCGGTCCCCGCCCTGCCGGCGGACCGAGGTGTGGCCGCCGCCAAGCTGGCGACGCTTCCGCAGAGCGCGCAGTCCCCGGAGTCCACGCTGTCGTGGAACGCATCCGAGGCCGAGATCCGGCCCGAGCCGCCGGCGGGGGCCTACTTCACCGAGCTTCCGGTCGAGTCCATCGTCCCGAACCGGCACCAGCCGCGTGAGGTCTTCGACGAGGACGCCCTGGCGGAGCTGGTCGTCTCCATCACGGAAGTCGGCCTGCTGCAGCCCGTGGTCGTGCGCAAGGTCGATGACGAGAGCTACGAGCTCGTCATGGGTGAGCGTCGTCTGCGAGCGTCCAAGGCGGCGGGTCTGGAACGGATTCCGGCGATCGTCCGGGACACCGACGACGAGAAGATGCTCCTGGACGCGCTCCTGGAGAACCTCCACCGTGCCCAGCTGAACGCGATCGAAGAGGCCCACGCCTACGAGCAGCTGCTCAAGGACTTCGGCTGCACCCATGACCAGCTCGCGGAGCGGATCGGGCGTTCCCGCCCGCAGATCTCCAACACGCTGCGTCTCCTGCGGCTCTCGCCGCCGGTGCAGCGGAGGGTCGCCGCCGGAGTGCTGTCCGCCGGCCACGCGAGGGCTCTGCTGGGCGTGGAGGACCCGGAGTCCCAGGACAAGCTGGCCTACCGGATCGTCTCCGAGGGCCTCTCGGTGCGCACTGTCGAGGAGATCGTCAGTGTCATGGGCTCCGAGGAGTCCGCCGGCACGGTCAAGCCGAAGGGTCCGCGAGCGGGTGGCCGCGTCTCGCCCGCGCTCACGGAACTCGCCTCCCGGCTCTCGGACCGCTTCGAGACCCGGGTGAAGGTCGACCTGGGGCAGAAGAAGGGCAAGATCGTCGTCGAGTTCGCCTCGCTGGAGGACCTGGAGCGGATCCTCTCGACCCTGGCTCCCGGTGAGGGACGGGTCATGGACCAGAAGAACGCCGAGAAGGGCGCGGAGGTCTGATCCTCCGTCCTCTGAGGCCGCCCAGGGCGGGCCGTGCTCCGGTCTTCACCGGAACGCGGTCCGCCCTTTGCCTGTGAGCGGTGTCCTCCCGATCGCCCGATCGATACGATTCGAAGAGGCCTATTTGTTCAACGGGCACAGCCGTGCTCGATGGCGAGGGAAGTGAGGAGCGGACGTGGGGCGTCGGCTCGTACCGCTCACGCTGGACAACCTTCCGGACCTGCCCAAGCGGTGTCGCTCCTGTGTCTTCTGGGAGCTCGACCCGGTCAGTGGGGAGGCCGCGGTGAAGGCGGGCCGCCCGGAGCTGGAGAAGGAAGCCTGGATCTCCGGCGTTCTTCTGGAGTGGGGATCCTGCGGTCGGGTGGTCTTTGTCGACGACGTGCCGGTCGGCTACGTCCTCTACGCTCCCCCGGCCTATGTGCCGCGCTCGACCGCCTTTCCGACGAGCCCTGTGGCCGCCGATGCCGCGCAGTTGATGACGGCCTGGATCATGCCCGAATACCAGGGGCAGGGGCTGGGCCGGGTGATGGTGCAGACCGCGGCCAAGGATCTGCTGCGGAGGGGATTCAAGGCCATCGAGGCGTTCGGAGACGCCCGATGGAAGGAGCCCGCCTGTGTGCTGCCGGCCGACCATCTGCTGGCGGTGGGATTCAAGACCGTGCGGCCGCATCCGGCCTTCCCTCGCCTGAGGCTGGAGCTCCGGACGACGCTCTCCTGGAAGGAGGACGTCGAGATGGCCCTGGACCGCCTTCTTGGCGCGGTACAGAAGGAGCCCGCCCTGCGGCCCCTTTGATGCCAGGACACGAGAACGGCCCGCCCCCGGAAGGGGCGGGCCGTTCGCTGTTTCACGTGAAACAACGCTGCTGTTTCACGTGAAACAGCGGAAAGCATCAGGCCTTGCTCGGCTCGACGAAGTCCGCCAGGTCGCGCAGGATGGCGGCCTTCGGCTTGGCACCGACGATGGTCTTCACGACCTCGCCGCCCTTGTAGACGTTCAGCGTCGGGATGGACATGACGCCGTACTTGGCAGCCGTGGCCGGGTTCTGGTCGATGTTGAGCTTCACGATCTCGATCTCGCCGTGCTCGGCGGCGATGGCCTCGAGCGACGGGGCGATCTGGCGGCACGGGCCGCACCACTCGGCCCAGAAGTCCACCAGGACGGGCTTGTCGCTCTTGAGGACATCCTCTTCGAAGGAAGCGTCAGTCACAGTCTTCAGGGCCACAGCGGCCTCCTTGATCTCGCGGGGTGTGGGGTGGGGAGTGGGACGGGTCAGACTGCGGGGGTCTCGGCCAGCTTCTCGCTGTCGGCGAGCGCGGCCAGGAAGCGCTCGGCGTCGAGCGCCGCGGAGCAGCCGGTGCCGGCGGCCGTGATGGCCTGACGGTAGGTGTGGTCGACGACATCGCCGGCGCCGAAGACACCCGTGAGGTTCGTGCGCGTCGAGGGTGCGGCCACCTTGAGGTAGCCCTCCTCGTCGAGGTCCAGCTGGCCCTTGAAGAGCTCGGTGCGCGGGTCGTGGCCCACCGCGATGAAGAGGCCGGTGACCGCGAGCTGACGGGTCTCACCGGTCTTCGTGTCCCGCAGGGTCAGACCGCTGAGCTTCTGCTCACCGTGGATCTCGGTGACCTCGCTGTCCCAGGCGAAGGAGATCTTCGGGTCGGCGAAGGCGCGCTCCTGCATGGCCTTCGAGGCACGCAGGCTGTCGCGGCGGTGGACGATCGTGACGGACTTGGCGAAGCGCGAGAGGAAGGTGGCCTCCTCGATCGCGGTGTCGCCACCGCCCACGACGGCGATGTCCTGGTCCTTGAAGAAGAAGCCGTCGCAGGTGGCGCACCAGGAGACACCGCGGCCGGAGAGCACGTCCTCGTTGGGCAGGCCGAGCTTGCGGTGCTGGGAGCCGGTGGTGACGATGACGGCCTTGGCGCGGTGCACGGTGCCGGCGGTGTCGGTGACGGTCTTGATGTCACCGGTCAGGTCCACGGCGATGACGTCGTCGGGGACCAGCTCGGCGCCGAAACGCTCGGCCTGGGCCCGCATGTTGTCCATCAGGTCCGGGCCCATGATGCCGTCACGGAAGCCGGGGAAGTTCTCGACCTCGGTCGTGTTCATCAGGGCGCCACCGGCGGTGACGGCTCCCTCGAAGACCAGGGGGTTCAGCGACGCCCGGGCCGTGTAGAGCGCAGCGGTGTAACCCGCGGGCCCGGAGCCAATGATGATCACGTTACGGACGTCGCTCACGGGTGTCTTCCTCGTCTCTGCAGACTGCCACTGCCTACGGGGGCGGTTGTCTCGGTCGCTCTCACCCCACCCAACGGATCCTAAGGGGCGTACATTCCCGAGACCGCCGCGCGGCACGGTGGCCGGGCGGGGAGCGAGGTCAGGAGCGGGGGTAGGTCTGACTGAAGAGGAGCTCGGCGGCCGGGCTTCCGCTTCCCGTGGTCCGGTCCGCGCAGGAGGCGTCGAGCACATAGGCCTGGACCCGGGTGCTGTCGGCGGGGTCCGCCAGGACGACCAGATAGGCGGAGGTCCCCTCGTATTCGCCCCGCTCCTGTCCGAGCGTCGCGTCGGTGCGGCCTGTGCCGGCCAGCACACAGGCGGGGACGGCGGTGTCCCTGTTCCGCTGGGGAGGCGTGGTGGACGCCTCGGCGGACATCGACTCGGGTCCGACCCCTCGGGGTGTCGTGAGGGTGCTCTGGTCGGCCAGGAGTGCCTGGACCCTGTCCTCGACCGGAGAGCCGGAGAAGGGGCTCAGAGCTGTCTTGGCGGCGTCGGCCTTCATCGTGTCCCCCGCCGAGTCTCCAGCCTGCAGAGGGCCCGTCTGGCTGAGGTAGAGGCTCGTTCCCAGGACCACGGCACCGAAAGCGGCACCGAAGGTGGAGAGCAGAGCGATCCTGCGGCGGCGGGGCCTTCCGGTCCGGCCGGGGCCGGTAGCGGCGCCGGGGCGGCCCGCAGGGCGCTCGGCGCCGGGGGTACGGGCCGGGGAGGGCACGGTCTCTGAAGGCGCGCGCGATGTTTCACGTGAAACGGGGGCGTCGTTCTCCGGCGTGGTGGCGTTGAGGAGGGCTTCGGCGGCGAGGGCGGCGTCGATCCGGCCGGCGATCTCGGCAGGCATACGGGGCGGTCCGGGCAGGGTGCCCAGGAGACTGCGGATCTCCTCCAGGGAGGTCCGTACGTCGGCGCAGAGCGGACAGGAGTCCACGTGGCGGCGTACGGCGGCGGAGCGGCTCGGTGAGAGCAGCCCCTCGGTCAGATCGGAGATCTCCGAGACGTCCGGGTGCTGTGTTGTGTCGGCCTTGCCGGTCGTGGAAGTCACGCGCGCCCACCTCCGCCCTTCACAGCAGCTGGATCAGTCGGTCCGGTATCCGTCGGCCCCGGCACCGGTGGGACGGATGTCCCCGGCGTCCGGTTCCTTCCCCCATCGGGGGCCTCGTTACCCACCGTATCGACGCGCAGATGAGTGACCATCGGCAGCAGGCGTGCCCGCCCGCGCGCGCAGCGGCTCTTCACCGTGCCGGTGGGAACGCCGAGGATACGGGCGGCCTCCGCGACCGGATAACCCTGCATGTCCACCAGGACAAGGGCGGCGCGCTGGTCTGCGGGGATCGCGGCGAGTGCGGCAAGGACCTCCCGGTGGACGTCCTGCCGTTCCACGGGCGCCTCGGCCGACTCATGGGGTTCGAGGAGCTGCTCGAACCGGTCGGTGTCGTTGACGGGCGAGGTCCTGCGGGAGGCGGTCTTGCGTGCCCGGTCGAGACAGGCGTTCACGGTGATGCGGTGCAGCCAGGTGGTGACGGCCGACTGGCCCCGGAAGGTGTGGGCGGCCCGGAAGGCCGAGACGAGGGCGTCCTGAACGGCATCAGCGGCCTCCTCGCGGTCCCCCAGGGTCCGCAGGGCCACCGCCCAGAGCCGATCCCGATGCCGCCGCACCAGCTCACCGAAGGCGTCGGGATCCCCGGCGACGTGACGTGCCAGAAGGTCGTGGTCCGTCGCCGTCCGGGAATCGTCAGCCGCAGGTGCCACGGTTCCCCTCCTCGCTCGGCAGCCGTGCAGGCATTCAATCCGGTCCGTGCCCGGAAGTAAATGAGCGCCGAGCTGGGCTCGGCGCTCATCGGTGGGGCGTGGTCGGTGGCTAGGGCGCGGTCCCCTGGAACGACACGTCGGTGATCGCCTGCTTGTAGCCGGCCCCGAAGTACTGGTCACCGCCGGAGTACGGCACCGAGGTCATCCAGAGGAGGACGTAGCGGGTCTTGACCGGCGTCTTGGTCACCGGCTTCGCCGTCGAGTCCGAGGTCTCGACCGTGGCGATCTTCTTCATGGAGTCCGGGGTGCCGGAGGGCGAGAGCGAGTCCGCCGCGTACAGCGTGACCACGGTGTTCGGTCCGCCGTAGCGGAGCGCTATGGAAGCCGACGAGACGTTCTGCTCGCTCCCGAGGTCGTAGACGATGCCGACGCCCTGCTTGTACGGGGCAAGGACAGGCCCGTCGACGAATGTCTTGGTGCGCCAGTACGTCGAACTGTCGCTGTCGTAGGTGTCGCCGACTCCCTGGCGGTTCTGCGGCAGGCCGTCAGGTGCGTACTCCTCGGCCGACCGGACCTTGAGCGGCTTGGGCGGCTCGGGCTTCTCGTCGTCGATCGTCGGAGACGTGTTCGGCGTCTCAGGCGGGTTCTCCTGGCCGAGGAGACGGTCCGCGATCTGCCAGCTGCCGAGGCCCAGCGCGGCGATCAGCAGGGCCGAGACGGCCCACTTCAGGGCCCTGCCGGTGCGGCTCTGCAGCGGAGGCGGCGGGACGATCACCGGCTGGGTGGCCTGGGGGCGGAGCTGGGGGCGGCCGTACGTGCCCTGTTGGTACGTCGTGCGCTGGTACTCGGGCGGCGCGGCGAACTCCGGCTCCGGCGGCTTCACCCGGGGCATCGCGGCCACCGCCTTGGCCAGCTCGTCCGGAGTGGTGCAGGGCGGCTCCTGGCGCGAGGCGGTGGCACCGTCGTTGGCCAGGGCGCGCATGGCGATCTCGGAGAGGCCCCGGTGGACTCCGGCACGGACCTGGTCGGGCGCGAGCAGCCCGACGCCCTTGGGGAGGCCGGAGAGCCCGTAGGCGTCGCTGTCGTACGGCCAGCGCTGGGTGAGTGCGGCGTACAGGAGCGCGCCGATGGCCTCGGTGTCGCTGCGCTGCGGACGCTCGGCGGTGATGCCGCGCAGGGCCGCGTTCACGGCCAGGCCGCGGATCCGGTACTGACCGGTGGAGCTGCGCAGGACGGCGCTCGGGGTCAGCCGGAGGTGGGCGAGGCCTTCGCGGTGGGCGGCGGCCATGGCCTGGGAGACCTGGCTGACGAGCTGGTAGGCGTCGTGGGGCTCCAGCGGGCCGGCCGCGAGCAGCGCGGTCAGTTCGGTGGAGTCGGGCAGCCACTCGTGCACGACGTACACGAGGTCGTTCTCCTCGACGGCGTCGAGGACCTGGACGAAGCGGGGGTCGCCGAGGAGGGCCGAGGAGCGGGCCGCGGCGAGGACCGAGCGGGCCCGGGGGTGGTGGGCGGGCAGGAGGTGGACCCCGACGGCACGCCGCAGTTTCTCGTCGACGGCACGCCAGCTGCTGAAGCCGTCCAGACGGGTGACGCACTCCTCCAGCCGGTAGCGCCTGGCCAGCTTGTGGCCGCTGTGCAGTTCCGGTGCCGTGATGGAGGGCTGTTCGCCGCTCTGTCGTTCGACCGCCTTCTTGTCCGTGCCCTCGGCGGACGTGTCCGCCGTCTTCTGCTCTTCCGCCACCCCGTCGGTCGCGGCCGTGCCCGCCTTGGCGGTCAGCGGGTCGTCACCGCTGTTGTCGGCCACGTCGACGGCAGCCGTGCTACGTTCCGCCACCGTCGTTCCTGCCTCCCCATCCGTTGCGCCACATCCAACAGCCAAGCCAATTGTGCCCACAGTCGGACGCTATGCACGACACGCGGTTCCCCCCGATGGTTGTGCGAGCCCGCAGGTTCAGCGTCCCAGGCGTCCGCGCACCATGCCGACCAGGGTGTTCAGCTCCGCGATCCGCATGCGCTTGGCCGCGATGAAGAAGACTCCGAGGAGTACCGCTCCGCCCACGAGGAGGGCGACGAGCGAGCCCAACGCGCCTTCGCCCAGGAGTTTCAGCAGACCGAAGCCCACGGCGCCGGAGACGATCGCGGCGGGTACGGAGGCCATGCAGAGGCGCGCGTAGGTGCGCATCACGTGGGTGCCGTCCAGGTCGCCGCCGAGGCGGGTGCGGAGGCGGCGCCACGCGATGCCGACACCGACGGCGTAGGCGAGCCCGTACGAGGCGGCCATGCCGACGACGGCCCACTGGGCGGGGAGGACGACGTAACAGATGGCCGACGCCGCCGCGTTGACGGCGGCGACGATGACCGTGTTGTAGAAGGGCGTCCGGGTGTCCTCGTAGGCGTAGAAGCCGCGGAGCACGACGTACTGGACGGAGTAGGGGATCAGGCCGAGACCGAAGGCCATCAGGATGAAGCCCATGCCCCGGGCGGCCTCCAGGCCGCTGGAGGCGTACAGCAGCGTGGACATCGGGACACCGAGCGCCAGGAAGGCGAAGGAGACCGGGACGATGGCGACGGCCGAGTTGCGCAGACCCTGCGAGATGTCGTCGCGGACGGCTCCGGGGTCGCCGTCGTGGGCGGCACGGGAGATCCGCGGCAGCAGCGCGGCCATGACGGAGACCGTGATGATGGCCTGCGGCATGCCCCAGATCAGCTGGGCGTTCGAGTAGGCCAGGAAGCCGGCGCCGTCCTTCCCTGACTCCTCACCGGCGGCCGTGGCGAGCTGGGTGACCACCAGGACGCCGGCCTGGTTGGCGAGGACGAAGAGGACGGTCCACTTGGCGAGCTTGACCGTCTTGCCGAGCCCGTGCCCCTTCCAGTCGAAGCGGGGCCGGAAGCGGAAGCCCGTCTCGCGGAGGTACGGGATCATCGCCAGGGCCTGCACGACGAGTCCGAGCAGGGTGCCGATGCCGAGCAGGCGGATGCCCTCGTCCGGGATGGTCTGCACGCCCATGTGGGAATCGGCGGAGGTGCCGTAGACCCAGATGAAGAGACCGAAGGTGACGATCATGACGATGTTGTTGAGGACCGGCGTCCACATCATCGCGCCGAACTTGCCGCGTGCGTTCAGGATCTGACCCATCACCACGTGCACGCCCATGAAGAAGATCGTGGGCAGGCAGTAGCGGGCGAAGGTCACGGCCACGCTGTTGGCCGCGGCGTCGTCGGCGATGGTGTTCGACATCAGCCGGATGAGCACCGGCGCCGCGAAGACGGCGAGGAGCACGATCGCGCCGAGCGCCACCATGACCAGGGTCAGCAGGCGGTTGGCGTAGGCCTCGCCGCCGTCCTCGTCGTTCTTCATCGAGCGGACGAGCTGGGGGACGAAGACCGAGTTGAGGCCACCGCCGACGGTGAGGATGTAGATCATCGTCGGCAGGGTGTAGGCGATGGTGAAGGTGTCACCGAGCAGGGCCGCGCCGAGGGCGCCGGTGATCACCAGGCTGCGGACGAATCCGGTGAGCCGGGAGACCAGGGTGCCCGCCGCCATCACCGCGCTCGACTTCAGCAGCCCGGAGGCACGGCCGGACTTCTTGGGGGCGGGGGCGGGCATGGGGTCCGGCTCCGGGGCGGGGGGCGGTACCTGGCCGGGCGTCTGCTGGTCCCGGTAGAGGTGCGCGAAGGCGTCCGGTTCGGGCTGCTCGTCGCCGGCCCGGGTCACCAGGTCGTCGACGCCGGTGAACTGGACGGTGCGGGCGTCGTCGCCGTACGGAAGGTGGCGCGAGGTGCCGTCGGGCTCCGGGGCGGGAGTCTGCGCCCACACCCGGGGGTCGGGCGCGTGCTGGGGCGCGGCGGGCTGCTGGTAGAGCGGCTGAGGCTCCTGGTAGGTGCCGGGCGGGGGCGGCGGGTGCGCGGCGCGGTCGTAGAGCGCCTCGCCCACCGGGTCCTGCGCGGAGAGGTCCTGGGCCCGGTACGGGTCATGGGTGAAGACGTCCTGGACGTAGGGGTCCTGGGCGTACGGGTTCTGCGGGTGGACGTCCTGTGCGTAGGGGTCCTGCCCCTGCGGGCCGGGCGTGTCCTGCTGGGGTGGCATCGGCGGGTAGCCGGAGCCGGGAGGTGCCGAGGGCGTCCCACCGGACGGCGCGGTGCCGCCCGCGCCCTGGCCGCGGTCACCGTCGTACGGCGCGTTCATGGTTACCCCACCTCATCGTCCCCGGCCGACCGGCCACGACATCGCTCAACGGTCCACTTTCTCACCCGTGCCCGACGGGTCGCCGCTTTCGGGCCCGGTGTCCGGTGTCGGGTCACTCGGCTGCTCGGGTTCGTGCCCGTCGGCCTCCGGCTGCGGCGCCGGCGCCTCCGTACCCGCCGCTGCCTCGGTCCCGTCCGGCTCCGCGTCCGTTTCCGCCGCCTCGGCCTCGGCCTTCCGCGCGGCCACCCGCTTGCGCTGGCTGTACATCCGCACACCGGCCAGGACGAGGAGGAGGACGCCGCCGGCGATCACCAGCATCACCGTGGCGGTGATCTCGGAGACCTTCACGTTGAAGGTCATCGGCTGTCCGTACGGGGTGCCGTCCTCGGTGTAGAGCTGGGCCGTCATCGGCACCTGGCCGTTGACGTTGGCCGATGCCTCGAACTTCACCGACTGGCTGTGCCCGCCGTTGACCTTCACCGGCAGTTCGGAGAACCCGTCGCCGTTCAGCTGCAGCCGGTTCTTGTTGCCGGAGGTGAGCCGCAGCACCAGATGCACGTCCTGCAGCAGCTGGTTCTGGACGGTCACGGGGATCGTGGCGCTGCGGCCGGAGAGCACGAGGTCCGACTTGTCGACGAGCTGGACGCCCTCGGTGAGGGTCTGCAGGTAGTCCAGGACGTCGCCGCGGTAGATCGCGGCTGCTCTGGCCTGTCCGCGCCACGAGGTCGACATCTCGCGGTTGATCGCGTTGCCGAACGGGGTCACGACGCGGTCCGGCGAGGTCAGGATGACCTTGAAGTCGTCGAGCTCGTCGCGGGTGGTCTTCATGTCCCGGAAGGCCTGGACCGGCAGTTCCTGGTCGCGCAGCTTCTTCGGGTACTTGGAGCTGCCGGGCACCGCGGTGGACGCGTCCGGGTCGGGCTTGGCCGCGGCGGCCACCAGGAGGTCGACGGGCTGGCTCCAGCGCCGGGCGGAGAGGCCGTGCAGGGCGGTCGCCATGGTCTGCGCCTGGGCGACGCCGGGCACCCGCTGGGGGGCGACCACGATGCTGCGCTGCTTCTCCGGCTGTTCCAGGGTGATCGCGAGGGACTGGGCGAGGAACTCCTGGACCGCGAGCGTGGAGTTCTCCGCGCGCACCATGTCCCCGTCGAAGGCGGTGGACAGCAGCGCGTCGCTCACCACGGCCGTGGTGCTGCCGTCGCCGAAGGGGCGGGCCGCCGTCGGCGTGTAGGGGAGGTCGTCGCGGACGCTGTCGCTGCGGGCGATCACCTTGTCGGCGCCGGCCGAGGTCGCCACCGCCACGATCGAGCGGTCCACGGCCCCGTCGGCGGGCCAGGCGAATTCGGTGGAGGGCTGGACGTGGAGGACGGTCTCCACCGTTCCCGCGGCGAGGGCGGTCGCCGACTGGAGGTGCCCGAGCGAGCCGGGGACGTCCTTGCCGCGGTGAGCGAGTGAGGCGAGGTCGGGGTCCGCGAAGGGGAGGGCGACGACCTTGCGGCCCTGCACCGCCTTCTCCAGCGTGTTCAGCCACCGCTCGGCGACGGCCTGGTTCTTGCCGGGGACGTGCAGGGTGCCGTCCTTGACGCGGTAGCCGTTCGCCATGGCGTCGACGGAGGCCAGCAGGTCGGGGTCCACCACCCAGGTGACCGGGAGGTCCTTGCCCAGCGAGACGAGCTGGTCGAGCCGGCCGCCCGGCTTCAGCTCGGTCGCCAGGGTGTCGTCCTCGAAGACCGGCGTCTGCTGATCGTCCGTGCCCGTCTCGGCCGAGACGTGGGAAGAGGAGATCAGCGGCCAGAGGTAGGTGAGCTGGGTCTTCTTCTCGGTGGGCTCGGGCTGGTACGGCACGAAGGTCCGCTCGATGCCCAGTACCCGGTCGTAGAGCCTGTCCGAGGTCTTGCCGGTGAGGGAGACACCCAGCTGGTAGACGCCCGCCTCGTCGAGTTCGAGTGCGGAGACCGGCACGGAGAGGGAGAACTCCGCGCTCAGGCCGGCGCCCAGCCGGGGGATCTCGACGGTGGGGGCGTCTTCGAGGGGAGCGGGGTCGCTGTCGCTCCGGAAGCCGGTACGCCCCGTCACCTGCTCGATCTCGCTGCGGCTCGTCATGCGCGGCCCGACGCGGAGGTCCACGGTCGCGTCGGTGATCGTCTTCTTGCCGCGGTTGGTCACCGTTCCGGTGACGGTGACGGTGTCCCCTTCGACAGGGGCGCTCGGAGCCAACGTGTCGAGGGACACATCGACGGTCTTCGAGCCGGTGGCCTCTTCGGCGGCCATCGCCGGGGAGGTGGCGGCCGGGGCCTGGAGCAGCCCGGCGAGGAGCGGCGCCCCGAAGGCGACGGTGATTGTGCGCCGCAGCCATCGGCGGGCAGGTGAGGGACCGGTTCCCTGGATTTCTGCCGCCTCGGCCACGCGTTCGCCCGTCCTCGTCGTTGTCTGTGGTGCCAGTGGTGTAGGTGGTTCCCGGTTGCTGTGTCCAGGCATGGTAACGAGGCACGCTGGGACCAAGTGCCGGGGACTGCTCCAGCCGATCTCCCTCCGGCTCCTCGGCAGACGGCTGAGGACGCCCGGCCCACCGGAAAACGGGGACGTCACGGCGGGCCGGGGCACGTACCCTTTTCTGTTGTGCCGAACGCCAACGAAGACACCCCGACTGCACTGAGCCAGGTGCAACGCCGCGCGGTCAGCGAACTGCTGCGTGTGTCCCCTGTCGCCGACGACCTCGCCCGCCGTTTCCAGGAGGCCGGGTTCAGCCTCGCGCTGGTCGGCGGCTCGGTCCGGGACGCGCTGCTCGGCAGGCTCGGCAACGACCTGGACTTCACGACCGACGCCCGCCCCGAGGACGTCCTCAAGATCGTCCGTCCGTGGGCCGACGCCGTGTGGGAGGTCGGCATCGCCTTCGGGACGGTCGGCTGCCAGAAGGACGCCCACGTCGGAGACGCCGTCCAGCGCTTCGAGATCGAGGTCACCACGTACCGCTCGGAGGCGTACGACCGGACCTCGCGCAAGCCCGAGGTCTCCTACGGCGACTCGATCGACGAGGACCTCGTCCGGCGCGACTTCACCGTCAACGCGATGGCCGTGGCTCTTCCGGAGAAGGAGTTCATCGACCCGTACGGCGGCCTCGAGGACCTCGCCGCCCGCGTGCTGCGCACACCCGGTACGCCGGAGGAGTCGTTCTCCGACGACCCCCTGCGCATGATGCGGGCCGCGCGGTTCGCCGCCCAGCTGGACTTTGAGGTCGCCCCCGAGGTCGTCACGGCGATGAAGGAGATGTCCGGCCGGATCGAGATCGTCTCCGCCGAGCGGGTCCGGGACGAGCTCAACAAGCTGCTGCTCTCGGCCCACCCCCGGAAGGGCCTCGGGCTGCTCGTGGACACGGGGCTCGCCGACCATGTGCTCCCCGAGCTGCCCGCGCTCCGACTGGAGAGCGATGAGCACCATCGCCACAAGGACGTCTACGAGCACTCCCTCACGGTGCTCGACCAGGCGATCGACCTGGAGGAGGACGGGCCCGACCTGGTGCTCCGTCTCGCCGCCCTGCTCCATGACATCGGCAAGCCGCGCACCCGCCGCTTCGAGACGGACGGGCGGGTCTCCTTCCACCACCACGAAGTGGTCGGCGCGAAGATGACCAAGAAGCGCATGACCGCGCTCAAGTACTCCAACGAGATGATCAAGGACGTCTCGCGGCTGGTGGAGCTGCACCTGCGTTTCCACGGGTACGGAACCGGCGAGTGGACCGACTCGGCCGTGCGCCGGTACGTCCGTGACGCCGGCCCGATGCTTTCGCGTCTGCACAAGCTGACCCGCTCGGACTGCACCACCCGCAACAAGCGCAAGGCGAGCGCGCTCTCCCGGGCCTACGACGGCCTGGAGGACCGCATCTCCCAGCTCCAGGAGCAGGAGGAGCTCGACGCGATCCGCCCCGATCTCGACGGCAACCAGATCCAGGAGATCCTGGGCATCGGTCCCGGTCCCGCCATCGGCCAGGCGTACAAGTTCCTGCTGGAGCTGCGGCTCGAGAACGGTCCGATGGAACACGACCAGGCTGTGGCCGCGCTCAAGGAGTGGTGGGCCACGCAGAGCTGAGCCGCGTCTCGGCGCAGCGATGTTTCACGTGAAACGTCGCTGCCCGCGACAGTTATGAGGGGTGGTGTTTCACGTGAAACATCACCCCTCCGTGCGTTCCCGTCGCAACGCCAGCGCGATCAGCGCGTAGATCACGGCGACGAGCCCGATCAGCAGCGGGGAGCGCCCGTCGGGCGGCAGCATCAACGCCGCGAGGCCTGCCGCTGCCACGAAGGCGACGTTGAACAGCACGTCGTACAGCGCGAAGACCCGGCCTCGGTAGGAGTCGTCCACGAAGGTCTGCACCACCGTGTCCGTCGCGATCTTGGATCCCTGGGTGATGAGTCCGAGGACGAAGGCGGCGACGAGGAAGGGAGCGGGGGCGAAGGTCAGGCCGAGCGTCGGTTCGAGTACGGCCGCCGCAGCCGCGCAGATCGTCATCCAGCCGAAGGGCCCGAACCGTCCCACCGCCCACGGGGACAGGACGGCGGCTGCGAAGAAGCCCGCTCCGGAGGCGGCGACGGCGAGTCCCAGGAGCCCGAGCCCCTCGGACTCCGTGGAGCTCCAGGCGTAACGGCTGAGCATGAGCACGGTGACGAGCAGGGCGCCGTAACAGAAGCGCATGAGGCCCACCGCGACGAGGGCGCGGGCGGCGGGCCGTCGCTCGGCGAGGTGCCGCAGCCCGGCGGCCAGGCCCCGGGCCGTCGAGGCGAGCGCCGAGGTGATGCGCTGCGGCACGAGGTCCGCATCGGGGCCGAGGAGCTCCCGGGACATGCGCAGGGAGGCGAGGGCGGCGCAGAGGTAGAGGACGGCCCCGAAGGCCACCACGGCCGCGTCGGAATCGGCCCCGACGAGCTGGATGCCGAACGCGAGCCCGCCGCCCGCAGTTGCGGCGAGGGTGCCCGCGGTGGGTGAGAGCGAGTTCGCCACGACCAGCCGTTCGGCGTCGACGACCCGGGGGAGGGAGGCCGAGAGTCCCGCGAGGACGAAGCGGTTGACTGCCGTGACGGAGAGCGCGGAGGCGTAGAAGAGCCAGTCGGGGACGGAGGCGAGGACGAGTACGGCGGTGCCTCCGGCGAGCAGGGCGCGCAGGAGATTGCCGTACAGGAAGACCTGGCGCCGCTGCCAGCGGTCGAGGAGGACGCCGGCGAAGGGCCCGACGAGCGAGTACGGCAGCAGCAGGACCGCCATGGCCGAGGCGATCGCGGCCGGAGAGGTCTGCTTCTCGGGGGAGAAGACGACGTACGTGGCGAGGGCCACCTGGTAGACGCCGTCGGCGCACTGGGAGAGCAGCCGGACGGCGAGCAGGCGGCGGAAGTTCGTCAGGCGCAGGAGTACGCGCAGATCACGTACGACGGACATGACAGCAAGACTCACATACGAAGAGGGCCCCCGGGCAGTGCCTCGGGGACCCTCGATCGACAAGCGTGGCGAGCCTTAGCGCTCGACCTCACCCTTGATGAACTTCTCGACGTTCGCGTAGGCCTCGTCGTCGAAGTACTGCACCGGCGGGGACTTCATGAAGTACGAGGACGCGGAGAGGATCGGGCCACCGATGCCGCGGTCCTTGGCGATCTTCGCGGCGCGCAGGGCGTCGATGATGACACCCGCCGAGTTCGGGGAGTCCCACACCTCGAGCTTGTACTCGAGGTTCAGCGGGACATCGCCGAAGGCGCGGCCCTCGAGGCGCACGTACGCCCACTTGCGGTCGTCCAGCCAGGCCACGTAGTCCGACGGACCGATGTGGACGTTCTTCTCGCCCAGCTCACGGTCGGGGATCTGCGAGGTGACGGCCTGGGTCTTGGAGATCTTCTTGGACTCCAGGCGGTCGCGCTCCAGCATGTTCTTGAAGTCCATGTTGCCGCCGACGTTGAGCTGCATCGTGCGCTCAAGACGGACACCACGGTCCTCGAACAGCTTCGCCATCACGCGGTGCGTGATGGTGGCGCCGACCTGCGACTTGATGTCGTCGCCGACGATCGGGACGCCCGCCTCGGTGAACTTGTCCGCCCACTCCTTGGTGCCGGCGATGAAGACCGGAAGAGCGTTGACGAAGGCGACCTTGGCGTCGATGGCGCACTGGGCGTAGAACTTCGCAGCCGCCTCGGAACCCACCGGCAGGTAGCAGACGAGAACGTCGACCTGGCGGTCCTTGAGGACCTGGACGACGTCGACCGGCTCCTCGGCAGACTCCTCGATGGTCATGCGGTAGTACTTGCCGAGACCGTCGAGCGTGTGACCACGCTGGACCGTGACGCCGCTGTTCGGGACGTCGCAGATCTTGATGGTGTTGTTCTCGCTGGCGCCGATGGCGTCGGAGAGGTCGAGGCCGACCTTCTTCGCGTCGACGTCGAAGGCGGCGACGAACTCGACGTCACCGACGTGGTACTCGCCGAACTGGACGTGCATCAGGCCGGGCACCTTGGCCGCCGGGTCGGCGTCCTTGTAGTACTCGACGCCCTGCACCAGCGAGGCGGCGCAGTTGCCCACGCCGACGATGGCTACGCGAACCGAACCCATTCCGGTTGCTCCCTGTGTGATCTTGGAAGCCCTGCTGTAGCAGGGTTTCACTTGGCGGTGTCGTCGGACGGATCCGGCCGGGTACTGCCCCCGTGCCGGGGCAGGCCGCCCGTTTCTCCAGAATCGTTGTCGTGCTGAGCGGGGGCGTCGGAGCCGGATCGCTGATCCCGTCCTGCCCGCTCGCTCTCGATGAGCTCGTTCAGCCAGCGCACTTCGCGCTCCACGGACTCCATGCCGTGGCGCTGCAGCTCAAGCGTGTAGTCGTCGAGGCGCTCGCGGGTCCGGGCCAGGGAGGCGCGCATCTTCTCCAGACGCTCCTCCAGCCGGCTGCGGCGTCCTTCGAGGACGCGCATCCGCACCTCACGCTCGGTCTGTCCGAAGAAGGCGAAGCGTGCGGCGAAGTGCTCGTCCTCCCAGGCGTCCGGGCCGGTGTGGGAGAGGAGCTCCTCGAAGTGCTCCTTACCTGCGGCCGTCAACCGGTAGACGATCTTGGCTCGGCGTCCTGCGAGTGAAGCGGCGAGGGCCTCCTCGGGTGCGCTGCCCGGTTCCTCGATCAACCAGCCGCTTGTGACCAGCGTCTTGAGGCAGGGGTACAGCGTTCCGTAGCTGAAGGCCCGGAAGACGCCGAGCGAGGTGTTGAGCCGCTTCCGCAGCTCGTACCCGTGCATGGGGGCCTCGCGCAGCAGGCCGAGAACGGCGAACTCGAGGATGCCGGAGCGTCTGCTCATTCGTCGCCTCCTCCTCCGCTCTCGGGGCCCTTATGCCGCTCTGATGTATCGACTCGATACATCAGCACGATAGAACGACCCGTCTGTCTCGACAAGTGGGACCGCCGTGACCGGCATCACATCGTCAATTCACAGCGAACGACTTGCCTGATTTGGGGTGAACTCCGGCCCTAGGTGGGTTTTGGCCGTGCGTAGTCTGTGCGGCATGCAGAACACCGGGAACCGAGAGATGCCGTGGGGCGTCAGTGCTCGGGGTGACCGGCTGCGGTACGGAGGGGCCTCCGATGGGGCTTCGTCCGTGCGCATTTCGGGGGGACCGGAACTCAACTGCCGCTTCCAGGCGCCTGTGCGCCTGCCCGAGGAGTAGTCGTTCGATGAGCGAGCATCGTCGCAAAATGCCGCCGCAGCAGCCGCCGACGGGCGGTCGCGCGGCGGCACGGCGCGCTGCCCAGCAGCCGGTGGGCCGCAGGTCGGCCCCGGCCCAAGACGTCGTTACGGGGGCCCCTTCGGCCTCGTACGGGCCTGCTTCCTCCCACGGGGAGGAGCAGCGGCCCTACGGTGGCCGCGCGGAGGCCCGCAGGGCCGCCCAGCGCGGCAGCCGCCGGAAGGGGGCGGATGCCGGTCCCGGGGGCCCCGGCGGTCCCGGAGGCGGACGGCGTGGAGGTGGCGGAGGCGGCCGGGGCAGTGGTCCCGGGCGTGGCTCCGGCGGGCCCCCGCCCGGCAAGAAGCGCGTCATCGACTATCCCCGTTACGGAAAGTACGGCTGGCGTCGCTGGATGCCGTCGTGGAAGCTCGTGACGGGCACGTTCCTGTTCTTCACGGCGAGCCTGATGGGCGCGGCGGCGTTCGCGTACTCGAAGGTGGAGATCCCCGACGAGGCCCTGAACGCGACCTCGCAGAACAACATCTACTACTGGGCCGACGGCACCCGGATGGTCGCGACCGGCAGCGGCCAGAACCGGCAGATCGTGCCGTTCGCGGAGATCCCGAAGTCCATGCAGAACGCAGTGATCTCCGCGGAGAACAAGACGTTCTGGGAGGACTCCGGAGTCGACCCCATGGGCATCGGCCGCGCCGTGTGGAACATGGCCAAGGGCGGCGAGACCCAGGGTGGTTCGACCATCACCCAGCAGTATGTGAAGAACAACCGTCTTGACGACCAGTCGCAGACCGTGACCAGGAAGGTGAAGGAACTCTTCATCTCCATGAAGGTCGGCGACGAGGTCGACAAGGACGTCGTCATGGCCGGGTACCTCAACACCGCGTATTACGGTCGTGGCGCGTACGGCATTCAGGCCGCCTCCCGTGCCTACTTCAACAAGGACACCTCGAAGCTCAACCCCAGCGAGTCGGCGCTGCTCGCCGCGGTGCTGAAGGGCGCGACGTACTACGACCCCGCCGGTTACCCCGAGATCGACTCCAACGCCACGGCCGAGAAGAACACCGAGCGGGCCACCAAGCGGTGGAAGTGGATCCTCGACGAGATGCAGAAGGACGGGCATCTCACGGCGGAGGAGCGGGCGAAGTACACGGTCTTTCCCAAGGTGAGGAAGCCCGGCCAGAGCGCCAACATGAGCGGCCAGATCGGTTACCTGGTCAAGACCGCCAACGCGAACATCAAGAGCCAGTTCGGCATCAGCGTCCCGGACCTGGAGCGCGGCGGCTACGAGATCCACACCACCTTCGAGAAGCCGAAGGTGACCGCGTTGGAGAACGCGGTCAAGAAGGTCATCAAGGAGAACATCGACCCGGAGAAGCGCCCGAACGACGACACGCACGTCCAGTTCGGCGGTGCCTCCGTCGACACGGCGACCGGGAAGATCGTCGCTCTCTACGGCGGCGTCGACTACACCAAGCACTTCAGCAACAACGCCGACGCCACCGGCGCCATGGTCGGATCGACGTTCAAGCCCTTCGTGCTCGCCGCCGCGATGAAGCATGGCGTCCGCGACCCGGAGCTGGGGCCCGTCCAGGACGCGTCCACCCGCACGATCGTGGACCCGGACAAGAGCCGCTACTCCGGCAAGAACGGGCTGAAGGTCCGGAAGTACAACGGCGACATCTGGGTCAACGAGAAGGGCAAGGAGTGGCTCCAGACCAATGACGGGGACGCCAGCTACGGCGCCATGTCGCTGCGCCGGGCCATGGTCCGCTCCGCCAACTCGCCGTACGTGCAGCTCGGCATGGACATCGGCATCGACAAGGTGCGCGAGACCGCCGTGGAATCCGGCCTGCTGGAGAGTTCGCTCGTCCAGGGCGAAGTGCCCTCGTTCTCCCTCGGCATCTCCAGCCCCAGTGCCATCCGCATGGCCGGCGCCTACGCGACCTTCGCCAACCAGGGCAAGCAGAACGACCCCTACTCGGTGGAGAGCGTCAAGAAGAACGGCGTGGTCATCCACGAGCACGAGTCCAAGACCAAGACGCCCTTCTCGCCGGCCCTCGCCAACAACGTCACCGACGTTCTCCGGAGCGTCGTGGACGAGGACGAGGGAACAGGCAAGAACGCCCGCATTCCGGGCCGTGCCGTGGCCGGCAAGACCGGTACGACCGACGACAACATGTCGGCCTGGTTCGTCGGGTACACCGCGCAGCTGGCGACCGCGATCGACATGTACCGCTACGACGACGACGACACCAAGAAGAACCGCGAGTTCCTGGAGATGTACGACACGGGAGGCAAGTCGTCGATCCACGGTTCGTCCTTCCCGTCGGAGATCTGGCAGGACTACATGACGGATGCCGTGGAGAGCATGCCGGTCGTGGACTTCCCGAAGCCGGAGAAGCTGGAGGGCGCCGAGCCCGTCTACGGCGGCGGTGCCCCGAGCCCGACGCCGACCCCGACGGCCACGCCGACGCCCACCGAGACCACGCAGATGCCGACGACGACTCCCCCGGCCACCGCGACGACCACGCCTCCCCCGGCGACCAAGACGCCGAAGCCGGGCAAGACGACCTGCAGCGTCTGGGACCTGGACTGCTACAACACCGGGGAACCGGGCGGCCCCGGTGGCAACACCGGGCAGCCCACCACCACGCCACCCCCCAGCAGCACCGCACCGACGCCGTCCGACTCGCCGTCGGACGACGGGAATGGCAACGGCGGCAAACCCGGCGACGAGGCCTGGATGCCCTGATCCGGGACTGATCCGGACCCGGGAACTCCCTGAGGGCCGCCGCGTCCGCTCCGTACCTTCCGTACGGGCCGGCCGCGGCGGCCCTCGCCGTTTTCCCGGAGACGTACGGCAGGATGTCCCCCATGCCGAGCCTCCAGAAGACGAGCGCGCCGCAGGACCGGTCGCAGGGCCGCCCGCGGACGGTCATCCCCACCCACCGGGACAAGGTGGCCGCAGCGGGCAGCGAACTGATCGGCGGCCCGTACGGCCGCCGGGCCTCGACCGGCACCGGGCAGCTGACGCCGGTGCGGGTGATCGCCCTCGTGGCCATCGGCATGTTCGCGCTCGGCATGGTGCAGAAGCTGCCCTGCTACAACTGGGCCTGGTTCCGGGGCACGACCTCCCAGTACACCCACGCCTGCTACTCGGACATCCCGCACCTCTTCTCCGGTCGGGGCTTCGCGGACGGCCTGGTGCCCTACTTCGACCGGCTGGGCGGCGACATACCGTTCCTGGAGTACCCCGTCCTGACGGGCCTCTTCATGGAGGTCGCGGCCTGGCTGACGCCGGGCGGCGGCGACACGACGCAGCAGGAACAGGCGTACTGGCTGGCCAACGCGGGCCTGCTGATGGTCTGCGCGGCCGTCCTGGCGGTCTGTGTGGCCCGTACGCACCGCCTGCGCCCCTGGGACGGGCTCCTCGTCGCCCTGGCGCCCTCGGTCGCGCTCACCGCGACGATCAACTGGGACCTCCTGGCCGTCGCGCTGACCGCCGCCGCGGTCCTGATGTGGTCGCGCGGGCGACCGGTGGCCTTCGGCATCCTGCTGGGTCTCGCCACCGCCGCCAAGCTCTACCCGGTGCTGCTCCTCTGCCCGCTGCTGATGCTCTGCTGGCGGGCCGGGAAGTGGCGGGAGTTCGGGACCGCGGTGCTCGGAGCGGGCGGCGCGTGGCTGGTGGTGAACCTGCCGGTGATGCTGCTCGCGCCGGAGGGCTGGAAGCAGTTCTACCTCTTCAGCAGGCAGCGGAACGTCGACTTCGGTTCGGTCTGGCTGCTGGTCAGCCAGCGGACGGGCACGGCGATCCCGCCGGACCGGGCCAACCTGTACGCGCTGCTGCTGATGCTGGCGGCGGTGGCGGGCCTCGCCTACCTGGCGTTCACGGCACCGCGCCGGCCGCGTTTCGTCCAGCTGGCCTTCCTGATCGTCGCCGCGTTCGTGCTGACCAACAAGGTCTACTCACCGCAGTACGTCCTGTGGCTGGTCCCGCTGGCGGTCCTCGCCCGGCCGCGCTGGCGCGACTTCCTGGTCTGGCAGGCGTGCGAGGTCATGTACTTCGTGGGCGTCTGGATGTACCTGGCGTTCACGACCAGCGGCAACAAACAGGGCCTGCCGGTGGACGGCTACCAGTTCGTGATCGTCCTGCACCTGGCCGGCACCCTGTACCTGTGCGCGATGGTCGTACGCGACATCCTGAGGCCCGAGAAGGACCCGGTCCGGCAGGACGGCGCGGACGACCCCTCGGGGGGCGTCCTGGACGGCGCGGAGGACGTCGTCGTGGCGGGCAGGGCCGCCCATCCGGCCCGGCACGCGGCCCCGGTCGAAGACGACGGGCCGCGGGTGGAATGGGGCACCCCCGGAGAGCAGAGCTCCCGGGGGTGAAGGAAGGGCCGGCCGGCGCTACGGGAAGGGCCGGCCGGAAGTGAGGCGGACCGGCCGGCTCAGCGCTCGACGAGCCGGTCGAACTGCGTCGTGGTGTGGCGCAGATGGGCCACGAGCTCGTCGCCGACCCGGGGCTCCTCGGCGTCTGAGGGAACGAACAGGATCGACACCTGCATGTGCGGCGGCTCGGCGAACCAGCGCTGCTTCCCGGCCCAGACGAACGGCGACAGGTTGCGGTTGACGGTGGCGAGCCCGGCCCGTGCGACGCCCTTGGCCCGCGGCATGACGCCGTGCATCGCCTTGGGGGCCTCCAGGCCCACGCCGTGCGAGGTGCCGCCGGCGACGACGACGAGCCAGCCGTCCGACGCGGCCTTCTGCTGGCGGTAGCCGAAGCGGTCGCCCTTGGCGACCCGGGTCACGTCGAGGACGGCGCCCCGGTACTGCGTGGCCTCGTGGTCACCCAGCCACAGCCGGGTGCCGATCCGGGCGCGGAACCGGGTCTGGGGGAACTGCTGCTGGAGCCGGGCCTGTTCCTCGGCCCGCAGGTGGCTGACGAACATGGTGTGCAGCGGCAGGCGGGCGGCCCGCAGCCGGTCCATCCAGCCGATGACCTCCTCGACGGCGTCGGTGCCGTCCGGGCGGTCCAGCGGAAGGTGCAGCGCGAAGCCCTCCAGGCGGACGTCCTCGATGGCGGAGTGGAGCTGCGGGAGCTCCTCCTCGCGGACGCCGTGCCGCTTCATCGAGCTCATGCACTCGATGACCACACGGGCCCCCACCAGGGCGTGGACGCCGTCCACCGAGGACACCGAGCGGACGACCCGGTCGGGCAGCGGAACCGGTTCCTCACCCCGTCGGAAGGGGGTGAGGACCAGCAGGTCGCCGCCGAACCAGTCCTTGATCCTCGCGGCCTCGTACGTGGTGCCCACGGCGAGCATGTCGGCCCCGAAGCGGGCCGCCTCGTCGGCGAGGCGCTCGTGCCCGAAGCCGTAGCCGTTGCCCTTGCAGACCGGGATGACCCCCGGGAACTGGTCGATCACGGTCTTCTGGTGCGCGCGCCAGCGAGCGGTGTCGACGTAGAGGGAGAGCGCCATGGCCGGCCCGGAACCTTTCTGATGGCAGCGGTGTATCAAAGGTATGTACGAGACTACGGAAACTTCGGCGACGGGACACGCCTCGGCGGTGCGCCACCTGTCGGTGGCGCACCCCGCGTCAGCGGCGCGACATGTAGATGTCGAGCGCCTTGTGCAGAAGCTTGTTCAGCGGGAAGTCCCACTCGCCGACGTACTCGACGGCCTCGCCGCCCGTGCCCACCTTGAACTGGATGAGCCCGAAGAGGTGGTCGGTCTCGTCGAGCGAGTCCGAGATGCCCCGCAGGTCGTAGACGGTCGCGCCCATCGCGTACGCGTCGCGGAGCATCCGCCACTGCATCGCGTTCGAGGGCCGGACCTCGCGACCGATGTTGTCGGAGGCGCCGTAGGAGTACCAGACGTGGCCGCCGACGACGAGCATCGTCGCCGCGGAGAGGTTCACGCCGTTGTGCCGCGCGAAGTACAGCCGCATGCGGTTGGGGTCCTCGTTGTTGAGGACGGTCCACATGCGCTGGAAGTACGACAGCGGGCGCGGCCGGAAGTGGTCGCGGACGGCCGTGATCTCGTACAGCCGCTGCCACTCGGCCAGGTCCTCGTAGCCGCCCTGGACGACCTCGACACCGGCCTTCTCGGCCTTCTTGATGTTGCGGCGCCACAGCTGGTTGAAGCCCTTGAGGACGTCGTCCAGCGAGCGGTTCGCGAGCGGGACCTGGAAGACGTAGCGGGGCTGCACGTCGCCGAAGCCGGCGCCGCCGTCCTCGCCCTGCTGCCAGCCCATCTTCCGCAGCCGGTCCGCCACTTCGAAGGCACGCGGCTCGACGTGAGTGGCCTGGACGTCCTTGAGGCGCTTGACGTCCGGGTCCTGGATGCCGGACTTGATGGCGGCCGAGTCCCAGCGGCGGATGACGACCGGCGGGCCCATCTTCACCGAGAAGGCGCCCTGCTGCTTGAGGTGCGCCAGCATCGGCTGCAGCCACTCGTCGAGGTTGGGCGCGTACCAGTTGATGACCGGGCCCTCGGGCAGGTAGGCCAGATAGCGCTTGATCTTCGGCAGCTGGCGGTAGAGCACCAGGCCGGCGCCGACCAGCTCGCCGTTCTTGTCGAACCAGCCGAGGCTCTCCGAGCGCCACTCCGTCTTCACGTCAGCCCACGCCGGGACCTGGCAGTGGCTCGCCGAGGGCTGGCTCTGGATGAATCCCAGATGCTGCTCACGGCTGATGGTCCTCAGGGTCAGGCTCATGCGGGGCGCTCCTCGGCAGGTGTGTCCCCATCGGTCAGGGGCTCCGGCTCTCGCGCCGAAGCCTACTGTGACCGGGGAGCGCCCCGAATGGGCATGTGCGCCCTGACGTGCCGCTCGCCTCAGCCGGCGACGCCGCCGAAGAGACCGCCCTGGGCCATGCCGAGGTAGAAGCCCAGTGCTGCCAAGCCGAGTCCGACGATCAGAGCGAAGCGTTCCCGGGTCGTCACGGAGATGAACTGTCCGTAGGCGCCGGTCAGGATGCCGATCAGGCCCGACCAGGAACTCAACAGATGCAGGTTGTGGAACTGCGCGGTGACGAAGGCGAGGACGCCCAGCACCAGTGTCACTCCGACCAGCGTGTCCTGGAGCGGATGGGGCTTGCCGTCGGTTGCGAAGAGCGAGTGGCCCGGGTCGGGTCGCATTGCCTGTGCCATGGAGCACCTCCTGGCGTGCCTGCGGGAAGGCGGCGCATCGTGGCGCCGCCGACATCCGTTGTGTACAGATTGCGTCCCCTCACCAGTGGATTTCAACCGCAGGCCGATGAGCAGGTACTCTGTACGATCTGCACCGGTGTCTGCCCTGGTCCTTCCTGGATCCCGGCGGTGTCCCTCGCTCGTCGAGGGGGACTGTCAGTGGTGGCGGATACCGTTGTTAACGCATCACGACCCTCCTGCCACGGAACGACCGTGGCCGCTGAGTCCAAAGGAGGTGGGTTCCACATGCGTCACTACGAAGTGATGGTCATCCTCGACCCCGATCTCGAGGAGCGCGCTGTCTCCCCGCTGATCGAGAACTTCCTTTCTGTCGTCCGTGAGGGCAACGGAAAGGTCGAGAAGGTCGACACCTGGGGCCGTCGTCGTCTGGCCTACGAGATCAAGAAGAAGCCCGAGGGCATCTACTCGGTCATCGACCTGCAGGCCGAGCCTGCGGTCGTCAAGGAGCTCGACCGACAGCTCAACCTGAACGAGTCGGTCCTCCGGACCAAGGTCCTCCGTCCCGAGACCCACTGAGCTTCTAGCTCAGTGGTCATCGGGTCCGAGTAGCAACACAGCAGCCAGAAGCAATCCCGCCGAGAGGTTCCCCCATGGCAGGCGAGACCGTCATCACGGTCGTCGGCAATCTTGTCGACGACCCCGAGCTGCGCTTCACCCCGTCCGGTGCGGCGGTCGCGAAGTTCCGTATCGCGTCCACCCCCCGCACCTTCGACCGTCAGACCAATGAGTGGAAGGACGGCGAAAGCCTCTTCCTCACCTGCTCGGTCTGGCGTCAGGCGGCGGAGAACGTCGCCGAGTCGCTTCAGCGAGGCATGCGCGTCGTCGTGCAGGGCCGACTGAAGCAGCGGTCTTACGAAGACCGTGAGGGCGTCAAGCGCACGGTCTACGAGCTGGACGTCGAGGAAGTCGGCCCCAGCCTCAAGAACGCCACGGCCAAGGTCACCAAGACCACCGGTCGCGGCGGCCAGGGTGGCTTCGGTGGCGGTGGCGGCGGCCAGCAGGCCGGCGGCGGTGGCAGCTGGGGTGGAAACTCCGGCGGTGGCCAGCAGGGTGGTGGCGGTGCTCCCGCCGACGACCCGTGGGCGACCGGCGGTCCCTCTCCCTCCTCCGGCGGCGGTCAGCAGGCCGGCGGCGGTGGCGGCTGGGGTGGAAACTCCGGCGGCGGCTACTCGGACGAGCCCCCCTTCTAGGGCGCAAGCCCTCGAAGCAGCTCGTACCCCCACTTCTTGATCACACAGGAGAAACACCATGGCGAAGCCGCCTGTGCGCAAGCCTAAGAAGAAGGTCTGCGCGTTCTGCAAGGACAAGACCGTGTACGTGGACTACAAGGACACGAACATGCTGCGGAAGTTTATTTCCGACCGCGGCAAGATCCGTGCCCGCCGCGTCACCGGCAACTGCACGCAGCACCAGCGTGACGTCGCCACGGCAGTCAAGAACAGCCGTGAGATGGCGCTGCTGCCCTACACGTCCACCGCGCGATAAGGGAAGGGTGACCGAAAAATGAAGATCATCCTCACCCACGAGGTCTCTGGCCTCGGTGCCGCTGGCGACGTCGTCGACGTCAAGGACGGCTACGCTCGCAACTACCTGGTCCCGCGTGGTTTCGCGATCCGCTGGACCAAGGGTGGCGAGAAGGACGTGGCGCAGATCCGCCGCGCCCGCAAGATCCACGAGATCGCGACCATCGAGCAGGCCAACGAGATCAAGGCCCGGCTCGAGGGCACGAAGGTGCGCCTGGCCGTTCGCTCCGGCGACGCCGGCCGTCTCTTCGGCTCCGTGACCCCGGCCGACATCGCCTCGGCGATCAAGTCCGCGGGTGGCCCCGACGTCGACAAGCGTCGCGTCGAGCTCGGTTCGCCGATCAAGACCCTGGGCTCGCACCAGGTGTCCGTGCGTCTGCACCCCGAGGTTGCCGCGAAGCTCGGCGTCGAGGTCGTCGCCGCGTAACGCTGCCCTTGGCAGTCTGCGCTCAGCAGTGAGGAAGGGCCGCACCCCTCGGGGTGCGGCCCTTCCGCCGTTCTCGGTCAACCGGCGGAACGGGGCGTTTCACGTGAAACATTCACCGTGTGGCGCCCGTGACGATCCAGCGGCCGGAGCGGGAGCGGAGCCAGAGCGTCGCCATCCGGACCGACATCATCAGCGTCATGGCCCACCAGAGTGCCGTCAGCCCGCCGCCGAGCGCCGGGATGGCAAGGGCGACCGGGGCGAAGACCGCGAGAGTCAGTAGCATGGCCCAGGCCAGATAGGGGCCGTCACCCGCGCCCATCAGGACGCCGTCGAGGACGAAGACGACGCCGGAGATCGGCTGGGAGAGGGCGACCACGAGCAGGGCCGGAAGCAGCGTGTCCTGGACCGTGGTGTCGCTGGTGAAGAGCGGGATGAACAGGGGTCGGGTGGCGATGACGAGAACGCCCAGGACCACTCCGGAGACCACACCCCACTGGACCATGCGGCGGCAGACCTGGCGTGCGCCGTCGGCGTCCTCCGCGCCGAGATAGCGACCGATGATGGCCTGGCCGGCGATGGCGATCGCGTCGAGGGCGAAGGCCATCAGGCTCCACAGGGACAGGATGATCTGGTGGGCGGCGACCTCCGCGTCGCCGAGGCGGGCCGCGACGGCTGTGGCGATCAGCAGAACCGCGCGGAGCGAGAGCGTACGGACGAGGAGCGGGGCACCGGCCTGGGCGGACGCGCGGATGCCGGCCGCGTCAGGGCGGAGGGAGGCGCCGTGGCGCCGGGCGCCTCGTACGACCACGAAGAGGTAGGCGGCGGCCATGCCGCACTGGGCGATGACCGTGCCCCAGGCGGATCCCGCGATGCCGAGGCCGGCCCCGTAGACGAGTCCGATGTTGAGCGCGGCGTTGGCCGTGAAGCCGGCGATGGCGACGTAGAGCGGTGTGCGGGTGTCCTGAAGGCCGCGCAGGACGCCGGTGGCGGCCAGCACCACCAGCATGGCGGGGATGCCGAGGCTGGAGATGCGGAGGTATGTGACGGCGTAGGGGGCAGCGGTGTCGGAGGCCCCGAAGAGGCCGACGAGCCACGGTGCCGTGGGGAGCGTCAGGGCGACGACGCCGGCGCCGAGGAGGAGGGCGAGCCAGATGCCGTCCATGCCCTGCCGGATCGCGGCCTGAAGGTCGCCGGAGCCGACGCGACGGGCGACGGCGGCCGTGGTGGCGTAAGCGAGGAAGACGAAGACGCTGACGGCGGTGGACAGCAGGGCCGCGGCGATCGCGAGACCCGCGAGCTGGGGGGTGCCGAGGTGGCCGACGACGGCGCTGTCGACCATCAGGAAGAGCGGCTCGGCGACGAGGGCGCCGAAGGCCGGCAGGGCGAGGGAGACGATCTCGCGGTCGTGCTGTCGGCGGACGGCCTTGGAGGTCGCGGGGGCCTGGGTCATGAGAGCAATCTAATCTTCCACAGGTAAGAGATGCAATGGCTGTGGAGTCCTTACGCAATGAGGGTAAGGGGCTTCGGGTGTGGGTCGTTTGTTCTGATCTTGGTCCAGGGTGAAAAGTTTTTCTCCCCCACAGCCCGTGGATGCTGAAAGCCCAGGTCACATGGGTGGAGGCGAAGGGTCTATGAGTTTGTCCACATGGCTGTCCCCCGCTCCGTGCACAGGTTCCGGGGAGTTCTCCACAGCATCTGGCCCTTCACCCACAGGGCCTGTGGATAACCAGATTGGCTGACGCCTCCCGCGGGCCTACCGTGGACCGGCGCCCGACGCGCCAGTAGCGGTCGCGAAGCCACTCTTTGATGAAGGCCGTGGCGTAAGAAAGAGTGGCATGGCGAGGTCCGCGGAGCGGACGGGAGGAGGTGGCTTGGTGAGCGTTACCGAGCCCTTGGACGACCCCTGGGCCGACAGCGGACCGAGCGACCGGCTGCCCGCGCGCACGCGCGGCGATGGGCGCGGGCGCGGCAGAGGCCGGGACGACCAGCACGAGCGGGGCGGCGACGGTCCCTGGGACGGCGGTCTCTCCGGCTTCGAGCGCGTTCCCCCGCAGGACCTCGACGCGGAGCAGTCCGTCCTCGGCGGCATGCTGCTCTCCAAGGACGCCATCGCGGACGTCGTGGAGATCATCAAGGGCAACGACTTCTACAAGCCCGCCCACGAGACGGTCTACGCCGCGATCCTCGATCTCTACGCCAAGGGTGAGCCGGCCGACCCGATCACGGTCGGCGCCGAGCTCACCAAGCGCGGTGAGATCACCCGCGTCGGCGGCGCCTCGTACCTCCACACCCTCGTCCAGTCCGTGCCGACCGCGGCCAACGCCTCGTACTACGCGGAGATCGTCCACGAGCGGGCCGTCCTGCGCCGCCTCGTGGAGGCCGGCACCAAGATCACGCAGATGGGCTACGCGGCCGACGGAGACGTCGACGAGATCGTGAACTCGGCCCAGGCCGAGATCTACGCGGTCACCGAGCAGCGCACCACCGAGGACTACCTGCCGCTCGGCGACATCATGGAGGGCGCGCTCGACGAGATCGAGGCGATCGGCTCCCGCAGCGGCGAGATGACCGGTGTGCCCACCGGCTTCACCGACCTCGACTCGCTCACCAACGGCCTGCATCCCGGTCAGATGATCATCATCGCGGCCCGTCCCGCCATGGGTAAGTCGACTCTCGCCCTGGACTTCGCCCGGGCCGCGTCCATCAAGCACAACCTGCCCAGCGTCATCTTCTCGCTCGAAATGGGCCGCAACGAGATCGCGATGCGTCTGCTCTCGGCCGAGGCCCGGGTCGCGCTGCACCACATGCGCTCCGGCACGATGACCGACGAGGACTGGACCCGCCTCGCCCGCCGGATGCCGGACGTCTCGCAGGCCCCGCTCTACATCGACGACTCCCCGAACCTGTCGATGATGGAGATCCGGGCGAAGTGCCGCCGGCTCAAGCAGCGCAACGGCCTCAAGCTCGTCATCATCGACTACCTGCAGCTCATGCAGTCCGGTGGCTCCAAGCGGCAGGAGAGCCGCCAGCAAGAGGTCTCCGACATGTCGCGAAACCTGAAGCTCCTCGCCAAGGAGCTGGAGCTGCCCGTCATCGCGCTGTCCCAGCTGAACCGTGGTCCCGAGCAGCGCACCGACAAGAAGCCGATGGTCTCCGACCTCCGTGAGTCCGGCTCGATCGAGCAGGACGCCGACATGGTGATCCTGCTGCACCGCGAGGACGCCTACGAGAAGGAGTCCCCCCGGGCGGGCGAGGCGGACATCATCGTGGGCAAGCACCGTAACGGCCCCACGGCCACGATCACCGTGGCCTTCCAGGGCCACTACTCCCGCTTCGTGGACATGGCCCAGACGTGACCGGATCCGGTCTCTGAAGGGGCCGGGGGGTCTGCCTCCTACCCGGTCTTCCGCACGTGGGTGGTGCCGGCGCCGAGGAGGGTGCCGTCGGCGCTGGTCGGCGCGAACTCCGGCACAGGGGTGCCGTGCTGGTCGACAAGGGTGGAGTGAGCCTCGCCGGGGGCGAAGGCATGGCGCTCCCCCCACTGCCGCAGGGTGAGGAGCACGGGGAAGAGGTCGCGGCCGGCCTCGGTGAGCACGTACTCCTGGCGGCGGCCCGACGGCGCGGAGCGCTGGGCGAGGACCCCGTGAGCGGTGAGCTTGCGGAGGCGGTCGGTGAGGACCTGACACGCGGGCTCGTCGCGTTCTTCTTGTTCGCATCGTTCGGAGCCCTGTGGAGCGGACTGTCCCTGCCGCTGTCGGAAACACCGTGGCAGCTGAGCGAGAGCCAGATCGGACTGCTCGGCATCGCCGGACTCGCCGGCGCACTCGGCGCGGCACGCTCGGGACGGTGGGCGGACGCAGGACGGGCGGCCCCGGTCACCGGGCTCGCGCTCACCCTGCTCATCCTCTCGTGGGCAGCGATCGCGCAGCTGTCGTGGTCACTGTGGCTCCTCACCGTCGGAATCGTGGTTCTCGACTTCGCGGTCCAGGCCGTGCACGTGAGCAACCAGCACCTGCTCACCGCGGCGCATCCGGATCGCCTCAGCAGCGTCATCGGCAGCTACATGGTCTTCTACTCGCTCGGCTCCGCCTTCGGCGCAGCCGCGACCACCTCCGTCTTCACCGCCTACGGCTGGGCGGGCTCCAGTCTCCTCGGGGCCGGATTCGCGGCCTGTGCGCTGGCCGTCTGGGTGACCGACAGGCGACCGACCCGCCCAGCCGTCGGGCCGTCCGGAGATAAAGCGGGAAGCTTTGCGGAGGGCCATCGCGTTGGATGGCCCTCATGACGACATCTTTCGAAGCCCTGTTGCCCGGCACCGAGCGGGCTCTGCTGCATCGCGTCGCGGTCGCCCAGTCCGAAGGGCGGGCGCCTTCCTTCGTGGGGGCGGTGGTGCGCGACGGAGCGCTGGTGTGGAGCGGTTCGCGCAGTTGCGTGGACGGGCACGCGCCGGACGCCGACACGCAGTTCAGGATCGGGTCTCTCACCAAGGTGTTCACCGCCGTGCTGGTGATGCGGCTGCGGGACGAGGGGCTCCTCGGTCTTGACGATCCGCTGGAGCTGCACCTCAAAGACACGAGTGCGAGCGAGGTGACGATCGCTCAACTCCTCAGCCACAGTGGAGGTCTCGCGGCCGAGGCGCCCGGTGCCTGGTGGGAGCGGTCATCCGCCTCGCTGCGGCCGGAGCTCTCCGACGTACTGGGGGAGCGGCCCTTCCTGCAAACCCCTGGACGCCGGCACCACTACTCCAACCCCGGTTACACCCTGCTGGGTTCGCTGGTCGAGGCCGTGCGAGGGGTGTCCTGGGAGGAGGCGCTGCGACGCGAGATCCTGGAGCCCCTGGGGATGGGCCGTACGACGGTCGATCCGGCCGCCCCGCACGCCGGCGGCTGGGCGGTGCACCCCTGGGCCGACGTGATGCTGCCCGAGCCGTCCGAGTCTCTGGGGCTGATGGCGCCGGCGGGGCAGCTCTGGTCGACGGCGGCGGATCTCGCGCGGTTCGCCGCGTTCCTGGCGGCGGGCGACGAGCGGGTGCTCGCCGTGGCCTCCGTGGAGGAGATGCGGGCTCCCGCCTCACCGGCCGGTGAGGGGGACTGGGACGGGAGCTACGGGCTCGGCCTCCAGCTGCTGCGCAAGGACGGCCGGACCCTGATCGGTCACACCGGCTCGCTCCCCGGCTTCGTCGCCGCCCTGTGGGTGAGCGTGGAGGACGGGCTTGCGGCGATCGCCCTCGCCAATGCCACCTCAGGGCCGCTGACGGCGGTCGTGGCCGCCGATCTCGTGCGGATCGTGGCGGAGGCGGAGCCGAGGTTCCCGGAGCCCTGGCGCCCGCTTCCGGAGGCCGAGGTCGACGAGGAGCTTCTTGCTCTGACCGGTCCTTGGTATTGGGGCACGTACGCCTACGGGCTCCGGCTCGGATCCGAGCGGGGCGTGGTGCTCGAACCGCTGACGGGAGTCGGTCGGCGGGCCCGCTTCCGGGCACTCCCCGAGGGTGGCTGGGTCGGGCTCAACGGCTACTACGCGGGGGAGACGCTCCGGGTGGTCCGGCGCGCCGACGGCAGGGTGAGCCATCTCGACCTTGGCTCGTTCGTCTTCACGCGAGAGCCGTACGCACCGGCGGACGCGGTCCCTGGTGGGGTGGACGAGGCGGGCTGGCGCGGTCTCTGAGCCGTTCTGGGGTGTTTCACGTGAAACACGTGATCGGCGGCGCCGGGGCCTGTGTCCCGGCGCGCGGCCGCCCCGCCCTGCCCGCGCCCGCCTCGACCGTGCCTGCCCTGGCCCGCGCCTCAGAGATTCATCTTGAAGCCCAGGTGAGAGGCCTCGAAGCCAAGGCGCTCGTAGAAGCGGTGGGCATCGGTACGCGTGGCGTCGGAGGTCAGCTGGACCAGTCGGCAGTCCTGGCGCCGGGACTCCGCGACGGCCCACTCGATGAGCTGGGTTCCGAGACCGCTGCCACGCTCATCGGTGTGGATGCGGACGCCCTCGATCACCGAGCGTGTGGCGCCCCGGCGGGAGAGGCCGGGAATGATGGTCAGCTGGAGGGTGCCGACGACCTTGTCCTCGCGGACGGCGACCACGACCTGCTGGTTCGGGTCGCTCACGAGGCGCTCGAAGGCGGCGAGGTACGGGCCGAGGTCGTCCGGGGACTCACGCTGCGCGCCCAGGGGGTCGTCCGCGAGCATCGCGACGATGGCTTCGAGGTCTCCCGCGGTGGCGGGTCGCATCTCAAGATCGCTCATGCCCGGCAGGGTACGCGGGTGCGCTCAAGAGGCCGCCCGCGCCTCTGCAGGCCGCCGGTCAGGCGGGAACGCTCACGCCTTCCACGACCTCGACCAGCGGGGCCAGCTCCGGGTTCTTTCCGGCCTCGTCCAGGGCCTCGCGCAGCGCGGTGTCGTTGGTGGGGCGGGCCTCTTCCAGGAGCTTCTGGCCGGCCTCGGTGACATCGGTGTAGATGCCACGGCGGTCGGTGGCGCAGAGATACCGGGTGAGCAGACCACGGTCCTCGAGCCGGGTGACGAGCCGGGTGGTGGCGCTCTGGCTGAGCACCACGGCGTCGGCCACCTGCTTCATCTGGAGGTGGCCGCCCGGGCCGCTGTGCTGGCGGCTGAGGACGTCGAGGAGCGAGTACTCCCGCACGCTCAGACCATGACGGGCCTCCAGCGCACGCTCGATATGGGACTCGATCCTGCCGTGCAGCAGAGAGAGGGCGCACCAGCGCTGGGAGAACGCGGTGAGTGCGGGGTCCGTCGCGGTCATGGTCTCTCCTCGGTCTCTCCTCGGCACCGGAGTGGCTCTGGCCCCAGGGTAGACGATGCAACGCAATAATGCGCGTGTGCAAGTAAATCGCCTCGCGCTCTCCGGGACGCTCCCCCGGATGCGACGGGGCTACCGGGGCTACCCGGCCGCGACCGTCAGAGGGGCGAAGCGGCGCCGCCAGTCGCCGGGGAGGTCGGGGAGGGAGCGGACCATCAGCGAGGTGGTGGCGATCGAGTCGATGCCGTTCTCCTTGGCCCACCGCAGCAGGGCGGTGTGCCGCACGTCGATGTCCGTGCGCAGCGGGCGGTCGCCGGCCCTTGCCAGCGAGGCGAACAGGGCCTGAGCCGTGGGGGTGTCCCGAGCGATCAGCGGTCCGATGACATGGGTGTCCATGTTGGGCCAGGCCGCTGCGAAGCCCGTGATCTCGCCGTCCTCCTCCGCGACCCGGAGGTGGTCCGCGAACGCGGGGAGCCGGGTGATCATGTGGGTACGGTCGAGGCCGAAGATCTCGTGATCCAGACGCAGGACCGCCTGTAGGTCGTCTGCTGTCGCCGGGCGTACCGGAACCGCGGGGGCGGGCGTGCTGAAGGTGAAGTGCCCGCGCACCATCTCCGCCCGGGTCGTCTCCGTGAAGCCCAGCTGCTCGTACAGGGGCTGCCCGTTCGCCGTGGCGTACAGGGTGAGCGGTGTGTCCCCGGCGTCCTCGACGACGTGCTGCATGAGACGGCGCCCCACTCCTTGGCGTGCGTACCGCTCGGCGACGAGCACCATGCCGATCGCGGCGAGCCCCGGGCCGTACGACGTGACCACGGAGCAGGCGGCCAGCCCGCTTCCGGAGGGGTCGTCGATGCCGTAACCGGTCCCGGCGGTGAGCAGCAGTCCCCATTTGTACTCCTCGCGGTACCAGCCCCGGTTCTCGGAGAGGTCGGCGCAGGCGAGGAGGTCGTCCGAGGTGAGACGCCGGATGGGGAGCTGTGCGAGGGGAGAGGAGATCGGCATGCTTTCAGGCTCTCCGACGCGGTGATCTTCCGTCCACCGCTTTACCGGATCTGGCCGATACCCGAGAGGGCGTTGCTTCCACCCCCTGGCATGGGGACGATGTTCCACGTGAAACCCCGTAGACAGCGACTGCACCTCTTCGATCTCGACGGCACCTTGATCCGGGGATCGGCGGCAGCCGTGGAGATCTCCCGGCAACTGGACCTCGTGGACGAGATCGCCGCCCTGGAAGAGGGCTTCCTGCGGGGGCTCACCCCGGACGAGTTCGCCGTCCGGGCCCGAGAGCTGTGGACCGCGCTCACCCTGGACCATGTCGCGGCCGCCTTCGAAGGAGCGCCCTGGCTGGCCGGCATTCGCGAGGTCTGGGCCGACATCAGGGCCAGGGGTGACCGCTGTGCGGTCATCTCGCTCTCTCCCGACTTCTTCGTCGAGCGACTTCTCGACTGGGGCGTCGACGCGGCACACGGTTCGCGCTGGCCGTCGATCCCGTTCACCGAGCCGATCCACCGGCCCGACATCCTCGACGCGAGGGCGAAGGTACGCATCGCGGGGCGGCTCTGTGCGGAGTTCGGGGTGGATCCGGCCGACTGTGTCGCGTACGGGGACTCGATGTCCGACGCGGAGCTCTTCGCGATCGTGCCCGACAGCGTGGCCGTGAACGCGGACCACCATCTCGCCGGACTCTCCCGCCACAGTTACACCGGCGGAGATCTCCGCGAGGCCTACTCCCTGGTCCAAAACCGCGCAGCTTAGCCAGAAACCCGGCCCTATGGCCCGAGAACGCCGCTTTCCGTCCGAAGCGGTGATCGTGCGGGTCATGCTGCGACCACGGAAGCCGGCCAGCGCGAGGGCGAGGCACATGATGGATGCTCCGACCACCACGAAGGCAGCGGAGGACACGGACGGCCGCCAGCCCGGGGCGACGGACACGTACGACACCCAGGTGCCGGGCGGAAAACACCCTCCGTCGGCGGGCCGGAAGGAGTCCGCGACGGCGGACGAGAACGAGCCTCGAATACCTGAGGGATGCTCCGCCGACGCGGTGCTCGTGCGTCGCACCCTGGCGGAGATCGCCCCGGTCGCGGACCGGGTGACCTCGTACTTCTACGCGCTGCTCTTCATCCGGAACCCCGAGCTGCGCGAGATGTTCCCGGCGGCCATGGACACCCAGCGGGACCGGCTCCTGAAGGCCCTCCTCACCGCGGCGGAGCACCTGGACGACACACCGGTGCTCACTTCGTACCTGGAGAACCTCGGCAGAGGGCACCGCAAGTACGGCACCCACTCCGCTCACTACCCGGCCGTGGGCGAGGCGCTCATCGGGGCGCTCGCCCGGTACGCGACGGCGAGCTGGGACGAGGAGACCGAGGCGGCCTGGGTCCGTACGTACACGACGATCTCCCAGATCATGATCGACGCGGCTGCGGCGGACGAGCGCTCAGCACCCGCCTGGTGGCAGGCCGAGGTGGTCTCGCACGATCTGCGGACCCCGGACATCGCCGTCGTCACGCTCCGGCCCGACCAGCCGTATCCCTTTCTCGCGGGGCAGTACGCGACACTCGAGACCCCGTGGTGGCCACGGATCTGGCGCCACTATTCCTTCGCGTCGGCGCCCCGGCCCGACGGACTGCTCTCCCTCCACATCAAGGCGGTTCCTGCGGGTTGGGTGTCCAACGCGCTGGTCCATCGGGCCCGCCCGGGGGACGTGCTGCGGCTCGGCCCGCCGGCCGGCTCCATGACGGTCGACCACGCCACGGACACCGGCCTGCTCTGTGTGGGCGGTGGCACCGGGATCGCGCCGATCAAGGCCCTGGTGGAGGACGTCGCCGAGCACGGGGACCGGCGCCCGGTCGACGTCTTCTACGGAGCGCGCAGCGGTCACGACCTCTACGACATCGACACGATGCTGCGGCTTCAGAAGACCTTCCCCTGGCTCTCCGTCCACCCGGTCACCGAGGAGCAGGGGCGGCTTCCGGAGGCCGTCTGCCGCTTCGGTCCCTGGAGCGAACGCGACGCCTACCTCTCCGGTCCGCTCGGCATGGTCCGCCGCGGGGTGGACGCGCTCCGGGGAGCGGGGGTCCCCGCGGAGCGCATCCGGCACGACTTCCTGTCGGAGCTCGCCCCGACCCCCTCGGATCAGCCCAGGTCGGGGGCGTGCATCGCGCGGACACCCTCGATGTTGCCGTCGAGGTAGTGGCGCAGGGAGAGCGGGACGAGGTGCACGGCGGCGATCCCCACCCGGCTGAAGGGCACCCGGACGATCTCGTACTCGCCGACCGGGTCGTCCATCTCGGGGCCGTGCCGCAGCGAGGTGTCCATGGAGTCGAGCCGGCACACGAAGAAGTGCTGGACCTTCACTCCGGAGACCCCGCCGTCGACGATGTGCTCGACGGTGTCGACGAAGCAGGGCACCACGTCGGTGATCTTGGCGCCGAGTTCCTCGTGCACCTCGCGGTGCAGGGCCTCGACGACGGTGGTGTCGGAGGGTTCCACGCCGCCACCGGGCGTGACCCAGTAGGGATCCATCCCCGGCTTGGTGCGCTTGATGAGGATGAGGTCGTCCCCGTCGAGCAGGATGGCGCGTGCGGTGCGTTTGATCACGGGCCGTTCGTTCATGGGAAGAAAATGGCCCGTCCGAGGTGTCCTGAAACTCACCAGGCCGCGGCGGCCCGCAGCAGTTCCTCGTGAGCCCGCGCGATGGGCGACAGCGCCAGCGTGCCGGTGCGTACGACCAGGAAGTAGGTCCGCAGCGGAGGGACCGGCGGGTCGAGCAGTGCCACGAGCCGGCCCTGGGCGAGGGCCTTCTCGCAGAGGTAGCGGGGCAGGACGGCGAGCCCGGCGCCGGAGGCGGCGGATTCCCGTACGGCGCGCAGGTCGGGGGCGATCACCGTGGCGGCGACCGCCGGCTTGGTCTCGAAGACGCTCGCCCAGTAGCGGGCGACGAACGGCAGCGACTCGTGCACCTCGACCACCGGAAGCTGCTCGAGGACCACCGCGCCCTTGTGGAGGAGGACCTCGGGGGAGAGCCGGGCCGCCCAGCGCGGCGCCGCGACCAGGACGTGTTCCTCGTCGCAGAGCGGGGTGGCGACGAGCAGACCGCCTCGGGGACGGGCGGTGGCGACGGCCAGATCGTGGTGGCCCGCGGCGAGGCCGTCGAGGATCTCCTCCGTGTTGCCGAGGAACGACGCCCGTACGGAGAGCCCCTGGCCGACCAGGGGGGTCAGGGCCGGCAGGACGCGGAGAGCGGTGAACTCCGGGGGCCCGGCGACATGGAGCGTACGGAGACCGCTCTCCTCGTCGAGGCCGGTCTCGGCGATCTCGACGAGGGCGTCCAGATGGGGAGCGGCTCGGTGGGCGAGCTCGTCGCCGATGCTCGTCGGGGTGACCCCGCGGGCCTGTCTGAGGAAGAGGGGACGCCCGAGTTGTCGTTCGAGGGTCCGGATCTGGCTGGTGACGGCTGGCTGGGAGAGGCCGAGGAGCGCGGCGGCGCGGGTGAAGGAGCCGGCCCGGTGCACCGTGACGAACGTGCGCAGCAGGGCAAGATCCATGCCCGCCCCCTCCCTGCCGTGCGGCCGTCCGGCTCAGGCGCTCGGCTGACTGCGCCTCAGGACCGTCCAACTATAAATAAGTCGATAGGTCGCTGTCGCTACTGTGATTGGACACTGACGCTCGGTCAACTAGCCTTGTTCAGGCGGTCTCCGCGCGTGGAACCGGGGCGCTCCGAGCCACGAGGGGGGAGGCTCGGAGCGCCCCTTTCCGCGTACACGCGGCCGGCGGCACCGGTATCAGCCGGCGGATCCGGCCTGGTCGAGGGCCCGCAGCACGTCGGCGATCAGGTCCTCCGGATCCTCGGCGCCGACCGAGAACCGGATGAATCCCTCGGCGACAGCGTCCCCGCCCCAGCGCCCACGCCGCTCCGCCGTGGAGCGCACGCCGCCGAAACTGGTGGCGTCGTCCACGAGCCGCAGCTCTTCCAGGAACCGCTCGGCCCGCTTCCGGTCCGCCAGTTCGAAGGAGACCACGGGCCCGAAGCGCCGCATCTGCCGGGCGGCTACCGTGTGCGAGGGGTCGTCGGGCAGCCCCGGATAGCGCAGCCCGGTCACGTCCGCGCGCCCGGCGAGCGTCCGCGCGAGCGTGAGGGCGGTGGAGCACTGCCGGTCGATGCGCAGCTGGAGCGTGGCGAGCGAACGGTGGGCGAGCCACGCCTCCATGGGCCCCGGGATGGCCCCGACGACCTTGCGCCAGCGCCGTACCTCCGCGGCCCGCTGGGGATCGCGGCAGCTGACGTGGCCGAGCAGGATGTCCCCGTGCCCGGTCATGCCCTTGGTGTCGCTGGCGACGGAGAAGTCCGCGCCCAGCTCGAGGGGGCGCTGGCCGAGCGGGGTGGAGAGGGTGTTGTCGACGGCAACGAGAGCTCCCGCCGCATGCGCCTCGCGCACCAGGCGCCGGATGTCGCAGACGTCGAGCCCGGGGTTGGACGGGGTCTCGATCCACAGGAGACGGGCCCCGTCGAGGACGGCGAGCTGGCCGTCGTCGGCGGTCGGCGCGGTGCGGACCTCGATGCCGTACGCCCGCAGCTGCTCGTGGAGCAGGGGCAGGGCCTGGTAGCCGTCGGTGGGCAGCACCACCGCGTCGCCGGCCTTCAGCTGGGAGAGGAGGACGGCGGAGATCGCGGCCATGCCCGAGGCGAAGACCAGTGTCTCGACGTCCTGCTCCCCCGGCGCCTCCAGCTCGCCGATGGCCCGTTCCAGATGGGTCCAGGTGGGGTTCTCGTCGCGGCCGTACGTGTACGGGCCCGTCGGTTCGCCCGGCAGGTGGAAGTGCGCGGCGAAGACCGGCCCCGGCAGGGTCGGCTCGTACTTCACGGGTTCGGGCAGCCCCGCCCGTACGGCGCGCGTGCCGTCGCCGTATGACTCGTCGGTCACGGTGTCCGCTCCTCGATCTCAAGACGTACGGCCGCGAGCAGTCCCTCGCCCGCGGCCTTCACCATCTCCAGGCACTCGTCGAATCCCTCGCGGTCCCCGTAATAAGGGTCGGGGACGTCGAGTCGGTCCCCGGCGGCGGGGTCGTAGGAGCGCAGCAGCCGTATCCGCGCCGCCTCCTCGGGCGTGCGGGCGAGCTCGCGCAGCTCCCGCAGATGCCCTTCGTCCAGTGCGATCACCAGGTCGAGGTCGGAGAACCAGGAGGCCCGGAACCGGCGGGCGACGTGCGTGGAGGTGTAGCCGTTCTCGTCGAGGACGGCGATGGTGCGCGGGTCGGCGCCGTCGCCCTCGTGCCAGCCGCCGGTGCCGGCGCTGTCGACCTCCACCGCCGCGCCTAGGCCGGCGTCCTCCAGCTGGCTGCGGAAGACGTGCTCGGCCATCGGCGAGCGGCAGATGTTGCCCGTGCAGACGAAGCAGACGCGGTAGGTCATGGTCCCCACTCAGTCGTTGTCGGGGAGCACGACGTTCAGGGCCCACGACACGACGGAGATGATCAGGCCACCCAGGACGGCGGTCCAGAAGCCCTCCACGTGGAAGCTGAGCTCGAACTGCTCGGCCAGCCAGGACGTGAGGAGCAGCATCAGGGCGTTGATCACGAGGGTGATCAGACCGAGCGTCAGGATGAAGAGCGGAGCGTCAGCAGCTTGACGATCGGCTTCACAAGGAAGTTCACGAGCCCGAAGACCAGGGCGACGAGAATGAGGGTCAGGATCTTCTTGCCGGTGCTGTCACCGGTCAGGGTGATGTCCTGGAGCAACCAGACGGCGACTCCCAGGGCGCCCGCGTTGGCGAGCGTCTTGACTACGAAATTCATCATGTGTCTGATCGTGGCAGACATGATCGGGCCGAGGCAGGGGCGGACGGGCGATGAAGGCATTCCGACTGGACGAACTCGAGGCGGAGCGCGCCGCGAACAAGGGCGCGTACCTCCAGTTCCTGCGGGAGCGGAACATGTCGGTGGGCCTGTACGCGCTGGACGCGGGGGAGCTCGACCCGCAGCAGCCGCACCGCCAGGACGAGGTGTACTTCGTGGTGAGCGGCCGGGCGGCGATCACGGTCGGGACGGAGACGACGCAGGTGGCGCGCGGCAGCGTCGTCTATGTGCCGGCCGGGGTGGAGCACAAGTTCCACCACATCAGCGAGGACCTGCGGGTGATGGTGGTCTTCTCGCCGCCGGAGAGCTGAGCGCCGCGGGCGGCCTGATCTGCGCGGACCCCCTAGGGGTCGGATCAGGGGAGAGCGGGGGCCGTGGGACCCCTGTGGGCCTCTTCGGGCCCCTAGCCTTGAAGTTGTTCGGCGCGGAGTGCGCGGAACGGATCTTCGAGAGCGAGGTAGGGACGATGGCCGTACGGGAGATTCTCACGGGGATGCCCTGGTGGGTGAAGTGGGTCGCCATACCGGCGCTCGCCCTGCTCGTCTTCGGCGGACTGATCACCAGCGTCCTGGCCTTCGTGGTCGGGCTGCTCTTCAAGGTGCTGCTCTTCGTGGCCCTCGTCGCCGGACTGATCTACGTCGTGCGGAAGTTCAGCTCCTCCGACCGTTCTCGTGAGGAGTGGTAGCACAAGCTACTGATCGGTATGAAGCCGATGGAGGCTATTAGCCCGCCCGGGGGAACGCGCCCGGCTAATCAGGACACGCCCCCTGGAGCTGCCACTAGAGTGGAATCTCTCCGCCGCGTTGGGGACTACAGGCGTAGACCTCCGTACTGACCAGCGGTTTCCCAGGCCCGGCGGGCGCGCGGGGGCGGCCCCCGCGGGCGGGTGCAGTGCATCCGTTGTCACGCCTGGGGGTGACCTTTGGCCACGGCTACGCAGACGGCTGCGCCTACCCTGATCGGCTCGGTGCAGCGGGCGCTGAGACTCCTGGAGGCCGTGTCCTCCCATGCGGACGGCGCTCCTGCCAAACAGCTCGCCCGTGAGACGGGCCTCCCGCTGCCCACCACGTACCACCTGCTCCGCACCCTGACGCACGAGGGCTATCTGCGCCGTGAGAAGGGTGTGTTCGTGCTGGGTGAAGCCGCCGTCCGACTGGCCGGCGGCGAAGCTGTGCAGAATCGTCGCATCAAGATCGAAGACTCCCTTGCCCGCTGGCGGGACGAGATCGGTGTGCCGGTGTACTTCGCCCTCTACCGCGAGGGGGAGATCGAGCTCGTCGCCGTCGCCGACACCCCTTCCGCCCCCGCCGTGGAGGAATGGGCCGACTTCCGGCAGACCGCCCACGCCCACGCGATCGGGCAGTGTCTGCTGAGTCAACTCGATCCGAAATCCCGTCAAGACCACCTCGACCGTCATCCGGTGGAAGCCATCACGCCGTTCACCGTGCGTAATCGCCGTCTGCTTTTGGAGCGTTTGGACGGTTTGGGGCGAATGGAACCCCTGGTGGAGCGTCAGGAATATGCGCTCGGCACGGTCTGTGCCGCGATCCCCATCACCGCAGGCTCGGCAGTGGGTGCGATGGCCATTTCCCTCCCCCTCCATCAGGAAGAACGGTTGCTCCCGGCAGTCGAGCGACTACGTACAGAGATCGGAAGGCTCTTCAGTTCGCTCGCTTTCTCTATCAGTATCTGAAAAATCACTCCTTGTGATCTGCTAGCGCTTACAGCACGATTGCGTCAAGAGGGCCACGGGGGATCATTCCTGGCCGTTTCGGTCACAGCTTTCAGCAGCTGTGTTCACACAACTGCTTCATCTACTGCGGGGTACACGATGCGAGAGTCCGTTCAGGCCGAAGTCCTGATGAGCTTCCTCGTCTCCGAGGAGCTCTCCTTCAGGATCCCGGTCGAACTGCGATATGAGTCACGGGATCCCTACGCGGTGCGGATGACCTTCCACCTCCCCGGAGACGCGCCCGTCACCTGGGCGTTCGGAAGGGAGCTGCTGCTCGACGGGATCAACCGGCCGAGCGGCGACGGCGATGTGCACATCGCCCCGACCGAGCCCGAGGGACTCTCGGACGTCTCCATCCGACTCCAGGTCGGCGGCGACCGCGCCCTCTTCCGGGCGAGCGCACCGCCGCTGGTCGCCTTCCTCGACCGCACGGACAAGCTGGTCCCGCTCGGTCAGGAACGGACACTCGGCGACTTCGAAGACCACCTGGAGGCCGCGCTGGGCCGGATTCTGGCCGAGGAGAACGCGGGCCCGGCCTGACTCACCGGGCCCGCACGTCACTTGGCGCGGCGCCGACGCCCGCCCCGTACCGTCGCGGGCCGCTGCCCTTCGGCCGCCGGCCGGTCCGCGGAGACCACCAGCGCCGCGAGTGCCGTGGTGACCGGCACGGAGGCGACCAGACCGATCGACCCGACCAGGGTCCGCACGATCTCCTCGGCGACCAGCTCGCTGTTGGCCACCGTCCCCATGCTGCTCTGAGCGATCGAGAAGAGCAGCAGCAGCGGGAGGGCGGCGCCCGCGTAGGCGAGCACCAGGGTGTTCACGACCGAGGCGATGTGGTCGCGTCCGATGCGGATGGCGGCCCGGTAGAGCGCGCGCGGCCCCATGCCCGGATCGGCCTGGTGCAGCTCCCAGACCGCTGAGGTCTGGGTGACCGTCACGTCGTCGAGCACACCGAGCGAACCGATGATGATTCCGGCCAGGAGCAGGCCGGACATGTCGATGCTCGGGTACAGGCCGTGGATCAGGCCGGTGTTGTCGTCGGTGTTGCCGCTCAGCGACGCCCAGCCGATGAAGACCGAGCCGAGCAGTCCGATCAGCAGCAGGGAGATCAGCGTCCCCAGCACCGCCACCGAGGTGCGCGCCGAGAGGCCATGGCACATGTAGAGCGCGATCAGCATGATCGCGCTCGACCCGACGATCGCCACGACCAGCGGATTCGACCCCTGCAGGATCGCGGGCAGGATGAAGAACGTGAGCACGAGGAAGCTCGCGACGAGGGCGATCAGCGCCATCACGCCCCGCATCCGGCCGACGAGCACCACGACGAGGGCGAAGATCCCGGCGAGCACCGCCAGCGGGATCTTGCGGTTCACGTCGGTCACCGAGTACTGGAGGTCGCGCGGCGCGTCGGGGGCGTACGCGACCACCACCTTCTGGCCCTCGTCCAGTTGGCGCGGTGCGTCGGGCTGCACGATCTCGGTGAACCTGCGCCCCTTCTCCGGGCCGCTGGTGACCTCGATGGTCGCCTTCTCGCACTGCCCCTGCTGGGCGTTGACCGCCTCGCGCCCCTGAGGGGTGGAGGTGTCCCCGGTCGGCGGGACCTGCGCGGCGTTCACGTCCGCGCAGTCGACCTGCTCGACGGCGACGACCTTGCCCTGCTCGGTCTGCCGGTCGAAGCCGACCCCGGTTCGCTCGTGTGGCGGGGCGCCGCCGGGCCACAGCACCACGAGCCCGACCACGACGGCCGCGGCGAAGGGGATCAGGACCGCGGCGATGACCTTGCGCAGATGCCGGGACACCGGGGCGGCAGGACCGTGGTTGTGGCTGTGGCCGTGCCCCTGGGCGTGGCCGTGGGAGGGGCCTGGACCGTGGTCGTGGCCGTGCGGCTCGGGAGTCTGCTGGGGGGAAGTCACCGACCGATCATCGCAAGAACGGCGGGGGCCCACTGTTCAGCACGCCAGGGATGACGCTAGCGTGGTGGCACCTTTGCACACGCGGGAGCTCGGAGCACCGGGCTGAGAGGGCGCTGATCACCGTACGCACGTACGGGAGGAGGCTGCGCCGACCGCCGAACCTGTTACCGGGTAATGCCGGCGTAGGGAGATCGGTCTCATGACCATTCAGGATGCACGCACGCCTGCCTCCGACCAGGACGGCACCTCTGTCGACGGTGAGCGCACGCCGGGCTGGCACAAGGGGTACGTCCAGGGCTCGCGCCCCGACCTCCGGGTGCCGGTCCGTCAGGTACACCTCACCAACGGCAAGGACGTCACGCTGTACGACACGTCCGGGCCGTACACCGACCCCACCGTCGACACCGACGTACGGCGGGGCCTTCCGCCGCTGCGCGAGAACTGGATCATCGGGCGCGGCGACACCGAGGAGTACGCGGGCCGCCCGGCCCGTCCCGAGGACGACGGCATCAAGCACACCTCGCCGCGCGGCGGCGGGCTGAAGAACCTCGACGCCGTCTTCCCCGGCCGCCCGCGCCTGCCGCGCCGCGGCCGCGACGGTCAGGCGGTGACCCAGCTCGCGTACGCCCGCCGGGGGGAGATCACCCCCGAGATGGAGTACGTCGCCATCCGCGAGAACGTCTCCCCCGAGGTCGTACGGGAGGAGATCGCCGCAGGTCGCGCGGTGCTGCCGGCGAACGTCAACCACCCGGAGATCGAGCCGATGATCATCGGCAAGCGGTTCCTGGTGAAGGTCAACGCCAACATCGGCAACTCCGCCGTCACCTCCTCCATCGAGGAGGAGGTGGAGAAGATGACCTGGGCGACCAAGTGGGGCGCCGACACGGTCATGGACCTGTCCACCGGCCGCAACATCCACACCACCCGCGAGTGGGTGCTGCGCAACTCCCCCGTCCCGATCGGCACCGTGCCGCTCTACCAGGCCCTGGAGAAGGTCGACGGCAGGGCCGAGGACCTGACCTGGGAGATCTACAAGGACACGGTCATCGAGCAGGCCGAGCAGGGCGTGGACTACATGACCGTGCACGCCGGCGTACTCCTGCCGTACGTGCCGCTCACCGCGCGCCGCAAGACCGGCATCGTCTCGCGCGGCGGCTCGATCATGGCCGCGTGGTGTCTCGCGCACCACAAGGAGAACTTCCTCTACACGAACTTCGAGGAGCTCTGCGAGATCCTCGCGACGTACGACGTCACGTACTCGCTCGGCGACGGCCTGCGTCCCGGCTCGATCGCGGACGCCAACGACGAGGCCCAGTTCGCTGAGCTGCGCACGCTCGGCGAGCTGAACACGATCGCCAAGCGTCACAACGTCCAGACGATGATCGAGGGCCCCGGGCACGTCCCGATGCACAAGATCAAGGAGAACATCGACCTCCAGCAGGAGATCTGCGAGGAGGCGCCGTTCTACACCCTCGGCCCGCTGACCACGGACGTGGCGCCCGCGTACGACCACATCACCTCCGGCATCGGCGCGGCGATGATCGCCTGGTGGGGCACGGCCATGCTCTGCTACGTCACGCCCAAGGAGCACCTGGGCCTGCCGAACCGGGACGACGTGAAGACGGGCGTCATCACGTACAAGATCGCGGCCCACGCGGCGGACCTCGCCAAGGGGCACCCGGGCGCACAGGAGTGGGACGACGCGCTCTCGGACGCGCGGTTCGAGTTCCGCTGGGAGGACCAGTTCAACCTGGCGCTCGACCCGGTCACCGCCCGGGAGTTCCACGACGAGACGCTGCCGGCGGAGCCCGCGAAGACCGCGCACTTCTGCTCGATGTGTGGTCCGAAGTTCTGCTCGATGAAGATCTCGCAGGACATCCGTCGTGAACACGGCGGTACGCAGCAGGAGATCGAGGCCGGCATGGCGGAGAAGTCCAAGGAGTTCGCCGCGAGCGGCAACCGCGTCTATCTGCCGCTGGCGGACTGACCTCCACCGGCGCTCGGACGGCCCGCGACCCCGGGGGAGTCGCGGGCCGTCCGAGCGTCAGGGCTGGGGCGTCGGCGGTGGGCCCGTGGGTGGGGTGGTGGCGGCGAGGGCGTCGCGGAGGAAGGGGAGGATGCCGCGTTCGAGAAGGGCGCGGCGCCAGGCCTCCCGGGCGCGGGACAGTTCGTCGTCCGGCGCGGTCCCCGTGCGTACGGCGACCGGACTGTTGCGCAGGGCCGTCATGAGGAGTCCGACGGCCGCGCCGAGCAGACCGGCCGCGGCCACGGCGCCGAAGACCAGGCCGGCCGTGAGGAGCGTCGCCCCGAACACCACGGTGGGGGCGAGTGCGCGCAGGACGGCGCCGACCAGCAGGAATATGACGGCGGCCGTGCCCGCGAGGACGGGCACCATGACGGTGAGGATCGCGACGACGCCCGGGCCGGCGCCGGGGCGGTCGGACGTCTCCGCGGGCCGTGCCCCGAGGGTCGCGCGGTTCTGTTCGCGGACCTTGACGAAGTGGTCGTACTCGCTCGCCGCCGCGCTGGTGACCAGCATCGTCGCGTTCAGCGTCATGGCGCGCAGCTGCGCGAGCGTGAGCCGGGTTCCGGCTCCGGCGAGATCCGGACGTGCGTGGGCGGTGCTCAGTGCGTCGTCGAGGACCCGCTCGTACTCGGCGCGGTCCTCGGTCAGCAGGTGCGGAGCCACGTTCATGTGCATCCCCCGATGCTCCGTAGGCCCTGATCTGCCGTGGAAAACGGTCGGTTGGGCGGAAACGGAGGAGAGCCTGCTACGGATGGACCCGATGGTATTGCGGTCGAGCCACGCGTTGACAGGGTGTTTCCGGAATTCGCCTTCCCCGGATGCGCAGTGTTATGCGTCAGCCGTTCAGGGGGAGTTGGACGACCAGTAGCTTTCCGGCCATGGTCACTCCGCCGTCCATGGCGATCGCCAGTCCGTCCGCGTACACGTGCGGTCCGTCGACGACCGGGCCCGAACTGTCCTCGCCCTCCTCCGTGCCGACCTGGCCGAGGAGGTACGGGATGGGGCTGTGGCCGTGCACGATCCGGTGGCCGCCGTAGGTGGAGAGCAGCTCCTGGACGGCCTGCGGGCCGCCCTCGTCCCGGAAGGCGAAGCGCTTGGTGAACTTGCGGAAGACGTCCCAGACCTCGTCGGCGTCGTTCCGGTTGAGGATCTCGTGGACCGTGTCGTTGACGTCCTCGATGGTCGCGCCGTATTCGAGGTACGCGGTGGTGTCGGAGTGCAGGAGGAGGTGGTCGTCCTCCAGGACGACGGCGTCGAGCCGGGACATCCACTGGAGGTGGACGTCCTGGAGCCGGTCCATGTCGTGCTTCTGGCCGCCGTTGAGCAGCCAGGCGGCCTGGAAGGTGGCGGTTCCCGCCCCGGAGTTGACCGGTGTGTCGCCGAAGCGCTTGGCACCGATGAGCAGCAGCTCGTGGTTGCCCATGAGGGCCTTGCAGTAGCCGCCGGCGGCGGCGGCCTCGGCGGACAGCCGCATGACGAGGTCGATGACGCCGATGCCGTCGGGGCCGCGGTCGGTGAAGTCGCCGAGGAACCAGAGACGGGCGTTGCCCGCGGCCCAGCTGCCGTTCTCGTCGATGAGCCCCTGGGCGCGCAGGGCGGCGACGAGTTCGTCGAGGTAGCCGTGGACGTCGCCGACGACGTAGAGCGGGCCGGGTCCCTCGCCGTTCGCGGCGGCGGGTTCGGCGGCGGAGGTGGCCTCGGGGGTGACCGGGACCTGGACGGTGTCGCCGCGCTTGATGATCGGGAGGTCGCGCTCGGTCGGGGTGTACCCGTCCGGCATCCCGGCTCCGGGAAAGGCGTTGCCGGGGTGGCCGGTGGCGACGGAGACGATGGAGGAGCCGGCCGCCGCGGCGGGGTACGCGGGGGCGGTGAGGCGTCCCAGGTGGAGGGTCGGCTCGGCGGGCATGGGCGCGGTGGGCGCGGGCGGGCCCGCCGGCACCGCGGGTGCGGCCTGCGGCGGCGCGGGCGCGGCGGGTGCCGTCCGCGGCGGTGCCGGCGCGGGTGGGTGCTCGGTCGGTGCGGGCACCGGCAGAGGCTCCGTGTACGTCGGTTCTGTGGAATGGCCCTGCTCGGTGGCATGGCCCTGTACGGGCACGCGGGCGTACGGCGCTACTCGGAAGTCACGCAATGTCGCCGTGCGCACCACGGGCTCCTGCCCGGCCCCCTGAGTCATGGACCCCTCCACCACCGTCGCGATGCCCTGCACATCGCGGACCGGCCTGGTCGGGGAGGTCCGCGGTGTCGTGCGCCCATCATAGGAATGAGGGTCCTCCTGTGTGACGCACCAGGGGTGGTGAATCCGGGTCCACTCCGGGTTCACCGGTTGTTTCGCCCGAATTGAGAAGGTCGAGTCCAGGGTTGAGGCCGGTTCGGTGGCTGGTTTCGCCGTCCTCGCCCACGGGCAGGGGCGTGGACGGCGAAACCGGTGGAGCGTGTCGGGCGGGATCAGTCCTTCGCGGGTGAGCGCGGTGGGCTGACCGTCGTGCGGGGCGGACGGCGTTGTGAGGAGGTGCGGATGATGAGTTCGGTCGGTATCACCTGTTCGACCGGGCCGTCGGTGTCGATCCCCTCGATGGCGTCGATGAGGAGCTGGACGACGGCCGTGCCGATCCGGCGCGGTTTGAGCGAGAGCGTCGTGATGGGCGGTTCGGTGGTGGCGTAGACGGTCGACTCGCTGCAGCAGACCAGCAGCAGGTCGTCCGGGACGCGCAGTCCGTAGCGGCGCGCGGCCGCGAGGAGATCGGTTCCGTTGGGGTCGAAGAGGCCGTACACGGCGTCGGGCCGGTCCGGTCGGGCGAGCAGCCGGTCGGCCGCGACGGCGCCCGCGCACGGGTCGTGCGCCGGGTAGGCCTCGTAGACGGGGTCCTGGCCCACGCGCTCGCACCAGTTCAGGTACGCGGTGGTGGACAGGCGGGTGTAGGTGTCGGTGGTGGTTCCGGTGAGGAGGCCGATGCGGCGGGCGCCGGCGGCGGCGAGGTGGTCGAGCAGATCGAGGACGGCGGCTTCGTGGTCGTTGTCGACCCAGGCGGTGACCGGAAGGGTGCCGGCGGGGCGTCCGTCGGAGACGACGGGCAGGCCCTGGCGGACCAGTTCGGTGACGACCGGGTCGTGGTCGGAGGGGTCGATGACGACGGTGCCGTCGAGGGCGACGTTCGACCAGACGTCATGTCGGGAGGTGGCGGGGAGGATGACCAGGGCGTAGCCCCGGGCGAGCGCTGCCGATGTGGCTGCTCTGGCCATCTCCGCGAAATACGCGAATTCGGTGAAGGTGAAAGGTTCATCCCCGTACGTGGTCACGGTCAGGCCGATGAGTCCCGACTTCCCGGTGCGGAGCGTGCGGGCCGCCGCGGATGGGCGGTAGCCCAGCCGGTCGGCGACCTCGCGAACGTGACGACGGGTGGCGTCGGGGAGTCGGCCCTTGCCGTTGAGCGCGTCGGAGACAGTCGTGATGGAGACCCCGGCGGCGGCGGCCACGTCCCGGATGCCTGCCCGGCCCTGCCGGCTTCCCCGGGTCTGTGCCCGGCTCACCTGGTGCTTCCCTGCTGCTGTCATGGCGAGCCGATAGTAGGGCGATGAGGGGCGGTTGAGACGGTCGCATATGCAGGCGTTGACAGGCACGTTTCTGCATGGCAACTCAGGCTCAATGGCCGCTGAATCCAAGGTAGTTAGGGCATTTGGCATGGGGTCTGCGGGTGTCGAACGGTGTCGACCTGGCGAGGGGGCGAGGTCTCGAAGAGGTCTCAACTCACCTCTACGGGGGATGCGCGCCACGGCGCTCGCCACCGGCGCGCGCTACCCGGGCACGCGCTCCCCCCCCCCCTCGGGACCGCTTCGGGCGACCGTGTCCACAGCGTGTCCCTCCTGTTGTCCACAGCCCATTCGCAGCGGAGGGGAATCCTCTTAAGGTGAGGAGTATTGGCGGTAAGGACGGTCGAGGAGGCCACACTGTGAGCGAGACCAGCGGGATGAGCACGGGCCCGAAGCTGCGCGCCGAGCTGGACGGCGTCCCCACGTACAAGCCGGGCAGGCCGGCGGCCGCGGACGGTCCCGTGGCCTTCAAGCTGTCCTCCAACGAGAATCCGTATCCGCCGCTGCCGGGCGTCATGGAGAGCACGCTGGCCGCGGCCGCGAACTTCAACCGGTACCCGGACATGGCCTGCACCGGTCTGATGGAGGAGCTGGCCGACCGCTTCGGCGTGCCGGTCTCGCACCTGGCCACGGGCACCGGCTCCGTCGGTGTCGCGCAGTCGCTGCTCCAGGCGACCTCGGGCCCCGGCGACGAGGTCATCTACGCCTGGCGTTCCTTCGAGGCGTACCCGATCATCACGCAGATCAGCGGGGCCACCTCGGTGCAGGTGCCGCTGACCGCCGGCGAGGTGCACGACCTCGACGCGATGGCCGAGGCGATCACCGACCGGACGCGGCTGATCTTCGTCTGCAACCCCAACAACCCCACGGGTACCGCGGTGCGCCGGGCCGAGCTGGAGCGTTTCCTCGACCGGGTGCCGTCCGACGTCCTCGTCGTGCTCGACGAGGCGTACCGCGAGTTCGTCCGCTCCACCCCAGGTGAAGGAGGGGAGATCCCCGACGGCATCGAGCTCTACCGTGACCGGCCGAACGTCGCCGTGCTGCGTACGTTCTCCAAGGCGTACGGCCTGGCGGGGCTCCGGGTGGGCTTCGCGGTCGCCCATGAGCCGGTGGCGGCGGCGCTGCGCAAGACGGCGGTGCCGTTCGGCGTGAGCCAGCTGGCGCAGGACGCGGCGGTGGCGTCGCTGCGGGCCGAGGACGAGCTGCTCGGCCGGGTCGGCTCGCTGGTGGCCGAGCGCGAGCGCGTCCACGCGGGCCTCGTGGAGCAGGGCTGGACCGTGCCGGACACCCAGGCGAACTTCGTCTGGCTGCGGCTCGGCGAGCGGACGACGGACTTCGCCGCGGAGTGCGAGCGGCACGGTGTGATGGTCCGGCCGTTCGCGGGCGAGGGCGTGCGCGTCACGATCGGCGAGACCGAGGCGAACGACCTGTTCCTGAAGGCGGCGGAGGGCTTCCGCAAGGAAGGCTGACCCCCTACGCGTCCGAGACCCCCGCGAGCCCTGTGCCCGCGGGGGTCTTTCCATGAGGGACCCCGGGAGAACATACGGATTTCGTATGAGCCATAATGGCTTGTGAATGTGAACTCGTTCACAAGCGTGCCCGGTTCGTCCCTTAATTTGCGGGATTAACGGGGCAAACTGCCGATGTGACCACGGCGATGTAAGGAGAAAACGACGTGGACCTCGCTCTGGCGCCAGAGACTTTGGCGCGCTGGCAGTTCGGCATCACCACCGTCTACCACTTCCTCTTCGTCCCCCTGACGATCTCGCTCGCCGCGCTCACCGCCGGGCTCCAGACCGCCTGGGTGCGCACGGAGAACGAGAAGTACCTCAGGGCGACCAAGTTCTGGGGCAAGCTCTTCCTGATCAACATCGCCATGGGTGTCGTCACCGGCATCGTGCAGGAGTTCCAGTTCGGCATGAACTGGTCCGACTACTCCCGGTTCGTCGGTGACATCTTCGGCGCACCGCTCGCGTTCGAGGCGCTCATCGCCTTCTTCTTCGAGTCGACCTTCATCGGTCTGTGGATCTTCGGCTGGGACAAGCTCCCGAAGCGGATCCACCTCGCCTGCATCTGGATGGTGTCGATCGGGACCATCCTCTCCGCGTACTTCATCCTCGCGGCCAACTCCTGGATGCAGCACCCGGTGGGCTACCGCATCAACGAGGAGCGCGGCCGGGCGGAGCTCACCGACTTCTGGCTGGTGCTCACCCAGAACACCGCCCTCACCCAGTTCTTCCACACCATGACGGCGGCCTTCCTGGTCGGCGGCGCGTTCATGGTCGGCATCTCCGCCTTCCACCTGGCCCGCAAGAGGCACATCCCGGTGATGCGGACCTCGCTGCGGCTCGGCCTGATCACCCTGATCATCGCCGGCCTCGGCACCGCCATCAGCGGTGACATGCTCGGCAAGGTCATGTTCAAGCAGCAGCCGATGAAGATGGCCGCCGCCGAGGCGCTCTGGGACGGCGAGGCACCCGCCCCCTTCTCGATCTTCGCCTACGGCGACGTCGAGAAGGGCCACAACAAGGTCGCCATCGAGGTCCCCGGGATACTGTCCTACCTCGCCAACGGCGACTTCGACTCGTACGTCCCCGGCATCAACGACATCAACAAGGCCGAGCAGGAGAAGTTCGGCCCCGGCGACTACCGGCCCAACATCCCCGTCGCCTACTGGGGATTCCGCTGGATGATCGGCTTCGGCATGGCCTCGCTGACGATCGGCGTGATCGGCCTCTGGCTGACCCGGAGGAAGTTCATGCTGGCGCCCGGGATGCGGACCGGTGAGGACGAGGTGCCGAACCTGGTCCTGTTCAAGCGGAAGGCGCTCAGCCCCCGCCTGGGCAAGTGGTACTGGATCATCGCCCTCTGGACCATGGCGTTCCCGCTGATCGCCAACTCCTGGGGCTGGATCTTCACCGAGATGGGCCGTCAGCCCTGGGTCGTCTACGGCGTGCTGCGCACCCGGGACGCGGTCTCCCCCGGCACCACGACGGGCGAGGTGCTCACCTCGATGATCGTCTTCACGGCGCTCTACGCCGTCCTCGCCGTGATCGAGGTCAAGCTCCTCGTGAAGTACATCAAGGCGGGACCGCCGGAGCTCACGGAGGACGACCTCAACCCGCCCACCAAGATCGGCGGGGACTCTCGGGACCCCGACCGCCCCATGGCCTTCTCGTACTGAGGCTGAGGAGATCGAGGCATGGAACTCCACGACGTCTGGTTCGTACTCATCGCCGTCCTCTGGATCGGCTACTTCTTCCTCGAAGGCTTCGACTTCGGGGTCGGCGTCCTGACCAAGCTGCTCGCCCGTGACCGGGCCGAGAAGCGGGTCCTCATCAACACCATCGGACCCGTCTGGGACGGCAACGAGGTGTGGCTGCTCACGGCCGGCGGCGCCACCTTCGCCGCGTTCCCCGAGTGGTACGCGACGCTCTTCTCCGGCTTCTACCTGCCGCTGCTGATCATCCTGGTCTGCCTGATCATCCGCGGCGTCGCCTTCGAGTACCGGGCGAAGCGGCCCGAGGAGAACTGGCAGCGCAACTGGGAGCAGGCCATCTTCTGGACCTCGCTGATCCCCGCGTTCCTCTGGGGTGTGGCCTTCGGCAACATCGTCCGGGGCGTGAAGATCGACGCGGACATGGAGTACGTCGGCGGCTTCTGGGAGCTGCTCAACCCGTACGCGCTCCTCGGCGGCCTGGTCACGTTCACCCTCTTCACCTTCCACGGCGCGGTCTTCGCCTCGCTCAAGACGGTCGGTGACATCCGGGCGCGGGCCCGCGCGCTCGCGTTCCGGCTGGGCCTGGTCACGGCGGTGCTCGCGCTCGCCTTCCTGGTGTGGACCCAGCTGGACACGGGGAACGGGTGGAGCCTCGCGGTGATGCTCGTCGCCGTGGTGGCCCTGGCCGGTGCGATCGCCGCGATCAAGGCGGGGCGCGAGGGCTGGTCGTTCGGGCTCTCGGGGGTCACCATCGCCGCCGCCGTGGCGATGCTCTTCCTCGCGCTCTTCCCGAACGTCATGCCGTCTTCGCTCAACCCCGAGTGGAGCCTTACCGTGACGAACGCGTCGTCGAGCCCGTACACGCTCAAGATCATGACCTGGTGCGCGGCGATCGCGACCCCGCTGGTGCTGCTCTACCAGAGCTGGACCTACTGGGTCTTCCGCAAGCGGATCGGCACGCAGCACATCGCCGACGCCCACTAGGTCACATCCGGCGGATCACGGCAGCGGCTACGGCCGTGATCCGCCGGACACGCACCGGCCGGCCCTCCACAGGGGAGCATGTTTCACGTGAAACCGATCGATCCACGCCTGCTCCGGTACGCCAGGGCCACCCGTGTCTTCCTGATCGCCGTGGTGCTCCTCGGCCTTGTCGGGGCGGGGCTGGTCATCGCCCAGGCGATGCTCATCGCCGAGATCGTGGTGGGGGCCTTCCAGAAGGGCCAGGCGGTTTCCGACCTGACCACCGCGGTGCTGCTGCTCGCGGGCGTCGCGGGGGCGCGAGCCCTCGTCTCCTGGCTGACCGAACTCGCCGCCCACCAGGCGAGCGCGGCGGTCAAGTCGGAACTCCGTGGCAGGCTCCTCGACCGGGCGGCCGAGCTCGGGCCGGGCTGGCTGAGCGGCCAGAAGGCCGGCTCGCTGATCGCCCTCGCGACGCGTGGCGTGGACGCCCTCGACGACTACTTCGCCCGCTATCTGCCCCAGCTCGGTCTCGCGGTGGTAGTGCCCGTGGCGGTCCTGGCCCGGATCGTCACCGAGGACTGGGTCTCGGCGGCGATCATCGTCGTCACCCTGCCGCTCATCCCCGTCTTCATGATCCTCATCGGCTGGTACACCCAGGCCCGGATGGACCGGCAGTGGAAGCTGCTCTCCCGGCTCTCCGGCCACTTCCTGGACGTGGTGGCCGGGCTTCCCACCCTCAAGATCTTCGGCCGGGCGAAGGCCCAGGCCGAGTCGATCCGCGAGATCACCTCGGAGTACCGCCGGGCGACGATGCGCACGCTGCGGATCGCCTTCCTCTCCTCCTTCGCCCTGGAGCTCCTCGCGACGCTGTCGGTCGCGCTCGTCGCCGTGAGCATCGGCATGCGGCTCGTGCACGGCGACCTGGACCTGTACACCGGGCTCGTCATCCTGATCCTGGCCCCCGAGGCGTATCTGCCGCTGCGGCAGGTGGGAGCGCAGTTTCACGCAGCGGCGGAGGGACTCGCGGCGGCGGAGGAGATCTTCGACGTCCTGGAGCAGCCGGTACGCGAGGGGGGCGCGGGCGCCGTCCCCGACTCCCTCAGGCTGGAGCTCGAAGGGGTGACGGTACGGCACGCCGGGCGGGCCGAACCCTCCCTCGACGCGGCGACGCTGACGGTCGAGCCGGGCGAGACGGTGGCCCTGGTCGGGCCGAGCGGGGTCGGGAAGTCGACGTTGCTCGATGTGGTCCTCGGGTTCGCGGTGCCGGAGGAGGGCGGTTCGGTACGGGTCGGGGGCGTCGACCTGCGGTCGCTGGACCTGGAGGAGTGGCGGGCCCGGATCGCCTGGGTGCCGCAGCGCCCGTACCTCTTCGCGGGGACGGTCGCCGAGAACGTACGGCTCGCCCGCCCGGACGCCACCGACGAGGCGGTACGGGAGGCCCTGCGCGACGCGGGGGCGGACGGGTTCGTCGCCGGGCTGCCCCAGGGGCTCGACACGGCCCTGGGTGAGGACGGTGCCGGCCTCTCGTCGGGGCAGAGGCAACGCCTCGCGCTGGCCCGGGCCTTCCTGGCCGACCGGCCGCTGCTGCTGCTCGACGAGCCGACGGCCGCGCTCGACGGCGAGACCGAGGCGGGTGTGGTCGACGCGGTCCGCCGCCTCGCGGCGGGGCGGACCGTACTCCTGGTCGTGCACCGGCCGGCGCTGCTGGCGGTCGCGGACCGGGTGGTGACGCTGGAGTCGGACGGTACGTCGCAGGACGCGGGGACCGCCCAGCCGGAGACGCCCGGCGTGACCGTCCGGGGCAGCGCGGGCCCCGGCACGGACGCGCGCCCGTACACGGCGCCCCTCGCGGAACAGCCGCCCACGACCGGCGGGTCGGTCCTCGCCCGCGTGCGGGGCATGGCGGGGGAGCTCAAGGGCAGGATGGCGCTCGCGCTGCTGCTCGGAAGCCTTGCCCTCGGCTCCGCCGTCGGGCTCATGGCCGTGTCCGGATGGCTCATCTCACGCGCTTCCGAACAACCGCCCGTGCTCTACCTGATGGTGGCCGTCACCGCCACGCGCGCCTTCGGTATCGGGCGGGCCGTCTTCCGGTACGCCGAGCGGCTCGTCTCGCACGACGCCGTCCTCCGCATGCTCGCCGAGCTCCGCGTCTCCGTCTACCGACGGCTTGAGCGGATCGCCCCGGCGGGGCTGCGCCGCACGCGCCGCGGAGACCTGCTCGCCCGGCTCGTCCAGGACGTCGACGCGCTCCAGGACTACTGGCTCCGCTGGCTGCTGCCGGCGGGCGCCGCGCTCCTCGTGGGTGTCGCCTCCGCCGGGTTCACCGCCTGGCTGCTGCCCGAGGCGGGCGCCGTCCTCGCCGTGGGCCTGCTGGTCGCGGGAGTCGCCGTACCGGCGGCCGGAGGGGCGCTCGCCCGCCGGGCCGAACAGCGGCTCGCGCCCGCGCGCGGCGCCCTGGCGACCGCCGTGGCCGATCTGCTCCACGGCTGCGCCGAGCTGACGGTGGCCGGTGCGCTGCGGGACAGGATGGACCGGGCGCTGACCGCCGACCGGGCCCTCACCGGCATCGCCTCCCGGCAGTCCGCGGCCACCGCGCTCGGTGCCGGGCTCTCCGCCCTCGTCTGCGGTCTGACGGTCGTCGCCGCCGCGGTCGTCGGCGTCCAGGCCGTACGGGACGGGCGGCTCGACGGGGTGGCCCTCGCCGTGGTCGTCCTCACGCCGCTGGCCGCCTTCGAGGCCGTCACCGGGCTGCCGCTCGCCGTGCAGTACCGGCAGCGCGTCAAGCACAGCGCCGAGCGGGTCTTCGAGGTGCTCGACGCCCCCGTACCCGTACACGAGCCGGCCACGCCCGAGACTCCCCCGGCGAGCCCGTTCCCGCTGGAGCTGGCCGGGCTCTCCGCCCGTCACGCCGGGCAGGAGCGGCCGGCGCTGGCCGACTTCCGGCTCACCCTGGAGGCCGGGCGCCGGGTCGCGGTCGTCGGCGCCTCCGGCTCCGGCAAGACCACCCTCGCCCAGGTGCTGCTGCGGTTCCTCGACGTGGAACAGGGCATGTACCGGCTCGGTGGGGTGCCCGCCCGGGAGCTCGACGGCGACACCGTCCGGCGCCTCGTCGGCCTCTGCGCCCAGGACGCGCACCTCTTCGACAGCTCCGTCCGCGAGAACCTGCGGCTCGCCCGCACCGGGGCGAGCGACGAGGAACTGCGCGAGGCGCTGCGCAGGGCCCGACTGCTCGACTGGGTGGACGGACTTCCCGAGGGGCTCGGCACCCTCGTGGGCGAGCACGGCTCCCGGCTCTCCGGCGGTCAGCGGCAGCGCCTGGCACTCGCCCGTGCGCTCCTCGCCGACTTCCCGGTCCTCGTCCTCGACGAGCCGGCGGAGCACCTGGACCTGGCCACCGCCGACGCGCTCACGGACGACCTGCTCCGCGCCACCGAGGGCCGTACGACTCTCCTCATCACCCACCGTCTGCACGGTCTCGACGCGGTCGACGAGGTACTGGTCCTGGACGAGGGCCGAACCGTCCAGCGCGGCCCGTACGTGGAACTGGCCGAGGAGGACGGCCCGCTGCGCCGGATGCTGGAGCAGGAGCGGGAGACCGACCTGCTCGCCACTTCCACGAAGGCCGGAACAGGGCGGCCGACTTTTCTCGCCAAATAGGACTTACTAGGCTCAAGGTCATGACCGCCGCAGCGTCCGACGCCCCGGACCCCCTGGAAGCCGCCACCCAGGCCACCCGCAGCCTCCAGGGGCTGTCCACGGAGCTCACCGCCCGCGTACCGCAGCTCCTGGAGGCCATGCGCTCGGTCGGAACCGGGCTCGAACTCCACTCCACCCTCGACCGCATCTGCGAGACGGCCGCCGAACTCTCCGACGCCCGCTACGCCGCGATCGGCGTCGTCGACGAGGAGGGCAAGGGCCTCTACGACTTCGTCACCTTCGGCGTCGGCGAGGACGTGGCCCGCCTGATCGGACACCGCCCCGACGGCCACGCCGGGCTCCTGGGCGCGCTGATCCGCGAACCGCAGACCATCCGGCTCGCCGACCTGTCCACCGATCCCCGCTCGGCGGGCCTCCCGCCGGGGCACCCCCCGATGCGGACCTTCCTCGGCGTCCCCATCCGGGTGCAGGGCGAGATCTTCGGCAACCTGTACCTCGCGGAGAAGCGCGGCGGCGGCGAGTTCAACGACTACGACGTGCACATGGTCCGGGTGCTGGCCACCGAGGCGGGCATCGCCATCGGCAACGCCCGTCTGTACGAGGCCGCCCGGCAGCGCGAGCGGTGGATCGACGGCTCGGTCGCCGTCACCACCGCGCTGCTCTCCGGCGGGGACGCGGACGACGCCCTCACGGTCGTCGCCGAGCAGGCCCGCCGCCTTGCCGACGCGGACGCCGGGATCGTGCTGCTGCCCTCCGAGGAAGGCGGCCTGGAGATCGTCGCCGTCTCCTCCCCCCGGCCCACGAAGTCGCTGGGCGTGGTCATCCCGCCCGAGAGCGAGGTGGTGCGACAGCTTCTGGAGGGGGAGGCGGTCTTCGTGGCGGACGCGTCGACGGACTCCCGCATGACCAGCCGACTGACCTCTCCGTACGGCCCGAGCATGATGCTGCCGCTGCAGAGCGGCGGTCGGGTGCTCGGCGCGCTCGCCACGCCACGGGTACGGGGCGCCCGTCCGTTCTCCGAGGCGGAGCGGACGCTCGCCACCCAGTTCGCCTCGCAGGCGGCGCTCGCCCTGATGATGGCCGACGCGCAGCGGGACCGGGAACGCCTCGCCGTGTACGAGGACCGCGACCGGATCGCCCGCGACCTGCACGATCTCGTCATCCAACGGCTCTTCGCCACCGGCATGATGCTGGAGAGCGCCCAGCGCAGATCGATCGTGCCGGCCGTACGCGAGGGCGTGGGCAAGGCGGTGGACGAGCTCGACGTGACCATCCAGGAGATCCGTACGGCGATCTTCGCGCTCCAGCAGGGACCCGCCGAGGCGCCGTCCGGGCTGCGCACCCGCGTCCTGCGGGAGATCAACATGGCCGCCGTGCCGCTCGGCTTCAAGCCGGCGCACCGCTTTCTCGGCGCGATCGACTCGATGGTCGGCGACCTCACCGGCAAGAACCTCATCGCCGCCCTGCGCGAGGCACTCTCCAACGCCTTCCGGCATGCGGAGGCGAGCCGGATCGAGGTGGTCGTCGACGCCGGCGTCACCCTGCCGGACGGTTCCGCCGGGGTACGGCTCTCGGTCGCCGACGACGGCATCGGCCTCCCGGCGGGCGGGCGGCGCAGCGGTCTGCGCAACCTGGCGCGACGGGCCGAGTCGCTGGGCGGCGCGAGCTGGTGCGGACCGGGAATCGGGGAGGGCGGGGACGGTACGACGGTGGTGTGGGAGGCCCCGCTCTGAGACCGGCCGGCAGCTGTGGTCGGTCGGTGTGTGGCGCCCGTCGGCGTCTTAAGGCCGGTCGGTCCGGTCCTCGGCGGCGCGCAGTGCCTCGGCGACCAGTTGTTCGATGACGACGGCCACCCCGTCCTCGTTGTTGCCTGCCGTATGGCCGGAGGCGGCGGCGAGCACGTCGGGGTGGGCGTTGCCCATCGCGTAGGAGCGGCCCGCCCAGGTCAGCATCTCGATGTCGTTGGGCATGTCGCCGAAGGCGACGACCTCGTCTGCCGTGATGCCGCGCTCGGCGCAGCAGAGGGCCAGGGTGGAGGCCTTGGAGACTCCGAGGGCGCTGATCTCGATGAGGGTGTTGGGGCTGGACCTGGTGAACGAGGCCCGCTCCCCGGCGGCCGCCCTGGCCACCGACAGGAACACGTCGGGGTCGAGCTCCGGGTGCTGGGCGAGCAGCTTCAGGACCGGGGCCGCGGCTCCGGGCGCCTCCTCGAAGAGGAGCTTCTCGGCGGTGGCGACGGTCGCGCCGGGGTCGAGGAAGAACGGCGGGTACTGCGGCTCGTAGTGGATGCCGGTGGTCAGCTCGACCGCGAAGGACGTCCCGGGCGCGGCGGCGCGCAGCGCCCGTACGACGTCGAGGGCGATCGGCCGCTCCAGTGGGTGGATCTCCAGGAAGGTGCCCCCGGCGTGCAGGTCGACGACCGCGGCGCCGTTGGCGCAGATCGCCAGGCCGTGGCCGTGGACGTGGTCGCTGACCACGTCCATCCAGCGGGCCGGGCGGCCGGTGACGAAGAAGACCTCGATTCCGGCCCGCTCGGCCGCGGCGAGGGCGGCGACCGTGCGCTCGGAGACGGACTTGTCGTCACGCAGCAGCGTGCCGTCGAGGTCGGTGGCGATCAGCCGGGGCGCCGGGGCGGAGGTGCGCGGGGCACGGGGAGAGGTCACCGCACCATTCTTCCGCACCGGACGCACGGGCGTGCGGGGAGCCGCACATATGAGTGGTCGGAGAATGCCGGTCGATCCCGCCGCGGCGGCATGTCCGAGGCCGGTGTGTACGCCCGCCCCGACGTGGCCGTAAACGTCCGTTCGTTTTCGGAGTGATGGGGAAGATCCCTGAGAGCTGATGGCGTCTCAAGGGGGCGGGGCATGGGCTCGGGCCGGCGAAGCGATGAATGCGACTCCTGCGGCGCGCCGTACGGGACGTGGGTCGCGAGCCTCGGCATGTCCCTGTGCGCGGGCTGCGAGGGGGTCGGAGCGGGGCTGCCGGCGCGGGATCCGGTGCTGGTGGGAGACGTCCTGGCCGGCCTGGTCGACCCCGTGACCTGTGCGGTTCGCCGGCCCGTCCTCCCGGTTCAGAAGGCGCGGTCCGCCGACGTGGCGACTCCGGGCGGCGCGGCCTGTGGCCGGTGCGGGGCGCGCGCCGAGTGGCACCGCACCGTGCGGGGCCGCTGGATCATGATCGAGCCCGGGGAGCTGAGGGCGGGTGTCGTCCCGGCGGGGAGTCGCTGGCGCGTCGCGGGCGACGGGACCGCGGTCAATCTGCGGTCCGCCGTGCCGTCCGACACGTGCCGGGTCAGCCATTTCGACGTCTGTGCGGCGGGTCCTGAACCGGTCGGCTCGCCGGTCCTGCTGGCCCTGTGGCGGGGCCATGCCCGGCGGATCGCCTGATCCGCCGGGCGGTGGGCCCGCGGGGCCCGTCATGACGGGCCCGACGGTTCCGGCTGGTCAGCCCAGCTGGGCGAGCGACTCGGTGGCGATCCGTTCGAAGACGGCCTGGTCGGCGGCGAAGTCGGAGTCCGGGATCGGCCAGTGGATCACGATCTCGGTGAAGCCCAGCTCGCGGTGGCGTCCGGCGAAGTCGACGAAGGCGTCCACGGACTCCAGGGGCCGGCCCCGGTCCGGGGTGAAGCCGGTCAGCAGGACCTTGTCGAGGCCGGTCACATCCCGGCCCGTCTCGGCGCACGCCTTGCCGAGCTTCTCGATCTGGGAGGCCAGCGCCGCCACCGACTGTTCGGGAGTGCCCTCATCGAACAGCTTCGGGTCACCGGTCGTCACCCACGCCTGCCCGTACCGGGCGGCCAGCTTCAGCCCGCGCGGCCCGGTCGCGGCCACGGCGAACGGCAGCCGGGGGCGCTGGACGCAGCCGGGGATGTTCCGCGCCTCGTCCGCCGCGTAGTACGTGCCCCGCTCGGTCACCGCTTCCTCGGTGAGGAGGCGGTCGAGCAGCGCCACGAACTCGCCGAACCTGTCGGCCCGCTCCTTCGGCGACCACGGCTCCTGACCCAGCGCGGTGGCGTCGAAGCCGCTGCCGCCCGCACCGATGCCGAGCGTGATCCGTCCGTCGGAGATGTCGTCGAGCGACATGAGCTCCTTGGCGAGGGTCACCGGATGCCGGAAGTTCGGCGAGGTCACGAGCGTCCCGAGCCGGATCCGCTCGGTGGCCGTCGCTGCCGCGGTCAGGGTGGGCATCGCCCCGAACCAGGTGCTGTCCCGGAAGGTCCGCCAGGACAGGTGGTCGTAGGTGTAGGCGGCATGGAAGCCGAGTTCCTCGGCCCGCCGCCAGTTCTTCTGCCCCTCGCTCCATCGGTGGATGGGGAGGATCACGGTGCTCAGACGCATCTCGCCACAGTACGCGCGTCACAAAACGCGCGTCGATGTACGGCACGGCGTGCGGTACCGGCGTGCGGTACCGGCGTGCGGTACCGGACTGCGGTACCCGGCGGTCAGCGGACCCGGCTGTTCAGCCAGCTGGTGAGCGAGGCGCCGGGGACGAGTTCCTTGTACGTCTCGTCGCCGGGAAGGGGAACGATCAGCCACCAGCCGGGCGGGAAGAAGCGGCCCTTCACATGGGCGAGGCCGCCGTGGACCGAGCGGAGGAACGCGGGGACGGCGTCGCGCGGTATGTCCGCGAACTCGATGCCGTCCACGGTGATCCTGGCGTCGCCCTCGGAGAAGACCTGGACCGTGACGGAGGGGGATCCGCCCAGTTCGACGTAGGCCTCGTGCGGCAGCGAGCCGTCCGGGTCGAGAACGGCGAACGCGCCGGAGGAGGTACGCCGGGACGTCCGGTCCGCCCCGATGTCGTCGGTCACCGTCATCTCCAGCCCGAACTCCTGGGCGATCTCGCGGATCGCGGTGACGGCGGCTTCGGTGCTGGGCAGGTGCGGGTGTGCCATACAGACGATCATGCCGTACGGCCCGTCCGGGGAGGGCTCAATCCGGGAAGCGCAGGAACTCCGGGGGGACGGCGTCGGCCAGCCAGACTCCGTTGGCGCTGACGCGGAAGACGTGCCCGGCCCGGTGCATGGCGCCGGCGTCGACGCTGAGGACGACCGGCCGCCCACGGCGCGCGCCGACCCGGGTCGCGGTCTCGCGGTCGGGGGAGAGATGCACATGGTGGCGGGTCATGGGGCGCAGGCCCTCCGCCCGGATCGCGGGAAGGCGGGCCGCGACCGTACCGTGATAGAGGTACGCGGGCGGTTCGGCGGCCGGCAGGTCCAGGTCCACGTCGACGGTGTGGCCCTGGCTGGCCCGGATGCGGGTGCCCTCGATCGCGAAGCGCTTCTTGTCGTTGGTCGCGACGACGTGGTCGAGTTCCTCGCGGGTGATCGGGAAGCCGTGGCGTGCCGTGGCGCCGAGCAGTGCGTCGATCTCGGTCCAGCCGTGGGCGTCGAGGACGAGGCCGATGCGCTCGGGCTGATGGCGCAGATGCTTGGAGAGGTACTTCGAGACTTTCACCGTGCGGCGCTCGTCCGGCGGTTGTTGTCGGGTCATTCCGTCAGGATGCCGGAGCTCGGATCTTCCGACCATTGATTTTGGTACACAGGTTTGGTCCACAGCCAAAGCGACTTATCCACAGGCGAGTTGGCGATTCTGTGGACAACGAGGCTTTAATATCAGCCAACTTAACCAAGTTAGTCCGCTATAGGCCTATTTGAGGCAAGAGTGTCCAATGTTCTTTTGTGGACCTCTCGTTCCGTGGCGGCCGCCACGAAGGCCGCGACCCCTTCCGGACCCACCAGGTCCTGAACGGCCCTGACCGTTGCGGCCGGAAGGGGAACCGGACGCGGCTCGTCGTCCCGCACCTGCGGCGCTTCCGGGGAGAGATGGAGCTGCAGATGCCGAGTGGCCAACAGGCGCATGGCCCGCGCCAGTTCCGCGTCGACGGTCTGCTGGGCGAGCGGCCGGAGGCGTCGCACCATGGTCGCCGCCTCGGTCGCGTCCGCGTCCGTCGGCGGCCGGTGCTCCAGATAGCGCGCGAAGACGTACTCGGTCGTGAACTCAAGGAAACGGGAGGCGATGTGCTCCACGTGATCGCGAAGCTCCCTCAGATGGCCGGTGATTGCCGCGAGCGGAACCCCCGCCGCGTACAACTCGGCTGCCACCGCGAGCTCCTGGGGGCTCGGCACGAGGTACTCCTCCGCCTCCCGGCCCGGGAGACGCTCCAGTACGCCCAGCTCGACGGCCTCCCGGATGGCCTCCTCGTCCGGCGTGCCGCCGAAGCGGGCGTCCAGCTCCGCACGGGAGATCCGGTCCGCCTCCTCGTCCGTCCACGGCCCGTGGACCTCCGCGACCAGACCGAGCACCCCGCCGAGACCCCGACCGGTGTCCCAGGCCTCCAGAAGCTCCTTGATCGAGGCCAGGGTGTAGCCCCGGTCGAGGAGGTCGGCGATCTGCCGGAGCCGCGCGAGGTGCGCGTCCCCGTACACGTTCGACCTGCCCCGGCGCTCCGGGCGGGGCAGCAGACCGCGGTCCTGGTAGGCGCGGATCGTCCGGACCGTGGCCCCGCTGTGATGGGCGAGATCCTCGATCCGGTACTCCGGCTGTGCTGACTGCTCGGACAAACCCGCTCCCACCGACCGCTCGCTCCACCCCACCGGCGCGGGGCCCCTCCTGGGAGGGATCGTACGGCCGCCACCCCGAACCCGACCCGCCCCGAACCTGCCTGACGCGCCCGCTCCCGGGCGCCGTCCGTTTCCCTGGCGCCGTCCGCTCCCTACGACGGCGGCTGCCAGCGTGCGAGGGCCCGCAGCGCTCCGGGGCTCAGCCGGGACAGGAAGCGGGCGCCCCGGGCCTCCGGCGTCACCGGTACGACCGCGCGGTCGTGCAGGACCGCCCCCAGGATCGCGTCCGCGACCTTCTCCGGCGGGTAGTTCCGCAGGCCGTACAGCCGCGACGCCTTCTTCTGGCGACGCTTCTCCTCCGCCTCGTCGGTTACCCCGGCGAACCGCGCGGTCGCCGTGATGTTGGTGTTGACGATGCCGGGGCATATCGCGGACACCCCGATGCCCTGGTCGGCCAGTTCGGCGCGCAGGCACTCGCTGAGCATCAGCACCGCCGCCTTCGACGTGCTGTACGCGGGAAGGGCCCGGGAGGGCTGGAACGCCGCGGCGGACGCCGTGTTCACGATGTGGCCGCCCTGGCCGCGCGCGGTCATCTGCGCCCCGAAGACACGGCACCCGTGGATCACGCCCCACAGGTTGACGTCGAGAACGCGCTTCCACTCCTCGCTCGTCGTGTCGAAGAAGGAGCCGGTGAGCCCGATGCCCGCGTTGTTGACGAGCACGTCGACGGTCCCGTAGTCGCTCGCCACCTTCGCGGCCAGCTTCTCCATCGCCTGCTCGTCGGCGACGTCGACGGTCTCGCCCCAGGCTTCCGGCGCGCCGATCAGCCGGGCCATCTCGGCCGTGCGCACCGCGCCCTCGCCGTCCCGGTCCACGGCCACGACCCGGGCGCCGGCCTCCGCGAAGGCGAAGGCGGTGGCCCGCCCGATGCCGCTGGCCGCGCCGGTCACCAGGACCAGCTGGCCGCCGAACCGCTCCGCGTACTCCGGCTTCACCCCGTTCTTCGCCGCCGTCGCCGTGACGGGCCCCGGCGCCTTGGCCGCCGGTTCCTCGTTGGCCCTGACGAACGCGCCGATCCAGGCGGACAGCTGGTCCGGCCGGGTGCGCGGCACCCAGTGCTTCGCGGGCAGCGTCCGCCGGGTCAGGTCGGGCACCCAGGTGCCCAGGTCGTCGTAGAGCCGCTCGGAGAGGAAGGCGTCGCCGGTCGGCGTGATCAGCTGCACGGGTGCGTGCGCGTACGCGTCCTGGCGGGGCCTGCCGAGCCGGGCCCGGACGTTGTCCCGGTAGAGCCAGGCGCCGTGCGCCGCGTCGCTCGGCAGTGACGGCGTCGGGTAGTCACCGGCCGGCACCTTCTCGACGCGCTCCAGGATCTTCGGCCAGCGTTTGCCGAGCGGCCCGCGCCAGGCGAGCTCCGGCAGCACGGGCGTGTGCAGCATGTACACGTACCAGGACTTGGCGCCCTGGCCGAGGAGCTGGCCGACCCGGCGCGGGGTGGGCCGGGTCATCCGCTGCTTGATCCAGTGCCCGAAGTGGTCGAGGGAAGGTCCCGACATCGAGGTGAAGGAGGCGATCCGGCCCTCGGTGCGGGGGACGGTCACGAACTCCCACGACTGCACCGAACCCCAGTCGTGGCCGACGAGGTGGACAGGCCGGTCCGGGCTGACGGCGTCGGCGACCGCGAGGAAGTCGTCCGTCAGCTTCTCCAGGGTGAAGCCGCCGCGCAGCGGGGCGGGCGCGGTCGAGCGGCCGTGGCCCCGGACGTCGTACAGCACCACGTGGAAGTCCTCGGCGAGCCGGACCGCGACCTCCGACCAGACCTCCTTGGAGTCCGGGTAGCCGTGCACGAGGAGGACGGTCGGCCTGTCCGTCTCGCCGAGTTCCGCGACGCACAGCTCGATCCCGCCCGTACGGACCCAGCGCTCCCGCGCGCCCTTGAGCCCCGCCGGTCCCGTCACTCCACCGATCGCCGCCATCAGACCGCCCCCTCGTTCCAGCGCCGCACGTGCGGCAGATCGTCGTCCAGCCAGAACGCGCTCTGCTCGGGGTCTCTGGAGTCGGTGACGACCAGGATCTCCTCGAACTTCGCGCCCGTCCCCCGGAATCCGAGGTGCGGCTCGACCGCCCACAGGCCGGGCTTCGGCGGGTGGTCGGAGAACTTGTACGGCGACCAGAGCGGCGACCAGCCGTCCCGGTGGCCGTGGATGGTGTCGCTCGCGAGGCCCTTGAGCGCCTGTGTCCCGAACCCGAAGAGCGTCGGAGACCACCGGCGCTCCTTCACCCGGTCGATCTTGTGGGCGATGACGCCGAAGGGATAGGCCCGGTGCCGGTTCGCGTAGCCCTGGCGGACCATGAGCCGGTCCACGTCCTGGTAGATCTCGCGGAGGGTGCGGCGCTCGCGCACCTCGCGCAGGATCAGCTCGCGGTGGTCCTTGAGATCGGCGAGCAGCTTGTCGTGCAGGGGGTTCAGGCCCAGACAGGCGCTGTAGCCGATGTCGGCCGTGTATCCCCGGTAGACCGGGGCCATGTCGAGGATGAACGGCATCCCCGCCTCGAGACGCCGGTTCGTCGGGAAGAACTGCAACGGGATCTTGAAGTCCACGAAGGCCGTGCGGTCGCCGAACCAGGCGAACGGCCGGTGGAACCAGTCCCGCACCCCTCTCTCGTACAGCCACTCCCGCTGCATCCGCGCGGCCTCGCGCTCGGTCACGCCCGGCTTGAGCTGCGCCGCGACGGCTTCCGCGCACTCGTAGGAGAGCCGCTGCACTTCCCTGAACCCCCGCAGCTCCGCGGAGAGTTCCCCTGTCACTGCCGAGGCCATGCCACCCGCCGTCCCGTGTGAGCGTCTGATCGCACTACGCGTCCGTAACCTGCCATCGATGAATGTGACAATGCCCGGCGGCTACGTCAAGGGGTCGAGCGCCGACCTGTGGAAAAGTCCGGCGGCCGACCTCGGGGAAAGACTTTCGTCTCGGCTCCCTTACTGGCTTGTACTCCTATGGTCGGAGAAGGATCGAGCCGTTGGGCTGACGACCGCTGTGGCGCACACCACTACCGTCGAAGGCGTGACTGTGATCGCTACCGAAAGCCTCAGCAAGCGGTTCCCCCGGGTGACCGCTCTTGACCGGCTCTCCCTGGACATCGGGCCCGGTGTGACCGGACTCGTGGGTGCCAACGGAGCCGGCAAGTCCACCATGATCAAGATCCTGCTCGGACTCTCCCCCGCCACGGAGGGCCGCGCCGAGGTCCTGGGCCTGGACGTCCAGACGTCCGGCGCCGAGATCCGTGAGCGCGTGGGGTACATGCCCGAGCACGACTGCCTCCCACCCGATGTCTCGGCCACCGAGTTCGTCGTCCACATGGCGCGGATGTCCGGGCTGCCCCCGACCGCCGCTCGCGAGCGGACGGCCGACACCCTGCGCCACGTCGGTCTGTACGAGGAGCGGTACCGCCCGATGGGCGGCTACTCGACCGGCATGAAGCAGCGGGTGAAGCTCGCCCAGGCCCTGGTCCACGACCCGAAGCTGGTGCTCCTCGACGAGCCGACCAACGGTCTGGACCCGGTCGGTCGCGACGAGATGCTGGGACTGATCCGCCGGGTCTGGACCGACTTCGGCATCTCCGTCCTGGTCACCTCGCACCTGCTCGGCGAGCTGGAGCGCACCTGCGACCACGTCGTCGTCATCGACGGCGGGAAGCTGCTCCGCTCCAGCTCCACCAGCGACTTCACCCGGACCACCACGACGCTCGCGGTCGAGGTCACGGACTCCGACACCCACCCCGACGGCACGGCGGTGCTCCGCGCGGCCCTCGCCGAAGCGGGTGTCACGATCCACGCGGGCGTGGAGGAGGGACTCCCCGGCGCGGGGCACATCTTGCTCCTGGAAGCGCCGGGCGAGGAGACGTACGACCTCGTGCGGGACACCGTCGCCGGCCTCGGCCTCGGACTCGTCCGCATGGAGCAGCGCCGCCACCACATCGCCGAGGTCTTCAGGCCCGAGGCGTCCCCGCAGCACGAGGAGGTGCCGGCCCGATGAGCACCCAGATCCCCCAGCCCTCCCAGGCCGCTCCCGACACGACCCGGATCCACAACATCGGCTACCGGGCCTACGACGGCCCGCGCCTCGGCAGGGCGTACGCGCGCAGGTCGCTGTTCTCGCAGTCGCTGCGCGGCGCGTACGGACTCGGCCGCAGCGCCAAGTCCAAGGTGCTGCCGATGCTGCTCTTCGGGGTGATGTGCATCCCGGCACTGATCTTCGTCGCGGTCGCGGTCGTCACCAAGCAGTCCAAGCTCTCGATCGAGTACACGCAGTACGCGCTCTACCTCCAGGTCGTCATCAGCATCTACCTGGCTGCGCAGGCGCCCCAGTCCGTCTCCCGGGACCTTCGGTTCCGGACGGTGCCGCTGTACTTCTCCCGCCCGATCGAGCGCGCGGACTACGTGCTCGCCAAGTTCGGCGCGATGGCCTCGGCCCTCTTCATCCTCACCGCCACCCCGCTGCTGATCCTCTGGATCGGCTCGCTGCTCGCCAAGATGGACTTCGCCGAGCAGACCAAGATGTTCGGCCAGGGGCTCGTCTCCGTGGCGCTGCTCTCGGTGCTCTTCGGCGGTATCGGACTCGTTCTGGCGGCCCTCACCCCGCGCCGCGGTTTCGGCGTCGCCGCCGTGATCGCCGTCCTCACCGTCTCGTACGGTGCGGTCTCCACCCTCATGGGCATCGCCTTCGCGACGGACAACACGGGCGCCATCCAGTGGCTCGGCCTCTTCTCGCCGATGACCCTCATCGACGGCGTGCAGAGCACCTTCCTGGGCGCTCCTCCCGGCTTCCCCGAGCTCGGGGGTCCGAGCACCGGTGCCGGTGTGATCTACGTGCTGGTCGTCCTCGCGCTGATCGCCGCCTCGTACGGCATCCTGATGCGCCGCTACCGAAAGGTCGGGCTGTGACAACGCTCCACATCGACCACGCCTCCCGCTGGTTCGGCAACGTCGTGGCCGTGAACGACGTCACGATGACGGTGGGCCCCGGGGTCACCGGCCTCCTCGGTCCCAACGGCGCCGGGAAGTCCACCCTGATCAACATGATGGGCGGCTTCCTCGACCCCTCCACCGGCACCGTCACGCTCGACGGGAAGACGATCTGGGGAAGCGAGTCGGTCTACCGCGAGATCGGTGTCGTGCCCGAGCGGGAGGCGATGTACGACTTCCTCACGGGCCGCGAATTCGTCCTGGCCAACGCGGAACTGCAGGGTCTCGGCGCGAAGGAGGCCCAGCGGGCCCTGGCCACGGTCGAGATGGAGTACGCCCAGGACCGCAAGATCTCCACGTACAGCAAGGGCATGCGGCAGCGCGTGAAGATGGCCTCGGCCCTCGTCCACGAGCCGTCCGTCCTCCTGCTCGACGAGCCGTTCAACGGCATGGACCCGCGCCAGCGCATGCAGTTGATGGACCTGCTGCGGCGGATGGGCGCGGACGGCCGCACGGTCCTGTTCTCCTCGCACATCCTGGAGGAGGTCGAGCAGCTCGCCTCCCACATCGAGGTGATCGTGGCCGGACGTCACGCGGCCTCGGGTGACTTCCGGAAGATCCGCCGGCTGATGACGGACCGGCCGCACCGCTACCTCGTCCGCTCCAGCGACGACCGGGCACTCGCCGCGGCTCTGATCGCCGACCCGTCCACGGCCGGGATCGAGGTCGACCACGGGGACGGCGGTCTGCGCGTGCAGGCGGTGGACTTCGGACGGTTCACGGAGCTGCTGCCCAGGGTCGCGCGGGAGCGGGGGATCCGTCTCCTGACGGTCTCGCCCTCGGACGAGTCCCTCGAATCGGTCTTCTCGTACCTCGTCGCGGCCTGAAAGGAGCCTGACCGATGTATAACCCCACAGTCGCCCGGCTCACCTACCGGGCCCTCCTCGGCCGCCGCCGGGCCCTGATCCTCTTCCTGCTGCCCGCCATGCTGCTGGTCATCGCGGCGGCCGTGCGCGCCTTCAACGGCGCGGACGACCAGGTCGCGGCCGATGTCCTCGGCGGCTTCGCGCTGGCCACGATGGTGCCGCTGATCGGCGTGATCGCCGGAACGGGCGCGATCGGGCCGGAGATCGACGACGGCTCGATCGTCTACCTGCTGTCCAAGCCGGTGAAGCGCTCCTCGATCATCTTCACGAAGCTGATCGTGGCCATTGCCGTGACCATGGTGTTCTCGGCGGTGCCGACGTTCATCGCCGGGTTCATCCTCAACGGCAACGGGCAGCAGGTGGCCGTGGCCTACACGGTCGCGGCCCTGGTGGCCTCCATCGCGTACAGCGCGCTGTTCCTGCTGCTCGGCACGGTCAGCCGGCACGCGGTGGTCATCGGCCTGGTCTACGCACTGGTGTGGGAGACCCTCTTCGGCTCCCTGATCGCGGGTGCGCGGACCCTCAGCGTCCAGCAGTGGGCGCTGGCCCTCGCGCAGAAGGTCACCGGTGACGGCCTGGTCACCTCCGACGTCGCGCTCTCCACAGCGGTGGCGCTCCTCGCGGCGGTCACGGTCGTGGCGACCTGGTTCGCCAGTCACAAGCTCAGCAGACTCACCCTGGCCGGCGAGGAGTAGAGGCGGGGAGAAGCACAGCCGGGAACGACGATGCGGTACGACTCCGCGGGCCGACGCCCCACCCCGGGAGCCCCACCCCGGAGCCGTACCGCAACCCCTCCACCCCGGACCGCCCGATCCCGAGCCGCCTCGGCCCTCGACAGACACCGGACTACTGTGGGGCCGTACGCGGACCGAACACCCTCATCACCCTCGGGAGTCAGTCATGTCAGACCGCTTCGACGTCGTCGTACTCGGAGCTGGCCCCGGCGGCTACGTCGCCGCCATCCGCGCCGCCCAGCTGGGCAAGCGGGTCGCGGTCGTCGAGGAGAAGTACTGGGGCGGTGTCTGCCTGAACGTCGGCTGCATCCCCACCAAGGCGCTGCTGCGCAACGCCGAACTCGCCCACATCTTCAACCACGAGGCCAAGACCTTCGGCATCAAGGTCGACGGCACCGTCACCTTCGACTACGGCGACGCCTACCGCCGCAGCCGCTCGGTCGCGGACGGCCGCGTCAAGGGCGTCCACTTCCTGATGAAGAAGAACGGCATCACCGAGTTCACCGGCCGAGGCACCTTCGTCGACGCGCACACCCTCCAGGTGGCCAAGGCCGACGGCACCTCGGAGACGATCAGCTTCGACAACTGCATCATCGCCACCGGCGCCACCCCGCGACTGCTGCCGGGCACCGCCCGCAGCGAGCGCGTCGTGTCGTACGAGGAGCAGATCCTCGCCGAGGACGCCCCGAAGTCGATCGTCATCGCCGGCGCCGGCGCCATCGGCATCGAGTTCGCGTACGTCCTCAACAACTACGGCACCAAGGTCACGATCGTCGAGTTCCTCGACCGGATCGCCCCGCTGGAGGACGAGGAGGTCTCCAAGGAGCTGGCGAAGCAGTACCGCAAGCTCGGGATCGACGTCCTGACCTCCACCCGCGTCGAGACCATCGACGAATCCGGACCTCAGGTCCGCGTCACCGTCACCGGCAAGGACGGCGCCCAGAAGGTGCTGGAGGCCGACAAGGTCCTCCAGGCCATCGGCTTCGCCCCGAACGTCACCGGCTACGGCCTCGAGGCGACCGGCGTCGCCCTGACCGAGCGCGGCGCGATCGACGTCGACGGCCGCTGCCGCACCTCCGTGCCGCACATCTACGCCATCGGTGACGTCACGGCGAAGCTGATGCTCGCGCACACCGCCGAGGCCATGGGTGTCATCGCCGCCGAGACCATCGGGGACGCCGAGACCATGGAGCTCGACTACCCGATGATCCCGCGCGCCACCTACTGCCAGCCGCAGATCGCCAGCTTCGGCTGGACCGAGGCGCAGGCCCGCGAGAAGGGCTTCGACGTCAAGGTCGCCAAGTTCCCCTTCGTGGCGAACGGCAAGGCGCACGGTCTCGGCGACGCCACCGGCTTCGTCAAGATCATCGCGGACGGTACGCACGGCGAGATCATCGGCGCCCACCTGATCGGTCCCGACGTCACCGAGCTGCTGCCCGAGCTGACCCTGGCCCAGCAGTGGGACCTCACCGTCCACGAGGTCGCGCGGAACGTCCACGCGCACCCGACGCTGGGCGAGGCCGTGAAGGAAGCGATCCACGGCATCGCCGGACACATGATCAATTTCTGAGGTTCTCCCGGCTTCAGGTGATAGGCACGGGCACGTGCCTCCTGAGACCTCCCCGGGTGGCGAACCGTCCCGACCGATCAGGTCGTGGGTGCGTTCGTCACCCGGTACTCATCTCTGGCTGGCGATCATCGCGATCACCAGCCTCGTCATCGCCCTGTCCCCCGACGGCCTCGACACCTATCTCCTCCACCGCAACAGCAGCAATCTCCACCAGCTGTCGCACCACCCGCTGCGTGCCCTGCTCGGCAGCGCGTTCTGGATCGAGAACCCGGCCGACCTCCTGCTGTACGCGGCGCTCTTCGAGCTGATCCACGCCCCGGTCGAACGCTGGCTCGGCACCCCGACGTGGCTCTTCACCGTCGCCACCGCGCACATCGCGGCGACCCTCATCAGCCAGCAGGTCGTCCTCCTGGCCATCCGCGAGCACGACGTGCCACGCAGCATGGCGCACGTCGTCGACATCGGGGTCAGCTACGGCCTCGCCGCCTCGGCGGGCATCCTCACCTACCGGCTGGCCCGCTCCTGGCGCCTGCTCTACCTCGCGGGCGTGGTGGCCTTCTTCGTCGTACCGCTCCTCTGCGACCGCACGTACACCGACCTCGGGCACGCGGTCTCCCTGGCGACCGGCCTCGCCTGCTACCCCCTGACCCGCGGAAAACCAGTCGCTCACCAACAGGGGTGCAGCGCACACTAGTTGTACGGGGGAAACGGGGGATCTCCCGTCGGCGGCCGCTTCGAGCGCGCAGACGTACGTCCGCGCGAGGCCGTGCACGGCGAAGGCCCGCTCCCTAAGGGAGCGGGCCTTCGTACGCTTGCCGGGAAGCCGGCTCAGACGGCCAGCAGGCGCTCCAGGACGAGCGCGATGCCGTCCTCCTCGTTCGAGGCGGTCACCTCGTCCGCGACCGCCCGCAGCTCCTCGTGCGCGTTGCCCATGGCCACGCCGTGGGCCGCCCAGCCGAACATCGGGATGTCGTTAGGCATGTCGCCGAAGGCGATCGTCTCCGCGGCCTTCACACCCAGCCGGCGCGCCGCGAGCGACAGACCGGTCGCCTTGCTCAACCCGAGCGGAAGGATCTCCACGACGCCGGGGCCGGCCATCACGACGTCCACGAGACCGCCGACCGTCTGACGGGCGGCCAGCGTCAGCTCGTCGTCCGTCAGCGTCGGGTGCTGGAGGTAGAGCTTGGTCAGCGGCGCCGCCCACAGCTCCGCCGGGTCCTCGTACGGCACGTACGGCAGAGGCCCTTCATGGGCCCGGTAGCCGGGACCCATCAGGACCTCGCCGTCCAGGCCGTCGCGGCTCGCGGCCAGCGCCAGCGGGCCGACCTCCGCCTCGATCTTGGAGAGCGCGAGCCCCGCGAGCTGCCGGTCCAGCGTCAGCGACGTGAGCAGCCGGTGCTCCCCCGCGTGGTAGACCTGCGCGCCCTGCCCGCACACCGCGATTCCCTCGTAGCCGAGGTCGTCCAGGATGTGCCGGGTCCAGGGCACCGCCCGGCCGGTGACGACGATGTGCGCGGCGCCCGCCGCCGTCACGGCGGCGAGCGCGTCGCGCGTACGGCCCGAGATGGACTCGTCGGACCGCAGCAGCGTGCCGTCGAGGTCCGTCGCGACGAGGCGATAGGGGAAGGAGCTCACTTGGCGATCGGCTCCAGGACCTCACGGCCGCCGAGGTAGGGCCGCAGCATCTCCGGCACCCGCACCGAACCGTCGGCCAGCTGGTGGTTCTCCAGGATCGCCACGATCGTGCGCGGTACGGCGCACAGCGTGCCGTTCAGGGTGGCCAGCGGCTGCACGGTCTTCTTGCCGCCCTGCTCGTCGCGCATCCGGACGGAGAGGCGGCGGGCCTGGAAGCTGTTGCAGTTCGAGGCCGAGGTCAGCTCGCGGTACTTGCCCTGGGTCGGGATCCAGGCCTCGCAGTCGAACTTGCGGGAGGCGGAGGCGCCGAGGTCACCGGTGGCGACGTCGATGACCTGGAACGGCAGCTCCAGACCGGTCAGCCACTGCTTCTCCCATTCCAGGAGCCGCTTGTGCTCGGCCTCGGCGTCGTCCGGCGCGACGTACGAGAACATCTCGACCTTGTCGAACTGGTGGACGCGGAAGATGCCCCGGGTGTCCTTGCCGTACGTGCCGGCCTCGCGGCGGAAGCAGGGCGAGAAGCCCGCGTACCGCAGCGGCAGCTTGTCGGCGTCGATGATCTCGTCCATGTGGTACGCCGCGAGGGGTACCTCGGACGTGCCGACGAGGTAGTAGTCGTCCTTCTCCAGGTGGTACACGTTCTCCGCGGCCTGGCCGAGGAAGCCGGTGCCCTCCATGGCGCGGGGACGGACCAGCGCCGGGGTCAGCATGGGGATGAAGCCGGCTTCGGTGGCCTGCGCGATCGCCGCGTTGACCAGGGCGAGCTCCAGGAGCGCGCCGACGCCGGTCAGGTAGTAGAAGCGCGAGCCGGAGACCTTGGCGCCCCGCTCCACGTCGATGGCGCCGAGCGCCTCGCCGAGTTCCAGGTGGTCCTTGGGCTCGAAGCCCTCGGCCGCGAAGTCGCGGATGGTGCCGTGCGTCTCCAGGACGACGAAGTCCTCCTCGCCGCCGACGGGCACGTCCGTGTGGACGATGTTGCCGAGCTGGAGCAGGAGCTGCTTGGCCGTCTCGTCGGCCTCGTTCTGCTCGGCCTCGGCGGCCTTGACGTCGGTCTTGAGCTGCTCGGCCTTCTGGAGAAGCTCGGCGCGCTCCTCGGGGGTGGCCCTGGGGATCAGCTTGCCGAGCGCCTTCTGCTCGGATCGGAGCTCGTCGAAGCGGACGCCGGACGACCTGCGCCGTTCATCGGCGGAGAGCAGGGCGTCGACGAGCGCGACGTCCTCTCCACGGGCGCGCTGGGAGGCGCGAACACGGTCGGGGTCCTCACGGAGCAGGCGAAGGTCAATCACCCCACCAGGCTACCGGTGCCCGTTCGCCCGCCCCCACCGGATAACGTCACGCGTGTTGTTTTGCCCGAATTGGCACCCTGTGAATTGGTGTGATCCAGGTCCACGCATTCAGTTATCCACAGGCTGTGCGGAAGATCTGTGGACTACGGGAAAGATCGCATGGATTTCCCGCCCCGCACCTGGGAATTCCGTGATCAAACGTCATTGAGGCACTCATTTGGGTGGGAATTGCTCGCTCCAAAGAGTTGGTCGAGCGAAGTGCGCTGACGGCGGAGCCCCTAGGTGCTGTGGACAGGGGTGATGCGTGCGGGGAGTGGCTAGGGCGATTTGTCGACCTTGTCGGGGCGGGCTGTCGACTTGTCCCCAGGTTGCGGGAGCCCCTGTGGATAACTGCTGTGGGTAACTGAAAAATATGCAGGTAGGACTATCGGTTCGCGCCTGTGGACGAACGCTCCCGGCGAAGGGAGCGTTCCGTCACCATCGGGTCAGGCCCGACCGTCCTGGGCCCTCGCCAGCCAGTCGGAGGCCGCCATGAACTCCCCGTCCGAGGTGCCGCGCCGCAGCGCCCGTACCTCCTCGACCGCCATACCCGCCCTGGGGTACGAGCCGAGGAAGCGCACCTGGGGGCAGATCCGCTTGAGCCCCATCAGCGCCTCGCCCACCCGCCGGTCCGAGATATGGCCCTCGGCGTCCACGGCGAAGCAGTAGTTCCCGATCCCCGCCCCCGTGGGCCGGGACTGGATCAGCATCAGATTCACCCCGCGCACCGCGAATTCCTGGAGCAGTTCGAGGAGGGCACCCGGATGATCGTCACCCAGCCACAGCACCACCGAGGTCTTGTCCGCGCCGGTCGGAGCCGCCGGCCTGGCGGGCCGACCCACCAGCACGAACCGGGTCTCGGCGTTCTCCGCGTCGTGGATCTCGGTGACCAGCGCTTCGAGGCCGTACGTGGCTGCCGCGAACTCCCCCGCGAAGGCGGCGTCGAAGCGGCCCTCCTGCACCAGCCGGGCCCCGTCCGCGTTGGACGCGGCCGATTCCCACAGGGCCTCGGGCAGGTTCGCGCGCATCCAGTTGCGGACCTGCGGCTGGGCCACCGGGTGACCCGTCACCGTCTTGATGTCCGACAGCTTGGTCCCCGGCCGCACGAGCAGCGCGAAGGCGATCGGCAGCAGCACCTCGCGGTAGATCATCAGCGGCTCGCCGGAGGCCAGCTCGTCCAGGGTCGCGGTCACCCCGCCCTCGACCGAGTTCTCGATCGGTACGAGCGCGGCGGCGGCCTCCCCGTTCCGTACGGCGTCGAGTGCGGCCGGGACCGAGACCATGGGGACGAGTTCCCTCGTCGCGGCCTCGGGCAGCGTACGCAGCGCGGCCTCGGTGAAGGTGCCCTCGGGGCCGAGATACGTGTACCGGGTGGCGGACATACCGTCACCCTAATGCGCGCCGGGGTCGCGGGCCGCCCGTCCGAGGGGTCACGACTCCAGAAGCCGCTGCCCCACGTACTCGCCCTCGGCGGGGCCGCCCGGGACGGCGAAGAGGCCGCTCGACTCGTGACGGATGAACGCGGACAGCGCGTCGCCCCGGTCGAGCTTGCGCTGCACCGGGACGAAGCCCCTGAGCGGATCCGCCTGCCAGCAGACGAAGAGAAGACCGGCGTCCGGCGTCCCGTCCGGGCCGATGCCGTCATGGAAGGAGAACGGTCTGCGCAGCATCGCCGCCCCGCCGTTCTGTTCGGGGGCGGAGATCCGGGAGTGCGCGTTGTCCGGGATGACCAGCTCCCCGTCGGGCCCGAACTTGTTCAGGTCCAGCTCGGTGGTCTCCGTGCCGCCGGTGAGCGGGGCCCCGTCGGACTTCCGGCGCCCGATCACCTTCTCCTGCCGGTCGAGCGGCAGCTTCTCCCAGTCGTCCAGCAGCATCCGGATCCGGCGCACCACCGCGTACGAGCCGCCGGCCATCCACTCCTCCGCGCCGGTGACCCCGGCCGGGACGAAGATCCGCCGGTCGAAGTCGGGATCGGTCACCTTCGGGTTGCCCGTGCCGTCGACCTGGCCCATGAGGTTGCGGGCGGTCATGGGCTTCGCGGTGGCGCCGGCCGAGCGGTTGAAGCCGTTCATCTGCCAGCGCACCCGGGCCGCGTCGCCCGCGTCCTTCTGCAGCGCACGCAGCGCGTGGAAGGCGACGAGGGCGTCGTCGGCACCGATCTGCACCCACAGGTCGCCCTCGGAGCGCCGGGGGTCCAGGGCGTCGGCGGAGAACGCGGGCAGCGGGTCGAGCTTGGTGGGGCGCCGCGCGGTGAGTCCGGTGCGGTCGAAGAACGTACGGCCGAAGCCGAACGTGACCGTGAGGGACGAGGGACCCGCGTCGAGCGCGATACCGGTGTCCCCGGTGGGAGCCTCGCCCGACATCACGGCCTTCGCCGTCGCCGACCAGCGGCGCAGCAGAGCGACGGCCTCCTTGCGGCCGGCGCCCGGCGCGAGGTCGAAGGCGATCAGATGGCCACGCGACTGGAGAGGGTCGGTGATGCCGGCCTGATGTTTCCCGTGAAACATCACCTCGGTCGCACCGACCGTGGTCAGTGCAGGGGCGCCGCCGGCGCCGGTCCCGGCGGTGGCGGCGGAGTCGCCCGACACGGCCGAGGTGACTCCGACGCCACCGGCCGCGCCGATGACGAGCCCGGCCGCGCCCGCGGCGCCGACGGTGCCGAGCAGGCGGCGTCGGGAGATCTCAAGGTTGTCGTTCTCGATCACGGGTCAGCCGATCTTCACGTTCTTGTCGATGGTGGTCTGGTCGATCTCGGAGGTACGGACGGTCACCTGGATCCGCCACTCGCCGGACATCGGGATCTGGACGCCGCTGGCGGTCCAGTGGCCGGTCTGGATCCGGTCGGGGGCCACGGGCAGCGGGCCGACGTTCTTCGCCTCCAGGGTGAAGGCGACCTTGATCTCGGGAACGTCCAGGGGTTTGCCGTTGGGGCGCTCGACGAAGAGGTGGAGCGCGTTGGCGCCGGTGCGGCCCGGGTCGAGGCTGAGCCGGACGACGCCCTTGCCGTCGACGCCGCCGGTGTCGAAGGGCAACCGGATGTCGACGGGCCGGTCGGGCACGGCGGCAGGACCGGAGGCGGTGGTGCCCTGCGCGGCCTCCTCCTCGGTGCGGCCGGGCTCGGTCGAGGTGAGGACGGTGGTCACGGCGAGGAGCACGACGGCGACGGCCGCCTCGGTCAGCACGGAGCGGCGCAGACCGGCCCGCTCGGGGTCGGCGTCCCGCTCCCGCTTGCGCCGCGCGGTGGCGACGGCGGCGCGCTGGCGGGCGAGCTGAGCGGCCCGCTGGGGGTCGACGGCTCCGGCCTCCGAGGCCGCCCCGTCGGCTTCGTCGGCTTTATCGGCGTCATCGGTCTCCTGGGCCTCCTCGCCTTCCTCGGCCTTGTCAGTCGCCACGGTCGTCTCGGTCGTCTCGGCAGCTTCGGACGGCGTCGGGTCGGCGAGGCGCTGGATCCAGCGGCGCGAGATCCAGGCGATGCCGAGGAGGACGCACATCAGGCCGATCTTGACGAGCAGCAGTTGCCCGTAGCGCGTGCCCGTCAGCGCCGACCAGGAGCCGACCTGGCGCCAGGACTGGTAGAGCCCGGTGGCCGCGAGGACGGCGACCGCGCCGAAGGCCACCTTGGAGAAGCGCTCGACCGCCGAGCGTTCGACGGACGGCGCCCGGTAGAGGGACACCAGCAGCACCGTGAGACCGCCGAGCCAGGCGGCGACGGCGAGGAGGTGCAGGATGTCGACCGGCATGGCGATGCCCGGCTGGAGACCGGTCGAGGCGTGTTCGGCCAGGGCCCAGGTGCCGGCGATACCGGCCGCGACGACGCTGCCGCCGATGGCGAGCCCGAAGGTGAGGTCCTTCTTCTCCTTCGGGTCGGTGCGCCGGGCGTAGGCGCCGAAGAGGACGGCCACGAAGAGCGCGGCCGCGCCGAGCAGCAGCAGCCGGGAGGTGAGTGCGGCCCCGGTCTTGGTCTCCAGGACGGCCTTCAGGCCGGCCAGGTCGAAGGCGTCGGAGAGTTCTCCGGAGCCGGTGTACGGATTGCGCAGCAGCAGCATGGCGAGGGTGGCGCCGGTGAGGGTCAGCCACCCCCGGACCACCGTCTGCTGGACGGGCCGGACGCTCGCGCCCCGCGGCCAGCAGGCCAGGACGAAGGCGCCGCCGCCGACGAGGACGGCGAATCCGGCGTACGACAGGTACCGCGAGATGCCGTAGAGGGCGCCGACCAGGCCGCCGCCCGCCGGCCGGTCGGGCAGGGCGACGGACGTCGTGGAGGGGGCGCCGATGGAGAAGGTGAAGGCGCCGGAGATGGGGTGGCTGTCGGCCGAGACGGTCTGCCAGGCGACGGTGTACGTGCCGTCGGGCAGACCGGCGCGGAGCCCCACCCCGTACCGGACGACGGAGCCGCTGCACAGGTCGCGTATCTCGCCGGTGTCGGCCCGCCGGCCCGCCGGGTCGAGGACCCGGATGGAGTCGGCGCTCATGGCGACCTGTTCGGAGAAGGTGAGGTTGACCTCCTTGGGCGCGGTGGCGACCACCGCCCCGTTCTTCGGATCGCTTCCGGTCAGCGCCGCGTGCGCGGACGCGGGGGCGGCACCGGCGAGCAGGGTGCCGAGCAGCGCGGCCGCGAGGATCAGCAGCCGGGCCAGGGCGGTACCGAGGCGCGGGGCGGTGGTTGTCATCTCTGGGTCACTCCGTCAGTTCTGTCTGCATTCCGTCAACGCAGTCAGTGCGCTCAGTGCTGCCGCGGGTTGTGGCCGGCGGCTTCGACGGGAAGGTCGACCTTGATGGGGTCGGACTTCTCGAAGTGGAGCTCGATGCTGACCTTCTCGCCCTGCTTCGGCTTCTTCTTCAGTTCCATGAACATGATGTGGTTGCCGCCCCGTTCGAGGGAGAGCGTGCCGTTGGCGGGGATGTCGAAGGACTTCACCTCCTGCATCTTCTGGTTCTTCGTCTCGTGGATGGTGACGTCGTCCGAGATGGGGCTGGTGACCGAGGTGAGCTTGTCCGCCGTGCCGCTGCCGTTGGTGATGGTGAGGAAGCCGCCGGCCATGTCCATCACCGGCTGGGGCATGAACGCGCCGCTGACCTTGAGCTCGGGCTTGTCGCCACCCGACGCGGACGAACACCCGGTCAGCGCGAGAGCGGCGGCGAGCGCCACGGCGGCGGCGGACAGGGCGGTGGTGCGGCGGTTCACGGGTTCTCCCCCTTGACGAGCTTCGGCAGGTCCTTGGCGTAGTCGTCGATGCTCGCGTCCTCGCCGTACAGGACGTAGCCCTGGTCGGTCGTGGGCGAGAAGGCGATCACCTGTGCTCCGTGCATGGAGACGACCTTGCCGTCCGTCCCCTTCTTCGGCGGGTCGATGCCGATTCCGATCTGCCGGGCCCCGGCCTGGATGGCGGAGAAGTCGCCGGTGAGACCGGTGAAGGAGGAGTCACCGGCGGCGGGCAGCCACTTGGCGAGTTCGGCGGGGGTGTCCCGCTCGGGGTCGGTGGTGACGAAGACGACCTGGAGCTTGTCCTGGTCGGCCTTGGGCAGCTGCTTCTTGGCGATGGCGATGTTGCTCATCGTCATGGGGCAGACGTCGGGGCAGTGGGTGTAGCCGAAGTAGATGAGCGTCGGCTTGCCCTTGGTCCGCTCGCGCAGGTCGTACTTCTCGCCCTTGGTGTCGGTGAGGACGAGCGCGGGCTTGGTGAAGGGCCGGTCGAGGACCGTGGCGGCCTTGGTGGGGTCGGTGCCCCCGGAGACCTCCGCGATCGAGCTGGAGCCGGTGCCGGAAGGCTTGTCGTCGTCGCCGAGGCTGACGGCGGCGGTGATACCGAGTGCGGCGACGATCGCGACCGCGGCGACGATCAGCGGGGTGCGCCGCCCGGGACGGGCCGTGTCCGCCCCGGGCGTCTTCTCTGCAGACATGGTGCTTCTTTCAGGTTTTCTCGGGTGGGTGAGGCCGTCAGAGCGCGCGGCGACGGCCGGCCAGGACGCCGAAGGCGACGCCGGCGACACCGACGAGGATGCCGAGGACGCCGAGGATCCGGGCCGTGGTGTCGGAGGAGTCGGCGGTCTCCTTGTGCGAGGCGGTCTTGTCCTCGTGACCCGCCTTCCCGTCCGCGGGCGCGGAGGCGGACGGGGCGGCCGAGGCGCCTCCGGTCGGGTTGGCGGCAGCGCCGTGGTGGTCGGCGGAGGCGGCGGCGAGCTTCAGGACGGGGGCGGGGTTCTGCGGCTCCTCCGCGCCCTCCTTCTGCTCCTCGATCCAGCGCACGACCTCCTTGTTGTCGTACGTCTGGATCGCCTTCAGGACCAGCTGGTCGGTGTCCTCGGGCAGCCGGCCGAGGGAGAGCGGGAACTGCTGGAACTGGCCGGGGCCGATCTTCGAACCGTCGGCGGTCCAGGTGACCTTGGAGACGGCCTCGTTGATCGTCTTGCCGTGCAGCTCCAGCGGCTTGCTGAGCTTGCTCCTCGTCACCTCGGCCTTCCAGCCGGGAACGGGCTGCGGCATGACGGAGGCGAGCGGGTGGTCGAGCGGGAAGTTGACCTCGACCTTCACGGTGGAGGCGTTGTCCCGTTCGTTCGGGACCTTGATGTTGACGGTCGCGTAGCCGCCCTTGGCGGCCTCACCCTCCGGCTGCACGCTCACGTGCGCGAAGGCCGTGCCGGACAGCAGCACGACGGAGGAGAGGGCGATGCCACCGGCGAGGGCGACGCGGCCAGCGGAGACGCGGGAAGCAGCGACACGGGAAGCGGAGACACGGAAAGCGGTCATGGCAGAAGACACTCCAGCTCGGAGAAGGACGGTGGGTTCCGGCACGCCGACGGAAGGAGAACTCCGCGGGCGTGCGGACGTGCGCGGCCCCCGTTCCCGTCGAGCGGACCGCGCGCGATGGCTGCGGCGGACTCTGGCGGGCGCGGAGGACTGCGTCAGCCTGGTCAGGCTGCGAGGACGCAGTCGGCGGCCGGCGGGCCGCGCCTGATCACCGTGTTCTTGAGAGCCTCGGCCACCGGCGGCGGTGACGAGTCGGAGGCCGTACGGACCGTTCGCACCGGCCCCGTCGGCCGCGCCGTCGAAAGTCCGCTGAGGAGCGCCCGTACGAGACGGAACGCGGCCCGCAGCGAGCGGACGAGGGTGCACTCGGCGAACTCCGTGGCGCCCTGCCCGGAGAGTTCGACGAGGCGGCTCAGGGCGCGGTCGCCGCGCCGCAGCAGCCAGCCCGTGGCGAGCGCGGCGAGCAGGTGGCCGAGGAGCATCGGCAGCCCCGGCAGCAGCTCACCGGCGGGCGCGGTCGCCGTGGCGGCCGCGTGTCCCGGGTGGGCCGGGGCGGAGGCCGTCCCCACGACGGCCGGGTCGAGACCGGCGTCGCGGACGATCCGGGCGGCGTCGGCGGAGCTGAGGGAGCCGGTCCCGGCTCCGCACACCAGCCGGGCCGCCATCCGGACGAGGGCGTCGTCCGCCTGGGCGCTCAGGGCGAGTGAGCGTTGGCCCAGGCCGAAGAGGACGTGCAGGCCGAGCTGTCCGCCGGCGAGGGCGCCGACGACGAAGCCGAGGGAGCGGTCCCGTCCCGTGAGGAGGAGGGTGATGCCGAAGACGCCGAGGAACCCGGCGAGCAGGGTCCACAGGGCGATTCCCGCGCAGGCGGCGATGGCGTGCCCGAGCGCGGCCAGCACGACGCAGACCGCGGTGAACACCGCGGCCCTCAGCAGCCGTGGAGCGAGCGCGGGGGCAGTCATGGCGGGCCCATCATCGCACCAGGGACCCCACCGGCATGAGGCAGGTCCATAAGGTCGCTCTTGGCCGCCTTCGAGCCGACATGCACTGGCGTTCGGCCCGACATACACCGCCTCCGGGCCCGGTGCATCCGCCGAACGAGCGCTCTTGTCGCCTCCGGGCGCTTACGAAGCGTTCTGTCCGGCAATAGGTATCGATACGTCGAGCCGCTGCCGGGAGGCTGGAGCATGAGCATCTGGTGGTCACTCCATCTGCGGCGCGAGGCCGCGAGCGTGCCGCTCGCCCGGCGGCTGCTGCTGGGCACGATGGAGACGGCGGGCGTCGACCCGGACGTGTCCTACGATCTGTCGGTCGCGCTGACCGAGGCCTGTGCGAACGCCGTCGAGCACGGCGGCGGCGGGCGCGGCCGGCCACAGGGCGCGCCGACGGGGGCGTACCGGGTGACGGCGTACCTGGACGGCGAGACCTGCCGGATCGAAGTGGCGGATTCGGGGCCGGGCTTTCCCGGCGCCGAGGTGCCGACGGCCTCGGCGGACGCCGAGAACGGCCGGGGGCTGCGGCTGATCGAGGAGCTGGCGGACCATGTGCACTTCGGCAACCGCTCGGGCCGGGGCGGTGCGGTGGTCAGCTTCGACAAGATCCTGAAGTGGAAGGACAGCCCTTCCCTGCTCATGGCGTGAGCCCGGCGGGAGGCGAAGGGGAAGGGCCCCCGCCGGTCGGTCGGCGAGGGCCCTTCGGTTCCAACGTACGCGGAGATCAGCCCTTCAGCGCGGCCATCCACGCCTCGACCTCGTCGGAGCGGCGCGGCAGCGCGTCCGAGAGGTTCCGGTTGCCGTCCTCTGTGACGAGGATGTCGTCCTCGATCCGGACGCCGATGCCGCGGTACTCCTCCGGCACGGTCAGGTCGTCGGCCTGGAAGTACAGACCCGGCTCGACGGTCAGGCACATGCCCGGCGCGAGGGTCGTGTCGACATAGGCCTCGGTGCGCGCGGCGGCGCAGTCGTGGACGTCCATGCCGAGCATGTGACCGGTGCCGTGCAGGGTCCAGCGGCGCTGGAGGCCCAGCTCCAGGACGCGCTCGACCGGGCCCTCGACGAGGCCCCACTCGACGAGCTTCTCGGCGAGGACGCGCTGGGCGGCGTCGTGGAAGTCGCGGTAGGCGGCGCCGGGCTTCACCGCGGCGATGCCGGCCTCCTGCGCCTCGTACACGGCGTCGTAGATCTTGCGCTGGAGCTCCGTGTACCGGCCGTTGATCGGCAGGGTGCGGGTGATGTCGGCGGTGTAGAGCTCGTTGGTCTCCACGCCGGCGTCGAGCAGCAGCAGGTCGCCGGAGCGCACGTCGCCGTCGTTGCGCACCCAGTGCAGGGTGGTGGCGTGCGGGCCCGCGGCGCAGATGGAGCCGTAGCCGATGTCGTTGCCCTCGACGCGGGCGCGCAGGAAGAACGTGCCTTCGATGTAGCGCTCGCTGGTGGCCTCGGCCTTGTCGAGGACCTTGACGACGTCCTCGAAGCCGCGGGCGGTGGAGGCGCAGGCCTTCTCCAGCTCGGAGATCTCGAAGGAGTCCTTGATGAGACGGGCCTCGGAGAGGTAGACGCGGAGTTCCTCGTCGCGCTCGGCGGTGACCTTGTCGGTCAGCGCGGCCTCGATGCCGGCGTCGTGGCCGCGGACGTTGCGCACCGGGCCGGTGGCCTCGCGCAGCGCCCCGGCCAGCTCGCGGACGTCCTTCGCGGGGACGCCGAGGAGCTGCTCGGCCTCGGTGAGGGAGTGGCGGCGGCCGACCCACAGCTCGCCCTGGCCGTCGAGCCAGAACTCGCCGTTCTCGCGGTCGGAGCGCGGCAGCAGGTAGAGGGTCGCCTCGTGCCCGTCGGCCGTGGGCTCCAGGACGAGGACGCCGTCCTGCGTCTGGTCACCGGTGAGGTAGGCGTACTCGGTCGAGGCACGGAAGGCGTACTCGGTGTCGTTCGACCGGGTCTTCAGGTTGCCGGCGGGGATCACCAGGCGCTCGCCCGGGAAGCGGGCGGAGAGCGCGGCGCGGCGCGCGGCGGTCTTGTCGGCCTGGGCGATCGGCTCGAGGCCGTGCAGCTCGGTGTCGGCCCAGCCGGACTTCATGTTCTCGGCCAGCTCGTCGGACACGCCCGGGTACAGGCCGTTCTTCCGCTGCTTGATCGCCTGCTCTTCGGTCGTCTCTTCCGGGGTCTCCGGCGTGAGCTCCTCGGCCACGGGTCTGCCTCCTCTTGGTACGACACTGAACCCCCACCATCGTACGGTCGTACGGAAGGGGGCCCAGGGCCGGAAGACCCATTACCGGAATGTCACTCTCCGCTTCGGTGGGTTCACTCGAAACGGACGGCCAGCAGGACCACGTCCTCCCCGTCCACGGTGGTGTCGAGGCCCTCGGGCAGCAGGGTCCGCAGGACGTGGTCGGCGACGGCGCCCGGGTCGCCCCGGTCCGCCTTCGGCACGCTCGCGGCCGCCGCGTGGAGGCGGGCGAAGGCGCGGTCCATGGCGTCGCCGGTACGGCGCAGCAGCCCGTCGGTGTAGAGAAGCACCGTTTCTCCAGGTGCCGGGGACAGCTCCACGCTCGGAGCCTCCCAGCAGGAGAGCATCCCGAGCGGCGCCGAGAGCGAGGTCTCGACGAACTCGGTGCGGTGCTCGCCGATGATCAGCGGCGGGGCGTGCCCGGCCCCGGCGAGGACGATCCGGCGCTGCGCGGGTTCGGCGTACGCGAAGAGCGCGGTCGCCGAGCGGGCGGGCTCGGTGAGCCTGAGGAGGAGTTCCAGGTCGGAGAGGACGGCGACGGGGTCCTCGCCCTCCATCACCGCGTACGCACGGAGAGAGGCGCGCAGCCTGCCCATGGCGGCGAGCGCGCTGGGGCCGGTGCCGGAGACGGAGCCGACGGCGAGCCCGAGGGCCCCCTCGGGCAGCGGCAGCGCGTCGTACCAGTCGCCGCCGCCCCGGGGGTTGGTGCGGTGGCGGGCGGCGAGCTGGACGCCGGGGACGCGGGGGAGCCGGCTCGGGAGCAGCTCCTCGGCGATGGTGGAGACCTGGACGCGGGCGCGCTCGACCTGGAGGAGGCGGGCGAGGTGCTCGGTGGCGAAGCGGCCGTAGAGCCCGATGAGGTGGCGCTGACGGTCGCTCGGTTCGGCGGGCTCGTCGTAGAGCCAGACGGCCGCGCCGAGCCGGCCGGCCTCCTCGGTGGCGAGGGGCAGGGCGTAGCTGGCGGCGTAGCCGAGGCGGGCGGCGACCTCGCGGTGGCGCGGGTCGAGTCCTTCCTCGGTACGTACGTCGCGGATGGCGATCGGATCGGGGACGCGCTCGGGGTGGCCCGGATCGGGGAGGCCGTCGAGGAGGCGGCCGTAGCTGCTGGTGCCGCGCGGGACGGTCTCGATGGTGCCGAGGTCGGAGTGGGCGAGGCCGAGGCCGATGGTGGCGGCCGGGCCGAGTCCGTCGGCCGGTTCGAGCACGGCCATGCCGCGGCGGGCTCCGACGAGGGCGGAGCCGGCGCCGAGCACCTCGCGGAGGGCCTCGTCGAGGGAGGCGGTCCTGATGAGGCGCTCGGTGAGTTCGTGGAGGGTGGTGAGGTCGGAGACCCAGGCGGCGAGCCGGTCCTGGATCAGTGCCCCCGGTGGGGGGACCTCGTCGGAGGGGGGCGCCGCCGCGGGTACCCCGGGATGGGGCGCCGTAGTGTGCGGGGGCCCGGGAACCGTGGAATCGATTCCAGCCACTTTCGGCATGTGTGGGGCGCTCATGTCAGTCGGCTTTCCGACCGGTGCGTTTGACGCCATAGCATCGCAAACCCCCATGTCATTCTGCGCCGCTCGATGCATCCACATGTACACGCACAAGAGGAGCGATGTCCAGCATTGTCCCCACGGGACTTGTGGTGTCCGTGGGGTTGTTCATGAGGTGAGACGCAAGGGTTGAAGTACGCGGCAAGTTGGCCGAAAATTATCCCCGGTGTGCACCTTTTGCGGTCGACTGGCGTCGTTTGAAAGCGCGTCATTCCGAGCGTGCTGGGTACGTAATCGATGACAGGCAGGGGCAGTTGGAGCTGCCCCGGAACGTGACGCGAAGCCCCGGCGTCCTTCATGCCGCAGGCCGCAGCCCGTCACCGAGTGGCGGGGAACGTGTTCTGACCCGCCCTGGTTCTGACCCGGCTCCACCTCGTTCTGACCTGGCTCCACGTGGCACTGACCCGGCTCCATCCGGTCCTGACCTCCTGGTCCTGGCCTCGCGGCCCTGACTTCCGGTCCTGATCTCGCTCCATCCGGCTCAATCCGGCTCCATCCGGTTTCAACCGGTTCCACGTGGCTCCATCTGGTGACGGCCCGGCCGGCCCCGCTCCGCGACGGGGGCCGCCGTCCGGCCGACCCGGTACGCGCTGATACGCACGGTGAAGTGTCCTGTACATGGTGTGATGTGGATTCGGCGTTCACGGAAAGGAACGAGCGCTCATGCGCGAGATCCTCGGAAGACGACGCAGGTTCCGGTTCCGGCGCAAGGCGAGGACCGCCCGACTCGACGCGGCGGTCACCTTCGCCGTCGAGTGGAACTGGCCCGTCCTGCCGGGAGCGGCCCTGAGAGCGACGACCCGCACGGGGGCGGGGGCGGTCTGTTGCTGCCCCGACCCCGAGTGCGTGGTGCCCGGCGCCCACCCCTACGACCCCGGCCTGCTCGCGGCCACCACGGACGAGCGGATGATCCGCTGGTGGTGGACCCGGCGCCCGGACGCCCCGGTGGTGCTGGCCACGGGTGGCGCCGCGCCCTGCGCGGTCAGCCTGCCCGCGGTGGCCGGCGCGCGGGCGCTCGCCGCGCTCGATGCGATGGGCATGCGGCTGGGACCGGTGGTGGCGACCCCGACGCGGTGGTCGATCCTCGTTGCCCCGTACGGCCTCGAACGGCTCGGCGAGCTGCTGTACGCGAAGGACAGCGTGCCGAGCTCGCTGCGGTTCCATGGAGAGGGCGGCTATCTGTTGCTGCCGCCCTCGGTCGCCGGTACCGGACAGGTGCGGTGGGAACGGGCGCCGTTCGCGGGCTCGGCCCGGCCGTGGCTGCCGGACGTGGAGGCGGTGGTCGACGCCCTGGTGGAGGCGAGCACGAGCACCCCGGGCGGCGGAAGCCGACTCGCATACTGACGGGTGCGCGGGGCGGGCCCACCGGTGCGTGCGGGGGCGGGGGCCACTCATGCGTGCGGGGCGGGGTGCCTTCCCGTCGGAGGCCCCGGTCGACCCGGTCGTTCACCCGAACGGGTGTGTCCCGGCCCGACTTCTCCGGTAAACGGGCGCGCGGCCGACCGGGCGCCCGCCGCCCGCCGATATGTTCAACCCACCGTTCAAGATCTCCAGCCGAGCAGGAGCAGGTGGGGCACATGGGTCCGGTGAACCTCCGCGTGGTCGGACTCGGTGCCGCCGTCACGGTCGCCGTCCTGCTTCCGCTCGTCGCGATGGCGGGGCCAACGGGCGATCCCGTACGACCGGCCGGGGCGGCGGACGGGGCCGGCGGGGCCGACGCGAAGCCGGGGGACCTGTTGTCGGGCCTCGGCCTCGGCTCCCGTACGCCGGCGTCTCCCGCTTCCGTCCCCACCGCTCCCGCATCCACTCCCGCATCCGCTCCCGCCTCCGCCGCCGCGGCGGCCCCCGCCCGGGTGTCTCCGGAGCGGGTCACGCACTGTGGGCCGGAACTCGCCTCCCCCGAGGGGGTCGAGGCGCAGACCTGCGTGCTGGCCGAGGGGCCCGACACCTGGGCGCGTACGTACTACCGGAACGCCACCGGCCAGGAACTCGACGCGTTTCTGACCCTCATGGCACCCGGGGGGCGGACCGTACAAGTGCGTTGCCCGGTCACGGCGCAGGACGAACCGGGAACCTGTGAAACACCCAGGGAGCGCGGTAGGGGCACGGCCACGGTGTATACGGCGGTGGCGGAATTCGCGGGTACCGGCGAGGGCGACAGCACTCCGCTGCTGCTGCGGGCAGGCAGCAACACGGCGGAGCCGGAAGGAAGTTGAGCGTCTACGCCCCGGGGCTCCCGGGAGCGGACATGGAAAGGCCCGATCGCTGGCGACGGGGGATGCACCAGCGACCGGGCTTCCAGAACGGTAACAAGAGATCTGCTGTTCGCAAATTCGATCTCGGTTATTCGGACAGGGATTTACCCGTCCGAAGACAGCCTTGTGGCGGAAGTCACCGACTGGTCGGTCTGTCAGTCACCGATACCACCTGGGGTATCAGCTGAGAGTCACCTGACGGTTTGTGAGGCCGCCGCGCGCACGCCGCTCCTCCGCGGTGAGCGGGGCGTCCGAGGCGAGCGCCCCGGCCAGCCGCTCGGCGAACTCGGCGGCCGGCTTCTCGCACTCCTCGGCCGTCATCGACGTCGGCAGGTCCCAGACCGGCACCATCAGGCCGTGGGCCCGGAACGAACCGACGAGCCGGGTGTCCGCGCCGATCGAGGTGCCGCCGGCCGCCTGGAGGCGGGCGAGCGCGTCGAGGAGCTTCTCCTCCGGGTACGGCATGACCCAACGGAGGTGGTTCTTGTCCGGGGTCTCGCACCAGTACGCGGAGTCGACGCTCGTGAGCTTCACGGTCGGGATCGCGGCCGCGTTGGCGCGCTCGAGCGAGGCGGCGACCTCCGGGTCGGCGCCGTCGGCGGACTGAGGGATCCAGAACTCGAAGCCCGTGTGGACCTCCGGGGCGAACGCGGCCTCCGCGTCGAGCAGGTCCTGGAGACGCGGGCCCTCGGCGGGTACGCGGCGGGCGGGGATCGGGGTGCCCGGCTCGGCTTCCAAGGCGCGCTGGAGGGTGTCGGCGAGATCGCGGGCGAGGTCGCCGGAGGTGGAGTCGTTCTGCAGGGCCAGCAGGACGGAGCCGTCGTCGCGGCGCAGCGCCGGCCACGCCATCGGCAGCACGGTCGCGAGGGTCACGGACGGCACGCCCTCCGGGAGCCCGCCCTTGAGGGTGAGCGGCACGGTGGCGGCGGGCACGAGCTCGCGCAGCGCGACCCAGTCGCACTCGCCGGGCAGACCCTCGAAGGGGCGCTGGACGAGCTCGGTCACGGCGTGCGAGGCGGCTCGGCCGTGACACGCCTTGTAACGGCGGCCCGAACCGCACGGGCACGGCTCGCGGGCGCCGACGACCGGGATCTCCCCGCTCGTGACCTGTGCCTGGCCGGACGTGCCGGCCTTCGTCTGGGGGCGCTTCTTGGCCATGGTGTGGCTTTCTCCCGATCGCGGCGGTGCGGTGCTTGTTCCGGCGCGAGCCTAGCCGCCCCGGGCACCGACACCCCTCAGGCGGGCCGCGCCGCCCGCTGTCAGGGGCAGCTGCCACGGACCGCGACGGCGGATGCCGAGGAGCCGCCGCCGCGGAGCCGCCGTCGTCGAGCCGTCTCAGTCCAGATCGTCGTACGCGTCGAGGACGTCGAAGCGCGAACCGCCGCCGACCCGGGTCGCGAAGTCCTCGCGGCGGTGTCCCTCGGTGACCACCACCCAGACCGTGACCTCGCCCGTCGCGCTGTCCCGTACACCCCAGTCCTGGGCCAGCGCGCTGATGATGTTCAGCCCGCGGCCTCCCCGTGCGGTGACCGAGGGCGTCGACGGAACCGGTCGTGTCGGACCACCGCCGTCCGTCACCTCGACCCGCAGGCCGCCCGCCGGGTCCACCCGCCAGGCCGCCCGCACATCCCCGTCGCCCCGATCCGCCCGCCCCAGCGGCCTGCCGTACCGGCAGGCATTGCTGAGCAGCTCGGAAAGGATCAGCACCGCGTCGTCGACGACCGAATCGGCCACTCCGCTGCGGTACAGCTCGTCCCGCATCCGGTGTCTCGCCGCACCCACGCCCGCAGGACCGTGGGGTACGGCCATGCTCGACGACGTGGGCACCTCTTGTGCCACCACAAACGCCACCCCCGAGACCTCCTTTGCCCCACGCCACCGTGTGGATGCCCCAATGGACTGGACCGGAAACCGGCCAATCCGCGTTCGATGAGGCACTCGTGACGATCGCGTACGTACGGAACGCGCCGGTGTACGCCCCGCGAGCCCCATGAACCCTTGTGCCGTATGGGAAAGGAGGGACTCAGAGGGTGGGAAGGCGTCAGTCGCGGCCGAGCTGGGAGAGCACCTGCTTGGGACGGTTCGTGATGATCGCTTCCACGCCGAGGCGCTCGCAGAGCTCGACGTCCTCGGGGTCGTCCACCGTCCAGACGTGGACGTGGTGCCCGGCCTTCTGGAGCCGCAGGATCACGGCGGGGTGGTGCCGGACGATCCGGATCGAAGGGCCGGCGATACGCGCGCCCGCGGGGAGCCGTCCGTCGCGCAACCGCGGCGAGACGAACTGGGCGAGGGAGACGGTGGGGAGGGTCGGCGCGGCCACGGCGATCCTCTGCAGGGAGCGTGCCGAGAAGCTCATGACGCGCACGGGGGATTCCTCGGAGTACGCGGGCGCGTGGAGGTTGAAGCGTTTGAGGAGGTGGAGGAGCCGCTCCTCCACCTGGCCCGCCCAGCGGGTGGGGTGCTTGGTCTCGATGGCCAGCTCGACCCGGCGCCCGGCGTCGGACACCAGCTCCAGGAGGCGTTCCAGCGTGAGGACGGAGGTGTACCCGGGGTCTCGCCAGTCGGGGCTCTCACCGGACTCGTCGCGGCCCTTCCAGGTGCCGAAGTCGAGGGCGGTGAGGTCGGCGAGCTCGAGGGCGGAGACGGCGCCGCGGCCGTTCGAGGTGCGGTCGACGCGTCGGTCGTGGACGCAGACGAGATGGCCGTCGGCGGTGAGCCGGACGTCGCACTCCAGGGCGTCGGCGCCGTCCTCGATGGCCTTCATGTAGGCGGCCAGGGTGTGTTCCGGTGCGTCCTCCGAGGCTCCACGGTGGGCGACGACCTGGAGCGGGACGCGGTTCGATTGCTGCCGTGCGTGAGTCACGGCGTCATGGTGCCATTGGCGGGGTGGGGCGGGCACGGGAAGGGGTCCGTTCTGTCCGTATATAAAGGTGGGGGTGCAAACGCACAGCTCCGCCTTACAGCGGCCTGACGCCCTGTGGGAAAAGCTGGTGCAGCACCCTGGACCCAGCAGGTCCCCCCGTAGGTACCACCACCCCGCGCAGTCAACGAGGAGAGCGAGCTGTGAGCACCGAGAACGAGGGCACGGCGGTTCCGGCGGACCCGTCCGCCCCGTCCGCCCCTCCGACCCCTCCCTCGACGGCGACGCCGGAGCAGGCGACGACGCCCGCCCCGGAGCCGGCCCCGGCCCCCGAAGCGGCGACGGCTCCCACACCGGTGCAGCCCCCGGCCCACCCCGCGGCACAGACCCAGCCCACGACCCCGGCCGACGCCCCGACGGTGGTCCAGGCCCCTGCCCCTGCCGCCCCTCCTGCCGCCGGCGCCGCGGGCGGCTGGCCGCCGCCTCCGCCGGCCGTGCCTGCCTGGGGCGCCCCGCTCCCGCCCGCACCGCCCGCCCCCGCGGCACCGCGGAAGCGGACCGGCGGCCTCGTGGCGGCGGTGCTCGTGGCGGCGCTCGTCGCGGGCGGCATCGGCGGTGGCATCGGCTACTGGGCGGCCCAGCGCGGTGACGACGGCGTCAGCTCGACGACGGTGTCCTCCAGCGAGGCTCCGGCGGCCTTCAAGCGCGACCCGGGGACGGTCGCCGCGGTCGCGGCGCAGGCGCTGCCGAGCGTGGTCACGATCCAGGCGAAGTCCGGCGGTCCGCAGAGCGAGGGCGGCGGCGAGGGCGGTACGGGCACGGGCTTCGTGTACGACCAGGAAGGCCACATCGTCACCAACAACCACGTGGTGGCGTCGGCGGCGGACGGCGGCGCGCTGTCGGTGACGTTCCCGGACGGCAAGGCGTACGACGCGGAGGTCGTCGGCCGGGCCGAGGGCTACGACGTGGCGGTGCTGAAGCTCACGAACGCGCCGAAGGGGCTGCAGCCGCTGCCGCTCGGCGACTCCGACAAGGTGGCGGTCGGCGACTCGACGATCGCGATCGGGGCGCCCTTCGGCCTGTCGAACACGGTGACGACGGGCATCATCAGCGCCAAGAACCGTCCGGTGGCCTCGGGAGACGGCTCCGGCGGAAGCAACTCGTACATGAGCGCGCTGCAGACGGACGCGTCGATCAACCCGGGCAACTCCGGCGGCCCGCTGCTCGACGCGAGCGGCGCGGTGATCGGCATCAACTCGGCCATCCAGTCCACGGGGAGCGGTTTCGGCCAGTCCCAGGCGGGCTCGATCGGCCTGGGCTTCGCGATCCCGGTGAACCAGGCGAAGAACGTGGCCCAGCAGCTGATCAAGACGGGCAAGCCGGTCTACCCGGTGATCGGCGCGACGGTGAACATGAACGAGCGGGGCGAGGGCGCCACGATCGCCGCCCAGGGCTCGGGCGGCACCCCCTCGGTCACGCCCGACGGCCCGGCGGCGAAGGCGGGTCTGAAGGCGGGCGACGTGATCACGGCCTTCGACGACCGCCAGATCGACAGCGGTCCGACCCTGATCAGCGAGATCTGGACCCACGAGCCGGGCGACTCGGTCAAGATCACCTACGAGCGTGACGGCAAGACCTCCACGGCCACGGTCACCCTCGGCGAACGCACCGGCGACAACTGACCCCGACCGGCTAGGCTGTCCCCCGCGCCGCCCGTGACACACCGACGGCGCGGGGTGGGTTGCCCGAGCGGCCTAAGGGAACGGTCTTGAAAACCGTCGTGGCGAGAGTCACCGTGGGTTCAAATCCCACACCCACCGCAGTGGAACGGCCCCTGACCAGGCAGATCGGTCAGGGGCCGTTTTTTCGTGCTGTTCGAGGGGAGGCGGGGCGGGGCTCAGCGGATGCGGGACTCGGGTGGTGCCCTGATGCTGGAAGGGCTGGAACAGCGGCTAGGAGGGCCAGGATGTCTATGCTCGACAAGCTCAAGGGGATGCTGAAGGGCCACGAGGAACAGGGCTCCAAGGGCATCGACAAGGCCGGTGACTTCGTCGACGGCAAGACTCAGGGCAAGTACAGCAGCCAGGTCGACACCGCACAGGCGAAGCTCAAGGACCAGTTGGGCGACACGAGGCAGGGGCCGGACTCGCCACGGCCTGACTCTCCGCCTCCGCCTCCGCCCCAGCCGTAGCGCGGAGGCGCGCATTGCTCCTCAGGGGCGCCCCGGATGCGTATCCGGGGCGCCCCTTCGGGGTTTCGTCGGGGGTTCAATGGGCGCGGGGGAACGGTGACCGGAGGAAGGGGTTCTGGCGTGGTGCGGATCGTGCTCGTGCAGGGGGACATCACCGCGGAGGCGGCGGACGCGATCGTCAACGCCGCCAACACCTCCCTGCTCGGCGGCGGGGGAGTCGACGGGGCGATCCACCGGAAGGGCGGTCCCGAGATCCTCGCCGCCTGTCAGGACCTGCGCCGTTCCCACTACGGCAAGGGGCTGTCGGTCGGGCGGGCCGTGGCCACGACGGCCGGGCGGCTGCCGGCCCGGCACGTGATCCACACGGTCGGGCCCGTCTGGTCGCGGGAGGTGGACCGGTCGGAGTCGCTGGCCTCCTGTTACCGCGAGTCCCTCCGGGTCGCCGACGAGCTGGGGGACCGTACGGTCGCGTTCCCCGCGATCTCGACCGGGATCTACGGCTGGCCGATGGAGGACGGCGCCCGGATCGCCGTGGAGACGGTACGGGCGGCTCGTACCGAGGTGGAGGAAGTGCGGTTCGTGCTGTTCGACGCGCGCGCGTACGCCGCTTTCGAGGCGGCGGTCGGGCAGGAGATCCCGTAAGGGGCATCGCCTCGCGGTCGAATTCTTCTTCCTGTCGGTTCATTTGTTCGGTTTCCGTGCCGGGGGGACTCGCCGTTGATCTCTTCCGAGAGGGCGATTGGCGGAAAATCTGCCGAAACGCTTCCTCTCGTGCGGCACCCCGGTTCTGCCTGTCCTGAACCCGCTCCGCCGAGGTGAGCTGGGGCTTTCCTCGTACTGGCCTGGTTTATCTGCTTGTCCTCACGCTTGCGGGGGAATAAGCCGCTCCGGGGTGGTTCGCCGGGGATTCGGTGGGCAACTCTGGATTCGCGACGTCGAGCACGAACAATCGGGGCGGTCGGCCAACTGCCCTGGAAATGGCCGTAGTTCAGAAGAGTTCAGAGCACTTCAGAGCAGTTCCGTGCAACAGCACCAGCTTTCAGTTCCCGGAGGAACAGACATGGCAAGCATCCGTACCGCCCGCATCTTCGCCGTCGCCGCCGCCCTGCCCCTCGCCGCCGCGCTCTTCACGGGGGTGGCGCAGGCCGACAACGGCGGGTTCGCGGACGACGGATCGAACACGAGCGTCGCCACGATCGTCGGCAGCGGCGTGGGCGGGGACAACTTCGGCAACTCGACCACGACGCAGCAGGTGGCGACCGGTTCCGGTGCCTCCAACCAGAACAACACCGCCAGCGTGAACGGCTCCGCCTTCACCCACATCGCCCAGAACAACGCGGTGGTCAACTTCAACCCGTGGTGGTGACCCGCCGCGCGGCAGCCGGCCCGACGGGGGGCGTGACCGTGGTGTGAACGACGGCCTGTGCGCCGGTACTTCGGTACCGGCGCGCGGGCCGTCGCGTTTGCGTGCGCCCGGCGGGCGCGGTGGCGCACGTCCCCATGGCGGTTCCTGCGCGACCGGTCGTCCGCGTGGTCGGTCGGCGACATCTTGACAGGGGTCCTGAATCTGACGGATAGTCAGAAATCTCAGTCGTCCCACGGGAGGCCGTCGCCGTGCACCTCGCCCCGACCGAGCGGCAGCTGCGGCTGCGCGCCGAACTCCGCGCGTACTTCCGGGAGGTGATGCCCGACGGACCGCCGCCCGCTGCCGACACCGCCGCCCAGCGCCGGCTGCTGCGCCGGATCGGCGCCGACGGGCTCCTCGGCCTCGGGTGGCCCGAGGAGTACGGCGGGCAGGGCCGGGGCCCCGACGAGCAGTTCGTCTTCTTCGACGAGGCGTACCGCGCGGGCGCCCCCGTCTCGATGGTCACTCTCAACACCGTCGGGCCCACCCTCATGGCCTACGGGACCGAGGAGCAGAAGGCCTTCTTCCTGCCCCGGATCCTGCGTGGCGAGACCGTCTTCGCCATCGGGTACAGCGAGCCGGAGGCCAGCACGGACCTCGCCTCCCTCCGGACGCGGGCGGTCCGCGAGGGGGACTCCTGGCGGATCGACGGACAGAAGATCTTCACCTCCAACGCCCAGAACGCCGACTGGATCTGGCTCGCCTGCCGCACCGACCCCGCCGCGCCCCCGCACCGGGGCATCTCGATCGTCCTCGTCCCCACCGACGCCCCCGGCTTCTCGTGGACCCCGATCGCGACCGTGGGCGGGCTGACGACGACGGCCACCTACTACGACGGGATACGGGTCCCCGCGGGGAACCTCGTCGGGCCCGAGCACGGGGGCTGGGGGCTCATCACCAACCAGCTCAACCACGAGCGGGTCGCGCTCGCCGCGATCGGCATGCAGGCCGAGGACTTCTTCACGGCCGCCCTCGCCCGGGCACGCATCCCCGATCCGGTGACGGGCAGGCGCCGCGTTGACGAGCCGTGGGTCCGGATCCGGGCCGCCGAAGCGCATGCCCGACTGTCCGCGACACGCCTGCTCAACTGGCGTTTGGTGGGTGATGTGGGGGCCGGCCGGCTGGCCCCGGGGGACGCGAGCGGCGTGAAGTTCGTGGGAACCGAATCGGCGGTGGAGGTGTATCGAATATGTCAGGAAATCACGGGCGGGCCGGGGACGGTGCGAGCGGGATCGCCGGGGGAAGTCGACGGCGGTGAGCTGGAGCGCATGAACCGGGCCGCCCAGATCAACACCTTCGGGGGAGGGGTGAGCGAGGTGCAGCGCGAGATCGTCGCGAGGATGCGGCTCGGCATGAAGGGGAGGGGACGGCGATGACCCTCACGGAGCGGGACGCCACGCTGTACGACCGGCTCGTGGCCTACGAGGGCCGTGCCGCCGCCACCGCCGGCGTCGGCAAGGACCCGGTGAACCTGCCCATGATCAGGCACTGGTGCGAGGCCATGGGGGACGCGCACCCCGCCTACCGGGGGCCGGGGGCCGTCGCCCCGCCGACGATGCTCCAGGCCTGGACGATGGGCGGCCTCTCGGGGCACACAGGCCGCTCCTCCGCGTACGAGGAACTGTTCGCCCTCCTCGACGCGGCCGGATACACGTCCGTGGTCGCGACCGACTGCGAGCAGGAGTACCTCCGGCCCCTGCGCCCCGGAGACGAGGTCACCTTCGACACCGTGATCGAGTCCGTGTCGCGGCCCAAGACCACCAAGCTCGGACCGGGGTACTTCGTCACCACCCGGACGGACGTCCGCGTCGGCGCCGAAGTCGCCGGCACCCATCGCTTCCGCATCCTCAAGTACGCGCCGACGACCAGGCCACCGAAGTCCCCGGACCCGGTCCCGAGGAGGCCCCGGCCGGTCATCAACCGGGACAACGCCGGGTTCTGGGAGGGGGTGGCGGCGCACCGGCTGCTGATCCAGCGCTGCGGCGACTGCGCGGCCCTCCGCTTCCCCTGGCTGCCCGGGTGCGCCGACTGCGGCTCACGGGAGTGGGACACGGTCGAGGCGAGCGGTGCCGGGACGGTCTTCTCGTACGTGGTGATGCACCACCCGCCCTTCCCGGCCTTCGCCCCGCCCTACGCGGTCGGGCTGATCGAACTCGCCGAGGGCGTAAGGATGATCAGCAACGTGGTGGGCGTGCCGTATGACAAGGTGCGGATCGGGATGCCGGTGCGGCTGGAGTTCCTGCGGGCCGACGAGGAGCTGGAGCTTCCCGTCTTCCGTGCCGGAGGGGAGGACTGACATGGACTTCACCCCCAGCGAGGAGCAGGAGGCCGCCCGCGAGCTGGCCGGCCGGATCTTCGCCGACCTCGCCACCCACGAGCGGCTCAGGGCAGTCGGCACCGGCACCGACGCCGAGCTCTGGAAGGCGCTCTGCGCCGCCGGACTGCCCGGCGCCGTCGAGGAGACCGGGCTGCTCGGCCTGGTCCTGCTCCTGGAGGAGCAGGGGCGGGTGACGGCTCAGGTGCCCTTCGCCGCGAGCTGCGCGTACGGGATCCTCGCCGTCGGCCGGCACGGCACGGACGGGCAGCGGACCCGGCTCCTGCCCGGCCTCCGGGACGGTACGACGGTGGTGACCGGGGCGTTCCCGGCGTCGGGCACGGTCTCCGCGCACGACGGGCGGCTCAGCGGGACCGTGGACTGGGTGCCGTGGCTCAGGGACGCCACCCACGTCCTCGTACCGGACGAGGAGCGTGACCTGTGGCTGGTCCCCCTGGTCCCGCTGGGCCCCACCGAGGAGGACGCGGTCCGGGTGGATCCCGTCGAGCTCACCGCACCCTGGTCCGCCGGGCGGCTCGTCCTCGACGGGGCGGCCGGGGAGCGACTCGGAAGGCGGTTCGGGGAGCGTGCCGGCGCGTCCGGCGGCGCCTATGAGGACGTGCTGGCCGTCGCCCGGATCGCCTTCGCCGGACTGCAGGCGGGGGTCTGCGCCGGATCGCTGGCCAGGGCCGTGGAGCACACCTCCGTACGGGAGCAGTTCGGCCGTCCGCTCTCCACCCACCAGGCCGTGCAACTTCGCGCCGCCGACGCCCACATGGACACCGAGGCCATCCGGGTCACCGCCTACGAGGCCGCCTGGCGCTTCGACGAGGGTCTGGACGCCGGAGGGGCGGCCCTGACCGCCGCCTGGTGGGCCTCGGAGGCGGGCAAGCGGGTCGTGCACGCCGGGCAGCATCTCCACGGCGGTACGGGCGCGGACCTCGATCATCCCGTCCACCGGCACTTCCTGTGGGGCCGGCAGCTCGACGCCTATCTCGGCGGCGGCACCGAACTCCTCGCCGAACTCGGCGCCCTGCTCGCGGAAGGAGACCTGTCATGAAGCCCGGGGACGAGCTGCCTCCGCTGACGATCCCGATCACCCGCACCCTGATCGTCGCGGGGGCCGTCGCCTCCCGCGACTACCAGGACGTGCACCACGACGCCGAACTGGCCCGGGAGAAGGGCTCCCCGGACATCTTCATGAACATCCTCACCACGAACGGGCTGGTCGGCCGGTACATCACGGACCACTTCGGCCCCGGCACGGTCCTCCGCAAGGTCGCCATCCGGCTCGGTGCCCCCAACCACCCCGGCGACACCATGGTCCTCAGCGGCACGGTCACCGAAGTGGACGGGGACACGGCACGCGTGCGGGTCGTGGGTGCCAACGGGGTCGGGCACCACGTCACGGGCACGGTCACCGTGGAGGTGCCGCGATGAGCCTCCGCAGCCGGGACGGTCTCGGCGGCCGGGCGGCCGTGGTGGGCATCGGGGCGACGGAGTTCTCCAAGGACTCGGGCCGCAGCGAACTGTCCCTCGCCGTGGAGGCGGTGCGGGCGGCCCTCGACGACGCCGGGCTCGCCCCCGCCGACGTCGACGGCCTGGTCACCTTCACCATGGACACCAACCCGGAGATCACCGTCGCCCAGGCCTCCGGCATCGGCGAGCTGTCCTTCTTCTCCCGTGTGCACTACGGAGGCGGGGCCGCCTGCGCCACCGTCCAGCAGGCCGCGCTCGCGGTCGCCGCCGGGGTCGCCGAGGTCGTCGTCTGCTACCGGGCGTTCAACGAGCGTTCCGGGCGCCGCTTCGGCTCCGGCGTCCAGGAGCGCGAGCCCTCCGCCGAGGGCGCCGCGCTCGGCTGGCAGCTGCCCTTCGGGCTGCTCACCCCGGCCTCCTGGGTCGCGATGGCCGCCCAGCGGTATCTGCACACCTACGGGTTGACCCCGGACGCCTTCGGCCATGTCGCCGTCACCGACCGGCGTCACGCGGCCCGGAACCCGGCCGCGTACTTCCACGGGAAGCCGATCACCCTTGACGACCACGCCGCCTCGCGCTGGATCGTCGAACCGCTCCGGCTCCTCGACTGCTGCCAGGAGACCGACGGTGGCCAGGCGATCGTCGTCACCTCCGTCGAGCGTGCCCGCGATCTGCGGAATCCTCCCGCCGTGATCGTCGCGGCGGCGCAGGGCGCCGGGCGGAAGCAGGAGGCGATGACCAGCTTCTACCGGGACGAGCTGACGGGTCTTCCGGAGATGGGGGTGGTGGCCCGGCAGCTCTGGCGGACCTCCGGGCTCGCACCGTCCGACATCGACGTGGGCATCCTGTACGACCACTTCACCCCCTTCGTGCTCATGCAGTTGGAGGAGTTCGGCTTCTGCGGACCGGGAGAGGCGGCCGACTTCGTCGCGGCCGACGCGCTCCCGCTGAACACGCACGGCGGGCAGCTCGGCGAGGCGTATCTGCACGGGATGAACGGCATAGCGGAGGCGGTTCGGCAGCTGCGCGGCACCTCGGTGAACCAGATACCCGGCGCGGAGCGGACTTTGGTCACGGCGGGCACGGGGGTTCCCACGTCCGGGTTGATCCTGGGCACGGACGGCTGAGGCGACGGCCTCAGCGGTGGCCGGGTGGGGCGGGCGGTTCTTCACTCGCGGCATGAGCACACACGAACCGCCCCGATCAGCCCCCGCAGCCGTTCCGGGAGCCGTACCCGTACCCGTACCCGTACCCGCCGCCGTGTCCGCATCCGTGCCCGCATCCGCTTCCGCCTCCGCTTCCGCATCCGCCTCCGTGTCCCCTCCCACGCCCTCGTCTTCGTCTTCGGCGCGCTCGCGGGCCGTGCTGCCTCCCCGGCTGTCTCCCGGAGCGCGGACCGTGGTCGCCGCCCTCCTGGCGGCGCTGGCCGGGGCGGCACTGCTCAGCGGCCCCGTTCCGGCCGTGGCGGCCCGACCCGGTGCCGCTCCGTCCGGTGGCACTCCGGCAGGTGCCGATCCGTCCGGTGGTGGCTTGCCGACCCGCGAGGCCGCGCCCGCGCATTTCACCGGCCAGGCCTTCGACACCTGTGACGCGCCCTCCCTGGAGGTGATGAGGGCCTGGCGCAGTTCGCCGTACGGGGCGGTCGGGATCTACTTCGGGGGCCGGGGCCGGGGCTGCCCCGTCCAGCGGGAGCTGACGCCCGCCTGGGTCGCTTCCGTGAACGCCATGGGCTGGCGGCTGCTGCCCCTCTTCGTCGGCTCCCAGGCGCCGTGCGTGGTCTCCCCGGCCAAGCGGCCCTTCGCCATCGGCGGCAGCCCCTGGAGCCAGGGCACCCGGGAGGGCGCCGAGGCGGTGCGGGAGGCGCGGGCCCTGGGCCTCGACGCGAGCAGCCCGCTCTACCTCGACATCGAGGCCTACCGGCAGGGAGACGCGCCCTGCGCCGCGACCACCCTCTCCTTCGTCCGCGCCTGGAACCGGGAGGTGCGACGCCTCGGATATCTGCCGGGGTTCTACAGCAGTGCGGACACGGGGGTACGGGACATCGAGGAGCAGCGGAAGGCGGGTACGAAGGACCTGCCGGCCGTGATGTGGTTCGCGCGCTGGCGGGGGCGGCCGTCGCTGTACTCCGAGTCGGTGCTGGACCCGCAGGCGTGGATGCCGCACGCCCGGATCCACCAGTACACGGGCAACGTCAACGAATCGCACGGTGGCCGCCGCCTCTTCATCGACCGCAACGTGATGGACGCACCCGTGGCCCGCGTCACGGCCCCCGCCCCCTGAGCCCCAGCGCCCCAAGCCCCGATCCCGTGCCCTGGCGTCTCCCCCGTCCCCCCCGTCGCCGTCCGACCCGCCTCCGACCCTGATGAGCCCCCGACCGGTCTCCACCCAGAGGAGGTGAGGCGGTCCCCACCCCTACAACCTGAGGCGGACGGAGGGTCGGGACCTGGGGCCGATCCGCCGGGCGCCCCTCCCCTCCTAGCGTGGAGTCATGACTCCGCCACCCTCTGGCCCCGTCTGCGCCGGTGCCTCGCAGTACGCGTCGTACCCGACCTTCTCCTCGTACGTACGGGCGCGGCAGCCCGTACTCCTGCGCACCGCGCGTTCCCTGACCGCCAACCCCTGCGACGCCGAGGACCTGCTCCAGACGGCGCTGGCCAAGACCTTCATGGCCTGGGAGCGCATCGAGGACCACCGTGCCCTGGACGGTTACGTCCGTCGCGCGCTGCTGAACACGCGTACGTCGCAGTGGCGCAAGCGGAAGGTCGACGAGTTCGCCTGTGAGGAGCTGCCCGAGCCCGCCGGTCTCCCGGAGCCGGACCCGGCCGAGCGGCAGGTGCTGCACGACGCGATGTGGCGCGCGGTGCTGAGGCTGCCGGAGCGGCAGCGCCAGATGGTGGTCCTGAGGTACTACGAGGACCTCAGCGAGGCCCAGACCGCCGAGGTGCTCGGGGTGTCGGTCGGTACGGTCAAGAGCGCCGTGTCCCGAGCGCTCGGCAAGCTCAGGGAGGACCCGGAACTGACCCCCGTACGGTAGGCAACCGGGACAGGACGGTGCTCCCGCCAGTGAACACTGGCAATTTACGTACTCCCGGGTAGTGACATACCGCGTGGTATGTGCGCAGAATCTCCACACCCTTTCTGCCACGTAGCGCCCACCGGGAGGACGCCCCGTGTACAGCACCATGCAGGACGTACAGCTGACCGTGAGCCGCATCCTCAAGCACGGGATGACGATCCACGGGAAGTCCATCATCACCACCTGGACGGGAGAGCCCGAGCCGCACCGCCGCACGTTCGCGGAGGCGGGAACGCGCGCGCACCAGCTGGCCAACGCCCTGCGCGACGAACTCGGGGTCACCGGCGACCAGCGTGTCGCCACGCTCATGTGGAACAACTCGGAGCACGTCGAGGCGTACTTCGCGATCCCCTCCATGGGCGCGGTGCTCCACACCCTCAACCTCCGTCTTCCCCCCGAGCAGCTGGTGTGGATCGTCAACCACGCCGCCGACCGGGTCGTGCTCGTCAACGGCTCGCTGCTCCCCCTTCTCGCCCCGCTGCTCCCGCACCTGCCGACGATCGAGCACATCGTGGTGGCGGGCCCCGGCGACCGTTCCGTCCTGGACGGCGTGGCCCCGCGCGTGCACGACTACGAGGAGCTGATCGCCGGCCGGCCGACCACGTACGACTGGCCCGAGCTCGACGAGCGTTCGGCCGCCGCCATGTGCTACACCTCCGGCACCACCGGTGACCCGAAGGGCGTCGTCTACTCCCACCGCTCGATCTACCTGCACTCGATGCAGGTGAACATGGCCGAGTCGATGGGCCTCACGGCCAAGGACACGACCCTCGTCGTCGTCCCGCAGTTCCACGTGAACGCCTGGGGTCTGCCGCACGCCACCTTCATGACCGGCATCAACATGCTCATGCCGGATCGTTTCCTCCAGCCGGCCCCGCTCGCCGAGATGATCGAGCGAGAGAAGCCGACCCACGCGGCCGCCGTCCCCACCATCTGGCAGGGCCTGCTCGCCGAGGTCACCGCCAACCCCCGCGACCTCTCCTCGATGGCCCAGGTGACCATCGGCGGGGCGGCCTGTCCGCCCTCCCTGATGGAGGCGTACGACCGGCTCGGCGTCCGCCTCTGCCACGCCTGGGGCATGACCGAGACGTCCCCGCTGGGCACGATGGCCCACCCGCCGGCCGGTCTGACCGCCGAGGAGGAGTGGCCGTACCGGGTCACGCAGGGCCGTTTCCCGGCCGGTGTCGAGGCGCGGCTCGTCGGACCCGGCGGCGACCGACTGCCCTGGGACGGCGAGTCGGCCGGTGAGCTGGAGGTGCGCGGGACCTGGATCGCGGGCTCGTACTTCGGCGGTGTCGACGGCGAAGTGATCCGGCCGGCCGACAAGTTCAGCGAGGACGGCTGGCTCAAGACCGGCGACGTCGGCGTGATCAGCCCCGACGGCTTCCTCACCCTCACCGACCGCGCCAAGGACGTCATCAAGTCGGGCGGCGAGTGGATCTCCAGCGTCGACCTGGAGAACGCGATCATGGCGCACCCGGAGGTCGCGGAGGCCGCCGTCGTCGCCGTGCCGGACGAGAAGTGGGGCGAGCGCCCGCTGGCGACCGTCGTGCTCAAGGAGGGGGCGACGGCGGACTACGAGACGCTGAAGGCCTTCCTCGCCGACGAGGGCGGCATCGCCAAGTGGCAGCTGCCGGAGCGCTGGGCGATCGTGCCGGCGGTGCCGAAGACGAGCGTGGGCAAGTTCGACAAGAAGGTCATCCGCAAGCAGTACGCGGAGGGCGAGCTGGACGTGACCCAGCTCTGACCGGCCTCTGATCCACCTCTGACCGGCCCCTGATCCACCGGTAGCGACCAGTCGGCACCAACCGGCCCTTCACACAGGGCTAGTTGGTGCCGATCTTCGCGAGCAGGTCGACGATCCGCGCCTGGACCTCGGTGCTGTTCGAGCGTTCGGCGAGGAAGAGGACCGTCTCGCCGGACGACAGCTTCGGCAGCTCCTCGTCGACGAGGTCGACCGAGGTGTAGACGACGAGCGGGGTGCGGTTCAGCTGCCCGTTCGCCCGCAGCCAGTCGATGATCCCGGCCCGGCGGCGGCGCACCTGCATCAGGTCCATCACCACCAGGTTCGGCTGCGTCTGCGTGGCCAGCGCGACCGCTTCCGTGTCCGTGGCCGCCCGCGCCACCTGCATCCCGCGCCGCTCCAGGGTGGCCGCGAGCGCCTCGGCGATGTCCTCGTGCTCCTCGATCAGCAGGACCCGGGAAGGGTGCTGTTCGCTGTCACGCGGCGCGAGCGCCTTGAGGAGTACGGCCGGATCGGCGCCGTACGCCTCCTCCCGGGTCGCCTGCCCGAGCCCGGCCGCGAGCAGCACCGGCACCTCGGCGGCGACGGCGGCCTGGCGCAGCGACTGGAGCGCGGTACGGGTGATGGGGCCGGTCAGCGGGTCGACGAAGAGCGCGGCGGGGAAAGCGGCGATCTGGGCGTCGACCTCCTCGCGGGAGTGGACGATCACCGGCCGGTAGCCCCGGTCGCTCAGCGCCTGCTGCGTCGAGACGTCGGGCGCGGGCCAGACCAGCAGCCTGCGCGGGTTGTCGAGGGGCTCAGGGGGCAGTTCGTCGTCGACCGGACGCGGCGCCGGCCGGTTGGCGACCTCGACGGCTCCACCCGGGCCGTCGAGCGGCTCGGGACCCTCGGCGGAGCCGGCGGCGGGCGCTCCTATGGCGTACGCGCGGCCCTCGGGGGCGGCGGTGACGAGCCCGAGGGAGGCCTCGGGATGCGCGGACGGGTCCGCCTCCGGATGCGGCCTCGCCTCGCCGGGTGCCGGTACGGGAAGCGCGGCCGGGGCCGGCGGGTCGACGTCCGGCGGGGTGGCGAGCCTGCGCCGCCGCCCGGAGCCGTTGGAGGGCGCGCCGGAGGCCGTGGGGGCTGCTGGGGCTGTCGGGCCGGGGGAGGCCTGGGGCGCCGCAGGAGGGGCGGCGGGTGCTACGGGGAGCGGGGAGGGCATCGGGGCAGGCGGGACGAAGGGAACGCCCTGCCCGAGGGTGCGGACGCTGAACGCCCGACCCTGCGTCGAGTCCTTCGGCGTCGGAGTCGAAGTCGGCGTCGGCATGGGCGTCGGCGTCGGCGTGGGCATCGGCAACTCGGGCGGCAGCGGTACGGAACCGGTGCCGGTGCCGGAGCCCGTGCGGTTACGGGGCCCGGGCCGCGCTGCCGACTCCGGCTGCGGCTCCTGCGCCGACTCCTGCGCAGACACCGGCGGCTGCTGCTCCGGCTGCTGCTCCGGCTGCGGAGGCCTGACGGCCCGGCGGCGCCCGGTCGGTTCGGCGGGCGGCATCGCGGCCTGGGCGGGCGAGGAGGAGACCGCGGAGGCAGCCGAAGGGCCGCCCGGCGGAACGACGGACGGGGCGACCGACGGGACCGGCCCGTGGGGCTGCGTGTGCGGATGGGGCTGCGGAGGCGTGTGATCGGCGCCCGGGACACCCCGTACGGCCTCGTGGCGGCCCTCGTCGGAGACCGGCAGCGGCCCGGCGAACGGAACGCCGGCCGGGGTCGTGAACGGAGCGCCGTCCGGCGCGGCGACCGGCTCGGGGCGGTCGGCCTCGGCCGGCGGGAGCGCGAACGGCGTCCGGGGACCGGCCTCGGCCGCGGCCGCCCGCTCCTGAGCGGCGGCCAGCGCACGCCGCCGGCGCCCGCTCGGCCGGGCCTCGGCCACCCCGTTGCCGTTCCCGTTCGCCTCCTCCGACTCGGAGCCGGAACCGGAAGCGACGGCGGGCAGGGCGCGGGCCAGGGCGGGGGCGGAAGCGGAGGGGGGAGCGGAAGCGGGCGCTGGCGTGGGAGCGCCCGAGGGCTCGACGGGGACGCCCTGCGGCGGCACGGCGGCACCGAGCGCGGCACGCCCCTGCGCGCTCTCGGCGGCGGTCACCACGGAGCCCTCGGCGGGCCGGCCACGTCGGCGCCCGGTCGGCTCGACGACGGAGCCGCGAGAGCCACCCGGGCTGGCGGAGGTTCCGGAAGCGGTGAGAGCGAAAGGAGAGCCGGACGGGGCGTCCACGGCCGCGTTCTGCTGCGCCGGAATCAGCTCGGCGGCGCCGGTGGCGGTTTCTCCCGTACGGGCACGGCGGCGCCCACTGGGCTCCGTACCGCCGCCGCTCTCGGGGGCGACCGGGCTCGCAAGGAAGGCGTCCGTGGAGCCGCGCCGGGCCCGCCGCCGCCCGCCGCCGGAGGTCTCCCCGGCCCCGGCATCAAACCCGGCCCCGGCCTCGCCGGAAGGCGCGGTGACGGGAGGCGCGGTGACGGGAGGTGCGGTGGCAGGAGGCGCCGTGGCAGGAGGCGCGATGACGGGAGGTGCCACGGGGGGCGGCGTCATGGAGGGAGGCGTCATCGCGCGCTCGCCGGCCTGCGCGGGCAGCGCGAGGGCCTCGCGGCCGCCACCGGCCGGTGACGCGGTCCTCGTCTCCGCCGCGGGCACGGTGCCCCGCCCGGAGCCGAGCGGGACTTCGAGGACGTACGCGCCGCCGCTCGTCCCCGGCACCTCATGGGTCTGCACGACACCGCCGTGCGCCGCCACGATCCCGCGCACGACGGGCCCGTGGACCGGGTCGCCGCCCGCGTACGGGCCGCGGACCTCGATGCGTACGACGTCCCCGCGCTGCGCGGCCGCCACGACGATGGTGGAGTCGGCGGGCGCGGCGCCCGGGGCGGTGGCCCGGTTCCTGCCGGTCGCGTCGACTCCGGCGACGTCCGCGACGAGGTGCGCGAGCGCCGTCGCGAGCCGGGCCGCGTCGACCTCGGCCTCGATGGGCGGCGCGTGCACGGCGAACTGGGCACGGCCAGGACCGATGAGCTCGACGGCCGCGTCGATTCCGGCCGCCACGACCCCGTCGAGGAGCGCGACGCGCCGGTCGAGCCGCTCCGCTCCGGCGTCCAGGCGCTGGTAGGCCAGGACGTTGTCGACGAGCGCCGTCATCCGGGCGTATCCGGCGGCCAGGTGGTGCAGGACCTGGTTGGCCTCGGGCCAGAGCTGCCCGGCGTCGTCGGCGGCGAGGGTGCCGAGCCGGGTCCGCAGCTCCTCCAGGGGGCCGCGCAGCGACTCGGCGAGGACGGCGGTCAGCTGTTCGTGCCGGGCGGCGAGCGCGGCGTACCGCTCCTGCTGCGCCTCCCGTTCCGCCGCGCTCCGCTCGGCGCGGTCGGCGAGTTCGGCCGCGTTCCGCTCCTCGAGTGCGGCGAGTGCGGTGGCGTGCTGCTCTTCGAGTGCGGCGAGTTCGGCGGCGTGCTTCTCTTCGAGCTGCTCGTACGGCCTGCGGTCGGTGAAGGTCATGACGGCGCCGACGAGCTGGTCGCCGTCGCGTACCGGAGCGGTCGTCAGGTCGACCGGCAGCCGGTCGCCCTTCTTCGCCCACAGGACCTGCCCGCGGACCCGGTGCTTGCGGCCGGACTTGAGGGTGTCGGCGAGCGGCGACTCCTCGTACGGGAAGGGTTCGCCGTCGGCCCGCTTGGCGAGGATCAGCGGGTGCAGCTCCTGGCCGCCGAGTTCGTTGGCGCGGTAGCCGAGGATCTGCGCGGCGGCGGGATTGACCAGGACGACCCGGCCGTCGGTGTCCGTGCCGACGACGCCCTCGGAAGCGGCGCGCAGGATCATCTCTGTCTGCCGCTGCGAGCGGGCGAGCTCGGCCTCGGTGTCGAGGGTGCCGGTGAGGTCGCGCACGACCAGCATGAGCAGCTCGTCGCCGGTGTAGCCGCCGTACGAGTCGTAGGCCTCGCGGCCGTCCTCCAGGCTGGCGCTGGTCACCTCGACGGGGAACTCGCTGCCGTCCGTGCGGCGGGCGATCATCCGGGTCGGCTTGGTACGGCCCCGCTCGTCGGTGCCCTCGGGGCGGCGCATGGAGCCGGGGATGAGCCGGGAGTCGAAGTCGGGCAGCAGGTCGAGCAGACCCCGCCCGACGAGCGCGGTGCCCGGTGTCTCGAACATGCCGAGGGCGATGGTGTTGGCGTTGACGACCGTGCCGTTGCAGTTGACGAGCACGAGGCCGTCGGGGAGGGCGTCGAGTATGGCTGCGAGGCGAGCAGCGCCTCGGGATGGCCTGCTGCTCACGAGACGCTTCCTCCCTGACCCACTGCACTTGCCTGACGCACTTGCCTATCGGCCGGCGGGCTCCATCTTGCCCCTCGGGCCGCAGCCTGTCACTGAGGGGAGTCTAAGGGAGCCCGCGGGCGGGCTCCCTGCCTATGCCCTGCCTGTCCCCCGCCTATCCCCTGAGGAGTGGAAGGACCGGCTCCAGATTCTGCCAGCGGTCGATCTCGCAACCGTTGGCCCGGGAGAAACGGGCGTCGATCGTGCGGCCCTGCCAGGTGCCGGTGACGTGAGCGACGGCGGGTCCGCCGTACACCTGCGTACAGAGCTGATCGGCGGGCACGGACTTGAACGGGTTCCCGCCCTCCTTCGCGAGCTGGTCGAGCCGCTTGCAGGCGTTGTCGCGGGCGGGGTGGTTACCGCCGGCCTGGTCGTCGCAGGTCAGCTCGAAGGTGCCGTCGGCGTTCGGATGGCCGCTCTCGGCCACCGTCACGGTCAGCCTGTCGGGCGGTGAGAGCAGCGGCAGCGGCGGCAGCGGGCCGAACCCGGCGGCGCCGGCGGCGGTGGTGGCGAGGGTCGCGAGGGCGAGGCTGCGCAGCATGCGGTTCTCCAGGAGCGGCGTGTGGCGGCGGGTACGACGGGGCGCGGACGCACGACGCGCCCCGTCCCCTCTAACGCTCCGGGCGCCACGGCGTTGCGCAAGCGGGGTGCGCCGGGCGGGGGCGGGGGATGCCGGATGTCGGCGGGCGGCGCGACCGCTCTGGGCTTTGCCCTCGACCCCGAAGGGCTAGTACGGTGAGAATCGATTGGTGACAGCCGGTTCGCCTGTGTCATCATCTGCACGCACCACTCGCGTATGCGCGGGGTGCATGGAGGCGTCGCCTAGTCCGGTCTATGGCGCCGCACTGCTAATGCGGTTTGGGTCTTAAAGCCCATCGAGGGTTCAAATCCCTCCGCCTCCGCCCCTACCGAAGCCCCGGCCCCCAGGCCGGGGCTTCGGCCGTTCCCGGCACGTCCGGCGGGACGCTCCGAAGGCCGCCCACACGGCGTTTTCGCAGGTCACAAGGGGTGCGGTAATCGGATTTCACATGACGGCGGCAGTCATGTAATGTTCTTCCTGTCGCCGCGAGCGGGTCGAAAGACCGGGGAGCGAAGACAGGAAACACAAAAGAACAAGCACTCGTAGCTTAACGGATAGAGCATCTGACTACGGATCAGAAGGTTGCAGGTTCGAATCCTGCCGAGTGCACACAGACAAGAGGCCCGGACGAGAGTCCGGGCCTCTTGCGTTGTTTCGGGGGGGGGGGGCCGGTGTCATGAGGCGTTGTGTCGCGGTTGCCGTCGACCTTCCCGTTGCCGTGGTCGTCCTTCTGGGGCCCCTTCTCGGTCTTGACCGCATGCTGGAGGCCTTCGCCGTCCCGGAGGATGCGGTGCGGACCGTCTGGCGGGTCGCGGTCGGCGTGTGGCCGCTCGCCTTCGTGCTGGGTTACTCGCCGGTGTGCGTCTCGCGCTGGGGCGGCACCCTCGGCAAGCGTGTGCTGGGGATGGAAGTGGTCCGCGTACGTGACGGCGGACGGCTCGGCTACGGCCCCGCGGTGCTGCGGCACGTCACGAATCTGGTGGCCAACCTCGTGCCCGTCTTCCTTGTCCCCCACGTGTCGGCGATGCCCTCAGTCCGAAGCGGCAGGGCTTTCACGACCGGGCGGCGGGCAGCGCGGTGATCCACCGCAGGTGAGGCCTCGTAGGTGAGGTCCCGCAGGTGCGGCCCCGGGCGTCGGGTCCGGGGCCGGCTGCCTGCGTCATGCCGTGGTCTCGGCCGGCACGCCAGTGCGCGGCTGGGCGGCGACGGTGCGGTGGCGGCGGGTCGGCAGTCCGAGGGTCGGCTTGCCGACGCTCCAGGCCGCGCCCTTGCAGACGAGTTCCTTGTACGTGGCGGCGAGCCGGCCCGTCAGGGCCGACCGGACGGAGCGGTCGTCGGCGGTGACGTACTGGATGAGGCCGTCCTTGCGGCCGAGCGAGATGCACTGGTTGAAGTAGCGGAGCGGCACCTTCGGGATCTTTCCGCCGGTCAGGCGGGCCGCGATGGCGTCGGCGGCCTGCCAGGCCATGGGGCCGCCCGTGGCGCAGCACATCCGCAGCGGCTTGTCGCCGGGCCCCATGGCCATGGCGGCGTCGCCTGCGGCGTACACGTCGGGGTGCGAGACCGAGCGCATGGTCCCGTCGACCACGATCTGGCCCGTGTCGGTGACCTCGAGGGTGGTGGCGCGCGCGATCGGGTGGACGGCGAAGCCGGTGGTCCACACGGTGACCGCGGCCGGGACGGATCCTCCGTCGGCGGTGGTGACGCGGTCGGCCTCCACGCCGGTGACGGCGGCCCCCTCGTGCACGGTGATGCCCAGCCTGTCGACGACCTTCCGCAGGTGGTCGCGGCCCTTGGGCGAGAGCCAGTCGCCGAGGTCGCCGCGGGCGGCGAGGGCGACGGCGAGGTCCGGGCGGGCCTCGGCGATCTCGGTCGCCGCCTCCAGGCCGGTGAGGCCGCTGCCGACGACGACCACGGACTCCCCGGCGCCGAGGCGGGCCAGGCGGTCGCGCAGCCGGAGCGCTCCGGCGCGGCCGGCGATGTGGTGGGCGTGCTCGGCTGCGCCGGGGACGCCCTGGTCGTTCCAGTCGCTGCCGAGGGCGTACACGAGGGTGTCGTAGGTGAGTTCCACGGCCTCGGCCTGTTCGCTTCCCGTGACCCTGGAGGCGGCCGTGGCATCGGCGGCGGCCGTGACGGTGACGGTCTTGCGGTCGACGTCGACCGCGGTGACCCTCGCCACCTTCAGTTCGACGCCGGTGCCCGCGAACATCTCGGTGAAGGGGCGGGGCCTGAGCTCCTGGCCGACGGCCACCTGGTGCAGCCGGACGCGCTCGACGAAGTCGGGCTCGGCGTTGACGAGGGTGATGGCGACGTCCTCGCGGTGCAGCCGCTTGGCCAGGCGCCCGGCGGCGACGGCTCCGGCGTATCCGGCCCCGAGGACGATGATGCGGTGCTGCATGTCCGTACTCCTGTCTTCACGCTTTTCGGCGGGCTGCCCCTTGAACCGGGCAGCCCGCCGTTTCCTGACAGGCATCGGCTGTGAAGCAGGTCACACCGGGATCAGAAGGCGTGGAACAGGGGTTCTCCGTGGTCGGTGGCCGCCCATCGCCGCGTCGCGCGTTCGAGCTTGTCGGGATTGACCTGGCTGCGGACGGCGGCGATGCCGTCGGCGCCGATCTCCACGCACATCACGCCGACGACCCGGCCGTCGACGACCGCCACGACGGCGGGGGCGCCGTTGGCGGTCGCGGCGTAGATCCCGGCCGAACCGCCGACGATGGCGCGCTTGGCCGGGCCGGGCTTGAACATGCCGCGCAGGAAGGTGGCGACCGCGCGGGCCCCCTCGAACGCTCTGGCACGGGCCGGGACCTTGCCTCCGCCGTCGCCGATCGCGACCGCGTCCGTGGTGAGCATCCGTACGAGGGTGTCCGTCTGCCCGCTGGTGGCCGCGGCGAGGAACTCCTCGACGATCCGCCGGGCGGCGGCCTCGTCGATCTCGGTGCGGGCCTTGCCGTCGGCGACGTGCTTCTTCGCGCGGTGGAAGATCTGCTGGCCGGCGGCCTCGGTGATGTCGAGGATCTCGGCGATCTCCCGGTGCGTGTAGCCGAAGGCCTCCTTGAGCACGTACACCGCCCGTTCGTTGGGCGAGAGCCGCTCGAGGAGGGTCAGCACCGCGTACGAGAGCGATTCGCGCTGCTCGGCGGTCTCGGCGGGGCCGAGCATCGGGTCGCCGGCGAGCAGCGGCTCGGGGAGCCACTGGCCGACGTAGGTCTCGCGCCGAGCGCGGGCCGAGGTGAGCTGGTTGAGGCACAGGTTGGTGAGCACCTTCGTCAGCCACGCCTCGGGGACCTCGATGCGGTCCACGTCGGCGGCCTGCCAGCGCAGGAACGTGTCCTGTACGGCGTCCTCGGCCTCGCTCGCCGAGCCGAGGAGGCGGTACGCGATGGCCTCCAGGCGGGGCATGGAGGCTTCGAAGCGGTCCATGGCGTTCATGGTCAGGGCCATGGACCGGATCCTAACTCCCACCCCGCCCTGTCGCCCTGGTAGTTGGGGTTAGGGTCGGTTGATCGTTCTTTCATTTCGAATGTGGGGGTTGGGGCATGGCACTCTTCGGGAACGCGCACGCGATCGATCCGGCGCAGGCGCAGCAGGACTTCGCGCGGCTGCTCGGGCCGGGGGAGCAGGTGCACGCCGCGTACCTGCTGATCCGCGACACCATCTTCTTCACCGACCGCCGGCTCGTGCTGGTCGACAAGCAGGGGATCACCGGCAAGAAGGTCGAGTACCACTCGATCCCGTACCGGAGCATCACGCACTTCGCCGTCGAGACGGCCGGCACCTTCGACCTGGACGCCGAGCTGAAGATCTGGATCTCGGGCAGCCAGCTGCCCGTGCAGAAGACCTTCACCAAGGGCGTCGACATCTACGAGGTGCAGGCGATCCTGACGCAGTTCGTCGCGAAGTAGAGGCGCAGGAGTCGGGGTTTCGGAGGAGTCGGGGGAGGGATTTCTGGGGAGAACCCGGAAAACCCTCCCCTTTTGGGTGAACCTGTCTGATTTGCATGTCAGTTGAATATGCCCTCGGCCTACCTTGCGTGGCGGAGGTGATGATCGATGGATGCGATCGACATCGATGACCTGGTGTACGCCGCCACCGGTGCGCCCCTGCGCCGGCTGACCGCGCCCGACGGGGCCCACTGGTTCCCGGTGGTGGACGTGGCGAAGGGACTCGGGTACGCGGGGAGCCGGGAGGCGCTGCGGACGGTGGCCCTGCCCGAGGCGTGCCTCGCGTCCGCACGGGAGGTCGCCGGAGACGCGGGGCTCTCCGGCCGGAACGGGCTCAGGGCGTCGACGCGGATGGTGAGCCTCCAGGGGCTCGTGCAGCTCGTCGGAGCGTGTCGAAGACCGGAGGCCGGGGCCTTCCGGGCGTGGACGGGCGAGGTCATGGCGGCGGTCCAGCGGTACGGCGGGTACGGACTCGAACCCTCCCCGGTGCACGGCGGTTTCGTGCTGCCGCCGGAGCTCGTCGACGTCCTCGTACGGCTCGAGGGGCGGTTCGACGAGCGGGCCGCCGCGTACACCGAGCACACCGAGTACGCGGAGCTGCTCCGCGAGACCCGGCGGAGCCTCTCAAGGGTCGCCGACTCCCTTGAGCGGCTCTCCGTGCCCCGTCAGCGCACCGGCGCAGTCGTCGCCCTCACGCCGCAGGAGCTGGTCGAGTCCTGGGCGATCACCGGGGACGTACGGACGGTCGCCACCTGTCTCGCCCCCGCCCTGATCCGGGGCGGGGTCCGCCACCGGGACCAGGACGTCACCCGGCGCACCGGGCTCTCCCGCGAGCGCGTCCGGGACTGCGTACGGTTCCTCCTCGAACGGGGCTGCATGCGGGAGGTCGGGGGGCCCGACGTGGACGGGGCGCGGATCTACGTCCTGCCCTGAGACGAGAGACGAGAGACGTGAGACGTGAGGCGTGACGGAGACTGGGGGCAGGGGAACGAGGAGGGCCGAGCCGGTGGAGTGGCGGTGTCGGGGGATCACCTGGAGCGGTGGGGCGCCGGGCCTGCGGTGGCAGGGCGGGAAGGCCAGCCCCCTCGCGTACGGGCAGCGGCTCGCCTTCCGGGCCGTGGGGCCGCGGCGGTGCGCCGGGGCCCGCGGCAACCCCTGCCCCCTGGAGGCCGTCGTGCCCGGCCGGTCCACCGGTGGGCGGTGCGCGGAGTGCGCGCGGCTCGACCGGGCCCACTCGGTCGCCGCCGACACCTTCCTGGACGATCCCCAGCCGTACCGCGTGTACCTCGCCTGGTTCGGGCCCGGCATGACCAAGGTGGGGATCACCGCCGAGGCCCGGGGCGAGGCGCGGCTCCTCGAACAGGGCGCCGTCACGTTCAGCTGGCTCGGGCGTGGCCCCCTGATGGCCGCCCGGCGGACCGAGGAGGTGCTGCGGCAGACGCTCGGAGTCCCCGACCGGGTGGCGTACGAGCGGAAGCGGGCCGCCCGGCACGCCCTGCCGCCCGCCTCGGTGCGGGCCGGCGAGGTCGAGGAGCTGCACCGGCGCGCGTGGGCGGTCGGCGGCTGGACCGAGACCCTGGAACCGCTGGAGTTCGCGCCGCGCGACCACGTCGAAGCCTTCGGCCTCGACGGGCTGCCGCCCCTCGCCGGCACCGTCTTCGAACTGGTCGACGGGGGCGTCGTCACGGGACGGCTGCTCGCCGCCGCCGGACCCGATCTGCACCTGCTCGATCCCGGTGGGCGCTGTCTGGCCCTCGACACCCGGCTGATGGGCGGGTGGGCGCTTCGGAGCGCCGGGGAGGGAGGGGCAGGGGCGGATGGGGCGGAGTTCTCGGTGCCCGTGACGCCGGTGGCCGCCCCAGAACCCGAGAGCGCTCAGGGCGAGCTCTTCTGAGGGACGGCGGGCGCTTCGTGCGGGGCGGCGGCGCCTGGTGCGACGGGGCGGGCGCTTCGTAAAGTCTTGGATCCCTTTCCCCGGTCGCCGTGGACATCCCCGCCCGGCCCCGGCGAGGGTGACCACATGACCCCCAAACTGGTGGCGGACATCCAACCGCCGTACTACACCGCTGTCTTCACCTCCGTGCGCCCCGAGGCGCCCGAGGGCTACTCCGAGACCTCCTCCCGCATGCAGGAGATCGTGAGGGACATCCCCGGCTTCCTCGGCTACGAGACCGCCCGCACCCCCGGCGGCATCGGCATCACCGTCGCCTACTTCCGCGACCTGGAGTCCCTCGACGCCTGGCGCCTCGACACCGAGCACCAGGCCGCCAAGGCGTACGGCCGGGAGCACTGGTACGAGAGCTACAGCGTCCACATCGGCAAGGTCGAACGGAGCTACAGCTTTGAGCGGGAGTAGCGGGAGTAGAGGGAGTGGCGGGAGTAGCGGGAGTAGCGGGAGCGTCGGAGGCGGCGAGAGTGGCGAAGGCAGCGGGAGCGTCGACATCCCGGCTCTCGTCGAGCGCCTCGGCATCCCCGGGCTCGTCGACGTGCACACGCACTTCATGCCGCAGAGCGTCCTCGACAAGGTCTGGGCCTACTTCGACTCCGTCGGCCCGCTGACCGGCCTGGAGTGGCCGATCACCTACCGCGAGGAGGAGGAGCGCAGGCTCGCCCTCCTGCGCGGTTTCGGAGCGGTCGCCTTCACCGCGATGCTCTACCCGCACAAGCCCGGCATGGCCGCCTGGCTGAACTCCTGGGCCGCCGACTTCGCCGCGCGTACCCCCGACTGTCTGCACACCTCGACCTTTTTTCCCGAGCCCGACGCCCACCGGTACGTCCACGAGGCGCTCGGCGTCGGTGCCCGTGTCTTCAAGGTGCATCTCCAGGTCGGCGGCTTCGACCCGAACGACACCCAGCTGGACGCCGTCTGGGGAGCCCTCGCCGACAGCGGCACCCCGGCCGTCGTCCACTGCGGCTCGGGACCCGCCCCGGGCAGGTTCACCGGGCCGGGACCCATGGGGCGGCTGCTCGCCCGTCACCCCCGGCTGAGGGTGATCGTCGCGCACATGGGGATGCCCGAGTACGGCGACTTCCTCGACCTCGCCCAGCGGTACGAGGGCGTCCACCTCGACACCACCATGGCCTTCACCGACTTCAGCGAGCGGCTCGCGCCCTTCCCCGGGGCGGAGCTCAAGCGGCTCGTCGACCTGGGCGACCGGATACTCCTCGGTTCCGACTTTCCGAACATCCCGTATCCGTACGCGCACCAGCTCCACGCCCTCGAACGTCTCGGGCTCGGGGACGACTGGCTGCGACGGGTCCTCTACGAGAACGGGGCCGCGATGTTTCACGTGAAACCGTGAGCGTCCGAGCCCTCAGCCGTACCTGAATCCTTTCTCAGGCAATTCACAGGAAAGGGAAAGGAGGCTCTCAGCGGCGGCGGCGAGCGTGGGGTCCATGACCGTCACCACACGCCGCCCCGGCACCCGCGCCGACATGCTCCGTGCCGACGGCACCGCCGTCCGCGTCCTCGTCGTCGACGACGAGGCCTCGCTCGCCGAGCTCCTCTCGATGGCCCTGCGGTACGAGGGCTGGCAGGTGCGCAGCGCCGGGGACGGTGCCGCCGCCCTGCGTTCCGTCCGTGAGTTCCGCCCCGACGCCGTGATCCTCGACGTGATGCTCCCCGACGCCGACGGGCTCAGCCTGCTGGGCTCGATCCGGCGTGAGCTGCCGGATGTCCCGGTGCTGTTCCTGACGGCGAAGGACGCCGTCGAGGACCGGATCGCCGGGCTCACCGCCGGCGGCGACGACTACGTCACCAAGCCCTTCAGCCTGGAGGAGGTCGTCGCCCGCCTGCGCGGACTCATCCGCAGGTCCGGGGCCGCGCAGGCGCGCAGCGAGTCGCTGCTCGTCGTCGGCGACCTGACCCTCGACGAGGACAGCCACGAGGTCACCCGGGGTGGGGAGTCGATCCACCTCACCGCCACCGAGTTCGAGCTGCTGCGCTACCTCATGCGTAATCCGCGGCGGGTCCTCAGCAAGGCGCAGATCCTCGACCGCGTCTGGTCGTACGACTTCGGCGGCCAGGCCAACGTCGTCGAGCTCTACATCTCCTACCTGCGCCGGAAGATCGACGTGGGCCGCGCGCCGATGATCCACACCCGGCGCGGAGCCGGATATCTGATCAAGCCGGGCGAGTAGCACCGGTGTTCCGACGTGCACGGCGGCGACCGTGGTCGCTGCGCACCCGGCTCGTCGTCTCGGCGGTCGCGCTGATCGCGGTCGTCGCGGCCGTCATCGGCACGGTCACGACGATCGCGTTCCGCTCGTATCTGTACGACCGGGCCGACGAGCAGGTCCGTACGGTCTCCAACCGGGCCGCGGGCCCGCCGGTCTCCCTGGGCCTCCGGCCCGAACCGGGCGGCGGCCAGGACCTCCTCGGGTTCGTCGTGGGGCCCGGCATACCGACCGGCGCCCTCGGGGCCGTCCTGGTGAACGGTGAACTCACCGCGGCCGGGTACTCGGCGGAGGCCGATACCGAGGCCGGCGGCCTGTACGGGCGGAACGTCCGCACCGAGCTCGACGCGGCCCAGCGCGCCGCGCTCGCCGCCGTCCCCCGCGACGGAAACCCGCACACCGTCGAGCTGCCCGGCGGTCTCGGCTCGTACCGGGTCGAGTACGCGGAGGGCAGTCACGGCACCTTCCTCAGCGGCATCCCGCTCACCGAGGTCGAGGACGCCCTCGCCACCCTCGTCCTCGTCGAGCTGAGCGTCACCGGAGCGGGCCTCGTCGCGGCCTCGCTCGCCGGGACCGTGCTCGTCGGGGTGGCACTGCGGCCGCTGCGGCGGGTCGCCGCCCTCGCCGGCCAGGTCGCCAAGCTGCCGCTGCACAGCGGCGAGGTGGCGCTCCACCAGAGGGTCCCGGAGACGGAGGCCGATCCACGGACCGAGGTCGGTCAGGTCGGCGCGGCCATCAACCGGATGCTCGACCACGTCCACTCGGCGCTCGACGCCCGCCAGCAGAGCGAGACCCGGGTCCGGCAGTTCGTGGCGGACGCCAGCCACGAACTGCGCACCCCGCTGGCCTCGATCCGGGGGTACGCGGAGCTGACCCGGCGCGGCCGGGAGGAGTGCGGGCCCGACACCCGGCACGCGCTCGGCCGGATCGAGTCCGAGGCGACCCGGATGACCGGCCTGGTGGAGGACCTGCTGCTGCTCGCCCGGCTCGACGCGGGGCGCCCGCTCTCGTACGAGACCACCGACCTCGTCCCCCTCGTCGTGGACGCCGTCAGCGATGCCCGCGCCGCCGGGCCCGATCACCACTGGCGCCTCGAACTCCCCGAACTCTCCACGGACCACACGGCCGTACGGGCCGACGGAGCCCGCCTCCAGCAGGTCCTCGTCAACCTCCTCGCCAACGCCCGTACCCACACCCCGCCCGGTACGAAGGTCACCGCCCGCGTCCGAACGGAGGCCCGGGCGGCGGTCGTCGACATCGAGGACGACGGGCCGGGCATCCCGGCCGCGCTCCTGCCCACCGTCTTCGAGCGGTTCGCGCGCGGCGACGCCTCCCGCTCCCGGCACGCCGGATCCACCGGCCTCGGGCTTGCCATCGTGCGCGCGGTCGTCCTCGCGCACGGCGGCGATGTGGGCGTCGAAAGCGCCCCCGGCCGGACCGTCTTCACCGTCCGGCTCCCTGAAGGCGCGGACTCACAGGCAGGGCACAGGCGCATCACACGGCCGTGACAGCGGGCCCGGCGAGTGTCGGTGGCATGCGAACCCCAACGATCGCGGGTCCCACGTCCGTGGCCTCCGGAAGGTCCGACGCCCTCCCCGCCCGGGAGCACCTGCCGGTGAACACCGCCGGACGGCCCGTCCTGGACGTGGTGATTCCCGTCTACAACGAGGAGAAGGACCTGGAGCCGTGCGTCCGCCGCCTCCACGAGCACCTCCTCCGGACCTTCCCGTACGGCTTCCGCATCACCGTCGCCGACAACGCCTCCACCGACACCACCCCCGCCGTCGCCGCCGGCCTCGCCGCCGAGGTGCCCGAGGTGCGCTCCGTACGGCTCGAGGAGAAGGGGCGCGGCCGGGCACTGCGGACCGTGTGGACCGGCTCGGACGCGCCGGTCCTCGCCTACATGGACGTGGACCTGTCCACCGACCTGAACGCCCTGCTGCCCCTGGTGGCGCCGCTCATCTCCGGTCACTCCGACCTGGCGATCGGTTCGCGGCTCGCCCGCTCCTCACGGGTGGTGCGCGGCCCGAAGCGCGAGTTCATCTCGCGCGCCTACAACCTGATCCTGCGCGGCTCCCTCGCCGCCCGGTTCTCCGACGCGCAGTGCGGGTTCAAGGCGATACGGCGGGACGTCGCCGAACGGCTGCTCCCGATGGTGGAGGACACCGGCTGGTTCTTCGACACCGAGATGCTGGTCCTCGCCGAGCGGGCCGGGCTGCGCATCCACGAGGTGCCGGTCGACTGGGTCGACGACCCCGAGTCGACCGTGCACATCGTGAGGACGGCGACCGACGACCTGAAGGGCGTGTGGCGGGTCGGACGGGCGCTCGCGACCGGCTCGCTGCCCCTCGGCCGGCTCGCCAGGCCCTTCGGGGACGACCCCAGGGACCGCGAACTCAGCGGTGTGCCCGGTGGGCTCGCCCGTCAGCTGGTCGGCTTCTGCGTGGTCGGGGTCCTGTCGACGCTCTTCTACCTGGCGCTCTACTCGCTCTTCCGGCTCGGCGTCGGCCCGCAGGCCGCCAACGCCGCCGCCCTCCTGGTCTCGGCCGTCGCGAACACGGCGGCCAACCGGCGCCTCACGTTCGGGGTGCGCGGCCGGGACCGGGCCGTCCGCCACCAGGCGCAGGGGCTCGTCGTCTTCGCCATCGGCCTGGCCCTGACCAGCGGTTCGCTCGCCGCCCTCGGCGCGGCGACCGGCGATCCGGCGCACTCCACGGAGCTCGCCGTCCTGATCGTCGCCAACCTCGCCGCGACCGTCCTGCGCTTCCTCCTCTTCCGGCTCTGGGTCTTCCCGGACCGCGTCTCCTCAAGGAACGAACGATGACCTCGCTGTCCACCGCCGTCCACGCCGTGCCCCGCGCCGGCCGGCTCGCCCGGCTGCGGCGCGGGCGCACCGAGGACGCCCCCTGGGTGCGGCCCGCCTTCCTCGGCCTGCTCGCCGTGACCACCGTGCTCTACCTCTGGAACCTGAGCGCGTCCGGCTACGCCAACTCCTTCTACTCGGCCGCCGTGCAGGCGGGCGGCGAGAGCTGGAAGGCCTTCTTCTTCGGCTCCCTCGACTCCGCCAACGCCATCACCGTCGACAAGCCGCCGGCCGCGCTCTGGCCGATGGCCCTGTCCGTCCGCCTCTTCGGCCTCGGGACCTGGCAGATCCTCGTGCCCGAGGTACTGATGGGGGTCGGCACGGTCGCCGTGCTCTACGCGGCCGTACGGCGCCGGTTCGGCGCGGGCGCCGGTCTGATCGCGGGGGCGGTCCTCGCGCTGACGCCCGTCGCCGCGCTGATGTTCCGCTTCAACAACCCGGACGCGCTGCTCGCCCTGCTCATGACGGTCGCGGTCTACTGCGTGCTGCGCGCGCTCGAACAGGACAAGGGCGCGGCCCGGTGGCTGGTGTGGGCGGGGGTCGCCCTCGGCTTCGCGTTCCTCGCGAAGACTCTCCAGGCCTTCCTGATCCTGCCGCCGCTCGCGCTCGTGTACGCGGTGTGCGCGCCCGGCGGGTTCGGGCGGCGGCTCGGCCGGCTCGCCCTGGGCGGGCTCGCGATGGTCGGGTCTGCGGGCTGGTGGGTGGCGGTGGTCGAGCTGTGGCCGGCGTCCTCCCGCCCGTACGTCGGAGGCTCGCAGAACAACAGCTTCCTGGAGCTGACCTTCGGCTACAACGGCCTCGGCCGGATCAACGGCAACGAGACCGGCAGCGTCGGCGGAGGGGGAGGCGGCGGTGGCGGTGGCCGGTGGGGCGAGACCGGGATCGGCCGGATGTTCAACGACTCCGTCGGCGGCCAGGTCTCCTGGCTGCTTCCGGCCGCGCTGATCCTGCTCGTCGCGGGGCTCGTCGTCACCTGGCGGGCGCCCCGGACGGACGCGGCGCGCTCCGCGTTCCTGGTGTGGGGCGGCTCGCTGCTGATCACGCTCGCCGTGTTCAGCTTCATGGCCGGCATCTTCCACGAGTACTACACGGTGGCCCTGGCCCCGTACCTCGCGGCGCTCGTCGGCATGGGCGCGGCCGTGCTGTGGGAGGAACGCACCCGGTGGCTCGCCTCGGCGACGCTCGCGGTGACGGTGGCCGTGACGACCTGGTGGGCGTTCACCCTGCTCGGGCGTACGCCGGACTGGCTGCCGTGGCTGCGCTGGGTGGTCCTGGTCGCGGGTGCGACGGCCACGCTCGGGCTGCTGTTCGCGGGCCGGGTGGACCGCCGGGTCGGTCTCGGCCTTGCGGGCCTGGGCCTGGCGGCGGGGCTCGCGGGGCCGTTCGCGTACACCCTGGCCACGGTGGACTCGGCGCACCAGGGCTCGATCGTGACGGCGGGCCCGGCGGGCGCGGGCTTCGGCGGGATGCGCGGCGGACCCGGCGGGGGCCGGGACGGCGGCATGCGGATGTTGTACGGCCCGCCGGGCGCGGCCCAGGCCCCGGGCGGCCAGGCCCCCGGTGGCCAGGGCCAGATGCCTCCAGGCCGGGGCTTCATGCCTCCGGGCCAGGCCCGGCCGCCCGGCGCCACCGGCGGCACCGCCCCCGGCGGTGAGCGGGGCGGCATGGGCGGCGCGATGGGTGGTCTCCTCAACGGCGCCAGCGTCGGTACGGAGGCGAAGACGGCCCTGCTCAGGGACGCCGACGACTACACCTGGGTCGCCGCCGCGGTGGGTTCCCAGAACGCGGCCAGCTACCAGCTCGCCACCGAGAAGCCGGTCATGGCGATCGGCGGCTTCAACGGCAGCGACCCGTCCCCGACGCTCGACCAGTTCAAGCAGTACGTCGCCGAGGGGAAGATCCACTACTTCATCTCGTCGGGCGGCGCGGGAGCCGGCGAAGGCACCGAAGGCGGCGCGGTGGGCACGGCCGGCCCCATGGGCGGAAACGGCACCAGCGCCCAGATCACCGCCTGGGTCCAGAACACCTTCGAGCGGGTGACCGTCGGCACCTCCACCTTCTACGACCTGACCTCCGCCGAATAACTCCTATACAGCGTACGAGAGATCCTTGTACGGTGTACGAGACCCAGTCCCGTACACCGTACAAGGAGTGCCTATGACCGCCACCGGCGGCCACCCTCCCCCGAGCTCTCAACTTCGTTCGAGCAGGGGGGACCCCCATCGCTGGCTGATCCTCGGCGTCATCTGCCTCGCCCAGCTCACCGTGCTGCTCGACAACACCGTGCTCAGCGTCGCCATCCCGGCACTGACGACCGAGCTCCACGCCTCCACCAGCGACATCCAGTGGATGATCAACGCCTACTCGCTCGTCCAGTCCGGCCTGCTCCTCACCGCGGGCAACGCCGCCGACCGCTACGGGCGCAAGAAGCTGCTCGCCGCCGGTCTCGCGCTCTTCGGTCTCGGCTCGCTCGCCGCGGGACTGGCCGGGACCACCGGCCAGCTGATCGCCGCCCGCGCGGGCATGGGCGTCGGCGGGGCGCTCCTCATGACCACCACCCTCGCCGTCGTCATGCAGATCTTCGACGACTCCGAGCGGGTCAAGGCCATCGCGCTCTGGGCCACCGTCAGCTCGCTCGGCTTCGCCGCCGGGCCGCTCATCGGCGGCGTCATCATCGAGCACTTCTGGTGGGGAATGATCTTCCTCATCAACATCCCGGTGGCGCTGATCGGACTGATCGCCGTCCTCAAGCTCGTACCGGAGTCGAAGAACCCCCAGGGCGACCGCCCCGACCTGCTCGGCGCGCTGCTCTCCACCATCGGCATGACCGCCGCCGTGTACGCGATCATCACGGGTCCCGAGCACGGCTGGACTTCCGCCGAGGTGCTCGTCCCGGCCGCGATCGGCATCGTCGTCCTCGCCGCTTTCGCGGTGTGGGAGCTGCGTGTCCCGTACCCGATGCTCGACATGCACTTCTTCCGGAACCAGAAGTTCGTCGGCGCCGTCGCCGGCGCGATCCTGGTCATGTTCGGCATGGGCGGCTCGCTCTTCCTCCTCACCCAGCACCTCCAGTTCGTCCTCGGTTACGCGCCGCTCGAAGCCGGTCTGCGGATGGCCCCGCTCGCGCTGACCGTCGTCGTGCTCAACCTCACCGGCGTCGGCCCGCGGATCGTGATGAAGCTCGGCACCCCGCCGACCGTGGCCGTCGGCATGACGCTGGTCGCGGCCGGGCTCGGCTCGATCGCCGTGATCGGCGGCGGCACGGACGGCACCTACTGGGGCATGCTCCTCGGCCTCGTCCTGATGGGCATCGGCCTCGCCGTCTCCAACCCGGCCATGGCCAACGCGATCATGAGCGCGATCCCGCCGGAGAAGGCGGGCGTGGGCGCCGGCATCAACGGAACCCTCGCCGAGTTCGGCAACGGCCTAGGCGTCGCCGTCCTCGGCGCCGTCCTCAACGCCCGCTTCGCCGCGCTCGTCGCCGTGACCGCGACCTCGCTGCCCGCGGCCCTCGCGGCCGCCGGGAGCGACGCCGAGCGGGCGGCGATCTCCGACGCCTTCGCCTCCGGTCTCCAGACCAGCCAGCTGGTGGGCGCCGCCGCCGTCTTCGCAGGCGGACTGCTCGCCGCGGCCCTGCTCAAGCGGGCCGAGCGGACGGAGAAGACCCTGGCGGCCGAGCAGCCGGTCGCTGCCTAGCATGGTCACGGACGACTGACAGACGGAGGACGCGATGGTCAAGGCAGCCGATCGGGCCAAGAACCCGGCGCGTTCCAGCGTCTGGCTGGAGAACCGGGCCGCCCGTGGCGGAGGCGGCCCGGCCGGGCTCGACCGGGACCGGATCGTCGCCGCGGCGATCCGGATGCTCGACGAGGAGGGCCTGGCCGGCCTGTCGATGCGCAAGCTCGCGGCGGAGCTGAAGGTCACCGCGATGTCCCTGTACTGGTACGTGGACACCAAGGACGACATCATCGAGTTCGCCATGGACAGCGTGTACGGCGAGTTCGACCTCGCGGCGATCGACGCCGCGGACGGCTGGCGGGACATGATCCGGGTGCTCGCCCTGGAGTACCGCCGGATGCTGGTCCGCCACCCGTGGATGTCGCCGAGCGCTGGGCAGTACCTGAACATCGGCCCGCACGCGATCGCCGTCGGCGGCAAGATCCAGGAGGCGATCGGGGGCACCGGCCTGCCGGTCGACCGTCAGCCCAGCGCGACGTCGGCGGTCTTCCAGTTCGTGTACGGCTACGGGACGATCGAGTCCCAGTTCGGGCGGCGTGCGGCGGAGGCCGGGATGTCGCAGGACGACTTCTACGTGGAGTCCGTCAAGGCCTTCCGCGACAATCCGGGCTTCGCGGAGGCCATCGAACCCATGGCGGAGATCCTCGACGTGCGGGCCTCGCAGGGCAGCGTCAGCGCCATCTGGGACCGCGACTTCGCCTACGCCCTGGACGTCCTGGTCGCCGGGATCGAAGCCATGGTTTCACGTGAAACCGGAACATGACGGAGCGGCGGGCCGTCCCCTGCCCGCCGCTCCGTACCCGACCCGGCCGCGCCTCCGCTCGAAGCACGGCCGGGAGCTTCGCTAACCCTCCTCGGAGTCCTTCACCGAGCTGCTCTTCAGCGCGACCTCCTTGATGAACAGGGTCACCACGAAGGCGAGCAGCGCGAAGGGCGCCGAGTAGAGGAAGACATCGGCGACACCGTGTCCGTACGCGTCCTCCATGACCGTACGGATCGGGGCCGGCAGCTTGTCCATGTCCGGGATGGATCCGCCCGAGCGGCCCTGGCCCATGGCGCCCGCGGCCTTCGGACCGAGCTCGGCCAGGCCCTCCTTGACGTAGCCGGTGACCCGGTGGGCCATGACCGCGCCGAGAGCCGAGACACCGATCGCACCGCCGAGGGAGCGGAAGAAGGTGACGACGGAGGAGGCGGCGCCGAGGTCGGCGGGGGCCACCTGGTTCTGGGTGCAGAGCACCAGGTTCTGCATCATCATGCCGAGGCCGAGGCCGAGGACCGCCATGAACAGCGCGATGTGCCAGTACGCCGTGTCGTAGCGGATCGTGCCGAGCAGGCCGAGCCCGCCGGCGGCGAGGGCGCCACCGCTGACCAGCCACGACTTCCACCTGCCGGTCTTGGTGATGACCAGACCGGAGACGGTGGAGGAGACGAAGAGGCCCGCGATCATCGGGATGGTGAGGACGCCGGACATCGTCGGCGACTCGTTCCGCGCCAGCTGGAAGTACTGGCTGAAGAAGACCGTGCCGGCGAACATCGCGACACCCACGAAGAGCGAGGCGAGCGAGGCGAGGGTGATCGTGCGGTTGCGGAAGAGGCGGAGCGGGATGATCGGCTCGCTCGCCTTCGACTCGACGAGGACGAAGATCCCGCCCAGGGCGACCGCGCCGAGCACCATCACGGCCGTCTGCCAGGACATCCAGTCGTACTTGTCACCGGCGAAGGTGACCCAGATGAGGAGCAGCGAGACGGCGGCGCTGATGAAGAGGGCACCGGCCCAGTCGACCTTCACCTGGCGCTTCACGACGGGGAGCTTGAGGGTCTTCTGCAGGACGACGAGCGCGAAGATCGCGAAGGGCACGCCGACGTAGAAGCACCAGCGCCAGCCGAGCCAGTCGGTATCGGTGATGACGCCGCCGAGCAGCGGGCCGCCGACGGTGGCGACGGCGAAGGTCGCGCCCAGGTAGCCGCTGTACCGGCCGCGCTCACGCGGGGCGATCATCGCGGCCAGGATGATCTGGGAGAGGGCGGTCAGACCGCCGACGCCGATGCCCTGCACGACACGGCAGACGATGAGCATGCCGGTGCTCTGCGAGAGGCCGGCGACGACCGAGCCGGCGACGTAGATGACCAGGGCTATCTGGACGAGCAGCTTCTTGGAGAAGAGGTCCGCGAGCTTGCCCCAGAGCGGGGTGGTCGCGGTCATCGAGAGCAGTGCGGCGGTGACCACCCAGGTGTACGCGGACTGGCCGCCGCCCAGGTCGGTGATGATCTGGGGGAGGGCGTTGGAGACGATCGTCGAGGACAGGATGGCGACGAACATGCCGAGCAGCAGCCCGGACAGCGCCTCCATGATCTGCTTGTGCGTCATCGGGGCGGTCTCGCCGCCGCCGGTGAGACCGTCCCGCACCCCGGTGTCGGGCGTGGTCGTAGCCATGGACTTCCTTTGTTCTCAAGCGTGGTGGGCCCGGCAGTCCCCGAAGGAGTCGCGGAGGCGGGCGAGCAGGTGGGCGAGGAGTTCGACGTCGTCGTCGGACCACTCCGCGAGGTGGCGGGAGAAGGCCTCGGTGACCCGGCGGTCGAGTTCGCCGAGCATCGCGTGGCCCGGCACCGTGAGCCGGAGGATGCGGGAGCGCCGGTCGTCCGGGTCGGGCAGGCGCTCGATCCAGCCGTGTTCCACGGTGTGGGCCACATGACGGCTGCACACGGACATGTCGACCGCCATGAGTTCGGCGAGCCGGCTCATCCGCATGTCGCCGTGGTGCTTGACCAGGGCGAGCACGGCCGCCGAGCCGCCCTGGCATTCGACGGGCAGGGCGCGGGCGAGCCCGCGTTTCACGGCGCCGATCGCGCTCACCGAGCGGGCGAGTTCCTCGTACCGGCTCCGCGTCTTCATCGGCCACCCTCCGGACCATCCTGGCCATCTTGTTGCTTAGGGCAACCATAGAGATGGATGGTTGCTCCAGGCAAACTAAATCGGTCAAACGGCGCTAAAGAATCGGCAAAGGAGCGCGGGGCGGCAGAAGGGGTTGGGGGCCCTGCCCCGACTTCGCTAGGGTCCTGGCCCATGGCACACAACCCCCAAGTACCGTACGGCCAGGGCCAGGGCCCCCAGGGGCAGAGCCCCGAGGGTTACGACCCCGCCGGCAACACGCAGATGTTCCGCGCCTTCGTCGACGAGGGCGCCCCGCAGCAGCGGCAGCCGCAGGCCGTCGTGGCCTCGGGCGGCCCGCGGGTCGGCCTGATCGTCGGCGTGGTCGCGGTGATCGTCGTCCTGGCGGCCGTCGCCTGGCTGGCCCTCGGCTGACCACTCGTACCCCCGCAGAAGCAAGGTGGGCCGGCTCCGCGTCACGCGGACCCGGCCCACCTCGCTTTTCGCGGGTGCCTACGAGGTGACGGAGTCGAGCGCCGGTGCGAGCATCGCGAAGGCCTCGCCGATGAGCGCGCCCGCGTCCGCGGTGCTCTCCGTGTCCTCCCCCTCGCTCCACCGGCGCAGTACGGCGTCGAAGGCGGCCAGGGCCATGCCCGCCGCGAGCCGCGGGTAGAGGTCGGCTTCGGGGTCGCGGCCGAGGCGGGCCGCCAGCTCCTCCGTGAGCTCCTCCCGCCACTCCGCCTGGTGCTCCAGGAAGCGGGCGAGCAGTGCGGGGGTCCGGAGGATCAGCCGCACCACCGGCAGAGCGCGCTCGGCGTGCTCACCGCAGGTGGTCAGCGGTACGGAGACGGAGTGCAGCAGCGCCTCGGACGGGCGCTCCCCGTCGGGCCGGGCGGCGAGTCCGGCGCGCATGTCGGCGCCCATGCCGGACAGGAACTGGACCACCACGTCCTCCTTGGACGCGAAGTACCGGAAGAAGGTCCGCTTGGAGACCCCGGCGGTGGTCGCGATCTCGTCGACGGTCACCGCGTCGAAGCCCTTGAGGGCGAGCAGCTGGAGGGCCGCGTCGGTGAGCTCGGTCGCGACGAGCTGTCGTTTGCGCTGGGCGAGGCTGAGCTCGGAGCGGGTGGTCACGGCCCGATGGTATCCCGGTGCCTCGCATGGCGCTCAGAGTCATACTTGACACCCAGTGTCATGGGAGGCAGCGTGTGCCGCATGACCAAGAAGCAGCGCTGGACCGCCGACCTGATCCCGGACCAGACCGGGCGGCTCTTCGTCGTCACCGGAGCCAACAGCGGCCTCGGCCTCGCCACCACCCGGGCGCTCGCCCTCCGTGGCGGGCGCGTCGTCCTCGCCGTACGGGACGAGGAGAAGGGCCGAGCGGTCGTCGAGGACCTCACGGCGAGCGGGGTGGCGCCGGACCTCCTCGACGTACGGCGGCTCGACCTCGCGGACCTGACGTCGGTACGGACCTTCGCCGGCCGGATGCGCGAGGAGCACCCCCGCCTCGACGTGCTCGTCAACAACGCGGGCGTGCTGGCCCCGCCCCACACGCTCAGCCCGCAGGGCCACGAGCTGCAGTTCGCCGTCAACCACCTCGGCCACTTCGCGCTCACCGGGCTGCTGCTCGACCTGCTCGCCGCCGGGCGGGACCCCCGGGTGGTCACCGTCAGCTCCATCAACCACCGCCAGGGAAGCCTCCGCTTCGACGCACACGGGGAGGTCGACGACCTCGACGGCGAGCGTGGCTACGCGCCCATGGCCTTCTACAACCGTTCCAAGTTCGCCAACGCCGTCTTCGGACAGGAACTCCACCGCCGCCTGACCGCGTCCGGCAGCCCCGTCCGCGCCGTCCTGGCCCACCCCGGGTACACCGCCACCGCCCTCCAGACCAAGGACACCTCCGGGCTCGCCCGGCTGGTCTTCGGGCACATCGGCAACCCGCTGCTCGCCCAGCGCCCGGAGCGCGGCGCGCTGCCGCAGCTGTACGCGGCCACCGCACCGGACGTGCGAGGGGGCGAGTTCATCGGCCCCGACGGCCCGGCCGAACTGCGGGGCGCGCCGACCCGCGTGCGCCTCTCGGACGCGGCGGGCGACCCCGACACGGGCCGCAGGCTGTGGGAGGCCTCGGAACGGCTGACCGGCGTGCGCTTCCCGGTCACTGCCAGGCAGCGGTGACCTGACGGGTGTCGATCCGCATCCCCAGCGGCACCCGCCAGGAGTCCACGCACACGGTGTACGTCTCCGTCCTGGCCGCACCGGCGGCGATCGGAGCGGGCAGCGGCCGGCTGGAGGTGACCGTCGCCCAGTGGACACCGAGGGCGCCGATGACGTGCGTGGCGAAGGTGACCGTGCCCGACCGGGCCGCCGTGCCGCCGCTGTTCCGGAAGGTGACGGTCACCCGCTCGCACCATCGCCGGTCGCCGTCCGCGAGCACGGGCGCGGAGACGGTGAGCAGGGCGGGCGCGGGAGTGGGCGCCGGAGTGGGAGTGGGAGCAGGGGTCTGCGACGGTGCCGGTCCGCCGGTGCCGGGCGTGGGCCGGGGAGTCGCGGAAGGGGTACGGGGCGGGGTGCTGCCGCCGGTCCCGGGAGCCGTACCGCCGCTGTCGGCACCGGGCCGGTCCGGGGACGACGTCGGTCCCGCCTCCGGAGCCGTCACCATGTCCGTAGGGGTAGGCGCGGGAGTACCGGTGGAGGGAGGGAAGGAGGCCGGGGGTAGGGGTGACGGCGACGACGTGCTGGACGTCGTCCCGCTGGCCGTGGGGCTGTCCAGGGGGATCAGGGTGACCGCCCCCGAGGGGGTGGCCGCGCCCTTCGGGGAGGGGCCGGCGCCGACCGCCGCGTACCCCTCGCCGTCTCCTCCGCCGCCACAGGCGGTCAGCGCTCCACCGAGGCAGAGCGCCACCACGACGAGTCCCGGTCCCGGCTTCGTTGGCCTCATGGCCACCAGTGTGGCTGACGGACCGTCAACAAAGCCGGGCTTTCAGGGAAGTCAGTCGGCGATGAGGCCTTCGCGCAGCTGGGCGAGGGTGCGGGTGAGCAGGCGCGAGACGTGCATCTGGGAGATGCCGACCTCCTCGCCGATCTGCGACTGGGTCATGTTGGCGAAGAAGCGCAGCATGATGATCTGCCGCTCCCGGGGCGGGAGTTTGGCGAGCAGCGGCTTGAGCGACTCGCGGTACTCGACGCCTTCGAGCGCCGTGTCCTCGTAGCCGAGGCGGTCGGCGAGCGAGCCCTCGCCGCCGTCGTCCTCGGGCGAGGGGGAGTCGAGCGAGGAGGCGGTGTACGCGTTGCCCACGGCGAGGCCGTCGACGACGTCCTCCTCGGACACCCCGAGGACGGCGGCGAGTTCGGGCACGGTGGGGGAGCGGTCCAGCTTCTGGGCCAGCTCGTCGCTCGCCTTGGTCAGCGCGAGCCGCAGCTCCTGGAGGCGGCGCGGCACCCGCACCGACCAGGAGGTGTCCCGGAAGAAGCGCTTGATCTCGCCGACGACCGTCGGCATCGCGAAGGTGGGGAACTCGACGCCCCGTTCGCAGTCGAAGCGGTCGATCGCCTTGATCAGGCCGATGGTGCCGACCTGGACGATGTCCTCCATCGGCTCGTTGCGCGAGCGGAAGCGGGCCGCCGCGTACCGCACGAGGGGGAGGTTGAGCTCGATGAGGGTGTCGCGGACGTAGGTCCGCTCCGGGCTGTCGGCGGCGGCGCCTTCGGTGTCGAGGGCGCGCAGCCGCAGGAAGAGGGAGCGGGAGAGGGTGCGCGTGTCGAGGGCGCCCGAGGTGACGACCATCGGCGGGGGCGCGGTGTCGGGCGTCTCCGTGCTGTCGGTCGCGGTCGGCGCCGTCGTCTGCGTGGGCACGGGAACGGGCGTGAGCGTGAGCACCTTCGAGCTGCCCAGTTCTGTGGACATGCCACCCCCTTGAGGTCGCGGACGGTCGCGGTGGCCGCGACCATCTGAGGAACGCAGCCTCCACCTGAATACCGGCGGCGGGGCTGCGGCAAACTCGGTTCCAGCAGAATGTCACATGTCGGCAACACGCTGTAGTGACTTGTCGACAAGATGAGGGGGCATTTCCGCAGGAAACAAGGGGTGTACGGCATTTGGGGCGGCGGAGAACTGCTCCGAACCGGTCTACCCGTTCCGGTTACGCCTCGATCCTGTTTGCGGATCTCAAACGCGCGAAGCTGCGGGCGAGGAGCCTTGACACGTGCATCTGGGAGACGCCCAGTTCCTGGCTGATCTGTGACTGCGTCAGATTGCTGTAGTAGCGCAGCATCAGGATCCGCTGCTCCCGCTCGGGCAGTTGGACGAGCAGGTGCCGGACGAGGTCGCGGTGCTCGACCCCGGCGAGCGCGGGGTCCTCGTAGCCGAGCCTGTCGAGCAGCCCCGGCAGCCCGTCGCCCTCCTGCGCGGCCTCGAGGGAGGTGGCGTGGTACGAGCGTCCCGCTTCGATGCAGGCGAGCACCTCGTCCTCGCCGATCCGCAGCCGCTCGGCGATCTCGGCGGTGGTGGGCGAGCGGCCGTGAGCGGTCGTCAGGTCCTCGGTGGCGCCGTTGACCTGGACCCAGAGCTCATGGAGCCGGCGCGGCACGTGCACGGTGCGTACGTTGTCGCGGAAGTACCGCTTGATCTCGCCGACGACCGTCGGCATGGCGAAGGTCGGGAACTGCACGCCGCGGTCGGGGTCGAAGCGGTCGATGGCATTGATCAGGCCGATGGTGCCGACCTGGACGACGTCCTCCATCGGCTCGTTGCGCGAACGGAAGCGGGCCGCCGCGTACCGCACGAGGGGCAGATTGGCCTCGATGAGGGCCCCGCGCACCCGATGGTGCTCCGGAGTGCCCACCTCCAGGTTCTTGAGCTGCCCGAAGAGCACCTGGGTGAGGGCACGGGTGTCGGCGCCACGGGTGCTCTGGGGGCGGGAGCGCGGGGTCTCCACGCCGCCTGCCTCGTGCTGGGGCGGGACTTGAGGCGCTGTACTGGCCGGCACGTTCACGCCACCCCTTTGGCTGGTCTTGCTGGTCGACTGAGTCAACTACGGTCAACTCATCCATCAAAAGCGGTCATAGCATCACAAGACATGTCCACTGTGTGCAAGCACCGCATAGTGACGTGTTGAGGGCATGATGGCGGAAAAAGGGGAGGTCACGCACGAGGTCACGCACCGGAAAAGCCCCCCGCCGCGACGGCAGGGGGCCTCAGGACGAACGAGGAGTAGGGCCTGTCTTCGGGATCAGGCCCTAGAAGGCGTAGTCCGCGATCACCCAGGTCGCGAACTCGCGCCACTGGGTCACACCGGCCTGGTGCGCGGGGTGGTCCAGGTAGCGCTGGAGCGCGTCCGTGTCCTCGACGGCCGAGTTGATGGCGAAGTCGTACGCGATCGGCCGGTCCGTGATGTTCCAGTCGCACTCCCAGAACCGCAGCTCGGGAATTTGCCCACCGAGCGCGCGGAACGCCTCGACGCCGGCCACGACGCGCGGCTCGTCACGGGTGACGCCCTCGTTGAGCTTGAAGAGGACCAGATGGCGGATCACGAAGGGCTCCTAATTGATGAGTTCGGTCATGAACTCGCCGACACCCTGGGCGGCGCTGGCTATGCCCTCGAACCCTACGCCCACAAGGTCGGCCGCCCGCTCGGGGGAGTTGATGATCGTGTACAGCACAAAGACCACGACCGCGTACAACGCGACCTTCTTCGCTTGCGCCATTGCCCAGCCCTCCCCTGTTCCCCCGCCGTACGACCGCGCCACTCTAACCGAGGCTTTATGGACCAAGGACCCGGAGATCGAGGCCTTTTGCCGCCCCCCGGAAGGGTGACGGGCGAGCAGGATGGATGTCGAGCCCGGCGGATCTGGCAGGAATCGGCAGGGCTCTTCGGAACCGGCCCGCACTGCGGGGTCCGCGCCGCGAGCTTCCCCCTGACTGCGGCGCAGGACCGGTAGGACCGGTTCTCATCGGGGGGAGCGGCTTGTCCCCCCGATGCCGCTCCCCCCGTCCTACGGAGAAGGCCCCGGCCGCGCCACGCGCGCGTACCGGGGCCTTCGTCGTACCGGCCCCGCACTGCTCGGGGACACGGGGATACGCCGAAGGGCCCGGTGCTGATGCACCAGGCCCTTCGATCGAAGCGGTAGCGGAGGGATTTGAACCCTCGGTGACTTGCGCCACACTCGCTTTCGAGGCGAGCTCCTTCGGCCGCTCGGACACGCTACCGAGAGAGAGCTTAGCCGAAAGTGCCGCCGCGATGAAATCCGTATCCCCGAGGAGGTCAGGAGGGGGTTCAGCGGGTGCGGAAGAAGGCCGTCAGCTGCTCCGCGCACTCCTCGCCGAGCACGCCGTGGATCACCTCGGGGCGGTGGTTGAGCCGGCGGTCCCGTACGAGGTCCCAGAGCGAACCGGCCGCGCCCGCCTTCTCGTCCACGGCGCCGAACACCACCCGCTCGACCCGCGACTGGACGAGCGCGCCCGCGCACATCACGCACGGCTCCAGGGTCACGACGAGCGTGCACCCCGTCAGGCGCCACTCCCCGGTCGCGGCGGCCGCCCGGCGGAGGGCGAGGACCTCGGCGTGCGCCGTGGGGTCGCCGACCGCCTCCCGCTCGTTGTGCGCGCGGGCGATCACCGAGCCGTCGGGGGCGAGCACGACCGCGCCGACCGGTACGTCACCGGCCGGCACGGCCGCGTCGGCCTCGGCGAGAGCGAGCCGCATGGCGTCCCGCCAGGGGTCCCGAACGGGATCGGGCGTGAACGGGCCGCCGAGCGGCCCGCTCGCAGGGTCGGGGCCGGGTACCGCGTGTGCCACTAGCGGACGGCCTCCAGGACCTCGGCCGCGCCCAGCGCGTCGGCGATCTCCGCGAGCGCGTCGGTCTCCAGCGCGAGGAGGTCGGCCGGGGCCATGCCCAGGTCCGCCAGGATCAGCCGGTCGCCGACCGGAGCGGCCGGCACGGCCTCGGCGGCCACGCTCGTCTCCTCGTCGTCGTCGTCCGGGACGCCGTCGAGCGGCTCCCCGTCCTCCGTGCCGTCCAGGTCCAGCGACTCGAGCTCGTCGACGATGTCGTCCAGGTCGTCGCCGAGGATCTCCCGGGTGAGGATCTCCCCGTACGAGGAACGGGCGGCGGCGGCGCCGTCCGAGACGTAGATACGAGGGTCTTCCTCACCCTCGATCCGTACGATCCCGAACCACGCGTCCTCCTGCTCGATGAAGACGATCACCGTGTCGTCGTCCGAGGCCTCGCGGGCCAGCTCGGTCAGATCCGACAGGGTCTCCACGTCGTCGAGCTCCGTGTCGCTCGCTTCCCACCCGTCTTCGGTGCGCGCGAGCAGTGCGGCGAAGTACACCTGACTCTCTCCCACTGATCAGAGGTGTGACGTTCCGGCGGCGCGCTCCTGATGCCCGCCCAATCGGCATCGTGACAGAAACGACGCCCGCAGGAGAGGTCTTCTGCTCTTGCGTCGTGCATCAGTCTGAACGACCCCGCGATCGGGTGGGCGTACGACCCCGGCGCGCGCAGGGGGCGCACAGCGGGCCGGACCGGGGCCGCTCACCAGCGGAGGGGCGGGCGGGACGGGTGTGGTGGCCCGGCGGCCCTCACCAGCGGAAGGTGCGCATCCGCATCGCCTGGCGCATCCGGGCCGCCCGCGCGCGCCGCGGCTGCACGCGCTCGCGCAGCGCCTTGGCCTCGTTCAGCTCGCGCAGGAACTGGGCGCGGCGCCTGCGGCGCTCCGCGTCGGTCTCCGGGCGAGGTTCCTCGGGGGGCTCGCCGCGCTTCTTCGCAAGGTCGTGCATCGGACACTCCACCCCATCGCTGGGTCCCCGTGTCACCCACCTTCCCCCAGCGGCGTGGGTCGACGCCAGTGCGCGGCGGGCTACTGTTGAGTCATGCGTCTCCACGTCGTCGATCACCCGCTGGTCGCCCACAAGCTCACCACGCTGCGCGACAAGCGCACGGACTCCGCGACCTTCCGTCGGCTCGCCGACGAGCTGGTCACCCTGCTCGCCTACGAGGCCACCAGGGACGTCCGCACCGAGCAGGTCGACATCGAGACCCCCGTCACGGCCACGAGCGGCGTCAAGCTGTCGCACCCGCGTCCGCTGGTGGTCCCGATCCTGCGTGCAGGGCTCGGCATGCTCGACGGCATGGTCCGGCTGCTCCCGACCGCCGAGGTCGGCTTCCTCGGCATGATCCGCAACGAGGAGACGCTGGAGGCGTCGACCTACGCCACGCGGATGCCGGAGGACCTCTCGGGCCGCCAGGTGTACGTCCTCGACCCGATGCTGGCGACGGGTGGCACGCTGGTCGCGGCGATCCAGGAGCTCATCAAGCGCGGCGCGGACGACGTGACCGCGGTCGTGCTCCTCGCCGCCCCGGAGGGCGTCGAGGTCATGGAGCGCGAGCTCGCGGGCACGCCGGTCACCGTCGTGACGGCCTCGGTCGACGAGCGCCTCAACGAGAACGGCTACATCGTCCCGGGCCTGGGCGACGCGGGCGACCGCATGTACGGCTCCGCCGAGTAGACGTCACGCCGGCTCCGCCGAGTAGACGTCACGCCGGCTCCGCCGAGTAGACGTCACGCCGACTCGGCCGAGTAGAAGTCGCGCCGGCTCCGCCAAGTGGCTCCTCGGCTTCCCGAGGAGCTCCTCAGCACTTTCCGGTCGGTACGGGCGCGGGCTTGGTCAGGGCGACCAGGGCCGCGTCCGCCGTCGCTTTCGGGGCCAGGTTCTTGAAGGCGGTCCCGATGATCAGGTCCACGTCCGCCGTGCCCCGCGTGTCCGTCTTGGTCGTGGCGCCCTTGAGCTGGGTGCCGAGGACCGGGAAGGCGCCCTTGGCGGCGGTCGTGGCACCGAGGAGCAATCCGGCGCCGGGGACCTTCTTGTCGTAGGCGGCGGGCGCGTTCCCGACCTTGCCGATCTTGAACCCGCGCTTCTTGAGCTCGTCCGCGGTCGTCTTGGCGAGACCGCTGCGCGGGGTCGCGTTGTAGACGTTGACCGTGATCTGGCCCGGCTTGGGGAGGGTCGCGGCGGGCGCGGTGGTCGCCCTGGCGACGGGTTTGCAGTCGGTCTGCTTCCCGGCGGTGGTCTTCTTCCCCTCTTCGCCGGAGAAGACGTCGACGAGCTGGAGCGTGCCCCAGCCGGCCGCGCCGAGCACGATCACGGCGGCAGCTGCCGCGAGGACGATCCTGCGCCGGCGATGGGGGCGGCGCATGCGCGGGTAGACGTCCCCCGTGATGCGGTACTTTCCGCCCATTCCGGGGGGAGTGAGCATGCTCATGAACGCAGCGTAATGCCGCCCGTCGGCGATGCCTACTTGATGATCATGTGATCGCGTCCGGATGGGGGCGAACTGACCCCGAAAGGGTCAGTGGGAGCGGTGCCGGTCGGCGCCGTCTCAGTCCATTTCCAGGACGCGGGCGTGCAGCACCTGGCGCTGCTGGAGCGCCGCGCGGACCGCGCGGTGCAGTCCGTCCTCGAGGTAGAGATCGCCCTGCCACTTCACGACGTGCGCGAAGAGGTCGCCGTAGAACGTGGAGTCCTCGGCGAGCAGCGTCTCAAGGTCCAGCTGGCCCTTGGTGGTGACCAGCTGATCGAGGCGGACCGGGCGCGGGGCGACGTCCGCCCACTGCCGGGTGCTTTCCCGGCCGTGGTCGGGATACGGCTTTCCGTTTCCGATGCGCTTGAAGATCACACGGAAAGCCTACCGGGCGAGCGGCTCCCGGCGCAGCCACGCGAGGCTGGTGGGATGCTGGTGCGAACCATGACATAAGGGAAATCGGGGTGCCGTCATGAGTGTGAACGAGCAGCCGCAGGACGCCCAAGCCGCCCCGGCCCCGGCAGCCGCGGCCGGGCCCACCCTCCCCGGCCCCGCCGCCGAGATCGCCGCCGGATACGCCTTCGACGGTGAAGCACTCGAACTGGGGGCCCTGCTCTGGGACGGCGTGTGTCACCCGGACGCGCCGGTCCGCATCCCGCTGGCCGTCCTCAATCGCCACGGCCTGGTGGCCGGCGCGACGGGCACCGGCAAGACGAAGACGCTCCAGCTGATCGCCGAGCAGCTGTCGGCGCACGGGGTGCCGGTCTTCCTCGCGGACATCAAGGGGGACGTCTGCGGAGTCGCGGCTCCCGGCGAGGACGGCGCGAAGGTCAGGGAGCGGGCCGCGCAGGTCGGGCAGGCCTGGGAGGCGAAGGGCTTCCCCTGCGAGTTCTACGGCCTCGGCGGTACCGGCCCGGGCATCCCGGTGCGCGCCACGGTGACCGGTTTCGGCCCCGTACTCCTCTCCAAGGTGCTCCAGCTCAACCGGACGCAGGAGCAGTCGCTCGGCCTGATCTTCCACTACGCGGACTCCAAGGGCCTGGAGCTCGTGGACCTCAAGGACCTGCGGGCGGTGGTGGCCTTCCTGGTGTCGGATACCGGGAAGGCCGAGCTGAAGGGGATCGGCGGGCTCTCGACGGTGACGGCCGGGGTGATCCTGCGGGCGCTCACGGCCTTCGAGCAGCAGGGCGCGGGCGGCTTCTTCGGGGAGCCGGAGTTCGACACGTCCGCGTTCCTGCGGACGGCGGCGGACGGACGCGGGATCGTCTCGGTCCTGGAGCTGCCGGCCGTGCGGGACAAGCCGCAGCTCTTCTCGACCTTCCTGATGTGGATGCTCGCGGACCTCTTCCACGACCTTCCGGAGGTCGGCGACCTGGAGAAGCCGAAGCTGGTCTTCTTCTTCGACGAGGCGCATCTGCTCTTCGACGGGGCGTCGAAGGCGTTCCTGGAAGCGATCACCCAGACGGTGCGGCTGATCCGCTCGAAGGGGGTCGGCGTGTTCTTCGTGACGCAGACCCCGAAGGACGTTCCCTCCGACGTGCTCGCCCAGCTCGGCAACCGGGTGCAGCACGCGCTGCGCGCCTTCACCCCGGACGACGCGAAGGCCCTCAAGGCGACCGTACGGACGTTCCCGAAGTCGCCGTACGACCTGGAGGAGGTGCTCACGGGCCTCGGTACGGGCGAGGCGGTGGTCACCGTACTGAGCGAGAGGGGCGCCCCGACCCCGGTGGCGGCGACCCGGCTGCGGGCGCCCGAGTCGCTGATGGCTCCGATCGACGCGGCGGCCCTGGACGCGGCGGTGAAGGGTTCGCCGCTCCACGGGCGGTACGCGGAGGCGGTGGACCGGGAGTCGGCGTACGAGAGGCTGACGGCCGAGCAGCGGGCGGCGGAGGCGGCGGCGCTGGAGGCGGTGGCGGCGGAGGAGGCCGAGAAGGAGGCCTCCGAGGCGCGGAAGGGGGCGAGGGCTCCCCGGGAGAAGGAGGAGCCCTCGCTGGCCGAACAGGTGGTGGGCAGCGGGATCTTCACGTCCCTGGCCCGGTCGATCGGCACCCAGCTGGGCCGGGAGATCAGCCGCTCGGTCTTCGGGACGGCCCGCCGGAGGCGGTGACTACTCGGTGACCTCGTGGTGGTCGTCGTGCAGGCCACCGCCGCTGCCCGCGTCGCCCTCGGTCGGGACGGAGACGACCGGCTTGCGCAGCGAGGAGATGTCGTGGGCGTAGGTGCCCACGGCGTTGGCGATGACGTCGATGTTCACGTCGAAGGCCGTCATGTTGACGTTGCTGAGGTCGTCGCCCGCGGCGTGGTAGTTCACGTCGTACGCGACACCCGCCTCGCCCCCGTACTTGGCGGCCTGGGCGGCGGTCTTGACGCCCTCGGCGCCGGTGAAGGTGCCGCCGGAGGGGATGCCGACCGCGATGAACGGGCCGTAGTCGGAGCGGCCGGTGAAGTCGGTTCCCTCGTGCGGGACTCCGCGCCGGTCCATGAAGTCGGTGATGTCGCGCTCCAGTTGGGCCGAGCCCTCCGGGCCCGGGTCCGCGCCGACGCCGTCCGAGTTGTCGCCGTCGTACACGAACAGGCCGTAGTTCGGCGAGGCGATCATGTCGAAGTTGAGGTAGAGCTTGATCTCCTTCCTGTCGAGCGCCGTCAGGTTGTTCACGTAGTGCTTGGAGCCGAGGAGCCCGACCTCCTCCGCCGACCACCAGGCGAAGCGGACCTTGTTGCGGACCTTGTCCTTCGACTGGGCGAGTTCCAGGGCGGCCTGGAGGAGACCGGCGGAGCCGGAGCCGTTGTCGTTGATGCCGGGGCCCGCGGTGACGGAGTCGAGGTGCGAGCCGAGCATCACGGTGTTGGCGGCGTTTCCGCCCTTCGTCTCCGCGATGACGTTGTTGGTGACGCGCTTCTCCTGGAGCTGGCGGATCTCCAGGTCGAGCGAGACCGGGCCGTTCGCGAGGTCGGCGGCGAGCCGGTCGCCCTCGGCCTCGCTGATGCCGCCGGTCGGGATCCTGCCGGCGCCCGGCTCGCTGAGGGTGCCGGAGAGGGCGCCGGCGACGTTGTTGTAGATGACGGCGGCGGCGGCCCCGGCCGCGGCGGCCTGCTGCTGCTTGATCGCGAAGGAGCAGCCGCCGCGCTTGATCAGCGCGATCTTCCCGGTGAAGGTGCCGGAGGCGTAGTCGCCCGGCTCGCAGCCGGTGGTGCCGTCGGCGTCGACGGGCACGGCCGTGAGGGCGGCGGTGATGCCGCCGACGGGGGTGGACGTGGTGTACGTCATCGCCCTGATGTCGAGCGGCTGGGGCGTGGTGCCGACGACGGAGGCCTTCTCGGTGAGCGTCTCCGTGTAGATGAAGTCGAACTTCTCGTACGAGACGTCGTAGCCGGCCTTCTTGAGCTGCGTGTACACGTACGCGGCCGAGGCGTCGTGCCCGAGCGTGCCGGCGGCGCGGTTGCCGCCGGCCGAGTCGGATATCGCCTGGAACTTCTGCAGGTGCTTGTAGGCGTCCTGTGCGGACGTTTCGCGGACCAGCTTCTTCGCCAGCCTGGCGGCATCGCGGGCGGGTGCGGCCGTGGGGTCCTGCCCGGCGGTGGCCGGGGAGGAGAGGACCAGAGGGGTGGCGAGGGCGGCGGCGGCCAGAATGGCCGCGGCTCGGCGCTGGGTAGCGTTCACAGAAGTCCTTCCCGTTACGGACGAGGTTGAGGGGAAGTTAGCGATCCGCCGGGCGTTCTGTGAACACCTTCTCCACAATTCCTCTCGCAAGGAACAGGATTGGAATGTGGAATTATCAATTCCAGGAGGATTAAGTGCCCTTGGCGGCTTTCGCGGCTTTCTCCGCCTTCGCGGCGGCCTTCATCTCCTGCTTGTGCGCACGCACCTTCGCCAGCGACTCCGGCCCGGTGATGTCGGCCGCCGAGCGGTACGACCCCTGCTCGCCGTACGGCCCCGCCGCCTCCCGCCAGCCCGTGGGCCGCACCCCGTACCGCTTGCCAAGGAGTGCCAGGAAGATCTGCGCCTTCTGCTTCCCGAAGCCGGGCAGCGCCTGGAGCCGCGCGAGCAGCTCCTTCCCCGTGGCCGCGTCCGCCCAGACGGCCTCGGCGTCGCCCCCGTACTCCTCGACGAGGAACCGGCACAGCTGCTGCACGCGCTGCGCCATCGACCCCGGGTAGCGGTGCACGGCGGGCTTCTCGGAGAGCAGCGCGGCGAACTCCTCCGGGTCCCGGGCGGCGATCTCGTGCGCGTCGAGATCGTCCGCGCCGAGCCGGGTGGCGATGGTGTACGGCCCGGAGAAGGCCCACTCCATCGGGACCTGCTGGTCGAGGAGCATGCCGACGAGCGCGGCGAGCGGGGACCGGCCGAGGAGGGCGTCGGCCTCCGGCTGCTGGGCGAGACGGATCTCGGGGCTCATACCTCCGATCATCCCGCCGGGGCGGACCGCCCGCCCGGTGGATTCACCCCTTCGCGAAGCCGTCCAGGGCGGTCAGCAGATGCCTCCGGGTCTCCTCGCCGCCCAGGTGACCGGCGCCCCCGACCACTCGCAGCTCCGCGTCGGGCCAGGCCCGAGCCAGCTCCCAGGCGGTGGTGAGGGGACCGGCGAGGTCGGCGCGTCCGTGGACGAGGACGCCGGGGATGCCGGCGAGCCGGTGGGCGTCCCGGAGCAGGGCCCCCTCCTCCAGCCAGGCGTTGTGCGCGAAGAAGTGCGAGCAGATCCGGACGAAGCCGAGCCGGGCGTCGTCCACGCGGTCGGTGTACGGGGTGCCCATGCCCTCCAGGGAGAGCACGGCGTCCTCCCAGGCGCACCAGTCGGCGGCGGCCTTCCGCCGTACGGCGGGGTCGGGGTGGTCCATGAGGGCGGCGTAGGCGGCGACGAGCTCGGCGGCCGGGGCGCCCATCGGGCGATCCGCCCCGGCCCGGAAGCGCTCGTGTGCCTCGGGGAAGATGCGGCCGACCCCCTCGTACAGCCACTGGATCTCGGAGCGGCGGGTGGTGGTCACTCCGGCGAGCACGATCGCGGAGACCCGGTCGGGATGGGCCTCGGCGTACGCCAGGATCAGGGTCGATCCCCAGGAGCCGCCGAACAGCAGCCAGCGATCGATCCCGAGGTGCTCGCGCAGCCGCTCCATGTCGGCGACCAGGTGCGCGGTGGTGTTCACCGTCATGTCGGCGGCCGGATCGCTCGCGTGCGGGGTGGAGCGGCCGCAGCCGCGCTGGTCGAAGAGGACGAGCCGGTACGCCTCCGGGTCGAAGAACCGCCGGCTGTGCGGGGACGACCCGGAACCCGGCCCGCCGTGGACGACGAGCGCGGCCCGGCCCGCCGGGTTGCCGGAGACCTCCCAGTGGACACGGTTGCCGTCGCCCACGTCGAGCAGGCCCAGGTCGTACGGTGCGGTCTCCGGGTACATCCGGCGGAGCCTACCGCCGGGGACGCGGGCGACGGGGTGGCTTCCGGCCGGCCGGTGACCGGTCCTACCGGCCCTTGATCCGTACGGTCGGGTCCTCGCACCACTCCAGGACCGAGGCCCACTCCCCGTACCCCGAGTCGGGGTTGAGGTGCTCGCCGCCCGGTACGTGGTCGAGGTCGAGGCCGAGCGGGACGCCGTAGTGCAGGTCGGCGCCCTCGGGGCAGTACGGGTCGCCGTCGCCGTACACGAGCCGCGCGGCGAGCCCCTTCTGCGCCAGGTCGAGCCCGTCGGCGAAGCCGGCGATCCCGGGAATCGACGCGGTCACGGGCGGCGAGGGCGGGGCGACGAGCAGCACCCGGTCGGCGTCGGGCCGGCGCTCACCGGCCCGCAGCCAGAGGAGCACGGACAGACTGTGCGCGAGGACCACGAACTCCCCCTCGGCCGGCCGCTCCCCGTGCGCCTCCAGGGCCGCGAGCCACTCCCCGAGCACCGGCGCGTCGGCCTCGGGCAGCTGCGGGTACCGCACGTCGTGCCCCCGTTCCCGCAACTGGCCTGCGAGCCAGTGCTGCCAGTGCCCGGCGGGCCGGTGGTTCTGGTAGCCGTGCAGGATCAGAAAGGTCTTGGAATCACTGGTCATGGCGCGATCGTGCGCTCCACCGGGCGGCCCGGTCCAGATGGTTCCAACGGGTGGACGGGGCGGGACCGCGGTGGCCGGGCCGGGACGGCGGCACGGGCGGGGGCCGGGCCCCGCCGTCTCAGGCCCGCAGGCGGAGCAGTTCCCGTACGCCCGCCTTCAGGCGGTCCGCCGACAGTTCCTGTTCGGCCGTCAGGTGGTGCATGACGTCGGGGGAGAACGGCGCGAGCAGCAGATGGGCCAGGAGCGTGCTGTCCGAGCCGGGCCTGAGGCGCCCGATCAGCAGGGCCACGTGCGTGTGCATCACCCGGTACGCGCCGCTGTGATAGCGGGCGCGGGGCGCGGCGGAGTGGGCGGCGAGCAGGATCTCGCGCTGTTCGCCGACCCGGTCGACGAGCGCGTCGAGGAAGGCGTCGATCCGCTCGGCGGCGGGGGCGCCGGGCCCCAGCGGCGGCGGCCCGCTCATGTACGCCTCCTGGAACTGGCGCTCGCGGTCGTCGAGGAGCGCCCACAGGAGCTGGGAGACGTCGCCGAAGCGGCGGTAGACGGTGCCGACGCCGATGCCGCTGGCGTGGGCGACCTGGTTCATGGTGACGGCGTCGGGGCCGTCCTCGGCGACGATCCGGGCGGCCGCGTCGAGGATCTTCCGCCGGTTGCGGGCCGCGTCGGCGCGCTCGGGGGCGGGGGCGCCGACGGTGGGGAGCAGCCCGAGCAGCGGCGCCGCCGCCGCGCCTCCGGCCTGCGGGTTCTCCGTGCTCATCTGTCGGCTCCTCTGCCCTTGGCGCGCGTCCCGTCTCCCCGTTCGGGCCGCTCTCGCTCGTACAGCTCGCGCTCCGGTCGTTGCGGCTCCGGGCGCTCTCTCATGCGAGCATACCCGCCCCCCTTGCGAAACGGATAGAGATCCGCTTAGCGTTTGGGGTTGCAAGAAACGGAAAGTAATCCGGTTGAGGAGAGTCCGCCATGTCCGTCAACGTCGCCGTCATCTACTACTCGGCCACCGGTGCCGTCCACCAGCTCGCCCAGGCCGTCGCCGAGGGTGCCGAGAAGGCCGGTGCAGAGGTGCGCCTGCGCCGGGTGCCCGAACTGGCCCCCGACACCGCCATCGACGCGAACCCGGCCTGGCGGGCCCATGTGGACGCCACCGGTGACGTCGAGACCGCGACGCTCGAGGACCTGGAGTGGGCGGACGCGTACGCGCTCGGCTCCCCGACCCGCTTCGGCAACGTGGCGGCGCAGCTGAAGCAGTACATCGACACCACGGGCGGGCTGTGGCAGCGCGGCGTCATGGCGGACAGGCCCGCGACCGCCTTCACCAGCGCGCACAACCCGCACGGCGGCAACGAGTCGACGCTGCTCGCGCTCTACAACACCTTCCACCACTGGGGCTCGGTGATCGTCTCACCCGGCTTCACGGACCCGGCGGTGTACGCGGCCGGCGGCAACCCGTACGGCACCGCGCACCCGGCCGCCAACGGCGCCCCGGCGGAGAACGTCCTCCAGGCCGCCCGCTACCAGGGCGCCCGCCTCACGAAGATCGCGAAGCGCCTGAAGGGCCTCGCGGACACCGTCTGATCAACACCTGATCAACACCTGATCAGCGCCCCCGGGGTTGTCCCCGGGGGCCCTGCTATGCCAGGGACAGGAACAGCTTCTCCAGGCGAGCCCGCATCGCGTCGCGGTCCTCGCCGTTCTCGTGGCCTTCCTCGATGCCGGTCAGGCACTGCTGGAGGCCGGTCGCGATGATCGCGAAGCCCGCCCGGTCGAGGGCGCGCGAGGCGGCGGCGAGCTGGGTCACGACCTCCTCGCAGTCGCGTCCCTCCTCGATCATCCGGATCACTCCGGCGATCTGGCCCTGGGCCCGGCGCAGTCGGTTCAGTACCGCCTTGAGCTCCGCTCCCGCGAGATCGAGTTCCACAGTTACTCCTCCACAGATACCCCAGGGGGTAACTTACTCTTCAGCACGGGGCCCGTCGAAGACCAAGGATGACACCTGCCATGAACGCACCCCTCCGGCTCGACCCCGACCAGGCCCACGTCCGGCTGGCCGAACTGACCGTCGTCGACGTGCGCACACCCGGCGAGTACGCCTCCGGGCACGTGCCCGGCGCCCTCAACGTCCCGCTCGACCGGTTCGACCAGGCCGTTCCCGCGCTCCGGGAGGCGGCGGCCCGCGGCGGGCTGCTCCTCGTCTGCCAGTCCGGCGGCCGCTCGGCCACCGCCTGCGCCCGGCTCGCAGCCCACGGCGTCACCGTCCACGACCTCGACGGCGGTACGAGCGGCTGGGCCGCCCGCGGTCACGGTCTCGAGCGCCCGGCGGGCGCCCCGGCGAAGCCGGTGTGGGCGATGGACCGGCAGGTCCGGCTGGTCGCCGCTTCGCTCGTCCTCCTCGGGCTCGCCCTCGGGCTCCTCGTCCACCCCGCGTTCCAGCTGCTCTCGGCGGGCGTCGCGGGCGGGCTCGTCTTCTCTGCGCTCACCAACACCTGCGGCATGGCCCTGATGCTCGGCAAGCTCCCGTACAACCGGGGCGGTGCGGGCGCGGTGGACGACCTGGACGCGACCCTGGCCCGGCTCCGTCAGGGGGCGGGGGAGTAGCGGCGGAGGAACATCTCGACGCCGTCGGCGACCAGCCGCTCGCCCAGCTCCTCGCCGAGCTCCGTCCCGTACTGCTCGAACACCATCTGCGGGAAGACGAGCAGCGAGTAGAGCTGGAGGACGGCGACCTCCAGGTCGGGGATGTCGAGGCTTCCCCGGTCCGCGAGCGTGCGCAGGGCGTCGGCGACGGCGGGGTGGTGGCCGGCGGGGCCGTGCGCGTGCCAGGCGCGGCCCAGTTCGGGGAAGCGGTGGAGTTCGGTGGCGACGAGGGTGCGCAGGGCGCGGCCCTCGGCGTCGGCGCGCACGGCCCGGCCCCAGGCGCGGCCGGCCTCGGTGAGCGCGGCCTTCAGTTCATCGGGTCCCTCGGCCGCGACGAGCCGCGCGAGGTCGGGTCCCCCGGCGGATCCGCCGTCGGCCAGGGGCTCGTCGAGGGCACCGGCGACGACGGCGGTGAAGAGGGCTTCCTTGCTGCCGAAGTGGTTGTAGACGGTCACCTTGGAGACGCCCGCCTCGGCGGCGATGGCGTCCATGCCGACACCGAAGCCCTCGCGCAGGAAGAGGTCACGGGCGGCCCGCACGACGGCCTGACGCTTGCGGGCGGCGCGGGGACCGGTGGGGGCGGGCTTGCCGGCCTTGTCGTCCATGGGCCCACCCTACCAACGCAACTGTACTCTTGAGTTCAACTGAACTGGCCCGTACAGTTCAGTTATGCCCACCCACTCTTCCGCACCCTCCCCTGCCCACGACCCGGGCCACGGCCCGGGCCACGCCTCCGCCCCTGTCTCTTATACACATCTGACGCTGCCGACGAATAGAGAGGTG